>NZ_JBXAWD010000008.1:0-298091 GCF_057291535.1 Pseudomonas sp. 1L-E-NC-VB-C3 | reverse complement strand
CAGGTTCTGGTCAAGCCAGGTTCGGTCAAGCCGCACACCAAGTTCACCGCAGAAGTTTACGTTCTGAGCAAGGAAGAAGGCGGTCGTCACACTCCTTTCTTCAAAGGCTACCGTCCACAGTTCTACTTCCGTACTACTGACGTGACTGGTAACTGCGAGCTGCCAGAAGGCGTTGAAATGGTAATGCCAGGTGACAACATTCAGATGACTGTTACCCTGATCAAAACCATCGCGATGGAAGATGGTCTGCGTTTCGCTATCCGTGAAGGCGGTCGTACCGTCGGCGCTGGCGTCGTAGCCAAAATCATCGAGTAAGACTTTTAAAGTCAGCTTGATGGATTGAAAAAGCCCCCGCTCAGCGGGGGCTTTTTTATTGGGTTGACACCTATCGGGGGCGTCTATAGAATTGCGCCTCCTTTTAACGGGCGTATTGCGCCCGGTGGGAATAGCAGCCGGAGTCTGAAATCCAATGCAAAATCAGCAAATCCGTATCAGGTTGAAGGCTTTTGACCATCGCCTGATCGACCAATCAACCCAGGAAATCGTGGAAACCGCGAAACGTACTGGTGCTCAAGTGCGTGGTCCAATTCCACTGCCTACCCGTAAAGAGCGGTTCACCGTTCTGGTTTCCCCGCACGTCAACAAAGACGCGCGTGACCAGTACGAGATCCGCACTCATAAGCGTGTTCTGGACATCGTCCAGCCAACGGATAAAACCGTTGACGCGCTGATGAAGCTTGATCTTGCGGCCGGTGTGGAAGTGCAGATCAGCCTCGGCTAAGACTCGGTCTTGGTCGTGTAACGCTCTGAAATGGGCGGCCATAGCGGGTGAAAGCCCCGTACACTCATGAGGTTTACAACATGACTATTGGTGTAGTCGGTCGTAAATGCGGTATGACCCGTATTTTCACCGAAGAAGGTGTCTCCATTCCGGTCACGGTCATTGAGATCGAGCCGAATCGCGTCACCCAGTTCAAAACTGAAGAGACCGATGGCTATCGTGCAGTGCAAGTCACTGTCGGCGAGCGTCGCGCTTCGCGTGTAACAGCAGCTCAGGCTGGCCACTTCGCTAAAGCGAACGTTGCCGCTGGTCGCACCACCATGGAATTCCGCCTTGAAGAAGGCGAGTACCAGGCTGGCGATCTGATCAACGCTGAAATCTTCGCCGCTGGTCAACTGGTTGATGTAACCGGTCAGTCCAAGGGTAAAGGCTTCCAGGGTACGATCAAGCGTTGGAATTTCCGCGGGCAAGATAACACCCACGGTAACTCCGTATCCCACCGCGTCCCAGGCTCTATCGGCCAGTGCCAGACTCCTGGTCGTGTATTCAAGGGCAAAAAAATGTCCGGTCATATGGGCGCTGAGCGCGTGACCGTGCAGTCCCTGGAAGTAGTGCGCGTGGACGCTGAACGCAATCTGTTGTTGGTCAAGGGTGCTGTTCCTGGCGCTACTGGCGGCAACCTGGTTGTACGTCCAGCAGCCAAGGCTCGCGGTTAAGGGGAAGCTGACATGCAATTAAATGTAAATGACGCTCAAGCGATCGAAGTTTCCGAACTGACATTTGGCGGCGAATTCAACGAGACGCTGGTTCACCAAGCAGTCGTGGCCTACATGGCCGGCGGCCGTCAAGGTAGCAAGCAGCAGAAGACCCGTTCCGACGTTCGTGGTGGCGGCAAGCGCCCATGGCGTCAGAAAGGTACTGGCCGTGCTCGTGCCGGTACTATCCGTAGCCCAATCTGGCGTGGCGGCGGTACCACTTTCGCAGCTCGTCCACAGGATCACTCCCAGAAGCTGAACAAGAAGATGTATCGCGCAGCAATGCGTTCCATCCTTGCTGAGCTGGTGCGTACTGATCGTCTGGTCGTGGTTCAGGATTTCGCTGTTGAAACTCCGAAAACCAAAGATCTGCTGGGCAAACTGAACAACATGAGCCTGACCGACGTTCTGATCGTGTCGGACGCTGTTGATCAGAACCTGTACCTGGCTGCTCGCAACCTGCCGCACGTAGATGTACGTGACGTGCAAGGTTCCGATCCAGTTAGTCTGATCGCATACGACAAGGTGTTGATCACCGTGTCGGCCGTGAAGAAATTCGAGGAGCTGCTGGGATGAACCAGGAACGCGTATTTAAAGTTCTGCTTGGCCCGCACGTTTCCGAGAAGGCTACGGTTCTGGCAGACAAGAAAGGCCAGTTCGTTTTCAAGGTTGCTACTGATGCAACCAAGCTGGAAATCAAGAAGGCCGTCGAAAGCCTGTTCAGCGTGAAAGTAGAGCGCGTCACTACCCTGAACGTTCTGGGTAAGAGCAAGCGCACTGCTCGCGGTCTGGGCAAGCGTAATGACTGGAAGAAGGCAGTTATCTCCCTTCAGCCAGGCCAAGATCTCGATTTCAGCAGCAGTGCTGAGTAAGGAAGGGGTGCATCATGGCAATCGTTAAATGCAAACCGACTTCCCCTGGCCGCCGTTTTGTGGTCAAGGTGGTCAACCAGGAGCTGCATAAAGGCGCTCCTCACGCACCGCTGCTCGAGAAAAAATCGAAGTCTGGTGGTCGTAACAACAATGGCCGTATTACCACTCGTCACATCGGTGGTGGTCATAAGCAGCATTACCGTATGGTCGATTTCCGTCGCAACGACAAAGATGGCATCGTCGCCACTGTCGAGCGTATCGAATACGATCCAAACCGTACTGCTCACATCGCACTGCTGTGCTACGCAGACGGCGAGCGTCGCTACATCATCGCCCCTAAAGGCGTGAGTGCTGGCGACCAGCTGATCGCAGGCGCTCTGGCTCCAATCAAGCCAGGCAACGCTCTGCAACTGCGCAACATTCCAGTCGGTTCTACCGTACACGGCATCGAATTGAAGCCAGGTAAAGGTGCACAGATCGCTCGTTCCGCTGGTGCTTCGGCTCAGTTGATCGCTCGTGAAGGTGTCTACGTGACCCTGCGTCTGCGTTCCGGTGAAATGCGTAAAGTCCTGGCTGAATGCCGTGCGACCCTGGGTGAAGTCTCGAACTCCGAGCACAGCCTGCGTTCGCTGGGTAAAGCTGGTGCCAAACGCTGGCGTGGCGTTCGCCCAACCGTTCGTGGTGTTGCCATGAACCCGGTTGACCACCCACATGGTGGTGGTGAAGGTCGTACCTCTGGTGGTCGTCATCCGGTATCGCCATGGGGCTTCCCGACTAAGGGCGCGAAGACTCGTGGTAATAAGCGTACCGACAAAATGATCGTCCGTCGTCGCAAGTAAATAGAGGGATACGACAGTGCCACGTTCTCTGAAAAAAGGTCCTTTTATTGATCTTCACCTACTGAAGAAGATCGAAGTGGCGGCGGAAAAGAACGATCGCAAACCAATTAAAACCTGGTCGCGTCGTTCGATGATCCTGCCACAAATGGTCGGTCTGACCATCGCAGTACACAACGGTCGTCAGCACGTCCCAGTTCTCGTTAACGAAGACATGGTCGGCCACAAACTGGGCGAGTTCGCCGGTACCCGCAACTATCGCGGGCACGTGGCTGACAAGAAAGCCAAGCGTTAAGGGGTAAGGAAATGGAAGTAGCCGCTAAGTTGTCGGGCGCTCGAATCTCCGCCCAGAAAGCCCGCTTGGTCGCCGACCAGATCCGCGGGAAGAAGGTGGGCGAAGCGCTCAACCTGTTGGCTTTCAGCAGTAAGAAAGCCGCCGAGATCATGAAGAAAGTGCTGGAGTCGGCCGTAGCCAACGCCGAGCATAACGAAGGCGCAGACGTTGATGACCTGAAGGTCAGCACCGTTTTCGTCAACGAAGGGCGTTCGCTGAAGCGCATCATGCCACGTGCCAAAGGCCGTGCTGATCGCATCGTCAAGCGGTCTTGCCATATCACTGTCAAGGTTGCTGACAAGTAACGGAGTCGAAGAGATGGGTCAGAAAGTACATCCCATTGGCATTCGCCTGGGAATCGTCAAGGAGCACACCTCCGTCTGGTACGCAGACGGTCGGACTTATGCGGACTACTTGTTCGCAGATCTGAAAGTGCGTGAGTATCTCCAAGACAAACTAAAAAGCGCGTCCGTAAGCCGTATCGATATCCATCGTCCGGCCCAAACTGCACGCATCACCATCCACACCGCTCGTCCAGGTATCGTTATCGGGAAGAAAGGTGAAGATGTTGAGAAACTGCGTCAGGACCTGACCAAGCAAATGGGTGTGCCTGTGCACATCAATATCGAAGAGATCCGCAAGCCGGAGCTCGACGGTATGCTGGTTGCGCAGAGCGTAGCTCAGCAGCTGGAGCGTCGTGTAATGTTCCGTCGCGCTATGAAGCGCGCTGTACAGAACGCCATGCGCATTGGTGCCAAAGGCATCAAAATCCAAGTGAGCGGTCGTCTCGGCGGTGCTGAAATCGCACGTACTGAATGGTATCGCGAAGGTCGTGTGCCACTGCACACCCTGCGTGCCGACATCGACTATGCCAACTACGAAGCTCACACCACTTACGGTGTGATCGGTGTAAAGGTTTGGATCTTCAAAGGCGAAGTTATTGGTGGTCGCCAAGAAGAACTGAAACCACAAGCACCAGCGCCTCGTAAAAAAGCTGCTAAGTAAGGGGTACGCCAAATGTTGCAACCAAAGCGTACGAAGTTCCGCAAGCAGATGACCGGCCACAACCGTGGTCTGGCACTGCGCGGTAGCAAAGTCAGCTTCGGCGAGTTCGCGCTGAAGTCTGTTGCTCGTGGTCGTCTCACCGCTCGTCAGATCGAGTCAGCGCGTCGTGCTCTGACCCGTCACGTAAAACGTGGCGGCAAGATCTGGATCCGTGTATTCCCGGACAAGCCGATTTCCAAGAAACCTCTCGAGGTTCGTATGGGTAAAGGTAAGGGTAACGTGGAGTACTGGGTTGCCCAGATTCAGCCAGGCAAAGTCCTGTATGAAATCGAGGGTGTTTCTGAAGAGCTGGCGCGTGAGGCTTTCGCCCTGGCTGCTGCAAAGCTGCCGCTCGCCACCTCCTTTGTTAAACGGACGGTGATGTGATGAAAGCGAATGAACTTCGTGAAAAATCCGCACAGCAGCTGAACGAGCAACTGCTCGGCTTGCTGCGCGACCAGTTCAATCTGCGCATGCAGAAAGCAACTGGCCAGTTGGGGCAGTCTCATCTGCTCTCGCAAGTTAAGCGTGACATCGCTCGCGTGAAGACTGTGCTCAACCAGCAGGCAGGTAAGTGATCATGGCTGAAGCCGAAAAAACTGTCCGTACGCTGACTGGCCGTGTTGTCAGCGACAAGATGGACAAAACCATCACCGTTCTGATCGAGCGTCGCGTAAAGCACCCGATCTACGGTAAATACGTTAAGCGTTCGACTAAGCTGCACGCGCACGACGAAACCAATCAGTGCCACATCGGCGACAAAGTCACTATTCGTGAAACTCGTCCGATGGCCAAGACCAAGTCTTGGGCGCTGGTTGATGTTCTCGAACGCGCTGTGGAAGTCTAAGGGCTAGGGGTCGGAGAAATTATATGATTCAGACTCAATCCATGCTCGATGTGGCCGATAACAGCGGCGCTCGCCGTGTTATGTGCATCAAGGTGCTGGGTGGCTCCCATCGTCGTTACGCTGGTATCGGTGACATCATCAAAGTTACCGTGAAGGAAGCAATTCCTCGCGGTAAAGTGAAAAAAGGCCAAGTGATGACTGCTGTTGTAGTCCGCACTCGTCACGGCGTACGTCGTGCTGATGGCTCCATTATCCGCTTTGATGGCAACGCTGCTGTTCTTCTGAACAACAAGCAAGAGCCGATCGGCACCCGTATCTTTGGGCCAGTGACCCGTGAACTTCGTACTGAGAAGTTCATGAAGATCGTCTCGCTCGCCCCAGAAGTGCTGTAAGGAGATCCGACATGCAAAAGATTCGTCGTGACGACGAGATCATCGTGATCGCCGGCAAAGACAAAGGTAAGCGCGGTAAGGTGCTGAAGGTTCTTGCTGACAACCGTCTGGTTGTTGGTGGTCTGAACCTGGTCAAGCGTCATACCAAGCCTAACCCGATGTCGGGCGTACAGGGCGGTATCGTCGAGAAAGAAGCGCCACTGCACGCTTCCAACGTCGCCATCTTCAACGGCGAAACCAACAAGGCTGACCGCGTTGGTTTCAAAGTAGAAGACGGTAAGAAAATTCGTGTCTTCAAGTCGACCCAAAAAGCGGTTGATGCTTGAACACTGCTAGGTAGAAGACCATGGCACGACTAAAAGAGATTTACCGGAAGGAAATCGCTCCGAAACTTAAGGAAGAACTTAAGCTTTCGAACGTGATGGAAGTTCCGCGCGTTACCAAAATCACCCTGAACATGGGTCTGGGCGAAGCGATCGGCGACAAAAAAGTCATCGAGCACGCTGTTGCTGACCTGGAAAAGATCACCGGCCAGAAAGTCGTTGTGACCTACGCTCGTAAATCCATCGCTGGCTTTAAAGTCCGCGAAGGATGGCCGATCGGCGTCAAAGTGACCCTGCGCCGTGAGCGTATGTACGAGTTCCTGGATCGTCTGCTGTCGATCTCCCTGCCTCGGGTTCGCGACTTCCGCGGCCTGAATGCCAAGTCCTTCGATGGTCGTGGCAACTACAGCATGGGCGTGAAAGAGCAGATCATCTTCCCGGAAATCGACTACGACAAGATCGATGCTCTCCGCGGTCTGGACATTACCCTGACCACCACTGCCAAGAACGATGATGAAGGCCGCGCTCTGCTGCGTGCTTTCAAATTCCCGTTCCGCAACTGATTGGAGTAGGAAAATGGCCAAGAAGAGCATGAAGAACCGTGAGCTGAAGCGTCAGCTCACCGTTGCCAAGTACGCCACCAAGCGTGCAGCGCTGAAAGCTATCATCGTCGATCTGAACGCAAGTCCAGAAGCGCGTTGGGAAGCTACCGTAGCTCTGCAGAAGCAACCACGTGACGCAAGCGCTTCGCGCATGCGTAACCGTTGCCGCCTGACTGGTCGTCCGCACGGCGTGTACCGCAAGTTCGGCCTCGGCCGTAACATGCTGCGTCAAGCTGCAATGCGTGGTGACGTACCAGGTCTGGTTAAAGCCAGCTGGTAACAGTTGTCAAAGTCTCGATGTTCGGGTTCGCAAGAACCTGACCATCGGTGGCCTTGAATCTGAATCAAGCCCCTTTTGGGGCTTGATTCATTTCTGGGGTGTGTCTAGAATGACCGGCTCGCCTGAGCCCGTGTTTTTCTGCCCGGAAGTTCTCGGCGACAAGTAGTAGCCGCAAGGCTAATTTTTTTGTATTAGGAGCGTCTAGCCCATGAGTATGCAGGACCCGTTAGCGGACATGCTAACTCGAATCCGTAATGCCCAGATGGCTGAAAAGTCTGTCGTAAGCATGCCGTCTTCCACGTTGAAGGCTGCTGTAGCAAAAGTCCTGAAGGACGAAGGTTACATCGCGGATTTTCAGATCACCACCGACGCCAAGCCGTCGCTGTCCATCTCGCTGAAGTACTTCGAAGGCCGTCCGGTTATCGAAGAAGTGAAGCGCGTTAGTCGTCCAGGCCTGCGTCAGTACAAGTCCGTTGAAGATCTGCCGAAAGTTCGTGGCGGTCTTGGCGTGTCTATCGTCTCCACCAACAAAGGTGTGATGACTGATCGTGCTGCGCGCGCTGCCGGTGTCGGCGGCGAAGTTCTTTGCACTGTGTTCTAAGGGGGGATAAGCATGTCTCGCGTCGCTAAGAACCCCGTTAAGCTGCCAGCCGGTGTCGAAGTCAAATTCGCAGGCCAGCAGCTTTCGGTGAAGGGTGCCAAGGGCACTCTTGAACTGAACATCCATTCGTCCGTTGAGATCGTTGAGGAAGCTGGTGAGCTGCGTTTCGCTGCTCGCAATGGCGATCAACAAACTCGCGCAATGGCCGGTACCACGCGTGCGTTGGTAAACAACATGGTCCAGGGCGTAAGCCAAGGCTTCGAGCGCAAGCTCCAGCTGGTCGGTGTTGGTTACAAAGCGCAAGCAAAAGGTCAGGTTCTGAACCTGGCTCTTGGCTTCTCGCACCCAGTGGATTACGAACTGCCGGAAGGCATCACCGCTGAGACTCCTAGCCAGACCGATATCCTGATCAAGGGCATCGACAAGCAGCTGGTAGGTCAAGTGGCCGCCGAGATCCGCGACTTCCGTCCACCAGAGCCGTACAAAGGCAAAGGTGTGCGCTACGCGGACGAAGTCGTCCGTCGTAAAGAAGCCAAGAAGAAGTAGGGCATAGCAAATGACCGACAAAAAAGTTACTCGACTGCGTCGCGCTCGCAAAGCACGCCTGAAAATGCACGAACTCGAAGTCGTGCGTCTCTGCGTGTTCCGCTCGTCGCAGCACATCTACGCCCAGGTCATCTCGGCCGACGGCAACAAAGTCCTGGCAAGTGCCTCGACTTTGGATAAAGAACTGCGTGATGGTGCCACTGGCAACATCGACGCGGCCACAAAGGTTGGCCAGCTGGTCGCTACGCGTGCTAAGGCCGCTGGCGTATCGCAAGTGGCTTTCGACCGCTCTGGCTTCAAGTACCATGGCCGCGTTAAAGCGCTGGCTGATGCTGCTCGTGAAGCTGGGCTGGAGTTCTAAGTTATGTCAAATAACGACCAAAAGCGCGACGAAGGCTACATCGAGAAGCTGGTTCAAGTTAACCGCGTAGCCAAAACCGTTAAAGGCGGCCGTATCTTCACTTTCACCGCGTTGACCGTGGTTGGTGATGGTAAAGGGCGTGTTGGCTTCGGCCGTGGCAAGTCGCGTGAAGTGCCTGCTGCGATCCAGAAGGCAATGGAAGCTGCTCGCCGTAACATGATTCAAGTTGACCTGAACGGCACCACTCTGCAGTACGCGATGAAGTCCGCTCACGGCGCTTCGAAGGTGTACATGCAGCCTGCTTCTGAAGGTACCGGTATCATCGCTGGCGGCGCTATGCGTGCTGTCCTCGAAGTTGCTGGCGTTCAGAACGTTCTGGCCAAGTGCTACGGCTCGACTAACCCGGTAAACGTGGTTCACGCCACTTTCAAGGGTCTGAAGGCTATGCAGTCTCCTGAGTCCATCGCTGCCAAGCGTGGCCTGCGTGTTGAGGAGATCAAGTAATCATGGCTACCGTTAAAGTTACGCTGATCAAAAGCATGACCGGCCGCATCCCTAACCACAAACTGTGCGTTAAGGGTCTGGGTCTGCGTCGCATCGGTCACACTGTAGAAGTCCAGGATACTCCCGAGAATCGCGGGATGATCAACAAGGCTTACTACATGCTGCGTGTCGAGGGTTAATCGATGAAACTCAATGATCTGAGTCCAGCGCCGGGTTCCCGTCGCGAAAAGCATCGTCCGGGCCGTGGTATCGGTAGTGGTTTGGGCAAGACTGGTGGCCGTGGTCACAAAGGTCAGACCTCCCGCTCCGGTGGCACCATCGCTCCAGGCTTTGAAGGCGGTCAACAGCCGCTGCATCGTCGTCTGCCTAAGTTCGGTTTCGTTTCCCTCAAAGCCATGGATCGCGCAGAAGTGCGTTTGTCCGAGCTGGCTAAAGTGGAAGGCGACATCGTTACTGTGCAGTCCCTGAAAGATGCCAACGTGATCAACGTCAACGTACAGCGTGTGAAAATCATGCTGTCCGGTGAAGTGACTCGCGCTGTCACTATCGGCAAGGGAATCGGCGCCACCAAAGGTGCGCGTGCGGCTATCGAAGCAGCTGGCGGCAAGTTCGAGGAATAAATGGCTAAGCAAGGTGCTCTCTCTGCGCTCGGCAAAGGCGGTATGTCTGAACTCTGGGCTCGTCTGCGTTTTCTGTTCCTGGCGATTATCGTCTACCGAATAGGCGCACACATCCCGGTTCCAGGTATCAACCCGGACCGACTCGCAGACCTGTTTCGACAGAATGAGGGGACCATTCTTAGCTTGTTCAACATGTTCTCCGGCGGCGCGCTGGAACGGATGAGCATCTTTGCACTGGGGATCATGCCGTACATTTCGGCATCGATCATCATGCAACTGATGACCGCCGTCAGCCCGCAGCTGGAGCAGTTGAAGAAGGAAGGTGAAGCTGGCCGTCGCAAGATTAGCCAGTACACCCGCTACCTCACCGTCGCTCTCGCTCTGGTCCAGGCTATTGGCATGTCCATTGGTCTGGCGGGGCAGGGCGTCGCGTTCACTGGTGACTTTGGCTTCCATTTCGTCGCGGTAACCACATTTGTGGCTGGTGCGATGTTCATGATGTGGCTGGGTGAGCAGATTACTGAGCGTGGTGTTGGCAACGGTATCTCGATGTTGATTTTTTCGGGTATCGTCGCCGGTCTTCCGAGAGCAATCGGGCAGTCTTTCGAGTCTGCGCGTCAGGGCGATATCAACATCTTCGCCCTGGTTGCCATCGGTTTGCTGGCAGTAGCGATTATCGGTTTCGTGGTGTTCATTGAGCGTGGTCAGCGTCGTATCGCTGTTCATTACGCCAAGCGTCAGCAGGGCCGCAAGGTTTTTGCTGCGCAGACAAGCCACTTGCCGCTGAAGGTGAACATGGCCGGTGTTATTCCGGCTATTTTCGCGAGCAGCATTTTGCTGTTCCCGGCTTCGTTGGGTGCCTGGTTCGGTCAGTCTGAAGGTATGGGCTGGTTGCAGGACATCTCGCAGTCGATCGCTCCTGGTCAGCCGTTGAATATTCTGCTGTTTAGTGCAGGGATTATTTTCTTCTGCTTCTTCTATACGGCGTTGATGTTCAATCCGAAAGACGTAGCGGAAAACCTGAAGAAGTCCGGTGCCTTTATTCCGGGCATTCGTCCAGGTGAGCAGTCTGCGCGCTATATTGATGGCGTTCTGACCCGCTTGACCCTGTTCGGTGCTCTTTACATGACGGCCGTGTGCCTGTTGCCCCAATTCCTGGTGGTTGCAGCAAACGTTCCGTTCTACCTTGGCGGGACCTCGTTGCTGATCGTGGTCGTGGTTGTGATGGACTTCATGTCCCAAGTACAATCGCACCTCGTTTCGCACCAGTACGAATCCCTGATGAAGAAAGCCAACCTGAAGGGTTACGGCAGCGGCATGTTGCGCTGAGTACCCATAAGGTTCGAGGAGTTGGTGATGAAAGTTCGTGCATCGGTGAAAAAGCTGTGCCGTAACTGCAAGATTATTCGCCGCGAAGGTGTTGTTCGAGTAATTTGCAGCGCGGAACCGCGTCACAAACAGCGCCAAGGCTGAGTGTGATTATGCTTCAAGCCCGGTAGCTAGTGCGCTACCGGGTTGATTATTTGTTATTACAGCGATATTATCTCGCGCCCTATTTCTTGGCTTCCGGGGCGTAGGTAGCTGTCAATTGGAGTCCCACTGAATGGCCCGTATTGCAGGCGTTAACATTCCAGATAACAAGCATACTGTTATCTCGCTGACCTACATCTATGGTGTTGGTCGCACTACTGCGCAGAAGATCTGTGCAGTGACTGGGGTAAACCCAGCAGC
Organism: Pseudomonas sp. 1L-E-NC-VB-C3; assembly: GCF_057291535.1. NCBI lineage: Bacteria > Pseudomonadati > Pseudomonadota > Gammaproteobacteria > Pseudomonadales > Pseudomonadaceae > Pseudomonas > Pseudomonas sp. 1L-E-NC-VB-C3. Next base: position 286,662 of record NZ_JBXAWD010000008.1, on the reverse strand, counting down.
AAAGATCAAAGATCTGAGCGACGAGCAAATTGAACAGCTGCGTGGCGAAGTGGCGAAGTTCACCACTGAAGGTGACCTGCGTCGCGAAATCAACATGAAAATCAAGCGCTTGATGGACCTCGGTTGCTATCGCGGTCTGCGTCATCGTCGTGGTCTGCCAGTACGCGGTCAGCGTACCAAGACCAACGCGCGTACCCGTAAAGGTCCGCGTAAGCCGATCCGCAAGTAATCGCCCCAGCGAATCGACAGGAATTTAATCATGGCAAAACCTGCTGCTCGTCCTCGTAAAAAAGTTAAAAAGACAGTGGTTGATGGCATCGCCCACATCCATGCATCTTTTAACAACACCATCGTGACCATTACCGACCGTCAAGGTAACGCTCTTTCCTGGGCTACCTCCGGTGGTTCGGGTTTCCGCGGTTCCCGCAAGTCCACCCCGTTCGCTGCTCAAGTAGCTGCTGAACGTGCTGGTCAAGCTGCGCTGGAATACGGCCTGAAAAACCTCGACGTCAACGTCAAGGGTCCAGGTCCAGGTCGTGAATCCGCAGTCCGCGCTTTGAACGGCTGTGGCTACAAGATCGCCAGCATCACCGACGTGACGCCAATCCCGCACAACGGGTGCCGTCCGCCGAAGAAGCGCCGCGTGTAATCCAGGAGATTGTAAAGAATGGCTCGTTACATTGGTCCAAAATGCAAACTCGCTCGTCGCGAAGGCACCGATCTCTTCCTGAAGAGCGGCGTGCGCGCGATCGAATCGAAGTGCAACATTGAAGCAGCACCTGGTATCCACGGCCAGCGCCGCGGTCGCCAGTCCGACTACGGCACCCAACTGCGTGAAAAGCAGAAGGTCCGTCGTATCTACGGCGTTCTCGAGCGTCAGTTCAGCGGCTACTACAAAGAAGCTGCTGGCAAGAAAGGTGCAACCGGTGAAAACCTGCTGCAACTGCTCGAATGCCGTCTGGACAACGTTGTATACCGTATGGGCTTTGGTTCGACTCGTGCCGAATCCCGTCAACTGGTATCGCACAAGTCGATCAGCGTTAACGGTCAGACCGTAAACGTTCCGTCGTATCAGGTTCGTGCTGGTGACGTGGTTGCAGTTCGCGAGAAAGCAAAAAACCAGCTTCGCATTGTCCAAGCTCTCGATCTGTGTGCCCAACGTGGCCGCGTAGAATGGGTAGAAGTAGACACTGAGAAGAAGTCGGGCGTTTTCAAGAACGTTCCTGCTCGCAGTGATCTGTCCGCCGACATCAACGAAAGCCTGATTGTCGAGCTCTACTCCAAGTAAGGGCTAGAAAATAGGTGCATCCATGCAGATTTCGGTAAATGAGTTCCTGACACCCCGCCACATTGATGTGCAGGTTGTCAGTCCAACCCGCGCCAAGATCACTCTCGAGCCTCTCGAGCGTGGTTTTGGCCACACCCTGGGCAACGCGCTGCGCCGCATCCTGTTGTCCTCAATGCCCGGCTGCGCAGTAGTCGAGGCCGAGATTGACGGTGTGCTCCACGAGTACAGCGCCATCGAAGGTGTACAGGAAGACGTAATTGAAATCCTGTTGAACCTTAAAGGTCTGGCCATCAAGCTGCACGGTCGTGACGAAGTTACGCTGACCTTGTCGAAGAAGGGTTCGGGGGTGGTTACCGCTGCCGATATTCAGCTGGATCATGATGTCGAGATCGTTAATCCCGATCACGTAATCGCTAACCTGGCGTCTAACGGCGCCCTGAACATGAAGCTCACCGTAGCTCGTGGTCGTGGTTATGAACCAGCCGACTCGCGTCAGAGCGATGAAGACGAAAGCCGCAGCATCGGTCGCTTGCAGCTCGACTCTTCGTTCAGCCCGGTTCGCCGTATCGCTTACGTGGTGGAAAACGCCCGTGTCGAGCAGCGTACCAACCTGGACAAGCTGGTTATTGATCTGGAAACCAACGGTACCCTGGATCCTGAAGAGGCTATCCGTCGCGCTGCAACCATCCTGCAACAGCAGCTGGCTGCGTTCGTCGACCTCAAAGGTGAAAGTGAGCCGCTGGTTGTCGAGCAGGAAGACGAGATCGATCCGATCCTGCTTCGCCCGGTTGACGATCTGGAACTGACTGTACGTTCGGCTAACTGCCTTAAGGCGGAAAACATCTACTACATCGGCGACCTGATTCAGCGTACCGAAGTAGAGCTGTTGAAGACTCCGAACCTGGGCAAGAAATCCTTGACTGAAATCAAGGACGTTCTGGCCTCCCGCGGTCTGTCCCTCGGCATGCGCCTCGACAACTGGCCGCCTGCAAGTCTTAAGAAGGACGACAAGGCGACTGCCTGATCGTCGTAATCACCGAACGTAGTGTTTGGTAAGGAATGAACCATGCGTCATCGTAAAAGTGGTCGTCACCTGAGCCGCACCAGCTCGCACCGCAAGGCCATGTTCCAAAACATGGCGGTGTCGCTGTTCGAGCACGAGCTGATCAAAACTACTCTGCCAAAAGCCAAAGAACTGCGCCGCGTTGCCGAGCCGCTGATCACTCTGGCCAAGACAGACAGCCTGGCTAACCGCCGTCTGGCTTTCGACCGTACTCGTTCGAAAGCTATCGTTGGTAAGCTCTTCAACGACCTGGGCAAGCGTTACGCTACCCGTGAGGGTGGCTACCTGCGCATCCTCAAGTGCGGTTTCCGCGCTGGCGACAACGCGCCTATGGCGTACGTCGAGTTGGTTGATCGTGCTACTGCTGGCGAAGCTGTATCCGCCGAGTAAGACGTCAGTCTGAAACAAAGAACCGGGCCTAGTGCCCGGTTTTTTGTGTCTGTAAGAAATGCGCCGTCCATACAAGTTTCTGACATGGTTGAACTGCCACTATGTGCCGGGAAAACATAATTAGTAATTATCTATCGATGCTTGCAGGTTAATGAATTTGTAGCTGTAACGTCGATGATCAATACTTCCCTCCAAGCCCATTAGCCGGCAGTTCAAGACTGACAGAGGAAGAAGACCGCATGAGCCAGACCAAGACGCTTACAACCGCCAGTGGCGCGCCAGTCGCTGATAACCAGAATTCCCGTTCCGCCGGCCCACGCGGTCCGCTGCTTCTCGACGATTTCCATCTCATCGAAAAACTCGCGCACTTCAACCGTGAAAACATTCCCGAGCGCCGTGTCCACGCTAAAGGTTCGGGCGCTTACGGTACGTTCACCGTCACCCGTGACATCACGGAATACACCAGTGCGAAGTTGTTCGAATCTGTAGGCAAACAAACGCCAACCTTTCTGCGCTTTTCTACCGTAGGTGGCGAGCGTGGTTCGGCCGACACTGAGCGCGATCCGCGCGGCTTCGCCTTGAAGTTCTACACCGAGGAAGGCAATTGGGACATCGTTGGCAACAACACGCCAGTGTTCTTCATCCGCGATCCGCTGAAGTTTCCGGACTTTATCCATACGCAAAAACGTCTGCCGCAAAGCAACCTGAAAAGCGCGCAGATGATGTGGGATTTCTGGTCGCATTCGCCTGAGGCGCTGCACCAGGTCACTATCCTGTTTTCTGATCGTGGCATCCCTGACGGCTATCGCCATATGCATGGCTTCGGCAGTCACACTTACAGCCTGATCAACGCCAAAGGCGAGCGTCACTGGGTGAAGTGGCACTACAAGACTCAGCAAGGCATCAAGAACCTGGCACCAGCCGAGGCCGCCCGTTTGGCCGGTACCGACCCGGACTATGCGCAACGTGACCTGTTCGAAGCGATCAAGCGTGGTGAATTCCCGAAATGGCGCGTGTGCATTCAGATCATGACCGAAGCCCAGGCGGCGGCTCATTACGAGAACCCATTCGACGTGACCAAGACCTGGTCGCAGAAGGAGTTTCCGTTGATCGAAGTTGGTGAGCTGGAATTGAACCGCAACCCGCTTAACTACTTCGCTGAAGTCGAGCAGGCTGCGTTTGGCCCGAGCAACATGGTGCCAGGCGTGGGTCTGTCGCCAGACCGCATGCTGCAAGGTCGCGTATTCGCCTACGCTGACGCGCACCGCTACCGTGTGGGCACCAACCACCAGCAATTGCCGGTGAACGCTCCGCGCAGCCCGGTGAATACTTATCAGCGTGACGGCTCTATGGCGTTCGGCAGCAATGGCGGCGCGGCGCCGAACTATGAACCGAACAGCTACGTTGAGTCGCCGAAGCAAGCGCCGCATTACGTGGAGCCAGCGCTGGCCTTGAGTGGTGCCGCTGATCGCTATGATCACCGCGAAGACACCGACTACTACAGCCATGCCGGTGCCTTGTTCCGCTTGATGAGCGAAGAGCAAAAAGCGCTGCTGGTCAGCAACATTGCCGGCGCAATGGCGGGCGTTTCCAGCGACGTCGTCGATCGTCAGTTGCAGCATTTCTACAAAGCCGATCCAGCGTATGGAGAAGCAATCGCAAAGCTGCTCAACTGACAGCTTAACGTAGTCTAAACGAGAAGCAGAACCGCCCTCATTTGGGCGGTTTTTGCGTTATTTGGCCTGCTTTTCTCAGAATATCTTCGCTTTTATTGCGTGCGGTGAGTGACCTTCCAGTCAGGTTGGTTCAAACTACAGACTTTCAGGAAGGGAGATGTAGGGCGATGCAAGGCCACCCAGATGTAATCGATTACCTCAATACGTTGCTGACCGGCGAGCTGGCCGCGCGTGACCAATATTTCGTTCATTCGCGGATGTATGAGGACTGGGGGTTTACCAAGCTCTACGAGCGCATCAACCACGAGATGGAAGAAGAGGCCGGCCACGCCGATGCATTGATGCGGCGGATTCTGATGCTCGAAGGCACGCCGCGCATGCGTCCGGATGATCTGGATGTCGGCACCACCGTGCCTACGATGCTCGAAGCTGATCTGCGCCTCGAGTACAAAGTCCGCGCTGCGCTGTGCAAAGGCATCGAACTTTGCGAGCAACACAAGGACTACGTCAGTCGCGAAATTCTGCGGGTTCAGCTCAACGACACCGAAGAAGATCACACCTACTGGCTGGAAAAGCAGTTGGGCCTGATCAAGCTGATCGGTCTCGAGAACTACCTGCAATCCCACGCGTCCTGATTGCACCAGCTACAAAAAAGCCCCTGGCACCTCAACGGTGACAGGGGCTTTTTCATGCCTGGCAGTTAAGCCCGATCGCGGATCAGCAGTGGCTTGAGGTAATGGCCGGTGTGAGATTGCTTCATCTCGGCGACTTCCTCCGGCGTACCGGTGGCAATGATCTGCCCGCCCTTGGAACCGCCTTCAGGACCGAGGTCCACCAGCCAGTCAGCGGTCTTGATCACATCGAGGTTGTGCTCAATGACCACCACGGTGTTGCCGTGGTCGCGCAGACGATGGAGGACGTCGAGCAATTGCTGGATATCGGCGAAGTGCAGGCCGGTGGTTGGCTCGTCGAGGATGTACAGGGTCTTGCCGGTATCGCGTTTGGACAGCTCGCGCGACAACTTGACCCGCTGAGCTTCACCGCCGGACAGGGTCGTCGCCGACTGCCCGAGCTTGATGTAGGACAGGCCGACATCCATCAGCGTTTGCAGCTTGCGCGCCAGTGCCGGCACTGCATCGAAGAACTCCCGAGCTTCCTCGATGGTCATTTCGAGGGTCTCGTGGATGCTCTTGCCCTTGTACTTGATTTCAAGGGTTTCGCGGTTGTAGCGCTTGCTCTTGCACACATCGCAGGGCACGTAGATGTCCGGCAGAAAGTGCATTTCCACCTTGATCAGGCCGTCGCCCTGGCACGCTTCGCAGCGACCGCCCTTGACGTTGAACGAGAAACGCCCCGGGCCGTAACCCCGGGAGCGCGACTCGGGCACGCCGGCAAACAGTTCGCGGATCGGCGTGAACAGCCCGGTATAGGTCGCCGGGTTGGAGCGCGGCGTACGACCGATCGGGCTCTGGTCGATGTCGACGACTTTGTCGAGATGTTCCAAACCTTTGATGCTGTCATGTGCGGCCGCTTCCAGCGTGGTCGCACCATTGAGCGCCGTGGCGCTCAGCGGGAACAGCGTGTTGTTGATCAGTGTCGATTTGCCCGAACCGGATACGCCAGTCACGCAAGTCAGCAAGCCGATCGGGATGTCCAGATCGACATTGCGCAGATTGTTGCCGCGCGCACCCTTGAGCGACAGGTTGAGCTTCTTGTTGCGTGGGGTGCGTTTGGCCGGCACTTCGATCTTCACCCGGCCGGACAGGTATTTGCCGGTCAGCGAATCAGGGTGTGCCATGACTTCGTCCGGCGTGCCCTCGGCAACGATCTGCCCGCCGTGCACACCGGCGCCCGGGCCGATATCGACGACATAGTCAGCCAGACGAATCGCGTCTTCATCATGCTCGACCACGATCACCGTGTTGCCGATATCGCGCAAATGCTTGAGCGTACCGAGCAGCCGGTCGTTGTCGCGCTGATGCAAGCCAATGGATGGTTCATCGAGGATATACAGAACGCCGACCAGGCCCGCGCCAATCTGGCTTGCCAGACGAATCCGTTGCGCCTCGCCACCGGACAATGTGTCGGCACTGCGATCCAGCGACAGATAGTCGAGGCCGACGTTGACCAGAAATTGCAGACGCTCGCGGATTTCCTTGAGGATTTTGTCGGCGATCTCGCCGCGTCGCCCTGTCATCTTCAGCGCACCGAAGTATTCACAGGCATCGCCGATCGGCAGATTGGTCACTGCCGGCAGGGTTTTCTCGCCGACCCAGACGTGCCGGGCTTCGCGGCGCAGACGCGTGCCACGGCAATCCGGGCAGGCCTGATGGCTGAGGAACTTGGCCAGCTCTTCACGCACGCTCGCCGATTCGGTTTCGCGATAGCGGCGCTCAAGATTCGGCACGATGCCTTCGAACGGGTGCGAGCGTTTGACGATGTCGCCACGGTCGTTCAGGTATTTGAAGTCGACGTTCTGCGAGCCGCTGCCATGCAGGATGAACTTCTGCTGCTCGGCGCTCAGCTCGTTGAAGGGCTTGTCCAGGCTGAACTTGTAGTGCGAGGCGAGTGAGCCAAGCATCTGGAAGTAATAGACGTTGCGCCGGTCCCAGCCACGGATCGCGCCCTCGGCCAGGGTCAGCTCGCCATTGACCAGACGCTTGATGTCGAAGAACTGCTTCACACCCAGGCCATCACAGGTCGGGCAGGCGCCGGCCGGGTTGTTGAAGGAAAACAGCTTGGGTTCCAGCTCGCTGATCGCATGGCCGCAGATCGGGCAGGCGAAGCGTGCGGAGAAGATCATTTCTTCGCCCGGCTCGTCGTCCATCGGCGCGACCAAGGCAATGCCGTCGGCGAGTTTCAGCGCAGTCTCGAAAGACTCGGCCAGACGTTGCTGCAGATCGGCGCGGACCTTGAAGCGGTCAACGATCACATCGATCGAATGCTTCTTCTGTTTATCCAGCTTCGGCAGCTCGTCGAGCTCGCAAATGCGTCCGTTGACCCGGGCGCGGACGAAACCTTGCGCACGCAATTCCTCGAAGACCGACAGGTGTTCGCCCTTGCGCTCGCGGATCACCGGCGCCAGCAGCATGAGTTTGCTGCCTTCCGGCTGCGCCAGCACCAGATCGACCATCTGGCTGACGGTCTGCGCCTCCAGTGGAATGTCGTGATCCGGGCAACGCGGCGTACCCACGCGGGCATAGAGCAAGCGCAGGTAGTCGTAGATTTCGGTGATGGTGCCGACCGTGGAACGCGGGTTGTGCGAGGTCGACTTCTGTTCGATGGAGATCGCCGGCGACAGGCCTTCGATGGTGTCGACGTCGGGTTTTTCCATCATCGACAGGAACTGCCGAGCGTAAGCCGACAGCGATTCGACATAGCGGCGCTGACCTTCGGCATACAGCGTGTCGAACGCCAGGGACGACTTGCCGGATCCGGACAGGCCGGTGATGACGATCAGCTTGTCCCGTGGCAGGGTCAGGTCGATGTTCTTCAGGTTGTGGGTACGGGCCCCACGTATCAGGATCTTGTCCAAAGTGGCCTCGCTTGGCGGGCGTCGAAAACGTAGGAGTATACGGGCAAATACTGGATGGATGCACACTATCCAACGAAGGGCGTTTTGCCGTTCATGAAGAGAGTTTCATCTATACGCGTCATAGCGTCGCGATATACCCCGTCTTCCGATGGGACTGGTAGAATCGCCGCCGGTTCACACGAGGTTTTTCCATGCACGATCCCCACAGCGAACGCATGAGTGGCAGCGAGACCCGCGCGGCGAGCGGTCTGGCCCTGGTGTTCGCCTTCCGTATGCTTGGCATGTTCATGGTGTTGCCGGTGCTGGCGACCTATGGCATGGATCTGGCGGGAGCGACCCCGGCCCTGATCGGGCTGGCGATTGGCGCTTACGGTCTGACCCAGGCAATTTTCCAGATTCCGTTCGGGATCATTTCCGACCGCATCGGTCGCCGGCCGGTGATCTACCTCGGCCTGATCGTGTTCGCTCTCGGCAGTGTTCTGGCTTCCCAGGCCGATTCGATCTGGGGTGTGATCGCCGGGCGGATCCTGCAGGGCGCCGGGGCGATTTCCGCAGCGGTGATGGCGCTGCTTTCCGACCTGACCCGCGAGCAGCATCGCACCAAAGCCATGGCGATGATCGGCATGACCATCGGCCTGTCGTTTGCCGTGGCCATGGTGGTCGGGCCGTTACTGACCAGTGCGTTCGGGCTGTCCGGGCTGTTCCTCGCCACTGGCGCCATGGCGCTGGTCGGCATCCTGATCATCATGTTCATGGTGCCGCAATCCACCGGGCCGTTGCAGCACCGTGAGTCCGGCGTCGCCCGGCAGGCACTGATGCCGACGCTCAAACACCCGGACCTGCTGCGCCTGGATCTGGGCATCTTTGTGTTACATGCCATGTTGATGTCGAGCTTCGTGGCCTTGCCGCTGGCACTGGTGGAAAAAGCCGGTTTGCCCAAGGAACAGCACTGGTGGGTCTACCTCACCGCGCTGCTGATTTCGTTCTTCGCCATGATCCCGTTCATTATCTACGGCGAGAAGAAACGCAAAATGAAACGAGTTTTGCTCGGCGCCGTCATGACATTGATGCTGACTGAACTATTCTTCTGGCAGTTCGGCGACAGCCTGCGTGCTCTGGTGATCGGTACGGTGGTGTTTTTCACCGCGTTCAATCTGCTCGAGGCATCGTTGCCGTCGCTGATCAGCAAGGTTTCACCGGCAGGCGGCAAGGGCACGGCCATGGGCGTGTACTCCACCAGCCAGTTCCTCGGTTCGGCACTCGGCGGGATACTCGGCGGCTGGTTGTTCCAGCATGGCGGTCTGTCGGTTGTGTTCCTCGGATGCGCCGCGCTGGCTGCACTTTGGCTGGCCTTTGCTGTTACCATGCGCGAACCTCCCTACGTGACGAGCCTGCGCTTGCCGTTGTCGCCCGAAGCGATCCGCGAAGCGGGTCTGGTCGAGCGCCTCAAGGCCCTGGTAGGGGTAACAGATGCAGTGATAGTCGCCGAAGAGGCGGCTGTTTACATCAAACTGGACAAAGAATTAGTGGATCGCACCACCCTCGAACGCCTGGTCAACAACCCGGCCGGGGCTGCGTGCGACGCTTAGGAGAACGTTATGGCCCGTGGGGTTAACAAAGTCATATTGGTCGGCACTTGCGGCCAGGATCCCGAAGTTCGCTACCTGCCTAACGGTAATGCCGTGACCAACCTGAGTCTGGCCACCAGCGAACAATGGACCGACAAGCAGACCGGTCAGAAGGTCGAGAAAACCGAGTGGCACCGTGTGTCGATGTTCGGCAAGGTTGCCGAGATCGCCGGTGAATACCTGCGCAAGGGTTCGCAGGTCTACATCGAAGGCAAGCTGCAGACCCGCGAGTGGGAAAAGGACGGCATCAAGCGTTACACCACTGAAATCGTGGTCGACATGCAAGGCACCATGCAACTGCTCGGCGGCCGTCCACAACAGGGCGACCAGCAAGGCGGCGGCAACAACTACCAGCAGCAGGCGCCACGTCAGCAGGCACCGCGCCCGCAGCAGTCGGCTCCACAGCAGCGTTCGGCTCCGCAAGCACCGCAGCAGGCCGCACCGCAACCGGCTCCGGATTTCGACAGCTTCGATGACGATATTCCGTTCTGATTTGCCGCTGTAACCGTCTTGAATGAAAAAGGCCCGTCGCTTAAACGACGGGCCTTTTTTGTGAGGCTATTTCAGCGCGACCCCTATCACCTGTAGGAGCTGACGAGTGCAACGAGGCTGCGATCTTTTGACGTTGCTTCTGAAGATCAAAAGATCGCAGCCTCGTTGCACTCGTCAGCTCCTACATGAGGAATTGTTTCAGTCGAGGATCAGGTGCGGCAAAAATCGACTTGAATCCTTGGTGATCAGACTATTGTCTTCACGCACACCAATCCCCGCTGCCTCATCGCCAATCACCCACGAGCCAATCAGCGTGTAGCTGTCGCCAAACTTCGGCAGCGGTGCGAACTCCTGCAGGATGAACGGCGCATCGGTGTAAGGCCCGTCCTCTTTGACGATCAGACCTTCCGTCGTTTGCAGCTCGATGTTGGCGCCTTCGCGGGAAAAGTACGGCTTGCGCACCCAGCCCTTCGGCACCGCACTCTGCGGATTCGGATCAAGGTGCGCAGCGAGCAGATTCGGATGGCCCTTGTGCAATTCCCACAGCAGCGGCAGGGCACCTTTGTTCGACAGAATCGCCTTCCACGCCGGTTCGAAAAACTGCGTATCGCATTCGGCGATCGCTGCGCCGAACGGCTCGTGGAAGATGAATTCCCAGGCGTGCAGCTTGAACAGGTGCGGGATCCAGCGATCCTGCAGATCGACGAAACGACCTTCAGCCGTCAGGCCAATGTCTTCGATATCGATGTGGCGTGATTCGATGCCGACCTTTTCCGCGATCAGCCGCAGGTAATCGGTGGTGCCTTTGTCCTCGACCGAATCCTTCATCGACGCAAAGTAGAACGGCCGCTTCAACTGCAACTCGGCGAAGGCCTGATGCAGCTTGGTGTCGATGCTGTTGAACTGGTCGGCATGCGGCGGCAGCGTGCCACGCTCGATGCACTGTTCCAGCCAGCCCCATTGAAAGGCTGCCGCTTCATAGAGGCTGGTCGGCGTGTCGTAGTTGAGCTCCAGCAGTTTCGCCGGCCCGTTGCCGCTGTAGGAAAAGTCCATGCGACCGTACAGATGCGGATGACCCTCGCGCCAGGAGGTGCGGATCATGTCGTAGTACGCCGCCGGGATACTCAGGCGATCGAGCAACTCCTCGCTGTTGACGACGCGATCCACCAGGTCCATGCACATCTCATGCAGTTCGGTGGTCGGGTCTTCCAGATCGTTTTCGATCTGCGCGAGGCTGAACTGGTAGTAGGCGCTTTCGTCCCAGTACGGTTCGTCGTCGATGGTGTGGAACAGGAAACCGAGGCTTTCAGCGGTGTGTTTCCAGTCGGGGCGCTCGGCGCAGTGGATCTTTTTCATGTCAGCTGCTCGAGCGTCCGGAACTGCTGCCCCAGCCACCCCAACCGCTGCGGGCGCTGGACTGGCTGCCGAAGCCGCCGCGCGAAGTCGACGAGGCAACGTTCACCGGTTTGCTCTTGCTGCTCTCGTAATCCGACTGGCTGCGCGAGGTTGTGTCAGCTCGGCGGTACTGCGTTGAGGTGTTGTACGGCTGGCGCGTTTCGCGATCACGGTAAACGGTGCGTTCGGCGTTGTTGCTCATTGCGTTGCCGATCAGCCAGCCGGTCAGCCAGCCATTGCCGCCGCCACCTGAGCCACCGGAATAGTGCGAGCCGCCGTGGCTGGCACTGCTGCTGGTGGTGTCTCCCGCCGGCATTTGCGAATTGGCGATGGCATCGAGATCCTGCGGCGTCTCGGCATTGCCCGGCACTTTGAAGCCGCCGAGTTTCGGCACGAAACGGCCATCGGAATTTTTCTGACACCAGCCAGCGGCAAAGTCTGCGTCGCACTTGGCCTTGTCGTTGTAGGCCGGGGCGATGCGCCGGTGTTCGTTCAGGGCGGCGACGTAGGCGCTGGAGCAGAGATCGGCGGCCAATTCGGCGTCGACACACTGTTCAACGCTCTGGAAGTTGCGCGGCTGATCCAGCGCCGCTGCTTCACCGGAAATCGCCATCGCCACCGATGCGGCGAGGGACAATTGCACGTATTTGCTGCGTTTCATCGAGAGGCTTCCTGCCGGTCAGTGGGACGGGGTCATGCACGCGGCATTGAGCATGCCGACGCTGATCGCCACGGCAGCCACATAGATGCCGGCCGCCACTTCGCCGTTGGCGATGCGCTGGGAAGTGCCCTTGAGCACCAGCCCGGTAGCGACAAACGCCAGCAATTGCACGACGGCGGCGATGACCGCCCAGAGGACGAAGTCGAGCACGTTGACCGAGTAGGCGATCACGTTGCTCGCCGGAATCGCGAAACCGATGATTGCCCCGGACAGGGCAATGGCGGCGGCAGTGTTGCCGGCGCGGATCAGCTCGAATTCCTTGTGCGCGGTGATCCGCGTGTAGACGAATTGAAACAGCATGAACAGCAACACGGCGCCGATCAGGTAGACGACAAAACCGACCAGCGCGGTTTTGTTCAGAGAAACGGCCAAGACTTCCAGCATGAAAAACTTCCTTTTTTAAATGGCGCTCAAATCAGTCGTGTACAGCGAGATGCCCAGCGAGGTGCTCAGGCTGACGGTGCCTTCTTCGTCCTGTTCGACTGAGAACAGCAGCAGTTCGCGGCGATCGGTCAGACCGGTGTCGCGGGCATACAGCATGGCGTGGTGCTTGATGGTGTAGGACTCGTCCGGATTGACCACGTGTTCGGTCATTGGCACCAGTTCAGTCTGCTGCAGTTCGGTGCCCCATTCGCGGGCGTATTCAACACCGTCGTGGTTGTAGGTCGGCAGACCGATCAGGCTGTTGGGGCCGGCCAGACGCTGCAGTTCGGCGTCACTGTTGACCGTCACGTAGCTGAGGTAATTGAACAGGGTGACCGACTCGACCTGATCATCGCCGGTGACGTGGATCTGCACCCAGAAATCCTCGTCGTTCATGTAATAGCGGTGCAGTTTGTTGGACTGGCCGAGATCGACCCAGCCGGCGCTCCACACCGCTTGATCGAATGGCACCCGCACCGAAGTCGAGCCTTCCAGCAGCAACGCCAGGGTCGTGTCGAAGCGCACGCCTTTGCCTTGAGCCATGCCCAGTGGGCCGCTGGCGCCGGTGGTCGTTGGCGCAGCGGTCTGCCAATTGCTGGTGCCGAGCAAGTCTTTAAACCATCCCATGGGTACGTTCCTTGAAGCGGGTGGAGGTGTTCGGGTGAAAAAGTGGCGGTAGTGTAACGGGCGAAGCGGTGAACGAGCAGGGGCAATTACGCCGCAAAACCATGTGGGAGCGAGCCTGCTCGCGAATGGGTTGTGTCAGTCACTCGATTATTTGACTGTCACGACGCTTTCGCGAGCAGGCTCGCTCCCACAAGTTACCGTTCAGTCATTACTGCGCGGACTTCTGCTTCAGGCGCTCAAGGATCGCATTGGCGCTGCCTTCGTTCGGCGTGATGCCGGCGTCGCGCAGTTTGCGTTCCAGGTCGTTACCGGTAGAGGCGTCGGCCAGTTCGTCCGCTGCGCTCAGCTCGGCAGCGCGTTGCTGCTGCTTGGCTTGCAGGCGGTTCAGGGTGCCGACCGCGGTTTCCAGTTTGCCGTTGGCGCCGCCGCTGGCAATCGAGGCGCTGACCTGGGCTTTCTGCACGCTGTCGCGGGCCTTGGCCATGTCCACTTGCTGGCGCAGGCTCTTGATCCGCGATTCGGCTTTGCTGATGTCTTTGCGCATGTTGTCGGCGTAGGCGCCGAATTCATCGCTGAGTTTCTTCTCGGCAGCGAGGTCGTTGGTCAGGGTCGAAATCGCTTCGGCCACTTCCAGCGCCAGGTCTTCACGGCCGGCATTCAACGCGGCCACAGCCTTGGCTTCGAGGTCCTTGATCTTGGCGTCGTATTCGCTGACGCGGTCGGCGGCCAGTTTGTGCTTGGCCATGATCGTTACCAGTTCGCGGCGGGCATTGGACAGCGCGGTGTCCGCGTCGCGGATTTCCTGATCGAGGATGCGCAGGGCCTGCTGGTCGGCGATGGCTTCGCCAACTTCATTGGCGCCGCCGCGCAGTGCGGTGAACAACTTGCTCCAGATGGACTGAGTCATTGGATATTCCCTGTTGATTACTTGAAGAAGTGTTCGAAGGCTTCGCTGGCGCGCTGCACGTTGTCGACCAGGGTTTTCACCTCGGTGACGACGTTGGTCAGGCTCGAATCAGCACTGAGCGCGCCGAACATGTTGTAGACGGTCTGCCCGTTCGGCATCGATTCGATCCCGATCGAAGACAGCGGGAACATCTCGCGGCTGCGCAGTACGGCATCGTTGAACGCCTGGACGTTGCTGATCGAATCGATGTCCACCAGCACGGTGTCGACGATGATCTGCTGGCCGGCCAGGGCGATGTGAATCGGCAGACCACCGAATTCATTCATTTCCAGCTTGATGCTCGGTTCGGAGCTCTGGATCAGGGACAGCGAAATCTCTTGGGAAGCCACCTCGTCCAGCGCCTTGAGGGCATTGAAGAGGCTGTCGATGGTCCAGTTGTTGCCTGCGCTCATGTATTTCTCCGACATGAAAGAGCCAGCCAGAATCGGTTGGCGTAGCTGTTGCTCCATTTGCTTGAGCAAGCTTCGGTTTTCCGGAAGCACCCAAGTTTCGTGTTTCACATAACCGGCGGCGGCCAGGCCTGCGCGCATCTGCTTCATGTAGAAGCTCGACGGTTTTTTCGCTGACGTCTTGCCACGCTCGCCCTTGGGGCTGGCTGCGGCAGGCGTCGGAGTGCGGCTTGTCATGGCTGGAATCCGGTTATGAGCGTCTCACGCGTGGGCCACACTACAACCAATGCAAAGTGCCATCAATGACTCACGCGTGAGATTTTCATGACAGACGCAAAAAGGCCCGCAACGCGGCGGGCCAGGGGATTGCGCAGTTGTTGCTAGGCGTTGCTGCTCAGGAACTCTTCAGTGGATACCACGCTGGCATAGGCGAAACCCAGCGCGGCCATGAATGCTGCGTGCACATGGGCGGCCGGCACCGTCAGGCCGTTGAATTCAAGGTCACGGCTGGCGCAGGCATCGTGAATCACGGTCACGCTGTAACCCATGTCCGCCGCCGCGCGGGCGATGCCATCGACGCACATATGGCTCATGCTGCCGACCACCACCAGGCCGTTGATCCCGTGTTCGTCGAGCACCGCTTTCAGTTCGGTTTCGCGGAACGAGTTGACGAAGTGCTTGAGCACCACCGGCTCGTCGGCGCGGTTGAGCACTTTCGGATGCAGTTTCGCGCCCTCGGAGCCGGGAGTGAAAAACGGCGCGTCTTCGGAGGTGAATTCATGCCGAATGTGCACCACCGGATCGCCCGTTTCGCGAAAGGCTGCGATCAGCCGTGCGGCGTTATCGGCAGCGGCGTCGGCGCCGACCAGCGGCCACTTGCCTTGGGGGAAGTAGTCGTTCTGGATATCGACTACGATGAGCGCTTGCTTGGCCATGAGATTGTCCTCGAGACGGTGATTGGGTGTGGCCTCAGTATTGACGCTGGCCGAGGATTCGAGGATTGGCCGCACCGACAATAGGCAGGGGAAAACTGACAATGGCTGCACAAAGAGCCGCCACCGCTGAACTGGGCGTGCTGATTTACCCCGGCGCGCAACTGGCGGCGGTGCACGGTCTGACCGACCTGTTCGCCGTGGCCAATCGCATCGCTGCCGAGTATCAGGCTGTGCAATTGCCCGTGCTGCGGGTCAGTCACTGGCAGGTTGAGGGCGAGCAGCTGCCGACGCGGGTCTATGACAGTCATCCCGGCGCCGAAGACGCCTTGCTCGCCGTGCTGATTCCGCCGTCCCTCGGCGGGTTCGATGCGGCGCAGATGACCGTGAGTCTTGCGCAATGGCTGCGCGATCAGCATGCGCGCGGCGCAACCCTTGGCGGTGTCTGTGTGGGCTCGTTGATGCTCGCCGAAAGCGGCTTGCTCGACGGTCGCAGCGCCACCACGCACTGGACCTCGGCCCAGGCTTTCGCCGAGCGTTACCCGAAGATCAAGCTGAAGGCCGACACGCCGATTGTCGACGACGGCGACCTGATCACCACGGCCGGGCTGATGGCCTGGTCGGAACTGGGACTGCGTCTGGTCGATCGCTTGCTCGGCCCGAGCATCGCCACCGCGACCGCGCGTTTTCTGGTGATGGAACACAGCGACAGCGCCAGTGAATGCGGAAGCAATTTCGCACCGATCCTCAGCCATGGCGACGCGGCGATTCTCAAGGTCCAGCACTGGCTGCAAAGCACCGGGGCGACGGATGTTTCGCTGAACGCGATGGCCGAGCGTGCGGGACTTGAAGAGCGTACTTTCCTGCGCCGATTCCGCGCCGCGACAGGCTTGAAACCGACCGAGTATTGCCAGCACCTGCGGGTTGGCAAAGCGCGAGAAATGCTCGAGTTCACCAATGGCACGATCGACCACATTGCCTGGACTGTCGGCTATCAGGATCCGGGCGCGTTTCGTGCGATCTTCAAGAAGATTACCGGGCTGGGGCCGAGTGATTACCGTGGGCGGTTTGGTGTGAATCCCGCTCCCAGAACGACGATGAACTAATGTGGGAGCGAGCCTGCTCGCGAAGGCGCTGGATCTACAGAATTGTAGTCGGCTGACACTACGCTTTCGCGAGCAGGCTCGCTCCCACAATGATCGCGGCGAGGGTGAGAGATCGTGCAATTTGCCGGAGTTTTGCGCGCTGTCGTGCAGTTTGAAACAGGCGTGATGCCAGCACAGTCACGGCAAGCTCCCGATTATCGGGCGGTTCGTGGGGATCGTTGATTGGCCTGATCTCTGCAAATTCCCTGAGTGAACCCATCGACTGATGCAAGGGGAACGCATGACCCCGACACCCAGCAACAAAATCGTCGTGGCCCATTCGGTGCGTGCCGAGGCGCCGCAACATGAAGTCGAGACCAACAAGGCACTGGCGCGTTGGCTGGCGCAGATTCTCGGCTGCAAATTCGGCGGCAGTTTCGATCCGGCCAAACATCAGGGCCGCGAGCTGTATCTGCTGCCAACGCAAACCATCGTTGGCGCCGCCCACGCTCAAGCGCTGGGCATCAAAGGCCCCGATGACTTGTGGGGCGGTTACGTCGAATACGATTTCATCTGCACCAAAGCCATCAGCCACGGCTTGCGCAGCCATCTGGCGCACGCGCCGCAAGGCTGGTCGCCGCTGTTTTCGGAGCGGGTGCGCAACGTTGTGCTCGACGGTCTCAGCGTATTCGCCTTGGAAGATGCGCGGCCCGCCGCCGAGCATCTGTTGTACGCCGGGCCGATTCGCTTGAAGCCGATTCACGCTTGCGCCGGTCGCGGTCAGGAAGTGATCAAAAGCCTCGATGCGTTCGATGAAATCCTCGCTCGTCCCGAAGCGCAAAGCCTGTTCAGCGACGGCGTAGTGCTGGAGCAGGACTTGAGCAACGTCGTCACCCACAGCGTCGGCCAGTCGTTCATCGGCGGCAAAGTGTTGAGCTATTGCGGTGATCAATACTTGACCGAGGACGGTCAGGGCGAAGAGGTCTACGGCGGTTCGAACTTGCTGGTGGTGCAGGGTGGCTATGACGAGTTGCTCGCGCTGGATCTGCCTGACGATGTGCGTCTGGCCATCGAGCAGGCGCAGGTCTTCGACAGTGCCGCCAACGAAGCCTACCCACGCTTCTTCGCCTCGCGGCGCAATTACGATATCGGCCAAGGCCTCGACGCCAGCGGCAACCCGCGCAGCGGCGTGCTCGAACAATCCTGGCGCATGGGCGGTGCCAGCAGCGCTGAAGTGGCCGCGTTGCAGAGCTTCGTCAACGATCCACAGATGCGCGCGATTCGCGTGTCGTCGGTGGAAACCTATACCGATCAGGCGCTGCCGGCGGACGCCATCGAGGTCTATCGCGGCCCGGCGGAAAACAGCGCATTTCTTCTCAAATATGTGACGGTCCAATCCTATGACGGCTAGAAGCGAATGCATTCAAATCGACATTGATGACGAACAGATGAGCGGGACCTTTCTCAGTCCCAAATCGAAAGTCCCGGGGGTGTTGTTCGTGCACGGTTGGGGCGGCAGTCAGGAGCGTGATCTGGAACGGGCCAAAGGCATCGCCGGCCTGGGTTGCGTATGCCTGACCTTCGACCTGCGCGGGCACACCGGCGGCACCGGAATCCCGCTGACCCGGGTGACCCGTGAAGACAATCTGCGTGACTTGCTGGCGGCCTACGATCGCCTGCTGGCGCACCCGGCGCTGGATACCTCGGCGATCGCCGTGGTCGGCACCAGTTATGGCGGTTATCTGGCCTCGATCCTGACGTCATTGCGCCCGGTGCGCTGGCTGGCGCTGCGCGTGCCGGCGCTGTACCGCGACGAGCAATGGCACACGCCCAAACGCGATCTGGACAAGGCCGACCTGCGCGATTATCGCAATACGCTGGTGCGCGCCGACAGCAATCGCGCCCTGCATGCCTGTTCGCAATTCACGGGCGACGTGCTGTTGGTGGAATCGGAAACCGACGACTTCGTGCCCCACGCGACGATCATGAGTTACCGCGCCGCCTGTCAGCAGACTCACTCATTGACCCATCGGATTATTGATGGCGCCGATCATGCATTGAGTGATCCGGTGTCGCAGCAGGCCTACACCTCGATCCTGGTGGACTGGATTACCGAGATGGTGGTGGGGGAGCGGTTGAGCATTATCCAATCCAGATGATTCTGTCGCATGTACCGGCCCCTTCGCGAGCAGGCTCGCTCCCACAGGTTGAACGCATTTCAAATGTAGGAGCTGCCGAAGGCTGCGATCTTTTGATGTTGATTCTAATGTGTGGGTTTCTTCTCGATCCGCAGCGCCTTGGCCTTGGCCTCCACCACCAGATACATCACCACCGTGATCAACAGCGGCAGCAGAAAATAAATCGCCCGATACGCCAGCAATCCCGCGACCAGACTGCCGCGCGATGCCTCATGCTGCAGCAACGCCACGAACACCGCCTCCAGCACACCCAGCCCCGCCGGAATGTGCGTAATGACCCCGGCAATCGCGCTGATCAACAGCACCCCAAGCACCAGCGGATAATCCAGTTTGCTCGGCAGCAGAGTGAAGATCACCGCCGCCATCAGCGACCAGTTCAACGCGCCCAAGAGCAATTGCAGCACCGCCATGCGCAGCGACGGCAGGTTGATTTCCACGCCGCGTATCGACCACTCGCGGCGCTTGGAGAACTGACACGCCGCCAGATAGCCGGCACTGACCAACAGCAATAACACCCCGACCAGTTGCAAGGCCGAACTGCTGAGTTTCCAGCCCGGCGGCATAGTCACCAGACCGCTGCTGAATACTACGCCAGCGATGGTCATGTAGCCGAACCAGTTGGTTGCCAGGCTCAGGCCGAGAATCTTGGCAATGTTGCCTTTGCTCACGCCCAGCCGCGAATACAGGCGATAGCGCATGGCGATGCCGCCGACCCAGGCGCTAAGGTTGAGATTGAAGGCGTAGCTGATGATGCCCACCGGCAGGATCTGCTTCCAGGTCAGGTCTTGCCGAATGTAAGTGCGGCCGATCAGGTCGAAACTGGCGTACACCAGAAAGCTCAGCAACGTCAGGCTGGCGGCGATGATCAGCGTGCGCACCTTGAAATCGGCGAGGGTCTCCAGCACCTCGGCCCATTCGATGCGGGTGGCGAACATCGTCAGGAGGACGATCAGCGCGAGGAAAAACAGGATGGTCAGCGGACGTTTCCAGCGGCTCCATTTCGACGGCGCCGCTTGTGTCGAATGGCTATCGGAGTGCACTTCGGAATGACTCATGGACGCGCACCTCGGAAAGGCTTCAGACGCGGTTTATGCGCCGGCAGCCAACCGGCCATGGCCGGGAAGTGCCGCAGGAAGTGGAACACCAGAAAGCCCACGGTCATGTGCCAGATGCGCCCGCGCGGCAACAGCTTGGCGTCCATGGCTTTGCAGTGGTTCTGGCTGAGATCTTCGAGGCGTTCGTACAGGTGCTGATTGAACGCGCGGTCGCGGATCAGTACGTTGGCTTCCAGATTCAGCGACAGGCTCAGCGGGTCGAGATTGCTTGAGCCCACGGTGCTCCAGTCATCGTCGACCAGCGCGACTTTGCCGTGCAGCGGGCGTTGGCAGTATTCGTGAATCTGCACGCCGGCACGCAGCAGATAATCGTAGGTCATGCGCGCCGCCAGTTTCGCCACGAGCATGTCCGGCTGGCCTTGCAGGATCAGCCGCACCTCGACGCCACGGCGGGCGGCGTTGCGGATTTCACGCAGCAGCCGGTAACCGGGAAAGAAGTAGGCGTTGGCGATGATCACCCGGCGCTTGGCCTTGCGCAGTACTTGCAGATACACGTCTTCGATATCGGTGTTGTGTTGATCGTTATCGCGGAACACCAGGCGCACCTGGCCGTCGTGATCGGTGAAGGCCATTTCCTCCAGGCGCTGGCGCCGGCGCTGCCACCAGAACCGCGCGCGCCCGGGACGACCGCTTTGCAGCAGGGCGAAGTGATGGATATCGGCGACCACCGGGCCCTGGATCTCCACCGAGTAATCCTGCTTGGCTTCAGGGCCGAAGTCGGCCAGGTGATCGCCGGAAAAGTTGATCCCGCCAATGAACGCGATCAAGCCGTCGACCACCACGATCTTGCGGTGCAAGCGGCGGAACCAGTTGGTGCGGATGCCCAAATGCTTCGGCGCCGGATCGAAGATTTGCAGATGCACGCCGGCATCGCTCAAGGCCGACAGATAGCCGGTGCTCAGCTCGCCACAGCCGAAGCCGTCGAGGCTGACCGTGGTGCGCACGCCGCGCTGGGCGGCTTCGATGAGGATTTGCTGCAACTCGGCGCCGACCTTGTCTTCGAAGACGATGAAGGTCTCCAGCAGGATCTCGCTCTTGGCTGCGCGCATCGCTTCGAATACCCGGGGGAAATATTCCTCGCCGTTCTCCAGCAGCTCTACGCGGTTATTGCTGTGCCATTGATACTCGACGTCCACGTGGCCGGGCTCGCGCACCGGCGGGTTCAGCGGGACCGGGTCGACGGCGGATTTTTCCAGTGGCGCACTGTTCATAGTTCAATCTCCACCGATAACGGTGCGTGGTCGGAAAGGTGGGACCAGGGCCGGTTGGTCAAAACTTTCGGCCGGCTGGCCTTGAGGTTGCGTACGTAGATGCGGTCGAGTCGTAGCGCTGGCAGCCGCGCGGGAAAGCTGCGCGCCGGCTTGCCGTACTGCTCGGCGAACACTTCGCGCAGGCCACAGGGCTTGAGCTGCGCGTCGGCGCGCTGGCGCCAGTCATTGAAATCGCCAGCGACGATCACCGGGGCATCAGCGGGCAGTTCGGCGAGACGTTGCATCAGCAGATCCAGTTGCGCATTGCGGTGGCTCTCGCGCAGGCCCAGATGCACGCAGATCGCGTGCACTTCGGTGCCGTCGCCAGGCAGGCGCAGCACGCAATGCAGCAGGCCACGGTTTTCATGGCCGCTGATCGACACGTCGAGGTTGTCGTGGCGGATGATCTGGAATTTCGACAGCAGCGCATTGCCGTGGTCGCCCGCCGGGTACACGGCATTGCGCCCGTAGGCGAATTGCGGCCAGAGGCTGTCGGCGAGGAATTCGTATTGCGGCATCGTCGGCCAGTTGTCGTAGCGTTTCGGATGCTGCTCGTGCGTGCCGTGGACTTCCTGCAGAAACACCACGTCGGCGGCGACGCTGCGCACTGCTTCACGCAGCTCCGGCAGAATGAAACGCCGGTTCAGCGCGGTGAAGCCCTTGTGGGTGTTGACAGTCAGTACGGTGAAGGTGCGCACCGAGGGCGCAACCACGGAGCCTTCGTCGGTGAAACCGACCGGTTCGGGAATGCTCATGACAGAACTCCTTCTGCGGCGACTTGCCCGGGAGTTGTGGCGAGGTCTTTGTCGAGGTCCAAGCGCTGCAACAAGTTGCGTGCGTCGTAGGGCGCGCGGACTTTGATGTCGTTGTCGAAGTAGCAGAACACTTCGCGGGATTTGCGCGCGCGGGGTTTCAGGCGTGGGGCTATCAGGTGGGCGTCCTCTGGCTGTTTACCGTGATGCCAGGCGTCGATGCGCTCTGCCCAGCGCTTGAGCGCTTGTTCGGAATAACCGCTGGCGTAGAGCTCTTCGGCGCCGTGCAGGCGCAGATAGACGAAGTCGCTGGTGAGGTCTTCGCGGTACGGCCATTTGCCGGCGGTGTCGGCAATGACCAGCGCGGTGTTATGGCGCTTGAGCAGGCGCACGAACTCCGGGTCGATAAAGCTCTCGTGACGGATTTCCACGGCATGGCGCAGCGGTTTCTTGCGCCAGGCTTTGACGCTGGCGTGGCCGGGAAGATGCGAGTCGTGCTGGCGGGCGAGGGCGGCTGCGGCTTGGGTATCGTGGGGCAGTTGCGCGAGAAAGTGATCGAAGCGCTCGGCGTCGAATTTGAAATTCGGCGGAAACTGCCAAAGGATCGGCCCGAGTTTTTCCTTCAGTTCCAGAACGCCCGAGGCGAAGAAATTCGCCAGCGGTTTTTCGATTTCGCGCAAGCGGCGCACGTGGGTGATGAAGCGCGGCGCCTTGACGCTGAAGACGAAGTCATCGGGGGTTTCGGCGTACCACTGGGCGTAACGTTCGGGTCGTTGCAGGGCGTAGAACGATCCATTGATTTCAATGCTGTTGACCGCGCGGGAGGCGAACTGCAATTCGCGCTTCTGCGCCAGTCCCTTCGGGTAGAAATCCCCGCGCCACGGGGCGTAGCGCCAGCCTGAAATACCGATGTGAATCGTCGCCATCCCATCCTCCCGTAGAAAGTCCTCGTGTTGCCGATGTTCTGTGATGACTGCGGCGGGGGCGGGAAAGTTTCGGTGGCGTTACGGACGGTCGCGGGTGAAGCGAAGATCAAGAGCTTACCCCCTCACCCCAACCCTCTCCCCCAAGGGGGCGAGGGGGAAGGGAGCAGATCTTCATGCCTCCTGAAATCGCGTACGACTGTGAAGGGAGCAGATTTTCATGGTTTTCAGGACTTGA
This sequence comes from Pseudomonas sp. 1L-E-NC-VB-C3, assembly GCF_057291535.1. Taxonomy (NCBI): domain Bacteria; kingdom Pseudomonadati; phylum Pseudomonadota; class Gammaproteobacteria; order Pseudomonadales; family Pseudomonadaceae; genus Pseudomonas; species Pseudomonas sp. 1L-E-NC-VB-C3. Next base: position 263,575 of record NZ_JBXAWD010000008.1, on the reverse strand, counting down.
GTTCGACTCAAGACGTGCAGTTGGTGATTTTGGTCATGCAACTCGGTCGGCTCCCTCTCCTGGGGGAGAGGGCTGGGGTGAGGGGGCTCTTGAACTTGCCGCGCAATTACCGATCAGTTCCTTACCAGGGTCAGCCACGGGAGATCGGAGCTTTGCGCAATTTCAGGATCGCCATTCTGCTGGGAGCGCTGCTGTGCTTGGGCGTCAACACATCGCAAGCCGTCGCGCTACCGGGCGTTCCGGCTGCCGCCGACACGGCAGAGAAACCCGCCGAACCGGAACCGCTGGTGCAGGGTGGTCTGCTCGGGGCGATCAGTACGAGCATCGACGATGTGCAGGAAAAACTCGATCTCAACGAACACCTGGTCGATGCCTGGCGGCTGCGCGCCGACCGCGCGGCGGATGAGGTCGATCGGCTGGTCAAGCAACCGTCGAATCGCTCGGGCTGGAGCGTGGCAGGGGATTTCCTCACGCTGTCGGGAGTCTGGCTGGGCAGTTTCGCCCTGCTCACCGTGCTCGGCAGTCTGTTGGCCAAGCGTCTGCGTGAGGGCCGCTGGTTGCGCACCCGCCAGCGCAGTCAGGATCTGCTCGGCTACGTGCTGCCGTACACCGTGCCGGCGCTGATCTGCCTGCCTTTGACGCTGTATGTCAGCCATTTTCTGCAAGCTTCGGTGGGCCGTGCGCTGGCGCTGTGTCTGGCCTATGCCACCAGCAGCGGTATCTTCTCCACATCGATGTTGTTGTGCGTGGTGGTGATGTTCAACGTCGGGCACAAGCGCGCCGCCGCGCGAATCATCCGTGAATACTGCCCGCGCCCGCTGTTCCTCATCGGCTTTCTCGCCGCGCTCAGCGATGCCCTGACCAGCCCGCAGATCGCCCGGCAACTGGGCGGCAATATCACCAGCAGCATCGCCGTGTTCACCGGGCTGATCGCCTCGGTGATTTTCGGTTTGCTGGTGATTCGCCTGCGCCGGCCCGTGGCGCATCTGATCCGCAATCGCCCGCTCAGTCAGCGTTTGAAACAACCGTCGCTGCAGGAGTCGCTGCGGATATTTTCCGGGCTGTGGTATTGGCCGATCGTGCTGATGGTGCTGGTCTCGGCAGTCAGCCTGATCGGCATCGGCGAGGACAATCAGAAAGCCCTGCGCTGTGCCTTGTTCACCACCGTGCTGCTGATCGCCACAGTGTTTCTCAGCACCGTGTTGCAGCATTTGTTCAAATCACGCAAGGCTGAGGCGATCCAGCGCAGCAGTGCCTACAAGGAACGCTTTCTCAGCCTGTTGCATGCGTTGCTGCGCATCGTCATGGCGATTGTGTTCATCGATATTCTCGGGCGGATCTGGGGCGTGTCGTTGCTCGATTTCGCCCAGAGCAGCACCGTCGGTCGAGCGATCAGCAACGCCTTGAGCAGCATCGGCCTGATCTTCCTGGTGACGTGGCTGCTGTGGGTGGTGCTCGACACGGCGATTCAGGAAGCGCTGAAACCGCCGCTGAGCAAACGCGCGGCACGCCAGCCGAGCACGCGGGTGAAAACCATCCTGCCGCTGCTGCGCAACGCGATCAAAATCATCCTCGTGGTGATCTGCGCGATTACCACCATGGCCAACCTCGGCATCAACGTCGCGCCGCTACTAGCCGGTGCGGGCGTGGTCGGTCTGGCGATCGGTTTCGGTTCGCAGCAACTGGTGCAGGACGTCATCACCGGGTTGTTCATCATCATCGAAGACACCCTGTCGATCGGCGACTGGGTGGTGCTCGATTCCGGCCACGCCGGCACCGTGGAAGGTTTGACCATCCGCACCTTGCGCCTGCGGGACGGCAAGGGTTTTGTGCACTCGGTGCCGTTCGGCCAGATCAAGGCTGTGACCAACCAATCACGCCAGTTCGCCTTCGCATTTTTCTCGGTGCAGTTCACCTACGACACCGATGTCGACAAAGCCATTGAGCTGATTCGCGAGGCCGGTGATTCGATCCGCGAAGACCCGTTCCTCAAGTACAACCTGCAAGGGCCGCTGGATGTGTTTGGCGTGGACAAAATGGACTTGAACGGCGTGGTGTTGACGGCGCAATTTCGCACGGTGTCAGGTGGGCAATATGCGGTGAGCCGCGCGTTCAACCAGCGCTTGAAGAAGCTTGTGGATAACACACCCAATGTGCATTTTGCGCAGACTTATCCACAACAGGTGCTGTTGCCGAAGCGGCAGGAGGAGGGGGCGGTGGTTGCGGATGAGGTACCGCAGGAGTCACGGACCTGACGCCTGTTTGTGTAGAGACAGGGCCGGCGCTTTCGCGAGCAGGCTCGCTCCCACAGGGGCAATGGGATTGGACTGTGGGAGCGAGCCTGCTCGCGAAGACGCCGGTGCGAACACTCTCAATGCCGGATCAGCTTGGCATGCAGTTGTCCCATGGCTATCGGATCCAGCTCTACCCAAACCTGCTGCTTGCCGGCAATCACCGCGGCCACGGACACTCCATCGCGATAAACCAGCCGATTGCTCACCAGCGCCGGCACCTTCGCCCCCGGCAACAAGGTTCCGGCCAGATTCAATGGATCAACTCCGCACACCGCCACCAGGCTGCCGTCCTGCGGGCGGCGGCGTACTTCGCGCAGCAAGGGAATGGCTTCGGGCAAGGCAAACTGCTCGCCAGCCAGACCACTGACAAACCGCCCGCCACGAATCTCGCCCCGCGCCTCCAGACGATGAAAGGTGCGCAGCAATTCCCGCCAGCTCGGCAGCCAGTCCGCTTCGCGTTCGAGCAAGCGCCAGAACACCACGCCGTAGCGGCGCAGCAGGGTCATGGCGACGTGTTCGAGTGTCTCGGCGGCATCGGCTGACGAACCCCGGCGCAGCAATGCCCAGCGCCCGGCATCGTCCATGCCGCCGATAAACGCGCCGCGCCCGCGTCGGCTACTGCGCTGCTGGCGCTTGCTTGCCGGCGTGATCAGCGCGCGCAGACCGGCGAAGCTGTCGGCGTTCACCAAACCTGCGGCGACCAGTTCCTGCAGGGCGATTTCCAGTTCGCTGCGCAGCAGGCGCGCTTCATGAATCAACTCATCGAAAAACAGCGCGCCATGCTGACTCAGCGCCTCGAAGACTTTCTGCGTTTTCGGCGATAACTCACTCACCGGCGTCTGTTCAGCCAACGCACTCCACAAACCCACCTGACTGCGCGGCAGCAGCACGATCGGTGTACTGCGCAATGCCGAGCCGCTGACTTTCTGCCGCGCGCTGATGCGCGTCCACACCAGTTTGCCGTTGCGGCACAGTTCATCCAGCCAGCTCGGCGAATAGTCCTTGAGGCGTGCCGGCAGGATGTCGCTGTCCCACGCCGAAGCTGCCGCCGGGTAGCCTTCGAACTGGCCGACAATCGCCGGCAGCACCGCACTGCCCTGACCTTGGGTGGCCGGCGTCAGATGCTGCCAGTCGAACAGAAAACGCATGAAGTCCTGCAATGCCACCGGTTCGGTTTCCCGGCGCAGGCGCTTGACCGTGTAGCGATGGATGCGCGCCAGCAGATGGCGTTCGCACCATTCTTCAATCGCGCTGTTCGGCGTGAACTGGCCGCGCAATACGTAGCCTTCACGCTCCAATCGGGCGAGGGCCTGACTCACTTGCGCGGCGGGCAGGGCGAGCGGCTCGGTAATGGCTGGCAAAGGGGTCGGCCCAAAGGCGCCGAGGCGGGCGCGGATCACTTCGACCAGCGCCTCATCGAATGTCCACGCTTCGTCGAACCCGGGCAGCGCGACTGCTTCAGTCAGCAGCGTGGCTTGTGGATAAAGTGCCTGCAGGCAACTCAAGCGTTCGCGAGCCAGCCACAACTGATGCTCGGCGTCGATCTGCAACAGGCAGGCGCGGCCGCTGGCCATCAGCGTTTGCAGCCAGTCCGGCCAACCCGCATTGGCGCGGGCTTCGGCATCGCTGATGCAGGCGAGGCTCATCAGCGCTTCATGCATTTCATCCAGGGAGTTGGGCGACGGCCAGGCTTCTTCGCGCACTGCGGTGATCGCATCGGCATCGAGCGCGCCGAGATCATCGGTCGATTGCGGATCGCTCCAGCGTCGATTGATCACCGCTTGCGTGCGGCGTTCCTCCAGCGGCGCGTCGTCGAGAAACGTGTACGGCCGGGCGCTGAGGATTTCTGCCGCCAGTGGCGACGGCGCCGGCAAATCCCGGGCGATCAGGCGCACCTCGCCACGCTCCATGCGCCGCAGCAGGGTCAGCCAGCCTTCGCTGTCCATAGCTTCGTGCAGGCAATCGTCGAGGGTCTGTTCCACCAACGGATGTTCGGGGACTTCGCGCTCGCCGGCGAGGTTTTCCAGGCAGGCGATCTGGTCGGGAAACACGCTGGCGATGAGGTCTTCGCTTTTCATCCGTTGCAGTTGCGGAGCGACTTTGCGCCCGCCGGTAAAACGCGGCAACGCCAGCGCCACCCCGGCATTCCAGCGCCAGCGCACGCCAAACAAGGGCGCATCGAGCACGGCTTGAATAAGGGTGTGTTCGGCGCTGTTGCTGTGCAGGTAACGCCAGACTTCGTCGAGCTCGAAGCTGTGACTGGTGGACAGCGACAGCACGATCGCGTCTTCGCTGGCGGCGGCCTGCAACTCGAAGTTGAAGGTGCGGCAGAAACGCTTGCGCAGGGCCAGGCCCCAGGCGCGGTTGATGCGGCTGCCGAACGGCGTGTGAATGATCAGTTGGGTGCCGCCGGACTCGTCGAAAAACCGTTCCATCAACAGCGTGTCCTGCGAGGGCAGGGCGCCGAGGGTTTGCCGTGCGCGCGCCAGATATTCGACCAGTTGCTCGGCGCTGGCGAGGTTGAGGCCGAGTGTGGTGGTCAGCCAGTCGAGCGCCGGTTGCAGATTCCCGGGCCTGGCGCTGAGCAATTCGTCCAACTGCGCTTGCAGGCGCGCGACGGCCGCCGACAGTTCATCACTGCGCCCCGGCGCTTCGCCGAGCCAGAACGGAATGGTCGGCGGCATGCCCTGCGCATCCTCGACCCGCACCTTGCCGCTTTCCACCCGCAGGATGCGGTACGAGGTATTGCCGAGCTGGAACACATCGCCGGCGATACTTTCCACGGCGAAATCTTCGTTGACGCTGCCGATGTTCAAGCCCTGGGGTTCTAGCAATACGCTGTAGTCGGCGTTGTCCGGGATGGTGCCGCCACTGGTCACGGCGGTCAGTTGCGCGCCCCGCCGGCCACGCAAGGTGCGACTGACGGCGTCGCGGTGCAGGTAGGCGCTGCGGATGCCCTGGCGACCGTTGTAACCCTCGGCGAGCATGCTCAGCAGGGCCTGATAGTGTTTTTCATCGAGGTCGCGATAGGGCCAGGCTCGGCGGAACATCGCCAGCAACGCGTCCTCCGACCATTCCTGGCAACTGACCTCGGCAATGATCTGCTGCGCCAGCACGTCCAGCGGTTTTTCCGGAATGTGCAGCGTATCCAGCTCGCCCCGGCGCACGCAGTCGAGCAGGGCGGCGCACTCGATCAGGTCGTCGCGGGTGGTGGCGAACAAACGCCCCTTGGGGGTGCCGCCGACCTGGTGTCCGGAGCGACCGACTCGTTGCAGAAACGCAGCAATCGAACGCGGTGAACTGATCTGGCAGACCAGGTCGACTTCACCGATATCGATGCCCAGCTCCAGTGATGCAGTGGCGATCAGCACTTGCAGCTCGCCGCGTTTGAGGCGCTGTTCCGCATCGAGGCGAAACTCTTTGGCCAGGCTGCCGTGGTGCGCCGCCACGGCCTGCTTGCCGAGGCGCTCGCTCAGATGCCGGCTGAGGCGTTCGGCAAGGCGTCGGGTGTTGACGAAAATCAGCGTGGTGCGATGCTCGCGGGCGAGTTCGGCGAGGCGCTCATACACCAGTTCCCAGACATCATTGGCCATCACCGCCGACAACGGTACCGGCGGCACCTCGATGCCCAGATCCCGAGGGCGGGCGTGGCCGATGTCGACGATTTCGCAGGGGCGATCGTGACCGACCAGGAACTGCGCCACGGCTTCCACCGGTTTCTGCGTGGCGGACAGGCCGATGCGGGTCAGCGGTTCGGCGCACAACGCTTGCAGCCGTTCAAGGCTCAAGGACAGATGACTGCCGCGCTTGCCGGCGGCCATGGCGTGGATTTCGTCAATGATCACCGTGCGCGTGTTGCCGAGCATCCTGCGCCCGGATTCCGAGCCGAGCAGCACGTACAGCGATTCCGGGGTGGTCACCAGAATATGCGGCGCGCTCTTGCGCATCGCGGCGCGGTCTTTTTGCGGCGTGTCGCCGGTGCGTACGGCGGTGGTGATGGTCAGCTCCGGCAGGCCCATTTCGCGCAATTGCGCGGTAATGCCGGCGAGCGGATTCTGCAGGTTGATCTGGATGTCGTTGGACAGTGCCTTCAACGGCGAGACATAGACCACCAGGGTTTCGGCGGGCAGACCGTCGGGGTGTTCCAGACCACGATGGACAAGCTCATCGAGCACGGCGAGGAACGCGGTCAGGGTTTTGCCGGAGCCAGTGGGCGCGGCGATCAGCGTCGACCGGCGCTGGCGAATCAACGGCCACGCACGGGCCTGAGCGGCGGTGACCGCCGGGAAAGTCTTGTTGAACCAGGCGCTGACGGCGGGGTGAAAACCGGCCAGCGCGCTGTTGGCGGGGAGGGGCAGATTCATGACTGGAGTTATGCGGGCGGGGGCGGGAAGATGCAAGTACCGTTCGGACGCCTTCGCGAGCAGGCTCGCTCCCACCTTGGAATGCGGTCCCCTGTGGGAGCGAGCCTGCTCGCGAAGGGGCCGGCCAGGACGGCGCAAATTCGCGGATCTACACTTTACGGATGACGGTTGCGCACTAAACCCGCAAAATGCAACGATTCCGGCAATTATCGACGACGGTTCCACAAGAACTGTCGCTAAAGCCATCGTTCCAATCAGACTGGGCCTGCTGACTCTATGCGAATGCGCCTTATGTTACTGGGCGGCGGAAATGCCCTTGGGCAGGCGCTGATTCGCCTCGGTGCGGAAGAAGACATCGGTTTCCTCGCCCCCCGCCCGCCCGAAAACGGCTGGGATGCCGCGAGCCTCACCCAATTGCTCGACGACACCCGTCCCGATGCGTTGATCAACCTCGCCTACTATTTCGACTGGTTCCAGGCCGAGAGCGTCAGCGAAAGCCGCATGATCGGCCAGGAACGCGCCATCGAGCGTCTGGCCGAACTGTGCCAGCACCACAACATTGTCCTCGTGCAGCCGTCGAGCTATCGCGTGTTCGACGGCTCACGTGCTACCGCTTACAGCGAAAAAGACGAACCGGTGCCGCTGGGCCTGCGCGGTCAGGCCTTGTGGCGCATCGAGCAAAGTGTGCGCGCGACCTGCCCGCAACATGTACTGCTGCGTTTCGGCTGGCTGCTCGACGACAGCCCGGACGGCACCCTCGGACGCTTCCTCGCCCGCGCGGAAAAACCCGAAGAGTTGCTGCTGGCCGATGATCGGCGCGGCAATCCGACTCCGGTCGATGACGCCGCGCGAGTGATCATCTCCGTGCTCAAGCAACTCGACTGCGCCGCGCCGCTGTGGGGCACTTACCATTACGCCGGCCACGAAGCGACCACACCGCTGGCGCTGGGCCAGGCGATTCTCACCGAAGCACGCAGCCTGCATCCGTTGGCGATCGAAGCACCGACCGCGCAGGCTCACGCCGCGCGCCCGGACGCCGCCGAAGAGCCGCAACATGCAGTGCTGGCCTGCAAGAAAATTCTCCACACTTTCGGGATCAAACCGCGCGCCTGGCGTGCCGCACTCCCGGGTCTACTGGACAGGTTCTACCGACATGGCTGAAGCAACGGTTTTAATCACTGGCGGAGCCGGATTCATCGGCTCGCACCTGACCGATGCCTTGCTCGCCAAGGGCTATGCGGTACGCGTGCTTGACGATTTGTCGACCGGCAAGCGCAGCAACCTGCCGCTGGACAATCCCAAGGTTGAACTGGTGGTCGGCGATGTCGCCGATGCCGCTTTGGTCGCCCGCGCCATGCAAGGTTGCAACGCTGTCGCGCATCTGGCGGCCGTGGCCTCGGTGCAGGCCTCGGTGGACGATCCGGTGAAAACCCATCAGAGCAATTTCATCGGCACCCTGAATGTCTGCGAAGCCATGCGTCTGGCCGGGGTCAAGCGCGTGGTGTATGCCTCCAGCGCGGCGGTGTACGGCAACAATGGCGAGGGCGAGTCGATTGATGAAGACACGCCAAAAGCGCCGCTGACACCCTATGCCTCGGACAAACTGGCCGGTGAGCAATACTTCGATTTCTACCGTCGCCAGCATGGCCTGGAACCGGCAATTTTTCGCTTCTTCAACATCTTCGGCCCACGCCAGGATCCGTCCTCGCCGTATTCCGGGGTGATCAGCATCTTCAGCGAACGCGCCTCGAAGGGTTTGCCGATCACCGTGTTTGGCGATGGCGAGCAGACTCGCGATTTCCTCTATGTCGGTGATCTGGTCGATTTGCTGGTGCAGGCGCTGGAAAAGCCTGATGTACAGGAAGGCGCGGTCAATGTTGGCTGGAATCAGGCGATGAGCCTGAAGCAGATGCTCGAAGCGTTGAAATCAGTGGTCGGTGAACTGCCGCCCGTGAGCTACGGGCCGGCGCGTTCGGGTGATATCCGCCATTCGCGGGCTGACAACCGACGCTTGCTTCAGCGCTTTGAAATGCCGCCGCAGACGCCGATGAGTGTGGGCCTGGCGCGCTTGCTCGGGCGCTCCTGAGAAGCCCCTCACCCTAGCCCTCTCCCAGGGGGAGAGGGAACTGACTGAGGTGTTTGTGAGAAGTACGCCGACTTGCGATACCCAGTCGAACTCAGGTTTTGAACAACACACAAATCGGCTCCCTCTCCCCCGGGAGAGGGCTGGGGTGAGGGGCCCGGGCCTCCAACGCCCCACATGACTCAGCACCAAATGAAAAAGGCGCCCTGCAACAGGCGCCTTTTTCACGGCCGGAATATCGCTATTCCTGTGGCGAGGGAATGTTATTCCCCGATCGACTGCGTACGGTCGTCGTCAGGTCTGTGCCTGCCCGCCACCAAGCCTCATTCACCACCACGTGAACGTTCAGTAAAAAATCGACTTAGAACTTATAGCCCAAACCGACCATGTAGATGAACGGATCGACATCCACATTCACCCGTGCACGGGTGCCCGGTGCGACGGCGTTGTTCTCGACGGTCGCGCGGGTATCGATATCGATATAGCGCACCTGGGCGTTGAGCATGATGTTGTCGGTGATCATGTAGTCGGCGCCGACCTGCCAGGCCAGGCCCCAGGAGTTTTTCGCCTTGAAGTTGCTGAAGCCGTTGGCGCTGGCTTCGCTGCCGACGTGTTCGTCGTAGATCCAGGTGTAGTTGATGCCACCGCCGACATACGGCTGGAAAGCCGATTTCGAATCAAGCGGGTAGTAGACGACGCTGAGGGTCGGCGGCAGGTGTTTCAGGGTGCCGAGCTTGCCGTTGGCGGCGGGCAGGGCGGTGCCCTTGAGCTTGACGTCATGCTCGAACGGCGTGGCTGCCAGCAGCTCGATACCGATGTTGTTGGTGAGCATGTAAGCGAAGTTCAGACCCAGTTGGGTGTCGCTGCTCATGGTCGCCTTGCCGCCCAGATCAGTGCCGCTCAGCGGACCCTGATCGACCTTGACGCTGGAGCTGTCGGCCTTCGGGTTGACGGTGATCGCGCCGGCGCGCACGAGAATGTCACCGGCTTCGTGGGCGTGGGCGAGCGGGGCTGCGAGCGCGAGGGCAAACAGCGAGGCGCTGAGCAAGGACTTGTTCATGGGGGCTCCGAAAGGACATAAAAAATCGATGTCCTAGGGTACGAAGCCGTCTGATACGGTGTTTTGACTCAGCTCAATGAAACAGTGAAGGGGCGGGGTTTTGTGGAACCTTTGAGGGCCTATTCGCGAGCAGGCTCGCTCCCACCTTGGAATGTGATCACCTGTGGGAGCGAGCCTGCTCGCGAAGACGATAGACCAGCCAATACAAAATTACCGGGAATTACTCCGGCAGTTCATACGCATAAATCTTCTCCGCCTCCATCTGATACCCGGCATCGGCCAGCTCACTGCTTGAGGCTTTCACCTGCAACGGTCCTTCGACCCAGTACGGCTGATACAGCTCATCAAGCTTCACGCCCAGTTCGCTTTTCACGTGGACGATCTGGTTCGACGGCGGTGGCGGGACGTGGATGCAGGCGCCGAAATATGGCACCAGCAAGAAGTCCGTGGTGCGCCCCTCTTCGCTGACTTCCAGCGGCACGATGTAACCCGGCAGGCGAATGTTCTGCCCGTCGAGGCTTTTCACTACCGGAGCGTTGGGCATGTCCTGCTTGGCCGCCGGCGCGGACTCGGCAGAGAGTGCGTCGCCCATCTTCGACAGGTCGTGCAGCGGGGTCATGTTCGGCACTTCCGGCGCGGCGTCCGGCGGGATCATTTCCGACCAGGTCAGGTCTCTCGGCGCCGCCGCCCACACGGGCAGGGCGACCAGCATCAGCAGCGCAAGCAGGGCGCGGGGCATGGTGAACATCCTCATAAACGGATCGACAGGCCATCGGCCAATGATTGGCGATACGCGCGCCAGGCCGGCACGCTGCCCATCAGCAGCGCGGCCGCCAGAATGCCACCGAGCAGCGTCCATTCATACTCGCTCGGCCATGCCAGCGGCAGGTATAAACCGTAATTGGCCTGCACGTACCCTTGCGCAGCGGCGATGCCGACGTACAGCAATGCCAGTCCGGCGATGACTCCAGTCAGCGCCAACGCAAAGGCTTCCAGCACCAGCAGGCTTGCGATGTGCCACGGCCGCGCCCCCACCGAACGCAGAATCGCCATCTCGCGGCGACGTTCGTTGAGGCTGGTGAGAATCGCCGTGAGCATGCCGATCAACCCGGTCAGCACAACGAACAGCGAGACCACGAACAAGGCTTTCTCGGCCGTACTCATCAGGCTCCACAATTCCTGCAAGGCCACGCCCGGCAGGATCGCCAGCATCGGTTCGCCACGGTATTCGTTGATCTCGCGCTGCAAGGCGAAGGTGGAAATCTTGCTGTTGAGGCCGAGCATGAACGCGGTGATCGCTTGTGGCGTCAGGTCCATGTTGCGCGCCTGATCAGCGCTGATCCTGCCGTTGCCGCGCGCCGGCACGCCGTTGTGCCAGTCGATGTGGATCGCCTCCATGCCGCCGAGGCTGATGTGCAACGTGCGGTCCACCGGGGTGCCGGTGCGCTGGAGGATGCCGACCACGGTGAACGGTTTGTCGTCGTGCTTGACCAGGCTGATCGCCGCCACGCCGTGGGCCAGTACCAGTTTGTCGCCGAGCTTGTAGTGCAGCGCTTCGGCGACTTCGGCACCGAGCACCACTTCGAAAGGATCGGTGGCAAACGCGCGACCGTCGGCCAGCGCCAGGTGTTGCTGGCGCCCGTACTGGTAGTGCTGGAAATAGGCTTCGGTGGTGCCCATCACGCGATAGCCGCGATGGGAATCGCCTAGGGACATGGGGATTGCCCACTTCACTTTCGGGTTGTTGGCGAAGTGTTCAAAGCTGTCCCAACGGATGTTGTTGGTAGCGTTGCCGATGCGGAACACCGAATACAGCAGCAGGTTTACCGACCCCGAACGAGCGCCGACGATGAGGTCAGTGCCGCTGATGGTGCTGGCGAAACTGGCCTTGGCTTCGGTGCGCACGCGCTCGACGGCGAGCAGCAGGCACACCGACAGGGCAATGGCAAAGGCGGTGAGCAATGCGGTGAAACGGCGGTTGGCCAGGCTGGCCATGGCCAGACGAAACAGATACATCTCAGACCTCGGCGGACGTGGCGGCGCGATTGAGATCGGCCAGGGACAGATGACGGTCGAACAGCGGCGCCAGGCTCTGGTCATGGCTGACGAACAACAGACTCGATCCGGCCTCGCGGCACTCGGCAAACAGCAGGCGAATGAAGTTTTCGCGGGCGTCGTAATCCAGCGCCGAGGTCGGTTCGTCGGCGATCACCAGCTCCGGTTGGCCGATCAATGCGCGTGCGGCGGCGACCCGTTGTTGCTGGCCGATCGACAGCGAGTCGGCGCGGCGGCTGAGGATGCTTTCGTCTTTCAGACCCAAGTGCGCGAGCAACGTGGCGGCGGCTTGATCGACGCTGCCGTGGCGCTGTTTCGCCCGTTGCGCACGCAGTTTTGAAAAATGACACGGCAACTCAACGTTCTCGCGCACCGAGAGAAACGGCAGCAGGTTGAATTGCTGGAAAATGTAGCCAGTGTGATCGACACGAAACGTATCGCGCTTGCCGGCAGAAAGCTCGGTCAGCTCCTGGCCGAGCAGGCGAATGCTGCCGCGATTGGGCTTCTGCACCCCGCCAAGCAGGCCGAGCAGGGTGGTCTTGCCGCTGCCGCTGGGGCCTTTGAGAAACAGGGTTTCGCCGGCTTCCAGACGAAACGCCGAGATGTCCAGCAGCGGCGGGTGACCGGGCCAGTTGAAGCCAAGGTCGGAAAGTTCGATGAGTGCTTGGGTCATGGCACCGATTTTCATGAAGTGAACACATAACCCTGTGGGAGCGAGCCTGCTCGCGAAAGCGCTGGGTCAGACACCCACCTGTCAACTGACACGCCGCCTTCGCGAGCAGGCTCGCTCCCACAGGGGATTTCGGTGGATCCTAGAATTTCAGCGCAGCCGATTTCGCCGTCACTTCGGTACCTTGCTGGCCGGTCGCGCTGATCAGTTGTACCTGAATCTTCTGCGTCGCCGGGAAGGTCTTGAAGATGTTCGTCAGGTTCAGCGTGCTCAGCGCGCCCGGTGTGGCGCAGCTGAATTGGTAATGCGCATGGATTTCGCTGTGGTCGTGGTGATGCTCGTGACCGTCCTTGTCCGCTTCATCTTCGTCGTGATCGTCGGCGTCCGGCTTGTCGCCGAACAGCGGGCTTTCCAGTTCCTGGCTGACCACCTTGCAGCCGGCCGCAGCGGGCAGGCTGAACAGGGCCAATGGTTTTTCCAGCTGCGCACGAGCGGCAGCGACTTTGGCCTTGTCGGCATCCGACGTCGCGGCGTGTTCAAAACCCACCAGATTCATCGCCGGGCTTTCCAGCTCCAGCTCCAGGGTCTGACCGTCGAGCGCGGCATTCAGACGACCCACACCATGTTCGTGAGCGCCGAGGCTGCCGTGCTCATGATCGTGATCGTGATCGTGCTCATCCACCGCATGAGCAGCGGCCAGCGGCAACAGGGCAAACGGCAAAGCGAGCAACAGACGACGCATGACGGACTCCGAGAAAAATGAAAAGTTTGTTATGTAATCTTATAACGAAAGTGCGCAGAGTGTGCCCGTGCGCTTGAGATTGCGCAAGACATGGCTAAGCACCGCCCGGGATGAGTTCGCGGGCGGTGCTGGGATTGGATGTCATGCTTGCAGAATCAGAAGCCTGCGCCGGGATAGTCGAACCAATAGTGTCCCGAAAGAACATCGTTGATCAGATTTGCGTCGAGCACGCTCGGGGCATCGCGACTGAAACGCTGTCGCCAAGCCGGAAGCCACCAGTAGTTGATGGCTGTTCCGCGCGGAAATACCACCAGAGTCAGCACCTCCTTATCCATTTTGCCCTGCGTGTAGAGTTGATGACTGCGATCCATCAGGGCCATGTACTGGTCGATTGGCAGTCTGAACATAAGTGCCATGGTGAAGATTTTTTCACTCTGACTGAACGCCGGACTCTGCAGTACCCGCAATGCTTCGCAAGTGTGTGAATTCGGTTGACTCGCTATGCTCTGGCCTTCGGGGGTTGAAAGTATGTCGAAACGATCATCCATGTCTCGCCAGTCGGTCCGGCTATTGCGCTCAAAGTAATCACGAATAACAAGGGTCAGTGGACCTGCAGTTTCCCCGTCAGCGGGACAAGCCGAAAGATCGGCAGGCAACCAGATGCGCCATGCCACGATGAGCAAAAACGGAATTATGAGGAGGAGCGAATAAGGGCGTTTCATTGTGGCGTGCTGTGTTTGTAGCGTCGGAAAATAGTGAAGTCATGGTCGCTGGGATTTGCATTGCCGGTCGCATGGCGAAAACCTGCGTCGTTAACTTCAACTTTTTCCCACCCTGCAGAAATGCATACGCCCTTCGTTAGAACGAAGCCGACATGGCCGCTGGCGTCGGAATAATTCATTGCGTAAGCGCCGACGTCCCCGGGCAACGGCGTGCGCTCGACTTTCCAGCTGTTGAGCAATCGTTGTCCATTCGCCCATTCACCCGCGAGCGGAGGACTAACCTTGGAGAAATATGGCAGGTATTTCGATTTGCCATGTTCAATCAACGCCACGTTGACCCCAATTGCGGTCAGCACGTCGTAGACGAACAGATTGCATTTATTTGTGTTTGGTGGAAATTCCACGCTCTGGCTGAGAGTAGGGTGTGGCAGCGACTTTTTGCTTTTATTCCCTGCCCACTGTGTTGATCCCCGGTGTGACAGCGCCTCCATCAGTATCCTGCGCGGCATGTCCTGAATGACGACTTTCACCGTTCGGGTTTCATTTGTACGTTTCACACCATGTTCGACTTCGTAGAATGCGTCGTTCGAGACAGCGCCGCTGGTCGTTAGCGGGACTTTTACCCACGGTGATATCGCTACGATCGAAAGAGACTTCCCTGGATTCAACGTAGCAGTGTGCATACCTTTTTTTGTACCGGAGTTCCCCACAATCTGAACCGTCACTTCGTGGGTGTCTCGGGTTTTGATCGACGGTAGTTCCTTGCCCGCGAGCGTTATAGCGATCTGGCCGTTTTTGGATATCAATGAATAAATGCGAGGCCTGTCATCGTTTTGAACGATGTTGTCATCTACGACCTGACCGTCGATAAGCAGCTGAAATTTTACGCCTGGCGGTGGCTGCATCAGAAAGTCTTTAAAGATGAGTTTGATTTCCGATTTCATGACAAATCCTGTGTCAGGGGCTCTTCATAGGCATAGAAAGTCCATTCGGAATCTTCCCCTACCAACAGGGTGTCGTAATCCGAAGCGTTTTTTACCGGGTGTTCGCAGCCTTCGCCTGTGAGGTTGCAAGTGCTGTCTTGTAAAACGGCAACCTTCGCCTTGTCCTTGAGTTTGTAAGCCAAACCTGGCTTTTCCGTGTCATCAAGGCGTTCGATGATGACCTGCAAGTAGCGATAAGAGGTCAGGGCAGCAATCGGTGGCCCCATGTCAATTGGAGCGGGCCGGCCAATTCCTGCGAAACCACTGTGTTGCTGAGTGAGCAGCTTATTGGTCATGGGCGGACAACCGCAGGCGACGTAGTCACCCTCTAGCGCAGCTGGTCCGGCAGGTAAAATCAGCGTTCTTTCACCCACTGCTACGATGGGGCCTTTGCCAGGCCCACAGACCGGACAACTGGCGAGTTGTCCAATGGAAGCGATTATTCTTCCTTCGATATTGAGGTTCTCATTTCCTTCAAGTATCACGCCACCTGTAGAGGTCGGGCCTCCTTTAGAGGCCAGTTTTCGTCCTGAAGACATTGGGAATCCTTCCCGCAAAAAGAGATTAATTTAGCCGATCAACCGGGAATTACCAGATGTGTTTGGCGCCCTTTACTTGGCGTTGCACAAGTCCCGTGGGAGCATGCAGGTCAGAAAAGTGCAGGAGCGAACTTGATGTTGCGGATACGCGGAACGGTCGGCGAGGTGCCGGTGGATTTGACGGTGGAGCTGGATGACAGCGATTGGGCCAGGCTGGGTTCGGCGCTGAGCGGGCAGGCGCCGGTCGCGCAGTCCGAGGCAGTGGCGTCGGCCCCGGCGGCGAAGCCGGTGAATCAGGACGATGCGCTGTGGCAGGTGGCCAAAGACTTGCTGCGTAAGGCCGGGCAACTCAGTGGACCGGATCTGCTCGATCAACTGGAAGCGCTCACCGGCAGTGCGGCAGCGGGCAAGCGTTTGCTCGTGCGTCTGCGCCACAGTTCCGATGTGAAAGTGGCGAGCGGCGGGGATACGCCGCTCTATAGCTGGATCGGGTAAGGCCTTAATACAGCGCCGCAAACACTTTGCGACGGTAAGCCGTCACCAACGGATGATCATTGCCCAGCAGTTCGAACACCTGCAGCAAGGTCTTGTGCGGCAAGCCTTCGCCGTAGCTGCGGTTGCGGATGAATAGCTTCAGCAAGGCGTCCAGCGCCGCTTCGTATTGCTGGCGCGCCAGTTGCTGGATCGCCAGTTGGTACACCGCTTCATCATCCTGCGGATTTTGCGCCAGGCGGCTTTTCAGGTCGGCGGCGTCCGGCAGGTCGCGGGCGAGGCCGAGGAACTGGATCTGCGCCTTGGCCCCAGCGAGTGCGGCTTTGTGCTCATCGCTCTTGACCGCGTCGAGCACGGTTTGCGCTTCGCCCAGCTCACCGCGCTCGGTCAGGCAGCGTGCGTAAAGGATCAGCGCCCTGGCGTTGGTATTGTCTTCATTGAGCAGGGTCACCAGCACCGCTTCCGCCTCGGCGAAGTGGCCTTCGTCGAACATCGCCTGAGCCTGTTCGAACGGGTCGGCAGCGGCCGGTGGCGGCATCTGCACATGCGGTTCGAGCAGGGCGCGCACGGCGGATTCCGGTTGTGCCCCGGCAAAGCCGTCGACCGGCTGACCATCCTTGAACAGCACCACGGTCGGCAGGCTGCGGATGCCGAAGCGGGCGACGATGTCCTGCTCGATGTCGCAGTTGACCTTGGCCAGCAGCAACTCGCCCTGATAGCTCTCGGCAATGCCTTGCAACATCGGCATCAACGCCTTGCACGGCGCACACCATTCGGCCCAGAAATCCACCAGCACCGGTTTGTTGAAGGAGGCTTCGATCACCGACTGGTCGAAATCGGCAGTCGTGGCGTCGAAGATGTACGGCGTTTGCTCACTCATGGGGGATCTCGTCAAAGCGTGGATGGGGCAACTATAAGGCTTGGTGGGGGTGGCCGGAAGCGGGGCGGGTCGAGAGGTGTGTTGCATGGGCGGACGCCTTCGCGAGCAGGCTCGCTCCCACAGGGGATTTATGAACGACACAGATCCAGTGTGGGAGCGAGCCTGCTCGCGAAGCTTTTAGCTAGCGCCGTGCATGGTAGAGGCTGACATGTCTGAATTCTTCGGGCTCGGCCAGATCGGGGAGGGTCATCGCCTCCAGCATCTCGATCCGTTCATACAACGGATGCCGAAAATCCCGCACCCGTGAATCCGCCACCAGCGCCTCGCGTCCGCGACTGAGAAACGCGTCGAGCAGCGGCAAGTTCGCCCGGTCGTACAACACGTCGGCGACCAGGATCAGATCGAAGCGATCGGCCTCGGCAAAGAAGTCCGTCGAGTAGCTCATCTGCACATTGTTGAGCTCGGCGTTCGCCTTGCACGCGGAAATCGCCAGCGGATCGAGATCGCAGGCCACCACTTCCAGCGCTCCGGCCTTGACCGCTGCGATCCCGGCGATCCCGGAACCGGCGCCGAAATCCAGCACGCGCTTGCCGCGCACCCACTCTGGAAACTGTGCCAGATAACGCGCCACGGCCAAGCCGCTGGCCCAGCAAAAGCTCCAATAGGGCGGTTCATGCAGGATGCGCTGGGTTTCTTCCTGGCTGAATTCGCGGGCCATGTTGTCACCGTCGATCAGCCACAGCTGCAAATCGGTGCCGGGCAACGCGCAGGCTTTCAGTCTGGCGTCGCCGAGCAATTCCCCCAAGGCCTGTTGCAGGTCGAGCGGTGCTGTCATGGCGCTTTGACGAATTGCAGCTGGCCCAAAGCCTGAGTGGTCGGTTGAGTGATGGTCTGCGACGGCAGGTGCAGGATCAATTGCCCGGACTGGCTGGCGCGACCGCGCAGCTCGACCCGTGCGCCGGCCGGAAACGCCTCGGGGTTGAACCGCAGGTGGAACGGCAGAATCTGGTTGTTGCCGATCAGGCTGGAACTGGCGAGCAGTTGCTGTGGGCGGTCCTTTTCATCGATCACCAGCAGCGCCAGTTCGACTTCGGCGCCGGCCGGCACCCCTTGCAGGCTGCCGCTCAATTCGCGCTGATGCGCCGGCAGCGGGCCGAGTTCGGCAGCCTCTTTGGCTTTTTTCTGCGCCTGCTGCGGCGCGGGGCCTGGCGTCGGCGGTTGCGGCTTGGGTGCGTCGCTGCCACAGGCCACCAGCAGGCTGAAAAGACTGAGCAGAACGAGCGGACGTAACGGCATTGGAGGCTCCGGCAGAATGAATTCCATGGATCAGACGATCATGCCGTTCTGTATACCGCAAAGCCTATGGCTTGTCTTGCCACGGGGATGCGCTACCATGGCCCTCCCATTTTTTGTTGCCAGCCACCATGCACTGTCCCTTCTGCGGTGCCAACGACACCAAGGTCATCGACTCGCGTCTGGTCGCCGAGGGCGAACAGGTGCGCCGCCGGCGTGAATGCCTGGCCTGCGGCGAACGTTTCACGACGTTCGAGACGGCCGAACTGGTGTTGCCGCGCCTGATCAAAACCGACGGCAGCCGCCAACCGTTTGACGAAGAAAAACTCCGCGCCGGCATGCAACGCGCGCTGGAGAAACGTCCGGTCAGCGTCGAGCGCCTCGAGTCCTCTCTGGTCCACATCAAGCACAAGCTGCGCGCCACCGGCGAACGCGAGGTCAAGTCCCTCGTGGTCGGCGAGCTGGTGATGGCCGAGCTGCAAAAGCTTGATGAAGTCGCCTACATCCGCTTCGCTTCGGTGTACAAGCGCTTCCAGGACCTCAATGAATTCCGCGAAGAGATCGACCGCCTCGCCCGCGAACCGGTGAAAGAATGACCACCGCCGCCGAGCAGGCGATCCTCGACGCCCATTTCATGGCCCGCGCGCTGGAACTGGCGCGCAAGGGCCACTACACCACCCATCCCAATCCGCGGGTCGGTTGCGTGGTGGTGCGTTACGGCCAGATTGTCGGCGAAGGCTGGCATGAGCGCGCCGGCGAACCCCATGCCGAAGTCCACGCCCTGCGCGCCGCCGGCGAGCAGGCCCGGGGCGCCACGGCGTACGTGACCCTCGAACCTTGCAGCCACCATGGCCGCACGCCGCCGTGTGCCGATGCCTTGGTGACTGCTGGCGTTGCCCGGGTCGTGGCGGCGATGCGTGATCCCAATCCGCAGGTCGCCGGGCGCGGTTTGCAGCGCTTGGCCGAGGCCGGTATCGCCACTGAAAGCGGGGTGCTGGAAGCAGAAGCACGCAAGCTCAATCAAGGTTTTCTGAAACGCATGGAGCATGGCTTGCCATTCGTGCGGGTCAAGCTGGCCATGAGCCTCGACGGTCGCACAGCGATGGAAAGCGGCGAGAGCCAATGGATCACCGGCCCGGCGGCGCGTTCGGCGGTGCAGCGTTTGCGCGCTGAGGCGGCGGTGGTGCTGACCGGCGCCGACACGGTGTTGGCCGATGGCGCACGCTTGACCGTACGCGCGGACGAACTCGGTCTCGACAGCGAGCAAACAGCGCTGGCCATGAGTCGCCCACCATTGCGCGTATTGATCGATGGCCGCCTGCGAGTGCCGCTGGATGCGCCGTTCTTCAAGGCCGGGCCGGCACTGGTCGCCACCTGTGTCGCGGTCGAGGAGCAATACGCCAATGGCCCGGAATGCCTGATAGTGCCGGGTGCCGACGGCCAGGTCGATCTGCATCAATTGCTTATCGAACTGGCCAATCGAGGCACCAACGAGGTGCTGGTCGAGGCCGGGCCGCGTCTGGCCGGTGCCTTTGCGCAATTGGGGTTGGTCGACGAATTCGTGATCTTCATTGCCGGCAAATTCCTCGGCTCCACGGCGCGTCCGCTGCTCGACTGGCCGCTGGCGCAGATGAAAGACGCGCCAGAGCTGAAAATCACTGAAATCCGCGCGGTGGGCGATGACTGGCGAGTCACTGCGATCCCTGTCCCTTCAGCCCGCGTATAATTCCCGGCCATTGCGTTAGCGCTGGCCTCGTTCTCAAGGAGAACCCCATGTTCACCGGCATCATCGAATCCATCGGCAGTATCCGCGCACTGACCCCAAAGGGCGGTGATGTGCGGGTGCACGTCGCAACCGGCAAGCTCGATCTGAGTGACGTCAAACTCGGCGACAGCATCGCGGTCAACGGCGTTTGCCTGACCGCCGTCGAGTTGCCGGGCGACGGCTTTGCCGCCGACGTCAGCCGCGAAACCCTTGATTGCACCGCCATGAATGATCTGAAAAGCGGCAGCCCGGTCAATCTGGAAAAAGCCCTGACCCCGACCACTCGCCTTGGCGGGCATCTGGTCAGCGGTCACGTCGACGGCGTCGGTGAAGTGGTATCGCGCAGCGACAATGCCCGTGCCGTGGAATTTCGCATCCGTGCGCCGAAAGAACTGGCCAAGTACATCGCCCATAAAGGCTCGATCACCGTCGACGGCACCAGCCTGACCGTGAACGAAGTCGATGGCGCCGAATTCATGCTGACGATCATTCCGCACACCCTCAGCGAAACCATCATGGCTTCTTACAAGCCGGGCCGCCGGGTGAATCTGGAAGTCGACCTGCTGGCGCGTTATCTGGAGCGTCTGCTGCTGGGTGACAAGGCTGCAGAAAAGACCGCCGGCAGCACCATCACCGAAAGCTTTCTGGCCCAAAACGGCTACCTCAAATAATTCAAAAGAAGGGGGTGCCTTGTGGCGCTCAATAGCATCGAAGAACTGGTTGAAGACATCCGCCAAGGCAAGATGGTCATCCTCATGGATGACGAAGACCGCGAGAACGAAGGCGACCTGATCATGGCCGCCGAATGCTGCCAGGCCGAACACATCAACTTCATGGCCAAGCACGCCCGTGGCCTGATCTGCATGCCGATGAGCCGCGAGCGCTGCGAACTGTTGAAGCTGCCGCTGATGGCGCCACGCAACGGTTCCGGTTTCGGCACCAAGTTCACCGTTTCGATCGAAGCCGCCGAAGGCGTGACCACCGGCATCTCCGCCGCCGATCGCGCGCGCACTGTGCAAGCGGCAGCCGCCAAAGACGCCAAGGCTGAAGACATCGTCAGCCCGGGCCACATTTTCCCGCTGATGGCCCAGGCCGGCGGCACCCTAGCTCGCGCCGGCCACACCGAAGCCGCTTGCGACCTGGCGCGCATGGCCGGTTTCGAGCCCAGCGGAGTGATCTGCGAAGTGATGAACGACGACGGCACCATGTCCCGTCGCGCTGAACTCGAAGCATTCGCCGCCGAACACAACATCAAGATCGGCACCATCGCCGACCTGATTCACTACCGGATGATCCACGAACGTACCGTTCAGCGGATTGCCGAGCAGCCGCTGGACAGCGAACTGGGCCAATTCAACCTGGTGACCTATCGTGATTCGGTGGAAGGCGACGTGCACATGGCCCTGACGCTGGGCACTGTCTGCGCTGAGGAGCCGACGCTGGTTCGCGTGCACAACATGGATCCGCTGCGCGATCTGCTGATGGTCAAGCAACCGGGCCGCTGGAGCCTGCGCGCCGCCATGGCTGCGGTCGCCGAGGCCGGCAGCGGTGTGGTGCTGCTGCTCGGTCACCCGCTTGATGGTGACGTGCTGCTGGCGCATATCCGTGAAACCGGCGAGCAGGCAGCGCCGAAAAAACCGACCACCTACAGCATTGTCGGGGCCGGTTCGCAGATCCTGCGTGACCTCGGCGTGCGCAAAATGCGCTTGATGTCGGCACCAATGAAGTTCAATGCGATATCCGGTTTCGATCTGGAAGTTGTAGAATACGTGCCCTCCGAATAATGACCGGCTGTTTCCGGACTCCGATTCGCGGCAAATAATCACTGAGGGGCGCGTAGCAGACGCGTCCCGGCTCTTTAAGAGAACTGACGAATGACCCTGAAGACCATCGAAGGTACCTTCATCGCCCCTAAAGGCCGCTACGCTCTGGTAGTGGGCCGCTTCAACAGCTTCGTGGTTGAAAGCCTGGTCAGCGGTGCCGTTGATGCCCTGGTTCGCCACGGCGTGAGCGAAAGCGACATCACCATCATCCGCGCACCGGGCGCCTTCGAAATCCCGCTGGTTGCGCAGAAAGTCGCCCAGAAAGGCGAGTTCGCAGCGATCATCGCCCTTGGCGCGGTCATTCGTGGCGGTACTCCGCACTTCGAATACGTGGCTGGCGAGTGCACCAAAGGCCTGGCCCAGGTTTCCATGGAATTCGGCGTACCGGTTGCGTTCGGTGTGCTGACCGTTGATTCCATCGAACAAGCCATCGAACGTTCCGGCACCAAGGCCGGTAACAAAGGTGCCGAAGCTGCCCTGTCCGCTCTGGAAATGGTCAGCCTGCTGGCACAGTTGGAGGCCAAGTGATTAGCGACGAAAGCGATCGTTTCAACCCGCGCGATCCGAAACCTGCGGATGCCGGCAAGCCGTCGAAGAGCGCCAAGCGTCGCGAAGCCCGTCAGCTCGCGACCCAGGCGCTGTACCAGTGGCACATGGCCCGGCAATCGCTGAACGAGATCGAAGCGCAGTTTCGCGTTGATAACGATTTCACCGATGTCGACGGCGCCTACTTCCGTGAAATCCTTCACGGGGTTCCGCAGTTCAAGACCGAAATCGACACTGCCCTGACGCCTTGCCTGGATCTGGCGATCGAAGAGCTCGACCCGGTTGAACTGGCGGTTCTACGCCTGTCGACCTGGGAACTGCTCAAGCGCGTCGACGTGCCTTACCGCGTTGTGATCAACGAAGGTATCGAACTGGCCAAGGTGTTCGGTTCGACCGACGGCCACAAGTTCGTCAACGGTGTGCTCGACAAGCTGGCCCCGCGCCTGCGTGAAGCTGAAGTGAAGGCGTTCAAGCGCTGATCGGCGCTTGAATACTTTTTCTCGGCCATGGGCGAGTTTGAGCTGATCCGCAATTTCTTCGCCGCCGCGCCTTGTGCGCAGGGCGGCGAGGGCGTTGCTTTGGGGATCGGCGACGACTGCGCCTTGCTGGCAGTTCCCGTTGGGGAACAGCTGGCGGTTTCCACCGATACGCTGGTGGCCGGTGTGCATTTCGCCGACCCCTGCGATCCGTTTCTGCTCGGTCAGCGCTCGCTGGCCGTCGCGGTCAGTGACCTGGCCGCCATGGGCGCCGCGCCCGTTGCCTTTACCCTTGCCCTGACCTTACCGACGGTAACTGCCGATTGGCTGCAAGCCTATGCCCGGGGTTTGAACCGCATGGCGCAAAGCTGCGGCGTTGCCCTGGTCGGCGGCGACACCACGCGCGGGCCGTTGAGCCTGACGGTCACCGTGTTCGGCCGCGTACCCGCAGGCCAGGCCTTGACCCGCAGCGGTGCGCAGGCCGGTGATCTGCTCTGCGTCGGCGGCGAACTGGGCAATGCGGCCGGCGCCTTGCCGCTGGTATTGGCTCAACGTGATGCCGAAGCGCATATCGCCCAGCCGCTGCTCGATCATTACTGGTCGCCACAACCGCAACTGGCGCTCGGTCAGGCCCTGCGCGGCAAGGCCACGGCGGCACTGGACATCTCCGACGGCCTGCTCGCCGATTGCGGGCATATCGCGCTGGCGTCGAAGGTGCGACTTGAGATTGAACGCGAGCGTGTACCGTTGTCGGATGCTTTAGTCGCGTTTCTCGGCCAGCGCGGTGCCGAGCGCGCGGCATTGAGCGGTGGTGATGATTACGTACTGGCCTTCACCTTGCCGTCCGCCGAGTTGCCGGCACTGCTGGCCGACGGCTGGCCGATCCATGTGATCGGGCAAGTGCTGCCGGGCCAGGGCGTGGTGCTGCTGGACCGCGACCGACGCGACATCACTCCGCAGATTCGCGGCTACCAACATTTTCAGGAGACACCGTGACAGATCACCCGAAACAGGTTCCTGCCGAATTCG
Source organism: Pseudomonas sp. 1L-E-NC-VB-C3 (assembly GCF_057291535.1). Classification (NCBI taxonomy): domain Bacteria; kingdom Pseudomonadati; phylum Pseudomonadota; class Gammaproteobacteria; order Pseudomonadales; family Pseudomonadaceae; genus Pseudomonas; species Pseudomonas sp. 1L-E-NC-VB-C3. The sequence goes on along the minus strand of NZ_JBXAWD010000008.1, from coordinate 239,759 downwards.
TGCCTCCTTCGGTCTGGCGCAATCCGTGGCATTTCCTCGCGTTCGGCTTCGGCTCCGGCACCTTGCCAAAAGCCCCGGGCACGTGGGGTTCGCTGGTGGCGCTGCCGTTCATTCCGCTGTGGCAGATGCTGCCCGACTGGGGCTACTGGCTGATGCTCGGCATCACCATGCTGTTCGGCTTCTGGCTGTGCGGCAAAGTCGCTGACGATTTGCGCGTTCACGACCACGAAGGCATCGTCTGGGACGAAATGGTCGGCATGTGGATCACCCTGTGGCTGGTGCCGGAAGGCTGGTACTGGTTGCTCGCGGGTTTTCTGGTGTTCCGCTTCTTCGATATTCTCAAGCCGTGGCCGATCCGCTGGATCGACAAGCATGTGCATGGCGGCGTCGGCATCATGCTCGACGACGTGCTGGCCGGTGTGTTCGCCTGGCTGGCGATGCAAGGGCTGGTATGGGTATTCGCCTGATTCGACTCACGTGAGGAACCACGCAATGCTGCGACGCGGGTTGGCGCTGCTGCTTCTGGCTCTGCTGGGCACGTTCGCCCATGCGCAGGCCGCCGCGCCTGTGCCTGGGGTGATCCATCTGGCCAGCGAAGACTGGGAGAATTACACCGCCGCCGACGGCCATGGTCTGGCCTGGGACGTGTTGCGCAAAGTGTTCGAGCCGGCCGGGGTCAAGCTGGATATCCGCACGGTGCCGTACACCCGGTCGATCGGGCTGGTGCAGTTGAAGGAAGTCGACGCGCTGGTCGGCTCCTACCGCGACGAAGCCGAGCATGTGCTGTACCCGCAATCGAAGTTCGATTCTGATCACATCTACGCGCTGGGCCTGTCCAGCAGCCCGCCGCCGACCCAGGCGACCCTGGGCAAATATCGTCTGGCCTGGGTGCGCGGCTACCGCTACGAGAACTACTTGCCGAACATCCAGCGCTTCAACCAGATCGAACGACGTACCGGCATTCTGCTGATGCTCAAGCAGGGCCGGGCGGATTACTACATCGATGCGCTGACCGAGATTGAAGCGGTCGTGCGCGATGCCGCGGATCCAGCGCAGTATCGCTATTCGCATCTGGCTGAGTTGCCGCTGTTTCTCGGTTTCGCCGATACCCCACAGGCTCGCGCGTTGATGGCGCTGTATGACCGGCGCATGGCGGAGCTGGTCAAGAGCGGAGAGTTGAAGCCGGTCTTCGAGAAGTGGCAGCAGCCGTATCCGTTTGATCCAAAATGATCACAATGTCCTGTGGGAGCGCATGGCAGCTGTCATCAAACTTTTTGATGGTTATGCCCGATAATTCAGCCTAAGCGTCTACAGGAACCTGCTGTTACAATGCCCGCCTGCGAATTTTCAGTCTTCTAGATCAGGAGCACATCGGTGCCTGTCGTCTTCGTCGCCGCTTCCAAGCTGCCAACGCCTTTTGCGCAATTCACCATGCACGGCTTTCTCGATGAGAGCACCGGGCGTGAGCACGTCGTGCTGAGCCTCGGTGAAATTGCCGATGGCGCCCCGGTACTCGGTCGCCTGCATTCCGAATGCCTGACCGGCGATGCCTTGTTCAGCCAGCGTTGCGACTGCGGCTCGCAACTGGAAGCCGCGTTGCAGGCGATCGCCCGCGAAGGCCGGGGCGTGCTGCTGTATCTGCGTCAGGAAGGGCGTGGCATCGGTCTGCTGAACAAGATTCGCGCCTACGAATTGCAGGACGGCGGCGCCGACACCGTGGAAGCCAACGAGCGTCTGGGCTTTGCTGCCGATCAGCGCGACTACGCCATGTGCCTGCCGATGCTCGAACACTTGGGCGTGAAATCCCTGCGTCTGATGACCAACAACCCGCGCAAGGTCAAAGCGCTGACGGACATGGGCATCGTCGTCGCCGAACGCGTGCCGCTGCACACCGGCCACAATCCGCACAACAAACTCTACCTGGCCACCAAGGCCAGCAAGCTCGACCACATGATGGGCAACGAGCATCAGGGCGAGGCCGACCGCGCGTGACCCGCGGCCAGGTGCGGCGGCGGTTGGCGGTGGCCTGGTGGCAATACCTGGCGCTGGCGCTGTTGCCGCTGTTCGTGCTCAACGCGCTGTTCGGTGAAGGCCAGGGCCTGTTGCCAGTGCTGGCAATGCCGTTGTTCATCGCCGGCGTCGCCTCGATGTTTGTCAGCCTGAAGTATTTCGCCCGCTACAAACACGCCCTGATCGCCACGCAAAAAGCCCTCGATACCGCCGAAGAACCCGCCGCCTGGATTGCCCTTGCGGCGCGTCGGCGTACGGCGTTGCTAGTAGCGTCCTTGCCGGCCTGGATTGGCGCACTGGCGGTGTTCGTCGGCCTCGAAGCCGTGCCGTTGATGCTGCTGGCGCTGTCCACCGCCGTGCTGTTCTACCTCTACCGTATTCCGCGTCAACTCGGTTGATGCCTCGCCTGTGGCTGGCGGTTCTGCTGCTCGCCCTGAGCAGTCAGGTGCCGGCCGCATTGCGGGTGGTCAGCCTCGCGCCGTCGCTGTCTGAAATCGTCGTTGAACTTGACTCTGCCGACCTGTTGGTCGGCGTGCTGGATGCGGGCGAGCGGCCGCCGGCAATTGCCGATGTTGCGTCTGTGGGGCGCTACGGTCAGCTCGACATGGAGCGCTTGCTCAGCCTGAAACCGGATTTGCTGCTGCTCTGGCCCGGCAGCGTCGGCGCCGGGCAGCGTGATCAGCTCAAACGTCTGAACATTCCAACCTTCGTCGCCGAGCCGCACACGTTGACGCAACTGGCGACGCAGATCGAAGCCATTGCCGAACAGCTCGGGCGCCCTGAGCGTGGGGCGAAACGAGCGGCCGAATTGCGCGAGCAGCTGAATGATCTGCGCCAGCGTTATCGTCGTGATGTGCCGCTGCGGGTGTTTTATCAGGTCTGGGACAAGCCGCTGTACACCGTCGGTGGCGGGCAGATCATCAGCGATGCGCTTGAGGTGTGCGGCGCGCGCAATATTTTCGCCGAGCTGAATCTGCCGGCACCACAAGTGAGTATCGAGGCGGTATTGCAGCGTGATCCCGAGGTTATTGTCGCCGGTGATCAGGTCCAGCTAGGGGCGTGGAAGACCTGGCCGCAGGTGGCAGCAGTCAGGCAGGGGAGACTGCTATTGGTCACTGACAAAGGCCTTGAGCGACCGAGCGGGCAGATGATCAGCGCGACTGCCAAGCTTTGCCAATTGATCGCGCCGGATCGGTAGACCGCATCGCCTGTATTCGCGAGCAGGCTCGCTCCCACACTGGATTTTCGCTGAAAACAAAATGTGTGGCCGCACTCAATCTACTGTGGGAGCGAGCCTGCTCGCGAAGAGGCCTGCCAACCAACACAAATGTCAGTTCAGAGTTCAGGAGTCCAGGTGACCCCGAACATCCATGCCCGACCTTCCTCACGATAGCCATACTGCGCACCTTCATAGCTGTAGTTCGCCCGGCTGTAACCCTTGTCCAGCAAGTTATCCACCTTCAGATCCAGCTTGATCTCACGGCTCAACGCCCAACTGCTGCGCAGCCCGAGCGTGCCGTAGCCGCCCAGCGACTGGGTGTTGTTCAAATCATCGTAACTGCCACTGACCAACTGCCAACTGGCGCCGAGACCCAAGCGATCGAACTGCCGATCCAGATCCCAACTGGCCGTGCGCCGCGCCCGTCGCGCCAGGGTATGCCCGGTATCGCGATCTCGCGGGTCAATGATCGCCACGCCGAGATTGCTCTGCCAGCCAAACAGCTCCTGCTTCAGCGCTGCTTCAAAACCGTTGATGCGCGCTGACGCAACGTTCTGCGGGCGTGAGTTGCTACCGAAGATGATCGCGTCTTGCAGATCGGTGCGGTAAATCGAGGCCTCCAGCCGCGCGCTGTCGCTCAATTGGCTGCGCCATTGCAGTTCGTAGCTTTTTGAGGTTTCCGGTTTCAGGTCGGGATTGCTGAAATCCGGGTAGTACAGGTCGTTGAAGGTCGGCGCGCGGAAACCTTCGCTGTAGCTCAGCAGCACGTCGTTATCCGGATTGAGCGGCAGGGTGAAAGTACCGCTCCAAGTGTTCTGGCTGCCGAACTGCTGGTTGTCGTCGTGGCGCACGCCGATCTCGGTGGAGAAGCTGTCGGCCTGATAGCGATGCTGGATGAACGCTGCGCGATTCCAGCGGCTGTCCTCGTCGAACGCAGTGCTGCTGTTGATCCGGTCTTCGTACCAGTCACCACCGAGCATCAGGCTGTTGCGCGGGTCGAGCGTCAGGTCGTTCTGCCAGTTCACTGAGTCGCGATAGGTGTTGAACACCGTGCGCTCGTCACTGAGCTTGTCGAAAGTCTTCTCGCGGTTTTCGCTGTGGCCGAATTCGACGCGGGTTTTCCAGGTTTCGTTGACCCGCGCATCGACGTAACTGCTCACGCTACTGATATTGAAGTCGCTGTACGGCTGCTGTTGCACCGACTCAAACGTGTCCATGTCGAAGCGGCCGAACGGATTGTCGAATTCGCTCCTGCCACGGTTATCCAGCAGATTGGCGCCGACTTCGATGTCCTCGTTCAGCGCGTGGCTGAGGCTCAGGCTCAGGGATTTGTTGCGGTAAGCGTCATGGTCGCTGTCGCTTGGATACGACTCGTGGGTACGGTCGATCCCGGCCGTTTCGTCGAGGCTGGCGCCGAGGTTGAAGCGGGTTTTGTCGTCGCCGCCGGACAAGCCGAGGCTGCGCTGCCAACTCTGTTGGCTGCCGAAGCCGAAGTGCAGGCGTGGCTGCAAGCCTTGCCCAGTGCCACGTCGTGTGAAGATCTGGATCACCCCGCCAATCGCGTCGCTGCCGTAAATCACCGAGCGTGAACCACGCAGCACTTCGACGCGCTCGATCTGCTCGATGTTCAGATGTTGCAGATTGCTGTCGCCGGAAGTCGAATTGCCGATGCGCTGGCCATCGACCAGCACCAGGCTCTGCGCCGATTGCGTGCCGCGAATGTAGATCCCCGGCAGACTGCCGCGCCCGCCAGTCTGCGCCACTTGCACGCCGGGCACGCGACGCAGCAGATCGGGCACGTCGCTTGGTTGCAGGCGATCAATGTCTTCGCGGGTGAACACGGTGTTGGCGGCGCTGCTGTCGTTGCGCGCCTCGACCTGACGATTGGCGCTGATCAGCGTGTCCGGCAGCTTCAGCGCCTGATCGCGCTCGAAGGTGTCGGCGACGGCACTGACGGTTGGCAGCAGGAGGAAGGGCAGGGCGAGGCGGGAGAGGTTCATGGACAGTCCAACGGGAGTTTCAGGTGTACACAAATCAAATGTGGGAGCGAGCCTGCTCGCGAAGGCGGTGTATCAGTCAGTTCGTCTGTGACTGACAGTCCGCTTTCGCGAGCAGGCTCGCTCCCACAAGGGTATTGCGTTTATTGGGCGAGCAATGCCAGGCGCTGGCGAACCGACGCTTCGATCCCGGCCTCATCCAGCCCGCACTCGGCAAGCATCTGCGCCGGTTTCGCATGTTCGACGTAAATGTCCGGCAAGCCCAGATGCAGCATCGACTTGAGGATGTTCTCGCGGGCGAGGAATTCGCTGATCGCGCCACCGGCGCCGCCCATGATTGCGTTCTCTTCGATAGTCACCAGCAACTCGTGGTTGCCGGCGATCTCGCGCACCAGCGCTTCATCCAGCGGTTTGACGAAACGCATGTCGACCACGGTGGCGTCGAGCTTCTCGGCGACTTTCAAGGCTTCGCTCAGTTGCACGCCGAACACCAGCATGGCGACTGTGCTGCCCTGACGACGGACGATGCCCTTGCCGATTTCGATCGCTTCGAGATCTTTTTCGATGACTGCATTCGGGCCGCTGCCACGTGGGTAACGCACTGCCGCCGGGCCGTTGTAGAGGTGGCCGGTGGTGAGCATTTTGCGCAATTCGTTTTCATCGCTCGGGGTCATGATGAGCATGCCCGGGATGCAGCGCAGGTACGACAGGTCGTAGCTGCCAGCGTGGGTCGGGCCGTCTTCGCCAACCAGGCCGGCACGGTCGATGGCGAACAGCACGTCAAGGTTCTGCACGGCGACGTCGTGTACCAGTTGGTCGTAACCGCGTTGCAGGAATGTCGAATAGATCGCCACCACCGGTTTCGCGCCTTCGCAGGCCATGCCGGCGGCGAACGTTACCGCGTGCTGCTCGGCAATCGCCACGTCGAAATAACGCTCCGGGAAACGCTCGCTGAACGCCACCAGATCCGAGCCTTCCTTCATCGCCGGGGTGATCCCGACCAGGCGCGCGTCAGCCGCCGCCATGTCGCACAGCCACTCGCCGAACACCGCCGAATACTTTGGCCCGCTGGCGGCTTTCGGCGCAGCGGCCGGGGCGTCCAGAGGTTCGAGTTTGGTGATGGCGTGGTAGCCGATCGGGTCGACTTCCGCCGGGGCGAAGCCTTTGCCTTTTTTGGTGACGATGTGCAGGAACTGCGGGCCTTTGAGATCGCGCATGTTGCGCAGGGTGGCGATCAAGGTTGGCAGATCGTGGCCGTCGATCGGGCCGATGTAGTTCCAGCCCAGCTCTTCGAACAGGGTGCCGGGGACCAGCATGCCTTTGGCATATTCTTCGGTACGACGGGCGATTTCCCAGGCGCCGGGCAGGCGCGAAAGGACTTTCTTGCTGCCCTCGCGCATGCTTGCGTAGGTGCGGCTGGAAAGGATCTTCGCCAGATAATTCGACAGCCCGCCGACGTTGCGCGAGATCGACATATCGTTGTCGTTGAGAATCACCAGCATGTTGGCGTTGACTTCCGGCGCATGGTTGAGCGCCTCGAAGGCCATGCCGGCGGTCAGCGCGCCGTCACCGATCACGGCGATGGCCTTGCGATCGCTGTCCTGCAGGCGGGCGGCAATGGCCATGCCCAGCGCGGCGCTGATCGAAGTGCTGGAGTGGCCGACGCCAAAGGTGTCGTACTCGCTCTCGGAGCGGCGCGGGAATGCGGCAATGCCGTCCTTCTGACGCAGGCTGGCCATGCGCTCGCGGCGACCGGTGAGGATCTTGTGCGGATACGCCTGATGCCCGACGTCCCACAGCAGACGGTCGTCCGGGGTGTCGAAGACGTAATGCAGCGCGATAGTCAGCTCGATCACGCCCAGGCCGGCACCGAAATGCCCACCGGTCTGGCCGACCGTGTAGAGCAATTCCAGGCGCAACTCATCGGCCAGGGTTTCCAGCTCGGCTTCGCCTAACCGGCGCAGGCCGTCCGGCGTGTTCGCGCGGTCGAGCAGGGGCGTGGTCGGGCGCTTGCGGGGAATCTCATGAAACGTCGTGGGCATCAGGCGAATCGTTATAGGTATAAAAGATGCGGCAGTTTACCTGATGCATCGGCCCCTGCCCACGCGTTGGTCTTTTTTGGCCGATACGCCGTCAGTTGCGCCGCTCGACGATATACCGCGCCAGCTCGCGCAGCGGCTCGGCGGCCGCGTCAAACGGTCGCAGCGCCTGCAGGGCCTGATCGCGCAGTTCCAGAGCGTAGGCCTTGGCGGCGTCGAGGCCGAGCAGCGCCGGGTAGGTTGGCTTGTCGCGGGCAATGTCGGCGCCCTGGCGTTTGCCGAGAGTTGCGGTATCGCTTTCCACGTCGAGGATGTCGTCCTGCACCTGAAAGGCCAGACCAATGGCCTGTGCATAAGTCTGCAATGCCTGCAGCTGATCAGGCTGGGCGCGGCTGCTGGCCAGGGCACCAAGCTTGACGCTGACTTCAATCAGCGCGCCGGTCTTGTGTCGGTGCATCTGCTCGAGGGCCGTTTGATCGAGCTTGAGACCGACCGAGCCGAGGTCGATGGCCTGGCCACCGACCATGCCCGCCGGACCGGCTGCGTGCGCCAGCGCCGTGACCATCTGCAGACGGATTTCGCTGCTGCAATCGCTCAGGCGCGGGTCGAGCAGGGCGCTGAAGGCCAGGCTCTGCAAGCCGTCACCGGCGAGGATCGCGCAGGCTTCGTCGAATTTCTTGTGGGTGGTCGGCTGGCCGCGACGCAGATCGTCATCGTCCATCGCCGGCAAATCGTCATGCACCAGCGAGTAGGCGTGGATCAGCTCGACCGCACACGCCGCGCCGCTGGCCTGTTCAGCCTTTCCGCCGAGGGCTTCGCACGCGGCGTAAGCCAGCAACGGGCGCACGCGCTTGCCGCCGTTCATCACGCTGTAGCGCATCGCTTCGTAGAGCCGCGCCAGTTCCGGCAGCGGCGCGTCGAACAGCGTTTCCAGCGCCGCGTTGACCCGGGCCTGACTGCTCGCCGAATACGCCGCGATCATTCTGGCTCATCCGCGTCGAAGGGTTCCTCGGCGAGCTCGCCATCGCGCTCCAGCAGCACCTGCACTTTCTGCTCGGCCTGGGCCAGCGCCGCCTGGCAGTCACGGGTCAGGCCGATGCCCTGCTCGAAAGCGGTCAGCGAGTCTTCCAGCGACAATTCACCGTTCTCCAGACGCTCGACCAGTGTTTGCAGGTCGGCGAGGGATTGTTCGAAATCCAGTGCAGCTTTTTTGCGGGCCATGGCGGCAATTTCCGGTAGACGTTAAACCGGCGCGACACTAGCAGATAGGGGGGGTATGGGCAAATGAGGCGCCCCGCCCAAAGCCGCGCACATGACCCCTGTGGCGAGGGGATTTATCCCCGCTGGGTTGCGTAGCAACCCTAAAACCAGACAACCGATACTCTCAGGAAAATCGAAGTCGCCGGTTTTACGACTGCCGCGCAGCCGAGCGGGGATAAATCCCCTCGTCACAAAGTTAATGTGAAGTTTCGGGGCTGAGGCTTATTCGGCTCATTTTGTGAGCCGAATAACTTCGCTATTCGGCTCACGCCCTCTCGAAAGCGAGATTCCTACAGCAATCACACATGTATCCGATTGTTAAAAAACTGCCGAATCGCTAATCTTCGCCGCTTCTACGGCCCCGACAGTTGCGGGGCATTCAGACGAAACGCAGTTCACCGCTGTGAAGTACCGAGGATCGGGTGCAAGGTTTCGTTCAAGGCATGGCAGGAGGCGTCACATGCGTTCATTTCTTTTGCTGCTGATAGGCCTTGCCTGCGCGCCTGCGCTGTGGGCCGCGCCGACTGCGCAATTGTCCGAGCCAGTGGGCGGCTGGCGTTATCACGGCTTGCTCGATCGCTCGGAACATCCGCAGGTCGCCTACCCGACGCCGCCGATCGATCGCGGCATCCAGCGCAATCGCACGATGATCCAGGGCCAGCTCAAAGCCCTCGGCCAAATGCGCCCGCCGCACAGCCTCGCCGTCAACGGCAATCCATTGAATCTGTACACCGATGATCAGGGACGTTTTGCCCGGCCTTACGCCTTCGGCGCCGGCTCCAACAGCGTTGAAGTGATCAGCGCCGAGGGCCAGTCGCTCAAGCGCGTGCAATTTTATGAAGCAAATAATCTGCGCACGCCGGCGAAGATTCGTCTTGTCTTGGGATGGGACGACCCGAAAGCCGAGCTGGATCTGCATATTGTCACCCCCGACGGTCAGCATGCCTTTTGGGCACGGCCGGCGCTGAGCAATGGCGGCGGTCTCGACCCGGATGGCGTCGACGGCCCCGGCCCGGAAATGTTCACCATGACCGCGCCGCTGCACGGCGCGTATCTGGTCTACGTCAATTATTGGGGCAACTACGGCAATGGTGGCTATAACTTCGAGGAGACCAGCAATCAGAACGAGGTGATCACTTCGCAGATCACCCTGGTGCTCAACGAAAACACCGTCGACGAAAAACGCGAAACCTTCATCGTGCCCCTGCGGGCGATCGGTGATTTGTTGCTGGTCAAGACTTTCAACTATTAAGCATCCCGCCACGGATGAACTCGGATGTTGTGAACATGAGCGATAACACTGTGACTCCAGCTGCCGCGACACCGGCGGCCAAACCTTCGCGGCGCTGGCCGCTGGTCGTGCTCGGCCTGTGCCTGGTGGCCGGTGTGGCGGGCGGTTTCGGCTGGCTGCTGCTCAAGCCCAAAGCGCCGCCAGCGGCACTGGCCAGTGACAGGCTCGGCCTCGGCCGTCCGGATGCCTTGCTCGAAACCCGTTCACTGAGCCAGTTGCCCAAGGACCTGCTGACGGTGCCGTTCCTCAAGGCCACGCTTACCGAGGATTTCGTCTTCTATTACGAAACCCACGCCGATCGCCTCGGCCTGATCGGCAGCCTGCGGCGGATCATCTACGAGCATGACCTGAAGTTGCAGGACAGCCTGATCGAGCAGCTTTTCGATCAACCGGCCGATGTTGCGCTGTGGCGTGGCGCCGATGGTCGTTTGAAGGATTTCCTGCTGGTGATGGATCGCGGCGGGCTGGCCAAGCTGCTCGAGCCATTGGCGAAAGTGGCGCTGGATGACACCCAGCTCAGCGTCTTCGGCACTCTCAAAGTCGGCAGCGACGAAGTGCCGCTGTATCAACTCAGCTACAACGCCAGCAAATCGCTGCTGTTCGCGTCGCGCGGCGACAAACTGGTGGTGCTGTCCAATCCAGCCAAGTACTACGACCCCGAGAGCGGCGTCTCGGAGGAGTCGGGCCGCGTTTCCGCGCAAGCGCTGGCGGCGTTGCTCAACGGTGAAAAACTCTTCCCCGAAGCGTTCGGCTTGCCAGCGAAAAGTCCGGAAACCAAGCAGCGTCTTTCGGTCAATTCCAGCGTGCTCGCGATGGGCTATCAGCGCTTCATCCCGAATTTCGCCGGGCTGCGTTTCGACATGGACGACAAGGGCTGGCACAGCTATCTGGCCATGGATGAGCTGGAAAACCAGCCGGACTTCGATTTCAAACCGGTCTGGCAAGCGATGCCGCTGGGGGCGAGCGCTTGCGTGACCCTGCCAGTAGCGGCCGAACCGCAGAAGCCGATATTGATCAAACTCGGCGCCGAAGAAGCGGTGGCGCAGACCCTCACCGAACATATCGCCGGCGCGGCCGGCCTGTGCTGGTACGCCGATTCGCGGCTGTACACGCCATTGCTGGTCGCCAGCCTCAAAGACGAGGACAGCAGCAAGCTTGATGGTGATCTGGGCAAGTTGTTCGGCTCGATGGTCGGCGCGTTCGAAGCCAATGTCGCCGAAAGCGTATTCCCGGTGATCGACAAGCAGGAAGGCCAGAGCCACGTCTGGCAGCGTCAGGTCAGTTCCAGTTTCGGGCCGTACGCGGCGAAGACCGCCGAGAACCCGGAGGCGATTTCCGGCAAGGCGTTCATGAAAGTCAGCCTCGCCCGTCATGGCTCGACGCTGCTGTTTTCCCTCGACGACAAACTCGTCGACAAAGCCCTCGGCACCCTCGACAAGCGCTTCCCGCCGATGGCCGACGTGCTGCCAAAAGACGTATTGATGCCGATCTACTTCGGCCCGGACGCGATGGCGCAACTGATGCAGCGCGAAACCCTCGACAGCCTGCCGCAGGACATGGAGCCGGTGTTCTACAACGCCGCACAAACCTACCTGATACCAAAACTGCGCACCCTTGGCGGCTACGGCAAATATGCCCTGACCCTGCCCGAAGGCAGCGAGCCTGACGGCCACTGGCAATGGCTGCCGCTGGAATGGAAGGCGCTGTGAGCGCACTGATCCGCAGCCTCGGCTTGCTTGCTTTGCTGCTGAGCGCCGGCGCCCGTGCGGTTGAAGCGCCAGCGCTCGACCCGGCGCAATCCCAGGTGTTTCGCGCCTGGTTTGTGCGTATTGCTCAAGAGCAATTGAGCCAAGGCCCAAGCCCGCGCTGGTATCAGCAGGACTGCGCCGGCCTGGTGCGCTTTGCCGCCAACGAAGCGCTGAAAGTCCACGACGACAAATGGCTGCGCAGCAATGGTCTGTCCAATCGCTACCTGCCGCCGGAACTGACGCTGAGCAACGAGCAACGCAAGCTCGCGCAACAGTGGCAGCAGGGCGGCGGCAAGGTCGGGCCGTACGTCAACGCGATCAAACTGATTCAGTTCAACAGCCATCTGGTCGGCCGCGATGTGGCGCAGGCGCGGCCCGGTGACCTGATGTTTTTCGATCAGGGCGACGATCAGCACCTGATGATCTGGATGGGCCGCTACATCGCCTATCACACCGGCACCACCACCCCAACTGACAACGGCATGCGTTCGGCAAGCCTGCAGCAACTCATGACATGGAAGGACACCCGATGGATACCCGACGCAGCCAACCCCAACTTCATCGGCGTCTATCGACTGAACTTTCTCTCCCAATGACCGGTGCCCGCATGTTGCGTATCTGTTCGCGAATTTCCTTGCTGTTGGCGTTGTTGCTGCCGTTTTCCTGCGTCAATGCCGAAGACTCGGTGGAGCCGAGCAATTACACGCCGGTGGCCGGTGAGAGTTTTTTCCTGCTCGCCGACAGCAGTTTTGCCAGCGACGAGCCGGCGATGGTCCGCCTCGAAGCCCCGGGTCGTGACTACCGGCGCTTTCGCATGGAACCGTACGGCGGCGCCGACATTCGCGTATATCGCATCGACAAGCCGCTGGATTTCCTCAAGCGCCAGAAGAACCTGCACCGCGTCGTCAGTGACGGCCAGTTCAAGGGCGAAGGTTTGTCCAACACTCTCGCGTATCTGTGGGACAACTGGTATCGCAAATCCCGGCGGGTGATGCAGCGTGCGTTCTCTTACGAATCGCGCAAGCAGGTCACCGAAGAAGTGCCGGAACTGAAAATGGGCGAGGCCATGGCCGCGCCGACGCCGTACGACGCGCAGCCGCAATTTGCGCTGATCCCGGGTCTGCCGGTGGTCAGCCAGTTCCGTTATCCACTGTGGCAGGCCAAGCCGATCCAGCCACCGACCGGGGTCAATCTGGCCGGCTCGTCCAGTGACTTCGTCAGCGTCGCGCCGGGCAACGTTTACATCCCGTTGGGTAACCTGAAACCGGGGCTGTATCTGGTTGAAGCGCTGATCGGCAAGTACCGCGCGACCACCATGGTGTTCGTCTCCAACACCGTCGCGGTGAGCAAGATTGCCGGTGATGAATTGCTGGTCTGGGCCGCGCGCAAACACGAAGGCAGCTCGGTGCCGAAGGTCAATGTGCTGTGGACCGATGGCCTTGGCGTAATGAGCAGCGGTGCTACCGATGCCGACGGTCTGCTGCGTCTGAAACACGTCAGCCCGGAGCGTTCGTTCGTCATTGGCGAGGACGAAGAGGGCGGCGTGTTCGTCTCGGAAAACTTCTATTACGACAGCGAAATCTACGACACCAAACTGTATGCCTTCACCGATCGGCCGCTGTATCGCCCGGGCGATTGGGTGTCGCTGAAAATCGTCGGTCGCGAGTTCAAGAATGCCCGGGATTCGGTGCTGCCGGGTGCGGCGGATGTCAGTGTCAGCGTGCTCGATGCCACGGGGACCGAACTGCAAACCCTCAATCTGGAGCTTGATTCGAAAGCAGGTACCCAGGGTCGCTTCCAGTTGCCGGATAACGCCGTGGCCGGTGGTTACGAGATCCGTTTCAACTACAAGGATCAGGCCTACAGCAGTGCTTTCCGCGTTGCCGAATACATCAAGCCGCACTTCGAAATCTCGCTGAATCTGGCCAAGCAGGATTACCGCACCGGTGAGCCGGTGAAAGGCAGTCTGGTGCTGCTCTACCCAGACGGCAAACCGGTGGCCAATGCAAAATTGAGCCTGAGCCTGCGCGCCCAGCAATTGTCGATGGTCGACAACGAGCTGCAATACCTCGGGCAATTCCCGGTGGAGTTGACCAGCACCGAACTGACTACCGACAGCAAAGGCAACGCGACCCTCGATTTGCCGGCAGCCGATAAACCGAGCCGCTACATGCTCACCGTGTTCGCCAGCGATGGCGCGGCGTATCGGGTCAAGACCACCAAGGAAATCCTCATCGACCGTGGCGCGGCGAGTTTTCGCTTGAGCGCGCCGCAACGCTTCAGTGCAGTCGGTGACAAGGTTGCGTTCAGCTACGCCAACGAGGGCGGCACTGAGCAAAGCAAAGCGGTGACCCCAAGCACGTATGGTTGGGTGCGTCTGGAAGACCAGAGCACAGGCGAGGGCAAACTCGCGGCGAATGACAAAGGCTTCAGCATGACCTTCGAACGTCCGGGCACGTACAACCTGACGCTGAAGGATCAACACGGTCGCGTCCTCGGCGCCACCGGCCATTCGGTCACCGGCGACGGTGTGAAAGCGGTGCCGGGCACAGTGGAAATCGTCCTCGACAAGCCCGAGTACAAGGCGGGCGAAGAAGCGCTGGCGCTGATCACCTTCCCTGAGCCGGTCAGCGACGCACTGCTGTCGCTGGAGCGTGACAAGGTCGAGGCCACTGCGCTGCTGGCCAAGGGCGCCGACTGGCTGAAACTGGAAAAACTCAGCGACACCCAATACCGCGCGCGCATTGCGGTGAAAGACAGCTTCGCGCCGAACCTGACCTTCTCCGTGCTCTACACCAAGGGCGGTCAGTACAGCTTTCAGAACGCCGGGATCAAAGTGGTCGCGCCGCAAATCGACGTGGCGATCAGCACCGACAAAGCGGTGTACCTGCCGGGCGATACGGTCACGGTCGACCTGACCACGCAGTTCGCCGGCAAAGCGGTTCCGGCACACTTGACGGTCAGTGTGGTCGACGAAATGATCTACGCGCTGCAACCGGAAGTCGCGCCGAGCATCGACCAGTTCTTCTATCACCCTCGGCGCAACAACGTGCGCACCAGTGCCAGCCTGTCATTCATCAGCTACGACGTGGCATTGCCGGGTAGCCCCGGCGCCCCGGGTAAAGCCAATCGCAGCGAACGCGGCGTGAAGGTGCTTGAGCGTCCGCGCCGTGAAGACGTCGACACCGCTGCGTGGCAGCCGGAGCTGTTGACCGGCGACGACGGCAAAACCCGCTTCACCTTCAAGATGCCGGACTCGCTGACCCGCTGGCGCATCACCGCTCGGGCGATTGCCGATGACGGTCAGGTCGGGCAGAAGAAGCAGTTTGTCCGTTCGGAAAAACCGCTTTACCTGAAGTGGAGCGGGCCGAGCAAATTCCGCAAGGGCGATCAGCCGCAACTGGGCGTGTTTGCGTTCAGTCAGGCAGAGAAACCGGTCAAGGCGGAACTCGTGACTCACTATGCCGGTACCGAACAACGTCTGCCGGTGACCCTGAACAGCGGCATCAATTACCTGCCACTGCCGGCGTTCGCTTTGGCCTCTGGCGAGTGGACGGCGGAGTTGGTGCAGGACGGCAAAGTCGCCGATGCCCTGGCTGTGCGCTTGAGTGCCACCGGTGAAGGCTGGCAAGTCACGCAAACGCAAAGTCTCGATGTGGTCAGCGGCGATACACCCTTGAGTTTGCCGGCGGATGCCACGGATATTCGCCTGCGTCTGGATGACAGTCCGCAAGCGCTGTTCCGTTCCGCCCTCGATGATCTGCTCAGCTACCCGTACGGCGGCGTCGAGCAGACGGCCAGTCGCTTGCTGCCGTTGAGCATCGCCTATCCATCGCTGGCTTCGAACCCGCAGATTCGCGATCGCTTGCGCCTGATCATGCAGAACAGTCGTCTGCGCCTGGTGCAAATGGCCGGGCCGTCGGCGAGCTTCACCTGGTGGGGCTACGACGGCGAGCCCGATGCCTTTCTCACCGCTTATGCCTATTACGCCGACTGGAACGCCAGCCGCGTACTCGACCTGACCCTGCCGCCGGAGCACTGGCAGCGGGTGCTGGAGGTTTATGCCAAGCAAGCGCCGAATACGCCATTGCTGCAACGGGCGCTGATTCTGTCGTTCGCCAAACAGATGCAGCTGCCAGTGAACACGCTGCTCAGCGGTTTGATCGACGATCTGGCCATGGCCGGTGAAGGCGCTGCCGAAACCTTGCTCGACGACGGCCAGGACAGTCTGGTGATGAACGACCCGGATTCGGCGCTCGGTCTGGCGGCGGCGCGGGTACTCACTGCATCGTTGGCGACGCAGGCGAAAGTTGCTTTGCCGGAGGCGTTCAATCGGCAACTGGGCGCAGCGCAACAACGTCTGGCGGTCAGCTCGCAGCCCTTCGTTGAAGCACTGAACCTGTCGCTGCAACCGTTTGATCAGGCTCGTGCGACAGCGCTGCTGCAACGTCTGTTGCCGCAGCAATCGACACTGGAACGTGCACTGGCGCTGACTTGGCTGCAACGCAGCATCGCTCAGGCTTCGCCGACCATCGCGCTGATGCCGGGTGAAGGCTGGAAGAAAAACTACGGGGCCAGCGGCGAGATGTACTGGACATGGCAAGGCGCGACGCCTTTGCCGAACGTACTGAGCGTGTCCGGCACGCAAGAGCGGCCGTTGCGTGCAGCTCTGAGCTTCCAGACTCAACAGCCGCAGGTCGATCCGATGGCCGTGAGCGTCACTCGGCGTCTGTCGCGGCTGGTGCCGGGCGACGAGGCGTTCACCTTCAAACTCGAGCCGGTCGGCACTAAACCGTTGTCCAGCGACAGCCTGTACCTGGACGAGGTGATCCTCACCAGCAAGGCACCGAAACCGCTGCGCTACGGCATGCTTGAAGTGCCGCTGCCACCGGGCGCAGATGTCGAGCGCACGACATGGGGCATCAAATTGCAGGGCAAGGACGGCACCGAACCGACCGCGCTGGAGAAGGCGCGCTTTGAACCGGGTCAGTTGGCTTACACGGTGCCGGTTGACGCGCTGAGTGGCGAATTGCACCTGCGCCATCTGGTGCGCTTCTCGCAGAAGGGCCAGTTCAACCTGCCGCCGGTACGCTTCAAGCAAGTGTATGCACCGCAGCATCAGGCCCAGGAGGCTAAAGCTGCCCTCGGTCAGGTCACGGTCAACTGACATGCGCCGGCCGCTGTTGTGGCTGCTGATGGGTGTGATGCCTGCGCTGGCGACAGCGCAGGATGAGCCGTTGCGCGTGGCCTATCAGGGCGAGTTGTTGTCGTTGAGTCAGACGCAACTGATCAAGCGCGAACCGTTGCCAGCGTCGCTGGATGCGCCGCTGGGCAGTCTGTGGAAGTTGTTCGTCTACGCCTGGCTGGTGGATACCGGTGCGCGGGAGCCGGCTTATGAATGTCGCGGGCAGTCCAAAGAAGAAGTTTATTGCTGCTCGGCGGGCGGCAAGATCGAGCGGGATCAGGCACTGGTGAAATCCTGCGGTCTGTATTTCGACCCCGCGCGGTTGGGCATTGCAGCGAAGGATTGGCGAGCGTATTGGCAGGCGCGGCAGGCACCGTCGTGGTTGCTGGATTTGCCAGCCGTGCAACCGGCAACAAGGGTTTCGGTTGCCGAGTTATTGAGCGTTCTGGCATTGCTGCCAGCGCAGGATCAGACGCGCCGCGTGCTGCTCGATGTCGTGCTGAACGCGGCGGACGGCAATGTCGTCGGCGAGTTGGGCGGGCGCCTGCGGGTGAAAACCTGGAGTTGGCTCGGCGACCAGGATGCACAATCGCGGCAAGGTGGATTCGCCGGTTGGAGCGCCGACGGCACACCGATCTGGGCGGGTGGACGCGGTACCAGTCAAATGGTTCTGCGGCACTACGCTCAGGCGCTGGCCAGCGTGTTGCCGACGGCGTGGCCAGCGGACGCAGGGCGTTGTGTGGAAGTCGGGCTGTTCTCGAAATACCCGGTTTCGAAAGTTCTGGCCGGCGATCGTGTCGCCACGTCCGGGCCATTGCGCGGCGACTACCGCGTCGAATTCGCCAACGGCAACGCGCTGGACATCCACAGCGATGGCGAGCTTTTTCTGCTCAACGACAAACTCGTCGCAAGGCTTGATCGCGAAGAATATGTCGCCCGCGTTCTTGAGCGCGAAGCCAAACCGCAACCCGCCGAAGCCGCCAAGGCGCTAGCCGTAGCGATCCGCACTTATCTGCTGCAAAACGCCACACGCAACGGCGATTGCCTGAGCATCGACGACAGCAGCAATCGCCAGCGCGTCGCCCCGCGTCCAGCCTCTGCCGCGTCACGCAACATCGCGGCGTGGACGGCGGATCTGGTACTGGCCGGCAGCACCGTCACCTATCACTCCGACCAGCCCGGCCCGGACAAACTCGCCTGGCAGCAAGCCGTCGAGCAAGCGAACGCCGGCCAGCGCTACGACGCGATTCTGCTGCACGCCTATCCACGCGCCAGCCTCAGCCGCTGGGACAACCCGGTCGCCTCCTGCGAAGCATTACCCGCCGCGCAAGACTGGCTGCAAAAGCAGCGACGCGGCTGGCGTCCGAGGCTCGAAAGCGAAACCGGCTACAACGAAGTCAGCACTTTCGCCGTATGCAAACTTGCCTTCGGCCGGCCCTTCGTCGACCGCGAACGCCAGCGCATATACGTGCGCGGCGTGCTGAGCCTGCAGGATCGCCTCGATCTGACCCACGAATATCTGCACCTGGCCTTCGAAGCACACCCCAACGGCCAGGATGAAACCTACATCGAAGGGCTCGCCCGTCACCTTTTGCTGGAATAGACCATGACACTCCGTTATCCACAGGTCTTGCTGCTGCTCTGTGCCCTCAACGTGCTGCCGCAAGCGTTCGCCGCCGATGGCGTCAAACTCGACACCCCGGTGGGCGGCTGGCGCAGCGGCGCACCGCAAGGCGAGGGCGAGAGCTTTCGCCAGACCGTCAACTACCCGGCCTCGTCGGTCAACACACCGCTTGGCCAGGCCAATACCGCCAGAATCAGCGGCCAGATCAAAGCCGTGCCGAAGAACAACGAACCCGGCCGCCTGATCGTCAACGGCGTCAGCATGCCGCTGAAAATCGACCCCGCCGGCGGCTTCGATCGCCCGTTCTCCTTCCCCAACGGCAGCAACAGCGTCGAAGTGCGCAGCGCCGACGGCCAGCAACGCCACCGCACGCAATTCCTCAACGCCCGCGGCGGCTCCACCCCGGCCAAACTGCGCGTCCTGCTGGCCTGGGACAGCGACGGCACCGACCTCGACCTGCACCTGATCACCCCCGACGGCGCCCACATCTGGTACGGCAACCGCAGCGCCGCCAACGGCGCCGCCCTCGACGTCGACGTCACCACCGGCTACGGCCCGGAAATCGCCGCCATGGCCGCGCCGATCAAGGGGCAGTATCTGGTGTATGTGAATTATTACGGCGGTGGATATCGCGGAGATGACGAAGGTGGGGATGAAGCGGTTCAGGCGCTGACCACGGCGCAGGTGACGGTGATTACTGAAGAAGGCACGCCGAGCGAGAAGATGGAGACGTTTGTAGTGCCGATGCGGACGGCGGGGGAATTGACGCTGGTGAAGTCGTTCAGTTATCCGTGAGGGGAATTTGTCCAACGGGTTGTTGGACAAATTCAGCAACTGTAGCTGGGCGCTCGAACAGCTTACAGATCAGCCAGACTGACCTGCATTCGCTGAGGAGCGGCGAGGCGCTCGTGAACGATGGCGGCAAGTTCGTCATCTTCTTCACTGGCCAACTTATCTTCGGCAGGCGGCTCGCCTCGTTCGGCGGCGCGCTTCAGCGCGTCCTCAATGGGGAATGAGGTTTTGGGCATTTGGTGTTTCCTGCGATATTTGGCGGGACGGTAACCAGTGCATTGGGCGCTATACAAGCTGGAATGCAATTTCAGCAATGGATATGGTTTGTTGCAGGCATTAAAAAGCCGGCTTGTGGCCGGCTTCTCGGGGACTGGCTTGGTTTATTTTTGGTAAACCGCGCCAGCCTTCAAAACGTACATCCGGATCTGCGTCCGGCTGTGGGACTTGGTCAGACGTTGGTCTGCCGCGTCGGGCGTCATTCGAGCCGCTGGGCGGGTCGATGCGCGAATGTGGGGCGCAGGATACTGAGTTTTGCTTTGGATTCCCAGTCTCAAGTGCGGTTTAGAGCGACTGAAGCGCTACAAACTCCGGATTTGTACCGGTTGTCAGGGCCTTTTCGCGGGCAAGCCCGCTCCCACAGGTTCTGGCAAACAATCACAGAAACGGCACCACCGGCCGGCGCTTGCCCAGTGTCGACCACCAGAACACCCAGCCAAGAATATGAATCCGCTGCTCTTCGATCTGCGCCGGCCGGAAGACCTCGTCGGGGTATTCGGCGCTGTTGTGGCTGCGCATGCGCAGGCCGTTGCCGGGCATGCGGTGCAGGTATTTGATGCGCAGCATGCCGTCGTGCTCTACGGCGTAGATTTCGCCGTCGACGACCTGGGTCAGGCCGCGGTCGATGGCGACGATGGAGCCGTCTTCGATGCGATCGGCCATGCTGTTGCCGATCATGTGCGCGCAGATGGCGTTGGCGTGCTGGATGTCGAGTTGATCGAGGTGGGCGCGGGGCAGGCGCAGGGATTGGTCGGGGTCGAGGATGACGTGGGTTTTACCGTCGCCGTTGGCGATCGGGGTTTCCTTGAAAAATGCCAGGTCGATGTCGCTGGGGTTGATGACGGTGTAGACGCCGCAGATGGCCTGGGCATCGAACGTGTCGCCATTGCTGGCGGGTGGGTGCAGGCGCGCGACCTCCTTGACGCCTTCCCCGGTTTTCAGCCATTCACTATTGACCGACAACAGGCGTGAGACTTCTTCCATGCGATACGCCGGGACGCCCCGGGTGTACCAGTTATGAACGTTTTGGGCTTCCGTGCCCCAGAACCTTGCGAAATCCGTGGTGCTGATGTTCGCTGCTTCCAGGAGTGCCTTGAATCGTGGACCGCTAGTGTTCTTTCTCATAAACACGGAGTCTACGGCCGGACTAGAGCGGTTTGAATAAACCGGGCGTTCAAAAAAAGCCTGTATTTTGCGACGGGATGTAAGACGTACTTGTGGGAAATTAAACAGATTAAAACTGCATGTAGGAATTTAAACGGTTTGTTTAGTCGGGCTTTTTCAAGAGCCCCTCACCCCAACCCTCTCCCGGAGGGAGAGGGGGCCGACCAAGGTGTATTTCGAGTTACATCGACCTGAACAACCGAGTCGATTATGCAGACGCCAATAACAAAAAACCCCGGAAATCCGGGGTTTTTTTCAAGCGTCACGCAAGGCGCAATTGCTTAGCCCTTGTAGGCGGCAACCGACTTGGTGATCGCTTCGCGGGCGGCGTCTGCACCGGCCCAGCCTTCGATCTTGACCCACTTGCCCTTCTCGAGATCCTTGTAGTTCGCGAAGAAGTGCTCGATCTGCTGGATCAGCAGGGGTGGCAGGTCGGTGTATTCCTTCACGTCGACGTACAGCTGCGACAGCTTGTCGTGTGGCACGGCGATGACTTTGGCATCGCCGCCGCCGTCGTCGGTCATGTTCAGGATGCCGACCGGACGGGCGCGGATTACCGAGCCTGGAGCAACCGGGTAAGGGGTTACGACCAGCACGTCGAGGGGATCACCGTCGTCAGCCAGGGTGTTCGGGATGTAACCGTAGTTGGCCGGGTAGAACATTGGGGTGGCCATGAAACGGTCAACGAACAGGCAATCGCTGTCTTTGTCGATTTCGTATTTGATCGGCGCGTGGTTGGCCGGGATCTCGATCGCGACGTAGATGTCGTTCGGCAGGTCTTTGCCAGCCGGAATCTTGCTGTAGCTCATTGGGCGTTGCCCCCGTAGTTGACCAAAAACACTTGGCCGGATTGACCAAAAAGTGGCGGCGATTATAGGCACATTCCTACGCCGACGCCACGTACCAGAAGTCGTGCAGAGCTCAGTCGTGCGCCTGATAGACCGGGTCTGTGGCCTGAAGTTGCCGCAGTCTGCCCAACGGATCCTGCCGGTAGAAAAGCTGCAGTTGCAAGTAGACCTGTGGATAAGCCTCATGCAGCAGATCCGGGGCGCTGAAGAAGTATTCGCTGGTGACGGCGAAGAACTCTGCCGGGTTCTCGGCGGCGTAGGGATCGATGGCGGTTTCGGCGTCTGGATCGTGGTCGAGTTGGTGGTTGAGGTCGTCGTAAGCGGCCTGCATCACTTTGGCCCAGTCGCTGACGCGCATGTCGGAGTGCAGTGGCGGCAGGCCGTTGGCGTCGCCGTTGAGCATATCGAGCTTGTGCGCCAGTTCGTGGATCACCAGGTTGTAGCCTTCCCAGCCACCGCTGGCCTGTACGCCGGGCCAGGCGAGAATCACCGGCCCCTGCTGCCAGGCTTCACCACTGTGTTCGCCGTCCCACTCATGCTCGACGCCGCTGGCATCGCGATGGCGTTGCGGGCTGAGGAAGTCGTCCGGGTACAGCACGATCTCGTGGAAACCCTGGTACCAGTTCAGATCACCGAGATGCATCAGCGGCAACTGTGCTTGCGCGGCGAGCAGCAGGCGTTGCTCCTGATGCAGTTCGACACCGGGCAGGGCGGTCAGGTGTTTGTCGTCGAGAAACAGCACGCAGGCTTCGCGCAACCACTGGTCTTCAGCAGCGCTGATGCCATCGAGGAAGGAGAGTTGATGGCGCACCCGTTGCCACAGGTCGTCGGCAATCGGGTGCCTGGCCAAGAGGCGCCGGCGTCGCCAGGCGCTCAGTGACCACATCGGATCAGTGCGATTGCACTTTGGTGCCGCCGAACCGGCTGCGCACCACGCCGATGATCATCGGCACCAGCGACAGCAGAATGATTGCCACCACCAGCAGCGAGAGGTTTTTCTTGATGAACGGCACGTTGCCGAAGAAGTAACCCAGAGTGACCAGACCGCCGACCCAGAGGATGGTGCCGAGCACGCTGAAGCCGAAGAAACGCGGGTACGGCATCCGCGCCACGCCCGCGACGAACGGCGCGAAGGTGCGGATGATCGGCAGGAAACGCGCCATGGTCACGGTTTTGCCGCCGTGCTTGTCGTAGAAATCGTGGGTTTTTTGCAGGTAGTCGCGACGGAAGATTTTCGAGTTCGGGTTGCTGAACAGCTTCTCCCCGGCCGTGCGTCCGATCACGTAGTTGGTACTGTCGCCCATGATCGCCGCCAGCATCAGCAGGCCACCGAGCAGCACCGGATCCATGCCGCCGCCGGCCGCCACTGCGCCAGCGATGAACAGCAGCGAGTCACCCGGCAGGAACGGCATCACCACGAGCCCGGTTTCACAGAAGATCACCATAAACAGGATGGCGTAGATCCATGGCCCATAGTTGTTCACCAGCAAATCGAGATACACATCGAGATGCAGGATAAGGTCGAGCGGGTTGAAATCCATGGGGGCACCTGTATGACGGCCCGACTCGGCAGGCCTGTGCGGATGACTTCGTGTAAGCCTACAGCGGGGTGTAGTTTTTCTTACAAGCCGGAAAGATCGGGATTATACGGTCTGAGCGATGAAAAGCGCGTCGGTTTTGTAGCGGGGAGTGTCGCGAAGTGAGCAATTGTCAGGGAAAAGGTGGCCGTGGCGAGGGAGCGAACTCCCTCATCACCGAAGCCGTTGGAGTCAGAGCTCGTCGCTGATCGGCAGTACGTAGTTCTTGAACTCGGTGTCTTCCTTGAAGCCGATCGATTCGTAGGTTTTCTGCGCCACTTCGTTGTTCGCGCTGGTCGAGACGCGCATGCGCACGGCCTGGGTTTCCTTGGCCATTTTCTTTGCGGTGCGGATCAGGTTGTCAGCGACCAGTTGCCGGCGCGCATCTTCGGCAACGTAGATATCGTTGAGAATCCACACGCGTTTGAGCGACAACGAAGAGAAGCTCGGATAGAGCTGGCAGAAACCCATGAGTTTCTTGTCGTCATCGTCGGCCAGGGCCAGATAGATTACCGACTCTTTGCGGCGCAAGCGCTTTTCGAGGAACGCGCGGGAGGAATCCGGGTAAGGCAGGGAGCCGTAGAACTCGCGATATTTGACGAACAAAGGAGTCAGCAAATCCAGATGTTCGAGGGTCGCTTGAATAATCCGCATGATAGGTCTCGTCTTCAAGTGGCTGTCTTCAACTGCTCTGACGGCGATGGGAAACCCGGGCGGCCGTGCGTCGATCCTGCCTGAAAGCAGCGCAGAAAGGCAATGCGGAAACGGTTCAGGCTGGCGGTGGATCGAGCAGGAAGTTGCCTTTCATGTCGACAGCGTCGTCCGCCTCCAATGTGTGCAGCTGAGCTTCATCCTTCAGGTTGACCCCCGACAGCTGGCGCCGACAGGCCTCGCGCATCAGATACAGCAAGCGATGCGCCGCCATGCCGTAGCTCAAACCTTCAAGCCGAACATTGGAAATGCAATTGCGATACGCGTCGGTGAGGCCGACCTTCGGCGCGTAGGTGAAATACAGCCCGAGGCTGTCCGGTGAACTCAAGCCCGGGCGCTCGCCGATCAGCATCACCACCATTTTCGCCCCTAGCAACTGGCCGATCTCGTCACCGATGGCGACGCGGCCCTGTTCCACCAGCACCACCGGTGCCACGGACCAGCCGTCGCCGCTCATCTGCTCTTCCAGGCGCGTCAGGAACGGCAGCGTGTGCCGATGCACCGCCAGCGCCGACAGGCCATCCGCGACGACCATCACCAGATCGACGCCGCCCGGGTGTTCGCTGGCGTAATCGCGTAAGACCTGCGCCGATGCATCGCTGAGCTTGCGCCCCAGGTCCGGGCGTTGCAGATAGGTGTGTCGGTCCGGCGCGGCGCTTTGCAGTGCCAAGGTTTCCCGCCCGCGCTCGCTCAGTTGTGCGCGGATTTCGCTGTGATCGAAGGCCAGGTGCACGGCATCACGGGCCTGGGCGTGGGCAAACTGAAAATCCAGCTGCGCCCGCGTCGGCAGACTGGTGCCGGTGCGGCCCAGGGCAATCCGCGCCGGGGTCAGGCGGCGCAGTTCCAGCCAGGGGTTTTGCGGATCGACCGGTGGTTTTTCCATAAGACTTATCCCAAGTGCGCCAAGGCCTGGCGGAAGGCCGGCGGCAGGTTGTTGCCGAAGCGAACCTTGCCGTCCGCCTGAGTGAAGATGCCCATGTTGGCCAGCCATTGTTCGAACTCCGGCGCCGGTTTCAGGCCCAGGGTCTGGCGGGCGTACAAGGCGTCGTGAAACGAAGTGGTCTGGTAATTGAGCATGATGTCGTCGGAGCCGGGGATGCCCATGATGAAGTTGATCCCGGCGACGCCGAGCAACGTCAGCAGGGTATCCATGTCGTCCTGGTCGGCTTCGGCGTGGTTGGTGTAGCAGATGTCGCAGCCCATCGGCACGCCGAGCAGCTTGCCGCAGAAGTGATCTTCAAGGCCGGCGCGGATGATCTGCTTGCCGTTGTAGAGGTACTCCGGGCCGATAAATCCTACGACGGTGTTCACCAGGAACGGCTTGAAATGTCGCGCCACGGCGTAGGCCCGTGTCTCGCAAGTCTGTTGATCGACGCCGTGGTGGGCGTTGGCCGACAGCGCGCTGCCCTGACCGGTTTCGAAATACATCAGGTTCTGCCCGAGTTTGCCGCGCTTGAGACTGAGCCCGGCGTCGTAGCCTTCCTGCAAGACATTCAGATTGATACCGAAACTGGCATTGGCCGCCTCAGTGCCGGCAATCGACTGGAACACCAGATCCAGCGGCACGCCACGGTTGATCGCCTCGATCGAGGTGGTGACGTGGGTCAGCACGCAGGCTTGGGTCGGGATGTCGTAGCGCTGGATGATTGCGTCGAGCATCTCCAGCATCGCGCAGATCGAAGCGATGCTGTCGGTGGCCGGGTTGACCCCGATCATCGCATCGCCGTTGCCGTAGAGCAGGCCGTCGAGAATGCTCGCGGCGATGCCGGACGGCTCGTCAGTCGGGTGGTTGGGTTGCAGGCGGGTCGACAGGCGCCCGCGCAAACCGAGGGTGCCGCGAAACTGGGTGACCACGCGGATTTTCTGCGCGACCAGCACCAGATCCTGCACGCGCATGATTTTCGACACGGCGGCGACCATTTCCGGGGTCAGGCCGGGGGCGAGGGCACGCAGGCTGGTTTCGTCCGCCGCGTCACTGAGCAGCCAGTCGCGAAAGCCGCCAACGGTGAGGTGACTGACCACGGCGAAGGCTTGTTTGTCGTGGGTGTCGATGATCAGCCGGGTGACTTCGTCGGCTTCGTAGGGAATCAGCGCTTCCTGCAGGAAGTGCGTGAGCGGGATGTCCGCCAGGGCCATTTGCGCAGCCACCCGTTCGCCGTCGTTGAGCGCGGCGATCTCGGCGAGAAAATCCCCCGAGCGGGCGGGGCTGGCCTTGGCCATGACGTCTTTGAGGCTGTCGAAGCGGTAAGTCTGCGCGCCGACCGTGTGAGCAAAACTGGCCATTCAGCGTTCTCCGTGACGGCGCAGAACAGCTCTGCGCCGTGGTTTTCGACAATCAGTGCAAGGCTTGTTCAGCTTTTTGAATCGCCGCGAATTCTTCTTCCGGCGTGCCCGCTACCAAGTGATGCCGACTGTAGAAAGCAAAGTAAGCAATTAACACTCCATAGATGATCGCGGCGCCGATCACCACCCGTGGATCGACGAGGAAACCCGCCACCACGGCGATGCACGCCAATACCAGCGCCACACCCGAGGTGAAAATGCCGCCCGGCGTGCGATACGGCCGGTCCATTTTGGGGCGCCGGATACGCAGGGTGATGTGCGCGGCCATCATCAGCACATAGGAAATGGTCGCGCCGAACACCGCGACCAGAATCAGCAAATCGCCCTGGCCGGTCAGCGACAGACCAAAGCCGATGATGCCGGGAATCACCAGAGCCAGCACCGGTGCCTTGCTCTTGTTGGTCTGCGACAGTTTGCGCGGCAGGTAACCGGCCCGCGACAGCGCGAAGATCTGCCGCGAGTAGGCGTAGATGATCGAGAAGAAACTGGCGATCAGCCCGGCCAGACCGACGAGATTGACGAAGCTGCCCATCCAGGTCGAGCCACCGTAGGCCTTGCTCAATGCTTCGACCAGTGGATTACCGGAGGTCAGCAGCGAATTCGCACCAGCGCCGCCGGGACCGACGATCAGAATCAGCAGGGCAAACATCAGCAGCACCAGCATTGCCCCTATCAGGCCACGCGGCAGATCGCGCTTGGGGTTTTTGGTTTCTTCTGCGGCCAATGGCACGCCTTCGACGGCGAGGAAAAACCAGATCGCATAGGGAATCGCCGCCCACACGCCGACGTAGCCGAACGGCAGAAACGGGCTGGCACCGACCGCAGTGGTCACCGGGATGTCGAGCAGGTTGGCAACGTCGAAGTGCGGCACCATCGCCACCAGAAACACCCCCAGCGCCAGCGCGGCGACGGCGGTAATGATGAACATCAGCTTGAGCGCTTCGCCGACCCCGAAAATGTGGATGGCGATGAAGATGATGTAGAACGCCAGATAGATCATCCAGCCGCCAATACCGAACAGCGACTCGCAGTAGGCACCGATGAACACCGCGATGGCGGCGGGGGCGATGGCGTACTCGATGAGGATCGCGGTGCCGGTGAGAAACCCGCCCCACGGCCCGAACGCACTGCGGGCGAAACCGTAGCCGCCGCCAGCGGTGGGAATCATCGACGACAATTCGGCCAGGGAAAAACACATGCACAGGTACATGGTCGCCATCAGCAGCGTGGCGAGAAACATCCCGCCCCAGCCACCTTGGGCGAGGCCGAAGTTCCAGCCGGCGTAGTCGCCGGAAATCACATAGGCGACGCCGAGGCCCACCAGCAGGACCCAGCCGGCGGCGCCTTTTTTCAGTTCGCGTTGTTGGAAGTAATCGGTGCCGACTTTTTCGAAGTCGACGGAGGAGCCGGTCGCCGGAGCGCCGGCCGGGGATTCGCTTGGCATAGGGTTCACCATTTTTATTGTTTTATTGGCCCGGCTACAGCCAGGAACCTGATCGTTCCCACGCGCAGCATAGGAATGTATCAACGGACGCTCCGCGTTCGGCTTTGAAGGAACGCGGAGCGTCCCGGGCTGGATTCCCACGCAGAGCGTGGGAACGATCAGCATCGCAGGATCAGAAGAATCCCAACGGATTGATGTCGTAGCTCACCAGCAGGTTCTTGGTCTGCTGATAATGGTCGAGCATCATTTTGTGGGTTTCACGCCCGACGCCGGACTTCTTGTAACCGCCGAACGCGGCATGCGCCGGGTACAGGTGGTAGCAGTTGGTCCACACGCGACCGGCCTTGATCGCCCGGCCCATCCGGTAGGCGCGGTTGATGTCGCGGGTCCACAGGCCGGCGCCGAGGCCGAACTCGGTGTCGTTGGCAATCGCCAGGGCTTCGGCTTCGTCCTTGAAGGTGGTGATGCTCACCACCGGGCCGAAGATTTCTTCCTGGAACACGCGCATCTTGTTGGTGCCCTTGAGCAGGGTCGGCTGGATGTAATAACCGGTGGCCAGGCTGCCCTCGAGTTTTTCCACCTTG
The DNA here is from genome assembly GCF_057291535.1 of Pseudomonas sp. 1L-E-NC-VB-C3. Classification (NCBI taxonomy): domain Bacteria; kingdom Pseudomonadati; phylum Pseudomonadota; class Gammaproteobacteria; order Pseudomonadales; family Pseudomonadaceae; genus Pseudomonas; species Pseudomonas sp. 1L-E-NC-VB-C3. The sequence goes on along the minus strand of NZ_JBXAWD010000008.1, from coordinate 211,647 downwards.
CCGCCGGTCAGCAGCTCCGCACCTTCGCCCTTGGCGATTTCCAGGTACGAGAGGATCTTGTCGAATTGCTGCTCCGATGCCTGGGCGCCGACCATGGTGTCGGTGTCCAGCGGGTCGCCACGTTTGATCTGGCTGACTTTCTTCATCACTGCTTGCATGAATTCGTCGTAGATCGATTCCTGCACCAGCGCGCGGGAAGGGCAGGTGCACACTTCGCCCTGGTTGAAGAACGCCAGCACCACGCCTTCGGCGGCTTTTTCGATGAAGCTCGGCTCGGCCTGCATGATGTCTTCGAAGAATATGTTCGGCGACTTGCCGCCCAGTTCCACGGTCGACGGAATGATGTTTTCCGCTGCGCATTTCATGATGTGCGAGCCGACCGGAGTCGAGCCGGTGAAAGCGATCTTGGCGATGCGCTTGCTGGTCGCCAGCGCCTCGCCGGCTTCTTTGCCGAAGCCTTGCACGACGTTGAGCACGCCCGGCGGCAGCAGGTCGCCGATCAGTTCCATCAGCACGCAGATGCCCAGCGGGGTTTGCTCGGCAGGTTTGAGCACCACGCAGTTACCGGCGGCCAGCGCTGGCGCAAGTTTCCACGCGGCCATCAGCAGCGGGAAGTTCCACGGAATGATCTGGCCGACCACGCCCAGCGGTTCATGGATGTGATAGGCCACAGTGTTGCCGTCGATTTCCGCAGCGCTGCCTTCCTGGGCGCGCAGGCAACCGGCGAAGTAACGGAAATGGTCGGCGGCCAGGGGGATGTCGGCGTTGAGGGTTTCGCGGATGGCTTTACCGTTGTCCCAGGTTTCGGTGATCGCCAGCAGTTCGAGATTCTCTTCGATGCGGTCGGCGATTTTCAGCAGGATCAGCGAGCGTGCCTGCACGGAAGTGGCGCCCCACGCATCGGCAGCGGCGTGGGCAGCATCCAGCGCTTTGTCGATGTCTTCGGCGGTGGAGCGGGGGAATTCGGCGATTGGCTGGCCATTGACTGGCGAGGTATTGGTGAAGTACTGACCTTTGACCGGCGCGACGAATTCGCCGCCGATGTAGTTACCGTACTTGCTCTTGAACGAGACTTTGGCGCCGTCGGTACCGGGATGGGCGTAACGCATGATGATGTTCTCCTTGGCTTTGTACTTATTAGAGAAACGCGCAAGTGCGCTTGCTATAAGCGTAGAGCAAGGCTCGGGCCACTGCCGTGCAGGTCAGGCAAATCAAGGGCTTGGCCGGTTTGTCTCGGACGAATGGAGTGGCGCTGTGACGGTTTCGGTACAGCGCGAGTGACAGTTTGTACCGCTTGCGGCACAGCCCTTGACCGGACGGTCTTGCCGGCATTGCAATGCCGGAGCCGCTGGAGGATGCTGGGCGTCACCTCATGCTTTGGGCCATCGCGCCCCGGGGAGAACAATAAGAAATGCACGACAACCATTTGAGTCGCCATGCCCGCCAGGTTCTCACCGTCACCCAGGGCAAACCGCACCTGCACGGCCCCGGCGCCGATCCATCGATCGCCCGTTCGTGGCTGCGTTGCCTTGAGGACTATCACCTCGATCCTTCTGTGACCATGGCGCCGACCGTGCTCGAGCATGGCCGAGTACTGGAAAGTCGCGAACGTCTGCAACAAGTGCTGCAAATCGCCGGCACCGAGATGAGCAGCCTGCATCAGCAACTGTCCGGCGCCGGCCATGCGGTGCTGCTGACTGACGCGCGCGGTGTGATCCTCAATTGCGTGACCGCGCCGGCCGAACGGAAGATTTTCGAGCGCGCCGGTCTCTGGCTCGGCGCTGACTGGAGCGAAGCCTGCGAAGGCACCAACGGCATCGGTACCTGCCTGGTCGAGCGTCAGGCGCTGACCATTCACCAGGACGAGCATTTTCGCGGCCGCCACACCGGGCTGACCTGCTCGGCGAGCCCGGTGTTCGATCCCCATGGTGAATTGCTGGCGGTACTCGATGTGTCTTCGGCGCGGCCGGACGTCTCGCGGCAGAGCCAGTTCCACACCATGGCGCTGGTCAACCTGTCGGCGAAAATGATCGAGAGCTGCTACTTCCTGCGCTGTTTCGACAATCAGTGGTTGCTGCGTTTTCATCTGCAGGCCGAGTCCGTCGGCCTGTTCAGTGAAGGGCTGCTGGCGTTTGACGGCGAAGGGCGGATCAGCGCAGTCAACCAGAGTGCGCTGAACCTGCTCGGGCATATTCGCGGCGGTTTGCTCGGTAAATCGGTGGAAGCGTTTTTCGATTGTTCGCTGGATGACCTGCTTGGTCGCGCGAGTGCCAACGCCAGCGCCAGTTGGCCGCTGCGCACCCGTGATGGCCGGCATCTGTTTGCCGTGTTGCGCGGTGAATCGCGCAAACCTACTGCCATTGTTCCAACGCCAATCACTGCTCCAGCGCCCCGCCTGTCCGGCATTTGCCTCGGCGACGAAGCGTTGCAGGCGGAGTTTCGCAAAGCCCTGCGCGTGTTCGAGCGCGACGTGCCGCTGTTGATCAACGGCGAAACCGGCTCGGGCAAGGAAGCGTTTGCCAAGGCAGTGCATCAGGCCAGCCAGCGCTCCGGCAACGCCTTTGTCGCACTCAATTGCGCGGCCATTCCGGAAAGCCTGATCGAGAGCGAACTGTTCGGCTATCGCGGCGGCAGCTTCACCGGCGCACGCAAGGACGGCATGCGCGGCAAGCTGCAACAGGCCGATGGCGGCACTTTGTTCCTCGACGAAATCGGCGACATGCCACTGGCGTTGCAGACGCGTTTGCTGCGGGTGCTGGAAGATCGGCAAGTGGTGCCGATTGGCGGTGAACCGCAAGCGGTGGACGTGCGCATCATCAGTGCGACGCACCGCAATTTGCTCGAACGAGTCGAGGACGGCAGTTTCCGTGAAGACCTGTATTACCGCTTGAACGGGCTGGAAGTGGCGTTGCCGGCATTGCGTGAGCGCAGTGATAAATCGCAGTTGCTGGATTTTCTCCTGGCCGAGGAGGCAGGGGGCGAAACGATTCTGATCGACGAACCGGCGCGGCAGGCGTTGTTGGCATTCAACTGGCCGGGCAATGTGCGGCAGTTGCGCAATGTCCTGCGCACCCTGGCGGCGTTGTGTGATGGCGGGCGGGTCGGCGTTGAGGATTTGCCGGTGATGATTCGGCAGGCGCGGCCGGCGGTTGTGGCGGCGCAGCCATTGGAAGATGCCGAACGACTGGCCTTGCTCAGTGCGCTGGAGCAGACGCGCTGGCATATGACCCGTACCGCTGAACAGTTGGGCGTCAGCCGCAACACGCTGTACAGAAAGCTTCGCAAGCATGGAATTGAACGGCGTGTCAGCTAGAAGGCCCTCACCCTAGCCCTCTCCCAGAGGGAGAGGGGACTGACCGAGGTGTTTTGGCGATTTACGCCGACCTGAAATATCGAGCCGAACTAAAAATTTGAAAGCGACCGAGATCGGCTCCCTCTCCCTCGGGAGAGGGCTGGGGTGAGGGGCTGCGGTCTGAAGCCGTGCGCAGATGTAGCCGCCAACCCGTCTCCATCCTTCAGCTAAAGAGTGCCATTTCCCCCTCCCTACGCTAACCTGCGGCCATGTTTTACGAGGTCGACTATGCACATTCATATTCTGGGTATCTGCGGGACTTTCATGGGCTCGATGGCAGTGTTGGCCAAAGAGCTGGGTCATCACGTCACCGGCTCCGACGCCAACGTCTATCCGCCGATGAGCACGCAGCTCGAGGCCCAGGGCATTCAGCTGACGCAGGGTTATGACCCGGCACAGCTCGATCCGGCGCCGGATCTGGTGGTGATCGGCAATGCCATGTCCCGTGGCAACCCGGCGGTGGAATATGTGCTGAACAAAGGCCTGCCGTACGTCTCCGGCCCGCAGTGGCTGGCTGACCACGTGCTGCAAGGTCGCTGGGTATTGGCCGTGGCCGGTACGCATGGCAAGACCACCACCAGCAGCATGCTCGCCTGGGTGCTGGAGCATGCCGGGATGAGCCCGGGTTTCCTCATCGGCGGCGTGCCGCAGAATTTCTCGGTGTCGGCGCGCCTGGGCGGTACGCCGTTCTTTGTGATCGAGGCTGACGAATACGACAGCGCCTTCTTCGACAAGCGCTCGAAATTCGTCCACTACCGTCCGCGCACCGCGATCCTGAACAACCTTGAGTTCGATCACGCCGACATCTTCCCCGATCTGCCAGCAATCGAACGTCAGTTCCACCATTTGGTGCGCACCATTCCGAGCGAAGGTCTGGTCATCCACCCGACCACCGAGCCAGCGTTGCAGCGCGTGATCGAAATGGGCTGCTGGACGCCGGTGCAAACCACCGGCGCCGGCGGTCAGTGGCAGGTCAAACTACTGAGCGAGGACGGCTCGGCGTTCGAAGTGATGTTCGAAGGCGTGTCCCAGGGCACCGTCGAGTGGGAGTTGACCGGTCAACACAACGTCGCCAACGCCTTGGCTGCTCTGGCCGCAGCGCGTCACGTTGGCGTGGTGCCGTCCATGGGCATCGCCGGGTTGAGCGCGTTCAAGAACGTCAAACGGCGTATGGAGAAAGTCGCCGAGGTGCGCGGCATCACCATTTACGACGACTTCGCTCACCACCCAACCGCCATCGCCACCACGCTTGATGGCCTGCGCAAACGCATCGGCGACGCGCCACTGATTGCGATCATCGAGCCGCGCTCCAATTCGATGAAGCTCGGCGCCCACCGTGACGGTCTGCCGGACAGCGTGGTCGATGCCGATCAGGTGATCTGGTACGCCCCGGCCAACCTCGGCTGGGACCTCGGCGCCACCGCAGCGTTATGCACCGTGCCGTCCATCGTCAGCGATTCGCTGGAAGGCATCATCGAGCGCGTGAAGAGCCAGGCGCAGCCCGGTACTCACGTGGTGATCATGAGCAACGGCGGCTTCGGCGGCCTGCACGGCAAGCTCGCCGAGGCACTGCAATGAACAGTTTTTCCCAGGCCGGCGGCCCGGAACGCATCACCCTGGCGATGACCGGCGCCTCGGGCGCGCAGTACGGCTTGCGCCTGCTCGATTGCCTGGTGCGCGAGGATCGCGAAGTGCACTTCCTGATCTCCAAGGCTGCGCAACTGGTAATGGCCACCGAGACCGACGTGTCCCTGCCGAACAAGCCGCAGATGATGCAGGCGTTTCTGACCGAATACACCGGCGCCGCTGCCGGGCAGATTCGCGTGTATGGCAAGGAAGACTGGATGTCGCCGGTGGCTTCGGGCTCCGGCGCGCCGGCAGCCATGGTAGTGGTGCCGTGTTCGACCGGCACGCTGTCGGCGATTGCCACCGGCGCCTGCAACAACCTGATCGAACGCGCGGCGGACGTTACGCTGAAAGAGCGCCGCCAGTTGATTCTGGTGCCGCGCGAGGCGCCGTACTCGAGCATCCATCTGGAGCACATGCTCAAGCTGTCGAATCTGGGCGTGACGATTCTGCCGGCCTCGCCGGGCTTCTATCACCAGCCGCAGACCATCGATGATTTGATCGACTTCGTTGTGGCGCGGATTCTCAATCTGCTCGGCATCCCGCAGGACATGCTGCCGCGTTGGGGCGAGCATCACTTGAGCAGCGATGAATAAGCTGCTGGTGCTTGTGCTGGCGCTGCAATTGGGTGGATGCGCTACCGTGCGCACGCTGGATGCGGCCAAACCCGGCGCGCCGGTGGTGTATGCCGGGACGCGGCTGGATTTGTATGCGTTGAACGGCGGGTGTTGTGCGATGGACCGGTTCGGTGCCGAGGCGCCGAGCTATCCGGGAGTGGACCTGCCGGCCAGCGCGTTGCTCGATACGCTGTTGTTGCCGTTGTCATTGCTCACCGTGATTGGCGTGGGCTTTCAGGCGACTGGTGGATTGTAAAGGTCAAAAGATCGCAGCCTTCGGCAGCTCCTACAGGGGAATGGGGGCTTCTGTAGGAGCTGCCGAAGGCTGCGATCTTTTGGTTCTGAAAGTCCCGGAGTTATTTGCCTAACTTGCGCAGTTCATCCGATTCGATCACCCGCACCCCATCCTGTTCTTCCAGCGCCAGGCGCCACATCGCTCGCGCCAACTGGCACGCTTCGATGCCGTGATATTTCCCCGGAATCAGCTTCGATAACGGCCCGGCCAGTTGCTCGACCAGGCGTGGTTCGGTGCGTTCGCCAAGCAACAGCGAAGGTCGGCAAATGGTCAGCTGCGGCCAGTTCTGCGCGCGCAGGGCCTGTTCCATTTCACCTTTGACCCGGTTGTAGAACACCGAGGAATTCGGATCGGCGCCAATCGCACTGATCACGATCAGGTGCCGCGCGCCCATCTCCCGCGCGCGCTTGGCGAACGCCACGACCATGTCCAGATCGACTGCGCGAAAGGCTTCTTCGGAGCCGGCCTGCTTGATCGTGGTGCCTAGGCAGCAGTAGGCGATATCGACCCGGCCACTGAGCTGCGGCAGAAACGCCTGCGGGTCACCGACCGGGTTTTCCAGATGCGGATGCTCGGCCAGCGGCCGGCGCGAAGGGGCGAGGACACGGGTAATGGTTGGCTCGTTGAGCAAACGGTCGAGCAGATGTTCACCGGTCAGTCCGGTGGCTCCGGCAAGCAATACGTGCTGAGGCGTCAAGTACATAGTGTCTCTCCCTTGATACTGTTCAGCTTAGTTGCCTTTTTTCGCCGCGTCGTTCAATGCGCTGCTTTGCAACGCTTTGCGTGCTTGCTGTTTGCGCAGCAGTTGCCAATGCGACAGCACGGTTTTCGGCGCCCAGATCTGCGGCTCCGAGGCTTCGAAACCGTCGGCCAGCTCGCGTTCGGCAACGGTGGCCTTGGCCAGTTTGAATGCCTGCTCAAGGTCGTCGGTCTGGTTCAGTGCCTGGGCAAACAGCGCATCGCCGAAATAAGTGAAGTTGGCTTCTTCCGAGCAACCGAACGACACCCGATCGGCGCGCGAGGCAGTCATGATCAGCGTGCGTTCGTCTTTCAGCGCCGGGATGAAACCGCCGGAATAGCACGAAGAAATCACGATGACCTTGTCGCGATGCTTCAGCGGCGCGAGCACGGCGGCGAGCTCATCGGCTGGCAGGTCGGCCAGTTCCATGCGTGGCTGATCGAGCACCAGTTCATGTTCGGCGGTGCCGTGGCTGGTCAGATAAATGAACAGCAGGTCTTCCGGCCCGCTGCGTTCGGCAAGGGCTTGCGCGGCGCGGCGCAGGTTTTCGCGGGTGGCCATCGGCCGGTCGCCGAGATGATCGCGATGATTGACCAGGCGGATCTGGCCGTAGGCGCCGAAGCGCGTACTGAGCATGTTGGCGACGTAATCGGATTCACGCAGGAACACGCTTTGCTTGCCGTCGCCACCGAGGGTCAGGGTGTACAACTCGACTGCCGGAGTCGAAGCGGGGATCGCCGCCAGTGCCTCGTCGAGCAGACGACCCTGGGCGAGCAAACCGAGTTCGAGAGTGTCGGGGAGTAATTTGCCGTCGGCGTCGCGTACGCGTTGGCCGTTGATCCAGGTGCCGCTGAGCACGCTGCCATCGGTCAGCACCAGAGTACCGCGTCCTGAATAGCTGTCGTTGTCGAAGCCGCCGATGTAGAAGCTGCCATCGGCAAGGTTCAAACGGCCCTGGCCGGTGAAGCGCCAGTCATTGAATACACCGATGTAATGGCTGCCATCAGCGCCGATCAGTTCGCCCTTGCCGGTCAGCGCGCCTTCCTTGAACTGGCCGAGCCAGACGTCGCCGTCTGCGTTCTCGTAGCGGCCTTTGCCGTGCAATTGATTGTTCTTGAAGCCGCCGACGTAGATATCGCCGTCGGCGCTGTTGTAAGTGCCGTTGCCTTCCAGTTGACCGTTGACGAAATGACCCGTGAACGAATTGCCGCTGGCATCGCCGCGCTGGCCTTCGCCGTTGGGTTTGCCGTGGGCGAACTGGCCTTGATAGGAGCTGCCGTCGTCCATTTCCAGGCGGCCGAGGCCGGAATACTGGTCAGCCTTGAACTCGCCGCGATAGGTCATGCCGTTTTCTTTCAGCGTACCTTCGCCATCGCGCCGGCCCTGCTTGAAACCACCGGCATAACTGCTGGCATTGGTGCTCAGGCTGCCCTGTCCATCAAACAGACCTTGCTGGAACTGGCCGCGATAGACCTCGCCGTTGCTGCCATGCCATTCGCCTTGCCCGTGCCACTGACCCTTGTCGAACTCCCCGGCGTACCAGCTGCCGTTGGGGTAGTCGACGCGGCCCTGACCTTGCAGCAAGCCGTCGACCAGTTCACCGCGATAGCGTCCGCCATCGGGCAGGCGCGCATCCGGCGGCAACAGCGATTCGCCGTCGCCGCAAGCGGTGAGCATCAGGGTCAGGGCAAGGGGTGCAAGTCGAGCGATTGAGCGCATAGCGGGATCCGGGCAATTAGGCGACCGAGTATGCCGCAGCTATGCGTCGCATATATACAGACGTGACGCGAAACAGCGTGCGCTGCTTCGCATCCGGGATGATCAGACGAAGCAGAGTGACAGCGGCTCGGCGATGTAGGCCGGTTTGTCCGAGCCTTCTATCTCCAGTGTCGCGGTGGCCTTGAGCAGCCACTGACCGGGTTTTTTCTCGGTCACTTCGACCATGTCGACCTTCAGTCGGACTTTCGAATTGACCTTGACCGGCTGGATGAAACGCACGCTGTCCAGGCCATAGTTGACGACCATCTTCACGCCTTCGGGCAGCACGAGGATGTCTTCCATCAGTTTCGGCATCAGCGACAGCGACAGGAAACCATGGGCAATCGTGCTGCCAAACGGCGTTTGCGCAGCCTTGACCGGATCGACGTGAATGAACTGAAAATCACCAGTGGCTTCGGCGAACAGGTTGATGCGCTCCTGATCGATGGTGAGCCATTCGGAACGTCCAAGTTCCTTGCCGACATAATCTTTGAGCTCTGCAACGGGAACATAGGGCATTGAGACTCTCCTTGGGTTCATCGGTTTTATAGTTTTTCAGGGGGCGGATTTGACCGGCCTGCGAACCACTGTAGATCATCATGGCGATTTGCTCAGGTCAACCGACCATGCTTTTGGCGAATGCCGGTCCATAGCGCCGGCATGCTTATAATGCCGAGCCCCTGCTGGGTGAAATAGAAGACGGAGATGTCAGATGTTGTTACGTGGCCTGACCCTGCTGGTGCTGTTCCAACTGCTCGGCACGGCGCTCAATCATTTGCTGTTGCCGATATTGCCGGGGCCGATCATCGGGCTGCTGCTGTTGCTGGTGTTCCTGATCATTCGCGGTGAAGTCGGCGAGCCGCTGAATCAGGCGGCGGGCAGCCTGCTGCGTTATCTGCCGTTGCTGCTGGTGCCGCCAGCGGTGGGCGTGATGGTGTATGCCACGGCGATTGCCGCCGATTTCTGGGCGATCGTCGGCGCGCTGGTGGTCTCGCTGATCCTGTCGATGGCGTTTGCCGGCGTGCTCATGCAACGGCTGGTCAAACGTCATGCGCCGCCGGCGGAGGAATCCTGATGCTGTTCGACTGGCAAGGCGCGTGGACCTCGGTGATTCATCATCCGCTGTTCGGCATTGGCATCACGCTAGGCGCTTATCAACTGGTGCTGGCGGCATTCGAGAAAACCCGCTGGATCTTTCTGCAACCGGTGCTGGTCTCCATGTTGTTGGTGATCGGTGTGCTGGTCGGCTGCGGCCTGACCTACGCGGAGTATCGCAAGAGCACCGAAATCCTCAGCATTCTGCTGGGGCCGGCCACGGTGGCGCTGGCGGTGCCGCTCTACCTGAATCTGCGCCGCATCCGGCAATTGTTCTGGCCGATTTTTACTACGCTGGTGATAGGCGGGGTGGTCGCAACGGGCATGGGCGTGGCGCTGGGCTGGTGGTTCGGTGCCGATCACATGATCCTGATGACCATGGCGCCTAAATCGGTGACGTCGCCGATCGCCATGCTGGTTGCCGAGCAGATCGGCGGTGTGGCGGCGCTGGCAGCGGTGTTTGTACTGATCACCGGGGTCATCGGCGCGATCTTCGGCCCGGCGCTGCTGACCCGCCTCGGTGTGCACAGCCCTGAAGCGCGCGGCATGGCGCTGGGCATGACAGCGCATGCGGTCGGCACGGCGGTGGCGATGCAGGAAAACGATGAGTGCGGCGCGTTCGCCGCGCTGGCAATGAGTCTGATGGGTGTGGCCACGGCGGTGTTCCTGCCGTTGGCGGTGTCGATGGTGGTGTAAGGAAATGTCTATGAGTCTGCCGCTTTTTCCGCTGAACACAGTGCTGTTCCCCGGCTGCAACCTCGATCTGCAGATCTTCGAGGCGCGCTACCTCGACATGATCGGCCGCTGCATGAAACAGGGCGTCGGCTTCGGGGTGGTGTGCATCCTTGAGGGCAGCGAAGTCGGCGTCGCGCCGGAAGGTTTTGCGCTGGTTGGCTGCGAAGCGCGGATCACCGATTTCCAGCAACAGGACAACGGCCTGCTCGGCATTCGTGTCCAGGGCGGGCGGCGTTTCACGGTGTTGCGCACCGAAGTGCAGCGCGATCAGTTGATTGTCGCCGACGTCGAATGGCTGGACGATGAGCCTGAGCAACCGTTGCAGGACGAGGACGCCGATCTGGTCGCGCTGCTCAAGGCGCTGGCCGAACACCCGATGGTCGAAGCGTTGGACATGGGCACTGAAGCCGCCGGTCAACAGTCACTGGCCAATCAGCTTGCCTACCTGTTGCCGTTCGCCGAAGAAGACAAGATCGATCTGCTGCAACTCGACGACCCTCAGCAACGGCTGGATGCGATCCAGGCATTACTCGACGAGTTGCAGGGCGAACTGTTCGCCTAGTTTCACTTGCAAAACGCATGACTCAAGGCGCAAACGAAGATCAGCGCAGGCCCACCCTGGCACGATGTTGAAACCGGCAGCGCACCGTCAGCTCATGTTGACCGGGATGAACAGACCTTCGCGGTTGACGCGCTCTTGCGGATCATTGAGCAGGCGCCATTGATTGCTCACCGAGTTGTAAACCAGCGTGCCCACTGTCTCGGGTTTGTAGCCGATGTGGGTGACGTAGACCCGCGCGGCCAGTTCGTGGCGTTGTTTGTGCTTGTCGATATCCGTCAGCAATGCCTCGACACTGGCGTAGCCACGAGCATCGATCACATACAGCTGCAACACCTCAAACAGCAGCGACACTTCATAAATGTTGCCGGCTGACGTCACCACACCGATGCACTCCACCGGAGTGTCATCCAAGATGTCCGGCAACTCCACCGTGACGCTGGCAATGCGCAGGCGGTTGCCCTGGAGCTGAATATCGGCGCGCGTGACGGTTTCTGTCAGGGCACGGGTGAACAGATTCCATCTCGATGCATTGGCCGTTTTTGCCGCAGCGCCCGGTGTGGCCAGACGCAGGATGCTGTTGCTGGCGAGATAAACGTCGTAGGTCGCGCTTTTGCCTTCGAGCAGATAAATCCCGGTGTGCGGCCGCGATTCGATGACCACTTTGCTGTTCTGGGTGCCCAGTGATGGTTTCTCGCTGACCAGCGGACGGATGAATGGATATTTTCCGTTGCGCCGCTTCAACCAGCTCCGCGAGCTGAGCACTCGGATGCCGGGATTTCTGGCGTCGTCCCGGTAATCGAACGCGGGCACCTGCACGCGGTATGAAACGTCATCCTGCATGACCAGCATGATGTCCCGGGCCAGAAGCGGTGTCGTGACCTTCAGGCTGTTTTGGCCACTGTAGCCCGTCGCGGCGGCAATCGTCTGGATCACGCCTTTGAAGGCCAGCACCTTGGATGGCAGCAGAATCGACAGGCTGATGTTGTTGTAGGTCAGGTGCGTATTGCCCGAAACACCCTGGCGCACTTCCAGGCCATAGCTGACCACCACGTCGACAATCTCGCTGTCCTGGTAATCCAGGTAAATGGTGCGGGCGCCGGTAGCGTTGCCTGTGGCGACGAATTCGACCCTGTGCTCGGTACGTGCGACGAAGTGGCGCTGCACGCCCTGACCGTCCAGCGCCACCGTGCCACCGTTGACGATTGCCGGGGCGGGTGCCGGCCGTCCGCTGACAGTGACGGCAACCTCGATGTCCTGACTCAATGCTTCACCAGGCCGAGTGGGCAGTTGCGCGCGCAGTTCATAGCCATCGAGAGTGCGGAACACCCACCGAGCATTGCTCAATTGACGCTGACCGTTGACCGTCTGGTAGACGTTTTCAAGGGTCAGCACATGGTCGGGGTCGCTGCCGTCCCTGCCGCGCAAGGAGTTGACCACCAGTGAGGTGCCGATGATTTGCCAGCGTTGAATGACCGCCATCGGCCAGCCGAGTTCGATCAGGCTCGAATGGTCGCCACATTCGATGATCGTTGTACGTGCATTGGTGTCGGCGATGTAATAGCGATCTTCGCCGCCGCCGCCCTCAACCGTGCACTCGGTACCAGTGATTGCGATCGTGTCGTTGCCGTCGCCGGCGCTGATGCGGTCGTAACCGTTGGCGGAAATCTGGTTGGGCTGTTCATTGCCCGTGATAGTGCTCGTGCCTTTGCGCAAGGTCGCAACGTTTTCAATGGAGGTCAGGTGGGCGACTTCGAGGGTGTCGTTCGCAGAGTCCGGGCTGCGAAGTGAGACCTTGCCGGTTTGCAGGTTGACGTCGTGACCGATGTAACGCGTGTCGGTAATCGGGCGGACGCCTTCGAACGCAACCAGGTCGTTGCCCGAGCCGCCATCCAGCACATTGATGTGCGGCGGTTTGCTCGATCGATCCAGTTCCTGATCAGAGACTTCCTGGTAGAACGCATCATTTGTGTCGCCGCCCGTCAGTGCCTTATGGCCGTCGCGGTAGGTGAAGAGGTTGGGCCGCGCCTTGACGCCAACCACGCGATCGTTGCCATCACCCAGGCGCCAGAACACGCCTTTGCCTTCGCCTGGGCTGCCGCTGACCATGCCTTTGAGGTTGTCGGGTAATCCGAGGCTTGCGTCGACTGCATCGTCGCCGCCGACGATCACCGCTTGGCTGTCGAGTCTGAACGGCAACTGCCCGGCGCTTTCGTCCCACTGGTAACGCCACAGTTCGACAGGGCGCAGTTCAGCGCGAAACGCGCCATTGACTACCTGTGCGATGGAGTCCTTGTAAGCACCGGCCAGCATGTCTTTCGCCGACAGTTCGAGCTGTTTTCCATAGTCACTGTAAAGCCTGGACAGTTTGAAGCGATCCATCACCTCGGTGTCCAGTTCCTTGCCGGTGAAGGCGAACCATCCCGAGCGCAGGCGCTCGAGTGTCGTCAGTTCGATGTAGTCGTCGATATCGTCGACGACCCTGGCGGCCTGATAAACCATCGATCCGCCGATGAGCAGCGCAGCGGCCGCAAGGCCGAGCGGGCCGGCAACGCTGCCGAAGCCGGCCAGCGCGGCGACGCCCAGCACCAGGCTGATACCCGCGCCCGCTACACTCAGGGCACCGCTGAAATAATGATCCTGAGCTTGTTTGCCCGATGTCGCGGCGGCGGCGTTGAAGGATTTGATCGCGTCAACGATGTCGAACGGCAAGGTAATCGCGCTGGCGAACAGTCCCGCACCACGGCTCATGTATTTGCCGATTGAGGTCAGCGCAAAACCCCTCAGCACGTTGCTGCCCTGAGTCAGCATCGCCTGGCCTGTTCTGGTCAGGCCCTGCTCGATGATCAGCGAGCCGAGTTCTGCAGCGATGGATCCGCCGTAGTACAGCATTTCCAGTGCCTCGCCTTTCTTGATCGCATCGGTCAGCGCCATGTAGCTGCTGTAGATGCCGAAGGCTTGCATGCCGACTCCCGCGCCGCTCATCAAATAGCTTTTGCTCTTGTTGATCCAGCCCGGTGTGTTTTCAAACGCGTCCGCGCGGTGGATTTCCAGCTTTTGCGCAGCCTTGCCCAGCTTGTTGAGGCGATCCATGGCGCTGCCGGAAACCAGCGGCGTATCACTGATGAACAGTGGGCCGGCATCCACCGAGCGCTTGCAGGCAATTTCGTAAAACAGCATTGCCGCCATGTCATTGTCTGGGAAATCCACGGCCTGCAAGCGCGACTGCACCTGCGCCGATTGAAAATTGAGTCCGTCGAGAAATGCCTGATCCACGCTCTTGATGTGGGCGTTCGCCGCACTGACCGGTTGACCGTCAATGGTCGCCCCCAGCGCTTGCAATTCGACCCGACTGATCATGATCTCACCGATGCGTAGCAGGCCCAGATGCTTGTCCAGGGCTTTGAGGGTTTTGCGAAGCGACGGATCAATGTCAGGCGCCTGCGTCTGATTGCGCATATGGGTGGGCGGCGCATGGGGATTCGCCGAGACGTCGATGGGGGTAACTTCAAGTGCGCGAACGTGGGCGATATGGGTCGCAGGGACGATGAGTTTCGACACGTATTAATCCTTTAATGGTGTGCATGAGGATGCCGGTCTCCTCTCCGGCGTTGTATGGGCGTGCCCGGTTCAGGGCCAGGCGATGTCGTATGCAAACTCGTTTTTATTGCCTGACAGCCTGAGGATTGGCAGTCCTGCCGCTTCCACTTTGTCGATCAGTCGGTCGTATTGGAATTTGTTGGCGTGCCCGGCATGGGTCGCCGCCTCGATACGCTCAGCGTCCGCGCCGGCCTGTTCCTTGATGTCTGCGACTCTGGCGCCTTTGCTCAGGTCTGTGTTCAGTAACCAGATACGCTCGGCTGGAACTCCGCTGCGGGTGACCGAAATCAGCCCCTCGAAATCGTCGGAGGGAAACCAGGTCGGCGGGTTCTCACGCGCAGCGGAATTGAACGCCATGTTCTCTTCGTGCGGGACGACTTCCAGATTGCGCGTGTCGAGGGCGTACATGAACATTTCTGTCTGCCGCGTGCGCGAGGACCGATAACCCCGCTCGTGATCCCAGGCTACGGGACTCTCAGGATCAGACCAGTCGGATGAGGAACTGCTTGAATCATCGGCGTCGCTTGCGCCGCTGTCTGAGCTGCTGTCACCCGCGTCGCGCCCCGGATATTTGTGGGTCTGGCTGTTGAAGCGCAGGTATGCGGGATCGGGGGCGCTGGCATACATCTGGCCCTGCTCGAGACTGAACGTCGCGCTGATCGGCTTGTGCGTGGTGGCGCCGGGTTTGTGGTGGTAGCGGGGCAGCATGGTGCCGTCATTCGCCAGCTCGAACGGCGTGCGCTCGTCACCGCGAAACAGTGCCGGGATGTCCGTGCGATACAGGCAATTGTGTTTGTTGCGCAGGTAACCGAGCTGTTTCAACAGCGCCTCGCGGACCTCGGGGGTCAGGCCTTGTTCGGCGTCGTACCAGTCGTGGCGGGCATTGTGCTTGAGGTTGAGCTGCTCGACCGCATCCTTGGCCAATTGCTCGAAGCGTCGCGGGTGGGTGACGTCATCCAACAGGCGCTTGTGCGCCAGTGCCCAGGCTGGAATCGCCAGATGGTCGCTCATCTCCTGCTGCAAGCGGGTCAATTGCCTGGGCAGCAGATTGAACGATTGCAGAAAGGCTTCGCGCTCTGCACGGCTCATCTGCGGATGCAGCCAGCGCAGTGAGTCGCGCAGCAGATCGGTCAGCGGATTTCCGGTGGTTGTGGGATGTGCCCACTGTGGCGGCATGCCGCTGGCCTGAGCTTCGACACGAAAGCGCGCGATGTCCTGGCCCTGCAAGCCATATAGCTGCCAGATCTCATGATCGGTCCACTGTTTGAGGTGGGTCGGCGACGCCGCGAATCCCCCCGACGGAGGATCTACCGGAATGAAATTGCCAAATGAATCCCTGAAGGCGAACAGGGGGGCGTCTGTGCGCGCTGCAAAAAGCGGATGCATTTCGTAGTAACCCTGAGCATCCGGCGAACGCCCCGATGGACTGTAACGGCTTTGATTGATGGGCGTTGTCGCGGGGGCGAGCCGTGCTCGCTTCGGCGCTGGATGTTCGGTCAGGCGCCAGGTGGGGCTGTCTGCGTTTTTATACAAAAGCGGTCCGGAGGGCACGCGCTCGGTCAGCAACTTGCTGCGCCATGCGCCGGTTTCATCCACGCCGACGTGAGTGGTTTGCAAAGCGCCCTGATATTCGACGTCGACGAACTTTCTGCCAACGACCCAGCGAAATCCATCGGGGTCAGCGGGCTTCATCCCACGCAGAAAAGCCTCTGACAACCAGTAATCGTTTATTGAAGTGGAATGTTCCGAACGATAAGCGCCGTGTGTCGGTAACTGAAAGATTTCGATCGCCGAAAGTCTCGGGTTTGCATCGGCGAGGGGGCTG
This sequence comes from Pseudomonas sp. 1L-E-NC-VB-C3, assembly GCF_057291535.1. NCBI lineage: Bacteria > Pseudomonadati > Pseudomonadota > Gammaproteobacteria > Pseudomonadales > Pseudomonadaceae > Pseudomonas > Pseudomonas sp. 1L-E-NC-VB-C3. The sequence goes on along the minus strand of NZ_JBXAWD010000008.1, from coordinate 195,446 downwards.
CCGGAAGTTGTTGTGGGCAGCGTCTGGTCGTGACCACCGGTCCTTCTCGATATTTCAACGGCGCTGGCATCGATCAAGGGGCGATGTGGTGCCGGTGCGTGCGGATCAGTTTGATGCGGCGTTGTAACAGGCGTCTTGCGGGGTATCTTTGGACTCATGAATAACTCGACAAAGAATGAATTGATAAATGCCTCGGCAGAACTTCAATGCCGGGTCCGGATAAATATTGATTGTTGGCAAGTGCTCAAGCCGGGCGGATTGAACTCACGGATTTTCTTTTGCGCGAAATACTTCGCCACCGTGTACCGGCTGGACTATGTAACGCTAGTTTGGCGTCGATTGGGAATGCGGAAACGTCGGTTTTATAACCAGGAAAGTTAACCGCAGGAGGGGAAGTTTGCGTAGGTAATCAACGCCGCTCTTGTCGGAATATTCCAAAAGAGCGGCGTATAAAAAATCTGGCTTGTGAGTTGTCTGTTTTAGTAGGCGTAACGCAACAATGTATGTGGCAAGTGGCGCAGTACGAAGAAGCCGAACAGAGCAACCATCGATGGCAGGATCAGCCACCAGATCTTGAACGGCATCGCATTAAGGGACGCCTGCCGTTGGCTCAACCACAGCATCGCAGCACACACGCAACTGGCGAGCATCGCCCCGGCCAATATGTCGGTTGGCCAGTGCGCGCCCAGATACACCCGCGACAGGGCGATAGAGAGTGCCGGGATGCAGGCAATCAGCAGCCAGGTCAGGCGCATGCGCGGCGGCTGACCGCGTCCGGCGAGTACACCCAGCGTCAGGAACAGGGCGAATGCGCCAGAAGCGTGGCCGCTGGGCATGCTGTAGGTGGTCAATGGATCGCTGAGCACTTCCGGGCGCACCCGGGCGAAAAAATACTTGGTGCCGGTGTTGGCCATGGCGGTGATCAGCATGGTGGCGCCCGCGAACACTGCCTGGCGCCACTGCTTGCACAGCAACAGCAATATGACGAGCAGGGCGCTGAACAGCAGCATGTTGCGGAATTCGCCGATCAGGGTCAGCGTCACGGCGATTTCGTCCAGCGCTGGCTGGCGGTGCTCCTGCACCAGGGTCATCACGCCGTTGTCGAGCGCGGTGAGGTATGGATAGCCGATGAACAGACCGATCAGGATCAGCAGGCTCATGCCGCCGATCCAGATCGTCGCGCGACGATGGCGGCGCACGCTGCTGTTGACGCTCAGGCCGACCATCACCGCGATGCTGGCGGCGACAATCCCGGCCTCCAGCCAGAACCCTTCAGGCAATGGCAGACGGAACGCCGCGCCGGTGGCCCAGCCCGGCAGCAGATAAGCCAGGCTCCAGCCAGCAGCGGCCAACAGGCTGACGGCGAAAAAACGCGGGAAGGGCATGTCGCACATCCCGGCGACCATTGGCAGCATTGGTCGTAGCGGGCCGATGAAACGCCCGACCAGCAAGCTGGCGATGCCATAGCGCTGGAAGTACGACTCGGCGCCGGCCATCCATTCCGGGTGATGGCGCAGGCCCGGCAGGCGGCGGATGTTCTGATGGAAATGCCGCCCCAGGAAGTACGAAATCAAGTCGCCGAGGATGCCGCCAAGAAAGCCCAGCAGCAGCGTTTCGCTCAATGACAGCGCGCCACTGCCGGCCAGTACCGCCACGCCGAACAACAGCACCGTGCCCGGCACGATCAGCCCGGCGATCGCCAGACATTCCACGCACGCAACGATGAACACCGCTGCGGCCAACCACTGCGGATTGGCGCCGAGCCATCCGGTGATGCTATCGAGCCATGGGCCCATACAGAAAAACTCCAGACTATTGATGATTCCGGTAAGAGCTGCCGCAGGCTGCGATCTTTTGATCTTGTTTCTTTAAAGCAGAATCAAAAGATCGCAGCTTGCGGCAGCTCCTACAGGGGTAAGCGTTTACAGAAGGAAATAATCCCGGCCTTCGACCTGACCCCGTCGCAGCGGGTTCCGCGTGCACCATTGCGCATACGCAGCGTCAACGAAGCGATACATCAAGTGTTCATCACGGCCCAGCGGAATGCCCAACCGGGTGGTTTGAATGATCTGCGCGGGTGGCGGTCCCGGGTCCTCGACCAGCAACAGTTCATGATCGAAACGCTTGGCGTCCCACATCGGCACTTTCAAACCCAGCGCCTTGCACAGCAGGGTCTGTCCGGCGCAGAGCTTCTGTGTCGGACGCGGTCGGCCCTGGGCATCGGGATTGTTCAGCAGCATCTGCGCCAGACTTGCCGGACCGCTCACTTCATCGACCCACGGATAGGCGGATTTGATCAGCACCGCGTTGCCCGGCCCCTGCGCACTGAAGTTCAGCGAATCACCGCCGCGTGCGTAGTACATATAGATGTGGCCGCCATCCAGAAACAAAGCCTTACGCTTTTCTGTATAGCCGAGCGAGGCGTGGCTGCCTTTTTCCGCGCAGTAATAGGCTTCGGTTTCGATGATTCGCGCACTCAGCCACAGATCGCCGACGCGATGGCGGATGACTTTGCCGAGCAGCGCCTGCGCCAGCACCTGGGCGTCGCGGTCGAAAAAACTGTCCGGCAGGCCCACGGGCAGGCGCGCGGACTCGGGGCAAAGGGGCACGTTGGTCATGATGGGCAAGGTTTATCCAGGCTCAAGAGGTCGTGATGATAACAACGCTGAGCTTAATTACGTCTGAACGCCGGCCAAACGCAGCTCATTTCGACCATCCGCCCGTCACCGCTGTTAGTCCCGGGACGCGACAGCTATAATCTGCCGCTTTCCTCTTTGCCAAGACCCCAGCAGACCATGACTGAGTCCGTTCTTGACTACATGACCCGATTGGGTCGCGCCGCCCGCGCTGCCTCCAAGGTCATCGGTCGCGCCAGCACCGCGCAGAAAAACCGCGCCTTGCAGGCTGCCGCCAATGCTCTGGACGCTGCGCGCGCCGAGCTGGCCGCCGCCAATGAGCTGGATCTGGCTGCCGGTCGCGCCAACGGTCTGGAGCCGGCGCTGCTGGAGCGTCTGGAACTGACCCCGGCACGCATCGACGGCATGATCGTCGGCTTGCGTCAGGTTGCTGCACTGGCGGATCCGGTCGGTGCGATCCGCGACATGAGCTTCCGTCCGTCGGGTATTCAGGTCGGCAAGATGCGTGTACCGCTGGGCGTGATCGGGATCATCTACGAATCCCGTCCGAACGTGACCATCGATGCCGCCAGTCTGTGCCTGAAGTCCGGCAACGCGACCATCCTGCGCGGTGGCTCCGAGGCAATTCATTCCAATCGCGCGATTGCCGCGTGCATTCAGCGCGGTCTGGCCGAGGCCGAACTGCCCGCCGCCGTGGTGCAAGTGGTCGAAACCACCGACCGTGCCGCCGTCGGCGCGCTGATCAGCATGCCGGAATACGTCGACGTCATCGTGCCCCGTGGCGGTCGTGGCCTGATCGAACGCATCAGCCGCGATGCTCGCGTACCGGTGATCAAGCACCTGGACGGCATCTGCCACGTTTACGTCAGTGAACATGCCGATCTGGCCAAAGCCCAAAGCATCGCCTTCAACGCCAAGACCTACCGTTATGGCATCTGCGGCGCGATGGAAACCCTGCTGGTCGATCAGGCTGTTGCCAGGGATTTCCTGCCTTCGATGGCCGCGCAGTTCCGCGACAAAGGCGTCGAACTGCGTGGTTGCGAGCGCACCCGGGCGATCATCGAAGCGGTCGCGGCCTGCGAAGACGACTGGCACACCGAGTACCTGGCGCCGATTCTGTCGATCCGCGTGGTCGACGGTCTGGAGCAGGCGATCGAACACATCAACCATTATGGCTCCCATCACACCGACTCGATCGTCAGCGAAAACCTCGCCGACACCCGCCGGTTCGTGGCGGAAGTCGACTCGGCCTCGGTGATGATCAACACGCCGACCTGCTTTGCCGACGGATTTGAATACGGATTGGGTGCCGAGATCGGCATTTCTACTGATAAGCTGCACGCCCGCGGCCCGGTCGGGCTCGAGGGGCTGACCTGCGAGAAGTACATCGTGGTCGGCGATGGCCAGTTGCGCGGCCAGGCGACGGTCTGACTTGACCGACCTCGACCTGACAGCGCCGCACACCGGCAGCGAGTCGCGCCCGCAACGCATTGGCGTGCTGGGCGGTACGTTCGACCCGGTGCACATCGGTCATTTGCGTGGCGCGCTGGAAGTTGTCGAAGCGCTGGCGCTGGATGAGTTGCGCCTGATGCCGAACGCGCGGCCGCCACATCGCGGTACACCCCAGGTGTCGGCGCAGGATCGGCTGGCGATGGTCGAGTGCGCGGTGGCCGGATTGCCGCCGCTGGTGGTGGACGCCCGCGAATTGCAGCGGGACAAACCGTCCTGGACCATCGATACCCTGGAGTCGCTGCGCGCAGAGATGCCCGCCGAGACCCAGGTTTTTCTGCTTTTGGGCTGGGACGCATTTTGCGGCCTGCCCACTTGGCACCGCTGGGAAGAGTTGCTCCAGCATTGCCACATCCTGGTGCTACAGCGCCCGGACGCCGACAGCGAACCGCCGGATGCCTTGCGCAACCTGCTGGCAGCGCGTTCGGTGAGCGACCCGCTGGCCCTGAAAGGGCCGAGCGGACAGATTGCATTCGTCTGGCAGACACCGCTCGCGGTTTCCGCCACCCAGATCCGTCAACTGCTGGCCAGCGGTAAGTCGGTACGTTTCCTGGTGCCCGACGCGGTCCTGGCCTACATCGATGCGCACGGTCTGTACCGTGCGTCGAACTGAACAAGGCGTGCTTCACCGATACGGATCACCGTATCCCCAAGCCGCCGAATACATGAGCAAAACGAGTTACATATGACTGATAAAGATCTACCGAAAGTAAAGCGCAAAGGCACGTTCAAGAGCGCACCACTGCCGGAAGCCGTCAACACCAACGAGCCGCTCAAAGGCGACGAACTGGTCAAGATTGCCGTCGCCGCGCTGGAAGACGTCAAGGCCCAGGACATCCAGATCATCGATGTGCGCGACAAGCAGAGCATCACTGACTACATGATCATCGCCACCGGTACCTCCAATCGCCAGATCAACGCGATGCTCGACAAGGTCCGCGAGGAAGTGAAAAAGCAGGGCGCCAAGCCGCTGGGCGAAGAAGGCAAGGGCGACAGCGATTGGGTACTGCTCGACCTCGATCTGGTGATCGTGCACATGATGACTGCCTCGGCGCGTCAGTTCTACGACCTAGAGCGCCTGTGGGCCGGTGCCGAGCAAAGCCGTGCGGCCGATGCCAAGCACCACAGCCCGGAAAACACCCACGAGCATTTCACCAAGCTCAACAAAGACCAGTTCTAAGGGATTGCTGTGCGACTGCGCCTGATCGCCGTCGGTTCACGCATGCCCAAGTGGGTGGAAGAAGGCTGGCATGAATATGCCAAGCGTCTTCCGTCCGAGCTGGCGCTGGAACTGGTGGAAATTCCGCTCAACACCCGTGGCAAGAATGCCGACGTGGCCCGTTTCATCCGCCAGGAAGGCGAAGCCATGCTGGCCAAGGTCGGGCACAACGAGCGGATCGTCACGCTGGAGGTTCACGGCAAGCCGTGGAGCACCGAGCAACTGGCGGTCGAACTCGATCGCTGGCGCCTGGATTCGCGCACGGTCAACTTCATGGTCGGCGGTCCGGAAGGGCTGGCACCGGAAGTCTGTGCCCGCGCTGACCAGCGCTGGTCGTTGTCGCCGCTGACCTTGCCGCACCCGCTGGTGCGGATCCTGATCGGCGAACAGTTGTACCGTGCCTGGACCGTGTTGTCCGGCCACCCTTACCACAAGTAAGCCTGCCCTCATGTCTCAGCCGATCCGCATCAAGGACCACGAAAAGGACGCCCGTCTGGTGCGCAGCCGTGTCGTGTTCGGTGCGATCGTGATCGTGGCGCTGATCTGTGTGCTGATCGCGCGTCTGTATTACCTGCAGGTGATCCAGTACGAGTACCACTCGACCCTGTCGGAAAACAACCGCGTCCACGTGCAGCCGATTCCGCCGACGCGCGGGCTGATTTTCGACCGCAACGGCGTAGTTGTGGCCGACAACCGGCCGAGCTTCAGCCTGAGCATGACCCGCGAGCGCTCCGGCGACTGGCAACAGGTGCTCGACGTCATCGTCGAGGTGCTGGAGCTGACGCCCGAGGACCGGGTGATCTTCGAGAAACGCATGCGTCAGGGCCGTCGGCCGTTCGAGCCGGTGCCGATCCTGTTCGAGCTGACCGAAGAGCAGATCGCCCGCATTGCGGTGAACCAGTTCCGCCTGCCCGGGGTGGAAGTGGTCGCGCAACTGGTCCGACATTACCCGCAGGGCGCGCATTTTGCGCATTCGGTGGGCTACATGGGGCGGATCAACGAGAAAGAGCTGAAGTCGCTGGATCCGGTCAACTACAGCGGCACCCACCACATCGGCAAGACCGGCATCGAGCGTTTCTACGAGCCGGAATTGCACGGTCAGGTCGGTTACGAGGAAGTCGAGACCAACGCCCGTGGCCGCGTATTGCGCGTGCTCAAGCGCACCGATCCGATTCCCGGCAAGGACATCGTCCTGAGCCTCGACATCAAGTTGCAGGAAGCCGCCGAGGCCGCGCTGGGCGGGCGACGTGGCGCGGTGGTGGCGCTCGATCCGAAAACCGGAGAAGTGCTGGCGATGGTCAGTCAGCCGAGTTTCGACCCCAACCTGTTCGTCACCGGCATCAGCTTCAAGGCCTACGCCGAGTTGCGTGATTCCATCGACCGGCCGCTGTTCAACCGCGTGCTGCGTGGTCTGTATCCGCCGGGCTCGACGATCAAACCGGCGGTGGCAATTGCCGGTCTCGACGCTGGCGTAGTCACGGCTTCGAGCCGGGTGTTCGACCCGGGCTATTACATGCTGCCCAATTACGACCACAAGTATCGCAACTGGAATCGCACTGGTGACGGCTTCGTCGACCTCGACACGGCGATCATGCGTTCCAACGACACCTACTTCTATGACTTGGCGCACAAGCTCGGCATCGATCGGCTGTCGACCTATATGAACAAGTTCGGCATCGGCCAGAAGGTCTCGCTGGACATGTTCGAAGAGTCCCCGGGCCTGATGCCGTCCCGCGAATGGAAACGGGCGACGCGCAAACAGGCGTGGTTCCCCGGCGAAACCCTGATTCTCGGGATCGGCCAAGGCTACATGCAGTCGACGCCGCTGCAACTGGCCCAGGCCACGGCGCTGGTGGCCAACAAGGGCATCTGGAACCGTCCGCATCTGGCCAAGTCCCTCGACGGGGTCAAGCCGGTGGATGAAAACCCGATGCCGAACATCATCCTGCGCGACCCGTCCGACTGGAACAAGGTCAACCATGGCATGCAGCAGGTGATGCACGGTGCCCGTGGTACCGCGCGCAAAGCGGCGATCGGCGCGCAATACCGCATCGCCGGCAAGTCCGGTACCGCGCAGGTGGTGGCGATCAAGCAGGGCGAGAAATACGACCGCTCCAAGGTCCAGGAACGCCACCGCGACCACGCGTTGTTTGTCGGCTTCGCCCCGGCCGATGATCCGAAAATCGTCGTGTCGGTGATGGTCGAGAACGGTGAGTCCGGTTCCGGCGTTGCCGCGCCGGTGGTGCGCCAGGTCATGGACGCCTGGTTGCTCGACCAGGACGGCCACCTGAAAGCCGAGTACGCCAGCCCTATCACTGCGGAGGCCCCGGCCCGTGATGAATAATTTCGATCGCATGCTCTCCAGCGAGGATGTGATGCGTCGCCGCGCGACGTTGCTGCAAAGACTGCATATCGATGGCCCGCTGTTGATCCTGTTGCTGATCCTCGCCGCCGGCAGCCTGTTCGTGCTGTATTCGGCCAGCGGCAAGAGCTGGGATCTGCTCGGCAAGCAGGCCACGTCGTTCGGCATCGGCCTGGTGGCGATGATTGTCATCGCCCAGTTCGAGCCGCGTTTCATGGCGCGTTGGGTGCCGCTCGGTTATGTGATCGGCGTGGTCTTGCTGATCGTTGTCGACATCATGGGCCACAATGCCATGGGCGCCACGCGCTGGATCAACATCCCCGGGGTGATCCGCTTCCAGCCCTCGGAGTTCATGAAGATCCTGATGCCGGCGACCATCGCCTGGTATCTGTCCAAACGCACCTTGCCGCCGCAGCTCAAGCACGTCGGCATCAGCCTGATGCTGATTGGCGTGCCGTTCATTCTGATCGTGCGCCAGCCGGATCTCGGTACCTCGTTGCTGATTCTTGCCGGTGGCGCCTTCGTCCTGTTCATGGGCGGCCTGCGCTGGCGCTGGATTCTCAGCGTATTGGCGGCGGCGGTGCCGGTGTCGGTGGCGATGTGGTTCTTCGTCATGCACGACTATCAGAAGCAGCGTGTCCTGACTTTCCTCGACCCGGAAAGCGATCCGCTCGGCACCGGCTGGAACATCATCCAGTCCAAAGCCGCGATCGGTTCCGGTGGCGTATTCGGCAAAGGCTGGCTGCTCGGCACCCAGTCACACCTGGACTTTCTCCCGGAAAGCCACACCGACTTCATCATTGCCGTGCTTGGCGAAGAGTTCGGTCTGGTGGGGATTTGCGCGCTGCTGCTGATCTATCTGTTGTTGATCGGTCGCGGGCTGGTGATCACCGCTCAGGCGCAAACGCTGTTCGGCAAATTGCTCGCCGGCGCGTTGACCATGACTTTTTTTGTTTACGTTTTCGTCAACATCGGTATGGTCAGTGGCCTGTTACCGGTCGTGGGGGTGCCGTTGCCGTTCATTAGCTACGGAGGAACTTCGCTGGTGACGCTGCTGTCAGCGTTTGGGGTTTTGATGTCGATCCATACCCATCGCAAGTGGATCGCACAGGTTTGAATAAGGTGAAGAGTGCAATGCAAGTAATGCGTGGCTGGGCGACTCGATGCGCGCCGCTGGTTGGCCTGGTGGGCCTGCTGGGGAGCGTGCAGGAAGCGCTGGCCGGCGACTATGAAGGCTCGCCGCAGGTGGCCGAATTCGTCGGCGAAATGACCCGCGACTACGGTTTCGCCGGTGAACAACTGATGGGTGTGTTCCGCGAGGCGCAACGCAAGCAGTCGATTCTCGACGCCATCTCCAGACCCGCCGAACGGGTCAAGCAGTGGAACGAATATCGTCCGATGTTCATCACCGACGCGCGCATCGCCCGTGGTGTCGACTTCTGGCGTCAGCACGAGGCGACCCTGGCCCGTGCCGAGCAGGAATACGGCGTGCCGGCACAAGTGATCGTGTCGATCATCGGCGTCGAGACCTTTTTCGGACGTAATACCGGTAATTTCCGCGTGATCGATGCTTTATCGACCCTCGGCTTCGACTATCCTCCCCGTGCCGAATTTTTCCGCAAGGAACTGCGTGAGTTCCTGCTGCTGGCCCGCGAAGAGCAGGTCGATCCACTGACCCTGAAAGGCTCGTACGCCGGGGCCATGGGCCTGCCGCAGTTCATGCCGAGCAGCTTTCGCGCCTACGCGGTGGATTTCGACGGTGACGGCCACATCAATATCTGGAACAACCCGGACGATGCCATTGGCAGCGTCGCCAGCTACTTCAAGCGTCACGGCTGGGTCGCCGGCGAACCGGTGGTCAGCCGTGCCGATGTACGCGGCGAGCAGGTTGATGAAGGCCTGACTACTGGTATCGAACCGGTGAAAACGGTCGCAGAGTTGCGGGCGCTGGGCTGGTCAAGTCATGATGCGCTGCGCGATGATATGCCGGTTACCGCATTTCGCCTCGAAGGCGACAACGGCCCTGAATACTGGATGGGCCTGCAGAATTTCTACGCGATCACGCGTTATAACCGCAGCGTGATGTACGCCATGGCCGTACATCAACTGTCTGAACAGCTGGTACAAGCACGGGGCGTCAAGTAATGCAGGCATTGCCTAACAATAAACCCCTGAAGCTGGTGGCTTTCGCTGCGTTGGCAGTCCTGGTCGCCAGTTGCACGACCAGCCGCACGCCGACGCAGAAAACCCCGTCCACCGCTGTCCGCGCCCAACCGGGCCTGGACATCAACCGCGCGCACAAAGACGGCGCGCCTTGGTGGGATGTCGATGTTTCGCGCATCCCGGATGCGACACCGACCCTGCACACCGGCCCGTACAAGGCCAACCCGTACACCGTGCTGGGCAAGACCTACTTTCCGTTGCAGGAATCCAAGACCTACGTGGCTTCGGGCACAGCGTCCTGGTACGGCACCAAGTTCCATGGCCAGAACACCGCCAACGGCGAAGTGTATGACCTGTACGGCATGAGTGCCGCGCACAAGACCTTGCCGCTGCCAAGTTACGTTCGGGTGACCAACCTGGACAACAACAAGACCGTGATCCTGCGCGTCAACGACCGTGGGCCGTTCTATTCCGATCGCATCATTGACTTGTCTTATGCTGCGGCGAAGAAGCTCGGCTATGCCGAAACCGGCACCGCACGGGTCAAGGTCGAAGGCATCGATCCGCAGCAGTGGTGGGCGGCCAAGGGCCGTCCGGCGCCGCTGATGCTCAATGAGCCGCAAGTGGCGCAGAATAGCGCCCCGGTCATCACCGCGTCGGCCGGTACCGTCGAGCAATGGACGCCGCCGCCGCAGCAACACGCCGCGGCCGTGGTGCCCGTGCAGATCGATGCAAAAAAAAACGCTTCTGCACCAGCGTCTGGCCAGTATCTGCAGGTGGGCGCGTTCGCCAACCCGGACGCTGCCGAGCTGCTGAGGTCGAAGCTCAGCGGGATGGTGAGCGCGCCGGTGTTCATCAGCTCGATCGTGCGCAATCAGCAGACCCTGCACCGGGTACGCCTGGGGCCGATCGGCTCGCCGGGTGAGATCGCCCAGGTGCAGAACAGTGTGCGGCTGGCCAATCTGGGTTCGCCCAGCGTGGTCACCGAGTAACACGTAGACCTTGATTGACGGTTCACTTGCGGTATTCGGGGGGTGAACCAGGTTGTTGGCTCGTCGAAGAACAAAAGCCCGGCAAGGGTGACTGGAGTGAGCAACTGAACACGCGATGGCCCGTTAGAAGGCTGTCTGAATAAGTTTTGCCTTCGGGCAAGTTTCCATTAGCGATTTCGAGAGACGGATGAACATCACCACCTTTGCCAAACGCCTGTGTCTGCTAGTCCCGCTGCTCCTCTCGCCAGCCGCCTTCGCGGCCGAGATGATGCCGTCGCCACCACAACTGGCCGCCAAGGCCTATGTTCTGATGGACGCCAGCAGCGGCAACGTGCTGGTCGAAAACAACGGCGACCAGCGTCTGCCACCGGCCAGCCTGACCAAGCTGATGACCGCGTACATCGCAACCCTGGAAATCCGTCGCGGTCAGATCGGTGAAAACGATCCGGTGACCGTCAGCGAAAACGCCTGGCGCACCGGCGGTTCGCGGATGTTCATCAAGGTCGGTTCGCAGGTGACTGTCAGCGACCTGCTGCACGGCATCATCATCCAGTCCGGTAACGACGCCAGCGTCGCCCTGGCCGAGCACATCGCCGGCAGCGAAGACGCGTTCGCCGATCTGATGAACAAGACCGTCACCGAACTGGGCATGACCAATACCCACTTCATGAACCCGACCGGTCTGCCAAACCCTGAGCACTACTCGTCGGCGCACGATATGGCGATTCTGGCCCGTGCGATCATCCACGAAGACCCGGCTCACTATGCGATCTACTCGCAGAAAGAGTTCTTCTGGAACGGCATCAAGCAGCCTAACCGCAACCTGCTGCTGTGGCGCGACAAGACCGTTGACGGTCTGAAAACCGGCCACACCGATGAAGCCGGCTACTGCATGGTGTCCTCGGCGGTACGTGATGGCCAGCGCCTGATCGCCGTGGTGTTCGGCACCAACAGCGAAGTGGCTCGCGCCGCTGAAACCCAGAAGTTGCTGACCTATGGTTTCCGCTTCTTCGAAACCCAGACCTTCTACCAGAAGGGCACTGAACTGGCGCAGGCGCCGGTATGGAAAGGCACCACCAGCCAGGTCAAGGCCGGTCTGGCGCAAGACCTGACCATGACTCTGCCAAAAGGCCAGCTGAAGAAGCTCGCTGCCAGCATGACCATGAACCCGCAACTGGTTGCGCCAATCGCCAAGGGCGACGTGATCGGTAAAGTCGAAGTCAAACTGGAAGACAAGGTGGTGCACAGCGCCGACCTGATCGCTCTGGATGGCGTCGAGGAGGGTGGTATCTTCCGCCGCATGTGGGATAGCATCCGTCTATTCTTCTACGGCTTGTTCAACTGATTTTGTGTTGACCTGCATGGCCCCGCCCCGATCCGGTGCGGGGCCATGTGCGTTACCACGGCTTGCGCTATAGAGGCCGTTACGCCATGACCGATACCGAAGTAAAGGCGCCAAAGATCGAATTTCCCCAGACCGATTATCCGATCAAGGTGATCAGTGATACGGGTGTTGGCAACAAGGACAAGATCATCGCGATCGTCCTGAAACACGCGACCATCAATGATGAGCGCATCGACGAGCGTCAAAGCAGCAACGGCAAGTACACCACCATCCAGTTGCACATCGTCGCCACCGACCAGGATCAGCTGTACAACATCAACAGCGAACTGCGGGCTTCCGGCATCGTGCACATGGTGTTGTGATGCACGGCACGCTGGGCTTTCGCGAGCTGGGCCAGATGGCTTACGAGCCGGTCTGGCATGCCATGCAGCGCTTTACCAACGAACGCGGCAATGCTGCAGCCGACGAGATCTGGCTCGTCGAACACCCGCCGGTGTTCACCCAGGGCCAGGCCGGCAAGGCCGAGCATCTGTTGCTGCCGGGAGATATTCCGGTGGTGCAGGTCGATCGTGGCGGCCAAGTGACTTATCATGGCCCCGGGCAACTGGTGGCCTATCTGTTACTGGATGTGCGCAAGCTGGGTTTCGGCGTGCGCGATCTGGTCAGCCGCATGGAAGCCTGCCTCATCGAACTGCTGGCCAGCTACGGCGTTAGCGCCGCCGCCAAGCCAGATGCTCCCGGCGTGTACGTCGATGGAGCGAAAATCGCTTCTCTGGGTTTGCGCATTCGCCACGGTTGTTCCTTTCATGGCCTGGCCCTGAACGTGGATATGAACCTGGAACCGTTTCGACGGATTAATCCCTGCGGCTACGCCGGGCTGGCCATGACCCAGCTGAGCGATCACGCAGGATCGATTGAATTTGCCGAGGTAAGTGCCCGGCTGCGCGCGCAGCTCGTCAAACACCTCGACTATGCTGAGCAGACGACCCTTACGGGCGGAATCGACTGATATGACTACTGATGCAGTGCAAACCATGATCCCGACGCTCGACGTGACCGAGCGCCCGGCCCCGCGTCCCAAGGTTGAAGCCGGCGTCAAGCTGCGCGGCGCCGAGAAGGTTGCACGCATCCCGGTCAAGATCATCCCGACTACCGAACTGCCGAAGAAACCCGACTGGATCCGCGTGCGCATCCCGGTTTCGCCGGAAGTCGACCGCATCAAGAGCCTGCTGCGCAAGCACAAGCTGCACAGTGTCTGCGAAGAAGCGTCCTGCCCGAACCTCGGCGAATGCTTCTCCGGCGGCACCGCAACCTTCATGATCATGGGCGACATCTGCACCCGTCGTTGCCCGTTCTGCGACGTTGGCCACGGTCGTCCGAAGCCACTGGACGTCAACGAGCCGGAAAGCCTGGCCATCGCCATCGCCGACCTCAAGCTCAAGTACGTGGTGATCACTTCGGTGGACCGCGACGACCTGCGTGATGGCGGTGCCCAGCACTTCGCCGACTGCATCCGCGAAATCCGCAAATTGTCGCCGAACGTGCAGCTCGAGACCCTGGTCCCGGACTACCGTGGCCGCATGGACATCGCCCTGGAAATCACCGCTGCCGAGCCGCCGGATGTGTTCAACCACAACCTGGAAACCGTGCCACGCCTGTACAAGGCTGCGCGTCCGGGTTCGGACTACCAGTGGTCGCTGACCCTGCTGCAACGCTTCAAGCAGATGATGCCGCATATCCCGACCAAATCCGGCCTGATGCTGGGTCTGGGCGAGACTGACGAAGAAGTCATCGAAGTCATGAAGCGCATGCGCGAACACGACATCGACATGCTGACCCTCGGTCAATACCTGCAGCCGTCGCGCAGCCACTTGCCGGTGCAGCGTTTTGTGCACCCGGACACCTTCGCCTGGTTCGCCGAAGAAGGTTACAAGATGGGCTTCAAGAACGTTGCGTCTGGCCCGCTGGTACGTTCCTCGTACCACGCCGACGAGCAGGCGAAGCTGGTCAAGGCCGAGCTGCTGGGTTCCTGATTCACTGCTGATGTAAAAATGCCCGCCGAGGACGGCTCCTCGGCGGGCATTTTTTTGCCTGAGACAAGGGCCTTTTGTTTGCCTCTTCAGCTGACTACTGTGTGTGCATGACTTTACCGATGGAGCCCAAGGATGACCGTTCGACCAAGCCACACCCTCGTTGCCCACCGACCCGTACCGGCACTGCCCGCTGAGGGGACGATCGGCGTCATCGCGCCTGCCGGTCCCGGCACTCTCGATACTGAGAAAGCGCTGCAATGGATGCGCGCGCGCGGCTATGGGCTGAAGGTGTTTCCCGGTGTCTATGAGAAGGACGGCTATCTGGCGGGCAGTGACGACGTACGCCTGCGCGATCTGCACGCGGCATTCGCTGATCCTGAAGTCGACGCGATCATTTGCCTGCGCGGCGGCTACGGCACGCCGCGCCTGCTGGACCGAATCGATTACGACCTGCTCAGCCGGCACGCCAAACCCTTTATCGGCTACAGCGATATCACCGCGCTGCACCTGGCCATCAGTCGCTACGCCGGGTTTGTGACCTTTCACGGGCCGCTGCTCAACGCCGACCTGCTGGGCGACAAGGAGCCGCCGACCGTCACGTCATTCTTCGCCATGCTGCGCGGGCAAATGAAGTCAGGGAGTGTGCTGAGCCATCCGGCGGCTTATCCATTATCAACCGTCGAACCGGGCATCGCTCACGGGCGGTTGCTTGGCGGCAATCTGGCGATGATTGCTGCAACCCTCGGCACGCCCTACGAGATTGATGTCGAAGGGGTGATTCTGTTTATCGAAGACATCAACGAGCCGCTGTATCGGATTGATCGGCTGCTGACCCAGATGCGTCTGGCCGGCAAGCTGGCCAGACTGCGCGGTGTGCTGGTCGGTGATATCGCCGGGGTGGAGGTCGACGCGCTGAATCGCCTGCTCAAGCAAACCTTTGAGCCGTTGCGGATTCCGGTGCTGTCGGGTTGGCGCAGTGGCCATTGCGACCCGAACCTGACACTGCCGTTGGGCGCGCTGGTGCGCCTGGATGCAGGGAAGCAGGAGTTGCTGCTGGAGCAGGATGTGGTCATCCGATAATTCGGGAGGCAAAAGATCGCAGCCTTCGGCAGCTCCTACATGGGATTGATGATCGTCCTGTAGGAGCTGCCGAAGGCTGCGATCTTTTGATTTGCTCTATTGGGCGCGCAGGCTCTCAAGCAACTTGTGCGTCGGATACCCGTCCGCCGGCCAGCCCAGCGCCTGCTGGGCACTGCGAATCGCTTTGCGCGTATTGGCGCCGATAATCCCGTCCGCCGTGCCAGCGTCGTAATTACGCGCGCTCAATAGCGTCTGCAGTTCGATGCGTTCGGTGCGGCTCAGCGGCAGATCATCTTTCGGCCAGTCGCCATTGATCAGGCCCGCTCCTTCGAAACGCTCGGACAACAGGCTCACCGCCAGCGCATACGACGACGAATTGTTGTACTTGAGAATCGCCCGGAAGTTGTCGAGGATCAGGAACGCCGGGCCGCGATAACCGGCTGGCAGCAGCAGGGCAGCGGACAGATGTTCGGAGCCGGCTGGCACCTGCGCACCATTGGGCAGGTTCACACCCAGTTGCCGCCATTCGGCGACGCTTTTGCGAATCGCGCCATCGGCCAGGGTGTAGTTGAAGCCGCTCGGCAATTGCACTTCGAAACCCCACGGCTGGCCACGCTGCCAGCCCGAGCTTTGCAGGTAATGGGCGGTCGAGGCCAGCGCATCGGCCGGGCTGCCCCAGATGTCGCGGCGGCCGTCACCGTCAAAGTCCACGGCGTGGGTGTTGTAAGTGGTCGGAATGAACTGGGTCTGGCCCATCGCGCCGGCCCAGGAACCGAGCATCTTCTCCGGGGTGATATCGCCCTGTTGCAGAATCTGCAGGGCGGCGATCAGTTGCGCGTGAGCAAAGCCCGGACGACGCCCCTCGTAGGCGAGTGTGGCCAGCGAATTGATCACCGACTTGCTGCCCTGGAACTGGCCGAAATTGCTTTCCATGCCCCACACCGACACCAGCGCCTGGCGATCAACGCCATAGCGCTGCTCGATGCTTTGCAGAATGTCGGCGTACTGGATGATCAACGCCTGGCCTTTGCGTACGCGCAGCGGTGACAGTGCGCCGTCGAGGTATTCCCACACCGGGCGGGAAAACTCCGGCTGACTGCGATCGGCGCGAATCACGCTGGCGTCGAAGCTGATATTGGCAAATGCCTGATCGAACAGCTCGGGGCGAATCCCGGCGGCGAGGGCGTCCTTGCGGAAACCCGCCTGCCATTCGGCAAAGGTCTGGGTCGGTTGAATATCGAGCGGGTCGGCGGACGGCACTACCGGCGGAATGATCGCTGGGGCCGTGGTGACCGGGGCGGCTTGAAGCGGTTGTGCATCGGCGGCGGTGGGTTTTTCCGCGCAGGCGACAAGCAGGATGAAGCTGGAGGCAGCGATCAATTGGCGCACGGGCCAACGACGGGAAAGACTTGTGGGCATGCACAGTTCCAGGGGAAACGAATCAGGTGCAGACCTTAACATGAGCGAGGGGTAGTGCGCTTCAGGCAGCCAGAAAGTAAAAAGCCTCCCGGTTGTCAGACCGGAAGGCTTCGCGGCGGTAGCTGCCTTTGCCCTTGGCTGGTCGTTCCTGGCGGCTGCGGAACAAGGGCTGGGCGACGATGGATTTGGCCTTGTTGGGGCCATGCTTTGCTGGCTTTTTGCTCATGAGGGTTCTCTCGGCGTGGTGGGTTTTGCGCCGGGAATAATCTGCCGATGTGGCGCATCTGTCCAGTAGCTAATGCGTAGGAATATTCTGGCGCTTTCGCGAGCAGGCTCGCTCCCACATTGGTACGCGGTCAGCTGTGGGAGCGAGCCTGCTCGCGAATGGACGCTACGCGGTCGACTGCCTTACTCGGCAGGCAAAGACAGTCGCTGGCCAGCCATCAACAGCGCCAACCGACTCAGGCTCATCCACGGTGAACCCGCCGCCTGGCCCTTGATCTGCGCATCGATGCGCTGCGCTTCAAGTAGTAACTGCGCCCAGCGTTGCGCCGAGTAACGTTGCAGCGCCTTGCTCATCAGCGGCTTGCGCTTGTCCCAGACGGGCGGTTTCGACTGGCTGAAGCATTTGTCCAGTGGCGTGCCCTGACTGTATTGCAGGGAGATGTTGGCCAGCAGGCGCAACTCCCGCGCCAATGCCCAGAGAATCACTGGCGGCTCGACGCCTTCGCCGCGCAGGCCCTCAAGCATGCGCAACGCGTGCGCCGGTTCGCCGTTGAGCACCGCGTCGGTCAGGCCGAACACGTCAAACCGGGCACTGTCGGCCACGGCGGCCTGCACGGTTTCGACGGTGATCTGCCCACCTTCGGCCATCAACTTGAGCTTTTCGATTTCCTGTGCGGCGGCGAGCAGGTTGCCTTCGACACGCGCGGCAATCAATTCGACGGCGTCCTGACTGGCCGACAGACCTGCCTGGGACAGGCGCTGACGAATCCAGCTCGGCAGTTGATTGGCATCCACCGGCCAGATCTGCACAAACTGGGTCTGTTGGCCTTCGACCAGCGCCTTGCCCCACTTGGTTTTCTGCGCGCTGCCATCGAGCTTCGGCAAGCTGATCAGCAGAACCGTGTCTTCCGCAGGACGTGAGCAATATTCGATCAGCGCGGCGGCGCCTTTATCGCCAGGCTTACCGGACGGCAGGCGCAGTTCCAACAGGCGTTTTTCGGCGAACAGCGACATGCTTGCGCCGGCCTGCAGCAACGTACCCCAATCGAAATTGGCGTCGGCGGCGAAGACCTGACGTTCGTCGAAACCTTGCTGGCGAGCAGCGGTGCGGATGGCGTCGGCGGCTTCCTGACACAGCAACGGATCATCGCCGCTGATGATGTAGACCGGCGCAAGTGCGCCTTGCAGGTGTTTGCCGAGTTGCGCGGGAGCGAGCTTCATAAGAAAGGGCGAGCGGGGCGCCTGAGCGCCCCGGCCGTCTTACTGCTGCGGGATTTCGAGCGGCGACTGACGCGGAGTTTCCGCCTCAGCCTTCTGCGCCGCTTCCAGCGCATCGGCTTCAGCCTTGGCGCGGTCGTTGGCGGTTTGCTGCAGTTGCTGCAACTGGCCCGGGGTCAGCTGCGACAGGCGCAGCATCATGCGCTGCACCAGCTCGCGACGGATTTCATGACGGGCGTCGTTGGCTTCCTGATCGGAGCCGACGAGGTTGTTGCCGTCGTGAATGAACACCTTCTGCACTTCGAGCTTATCGCTAAGCAGGGACAGGTCTTTGTCGCCGCGGATGTCATAGCTCAGCACAGTGTTGACCTGATACTCGCCTGTGCGCCCGGCACCGGCATAGCTGAGGATGCGCTGGCTTTCCTGCTCGTCAGCCAGATACAGCTTGTACGGCGCGCCGCTGTAAACCTTGACGCCGCTGGACTCCAGCGTCTGACGCAGCTGTCTTACGGTTTCGCCATAAGCGTTACGCGCGCTCAGGTCGATTTCCTTGATCGACAGTTCGTTGGTGCCGGTACCACGCAACTGGAAACCGCAGGCGCTCAGCAGAACGGCGAGGCCCATCACCAGCAGATTGCGTTTGATCATTGTGTTGCTCCCCTTGAAACCAGGTGAGCCGACTCTGCGGCCCGAAAGGTTTTACTGGGTGCCAGGCGAGCCCGGCACCCGATCCAATTTAGCTGGCGACGATGTTGACCAGTTTGCCCGGCACCACGATCACTTTGCGAATGGTCAGGCCATCGACGAAACGCAGCACGTTCTCGTTGATGCGCGCGGCGGCTTCGATCTCTTCGCGAGTGGCACTGGCCGGCATTTCGATCTGCCCGCGCAGCTTGCCGTTGACCTGAATGACCAGGGTCAGGTTGTCCTGCACCAAGGCACTTTCGTCCACGGCCGGCCAGCCTGCATCGATCACCGCATCGGCGTGACCCAACTGCTTCCACAGTTCATGGCTGATGTGCGGAGTGATCGGCGCCAGCAGCAGGGTCACCGCTTCCAGGCCTTCGTGCAGCAGCGCGCGGTCCTGTTCGCTGCCTTGGGCGGCTTTTTCCAGCACGTTCATCAGCGTCATTACCTGGGCGATGGCGGTGTTGAATTTGTGGTTCTGGCCGACGTCATGGCTGGCCTGCTTGATCGCCAGATGGATCGCACGACGCACGGTTTTCTGCTCGTCGCTCAGCGCGGCGATATCCAGTTTGCCCGGCAAGCCCAGGGTGACGTGGGCCTGCGCCAGACGCCAGACGCGCTTGAGGAAGCGGTGCGAGCCTTCAACGCCGGAATCGGACCATTCCGCGCTCATGTCAGGCGGCGAGGCGAACATCATGAACAGGCGGCAGGTGTCGGCGCCGAACTGGTCGATCATCGACTGAGGGTCGACGCCGTTGTTCTTCGACTTGGCCATCTTCTCGGTACCGCCGATTTCCACCGGCAGGCCGTCGGATTTCAGCTTGGCGCTGATCACCTTGGCTTTGCTGTCACGCTCCAGTTCCACGTCTGCCGGGTTGAACCAGGTGTAAGCACCGTTGGC
Organism: Pseudomonas sp. 1L-E-NC-VB-C3; assembly: GCF_057291535.1. Taxonomy (NCBI): domain Bacteria; kingdom Pseudomonadati; phylum Pseudomonadota; class Gammaproteobacteria; order Pseudomonadales; family Pseudomonadaceae; genus Pseudomonas; species Pseudomonas sp. 1L-E-NC-VB-C3. The sequence continues at coordinate 175,657 of NZ_JBXAWD010000008.1, read as the reverse complement.
TTCGCGACGATAGTAGGTCTCGGCGATCACCATGCCTTGGGTCAGCAGGTTCTTGAACGGCTCATTGGAGCTGACCAGACCTTCGTCACGCATCAGCTTGTGGAAGAAGCGCGCGTAAAGCAGGTGGAGAATGGCGTGTTCGATACCACCGATGTACTGATCCACCGGCAGCCAGTGATCGGCTGCGGATTTTTCTACCAGGCCACCTTCAAAATGCGGCGAGGCGTAACGGGCGTAGTACCACGACGACTCGACGAAGGTGTCCATCGTGTCGGTTTCACGCTTGGCCGGCGCGCCGCATTTCGGGCAGCTGCATTCGTAGAACTCGGGCATGCGCGCCAGCGGCGAACCGGCGCCGTCCGGCACCACGTCTTCCGGCAACACGACCGGCAGTTGATCTTCCGGCACCGGCACGTCGCCGCACGCGGCGCAATGGATGATCGGGATCGGGCAGCCCCAGTAGCGCTGGCGGCTGATGCCCCAGTCGCGCAGGCGGAACTGGGTGCGCGAGGCGCCCAGTTGTTTCTTGATCAGGGCCACTTCCATGGCGTCGAACGCGCCGGCGAAGTCCAGGCCGTCAAAGTCGCCGGAGTTGATCAGCGTGCCGTGCTCGCCATAGGCGTCCTGCCACGGCGCCGGGTTGGTGTCACCGGAGCTGGTGCGTACCACCGATTTCACCGGCAGGTTGTACTTGTGCGCGAACTCGAAATCGCGCTCGTCGTGCGCCGGAACCGCCATGACTGCGCCGTCGCCGTAATGCATCAGCACGTAGTTGGCGACCCACACCGGGAGCTTTTCGCCGGTCAGCGGGTGCTCGACGAACAGGCCGGTCGGCAGGCCTTTCTTTTCCTGGGTGGCGACATCGGCTTCAGCGACGCTGCCGCCCTTGCATTCAGCGATGAACGCTTGCAGCTCAGGATTGTTCTGCGCGGCCAGGGTGGCCAGCGGGTGCTCGGCAGCGACGGCGACGTAGGTCGCGCCCATCAGGGTGTCCGGACGGGTGGTGAAGACTTTCAGGGTGCCGGCTTCGCCGATCGAATCGACGTTGTACGGGAACTGCACTTCCATGCCACGGGACTTGCCGATCCAGTTGCGCTGCATGGTCTTGACCTGTTCAGGCCAGCCAGTCAGTTCGTCGAGGCTTTCCAGCAGCTCGTCGGCGTAAGCGGTGATCTTGAAGTAGTACATCGGGATTTCGCGCTTTTCGATCAGCGCGCCGGAGCGCCAGCCACGGCCGTCGATGACTTGCTCGTTGGCCAGAACGGTCTGGTCGACCGGGTCCCAGTTCACCGTGCCGTTCTTGCGGTAGATCACGCCTTTTTCGAACAGGCGCGTGAACAGCCATTGTTCCCAGCGGTAGTAGTCCGGCTTGCAGGTGGTCACTTCACGGGACCAGTCCACCGCGAGGCCGAGGCTGCGCAGCTGCGACTTCATGTAGGCGATGTTCTCGTAGGTCCACTTGGCGGGCGCTACGTTGTTTTTCATTGCGGCGTTTTCCGCCGGCATGCCGAACGCATCCCAACCCATTGGCTGCAGAACATTCTTGCCCTGCATGCGCTGGTAGCGCGAGATCACATCGCCAATGGTGTAGTTGCGCACGTGGCCCATGTGCAGCTTGCCGCTGGGGTAAGGGAACATCGACAGGCAGTAGTAGGTTTCCTTGCCTGGCTGTTCACTGACTTCAAAGGACTTTTGCTCATCCCAGAACGACTGGGCGGCGGCTTCGATCTCACGTGGCTGATATTGTTCGTGCATGGCTACTTTTGTACTGGATAGGGGTGGCCTAATCCTCTTCGACGGCAGCATCCGGGATGGCCCGGGTGCGCTGGAAGTGGAATGACAGGAAGCGCCGTAGCATACATGACCGCGCTTGGCCGAGGGAAACCCTGATTACAGCTGTTTGCCCGACCTTTTGGACGACGAGGGCCGTTGGTCGCGGCGTGTAGCCGGTTCGTGCAGCGAAGCTAAGCTCTAATTGGGGAGTGAGTCTTATCTTCAATGAGGTGAGGGATGGTGGAGCAACGGAAAAAGAACGTAACGAAACCCGAGTTGTATGAAAGGTTGATCGATCGTCTGGGCATGGCGCTGGACGCCGTGAAAACCGCTGACCGGCTGCGCGACGAGCGCCCCCTGGAACTGGAATTGCGTGGCTTGAGCCCCGCCGAGTTCAAACTGGTCAAGGCCTATCTGGATCGCAGTGAACGTGAAACGCAGGGATGCCTGTCTCAAGCAGTGAAGCAACTCGATGCAGCACATTCGGCCAAGGTCATCTGGCTCAAGGACAAGGCGCCGCGCAGAGACACCGGCAAGGTGCGCTCTGTACAGGCCAAGTAAGCACATGGCAGGTCAGGAAACGGATCTTTTGCAACAGGATCCCGCCTAATGGTTGTAACGCGTAATCAACACTTTTAGGCTTCGGGCATCTTTGGAGATGCCCGATGCCCTTTCGCTATTTCATCAAACAACTTTTATTGCCGCCCGGCATTCTTTTGCTGCTGTTGCTGGTCGCCTGGTGGCTGCGCCGTTCGCGGCCACGCCTGGCTGGCGTGTGTTTTGCCGTCGGTTTTGGTGGCCTGCTGCTGATGAGCCTGCCGGTGGTCGTGCAGTGGAGCGCCAAGGCGCTGGAGCGTGAGCCGCCGCTGGCGCGGTCAGAATGGACGACCCTGGCGCAACGTGCCGATGCGATTGTGGTGCTGGGCTCGGGACGCGAGCGCGGTGACATCGCCTGGGGCGAAGACCAGCCAACCGGCATCGGACTGGAGCGGCAGCGTTACGCGGCGCGCCTGGCCAAGGCCTCGGGCTTGCCGATCCTGACCAGCGGCGGCCTGCACTACGGCACGCCGCCGACCGAAGCGAAATTGATGGCAGATTCGTTGCGTGATGATTTCGACGTAACGGTGCGCTGGCAGGAAGGCGAGAGCCGCACCACATGGGAGAACGCGAAGATGACGGCAGATATCCTCTTGCCGCAGGGGATCAAGCGGGTCGTCGTGGTGACGCAGGCGTGGCACATGCCGCGTGCAGTGTGGAGCTTTGAGCAGGCGGGTTTCGAGGTGGTGCCGGCGCCGGTGGGTTTCCTCGGTACGGATAACGCTCGCCCGTTTGGCGGCTGGTTGCCGGAATTCAAGTCGATCTGGCAGAGCGGGCAATTGCTCAATGAAGCGGTGGGGCAGGTGGGGTACTCGTTGTTTTACCGCTGAAGATCATTGTGGCGAGGGGATTTATCCCCGATGGGGCGCGTAGCGACCCCTCTCTTACCTTCAGAAGAGGGGACTGCTGCGCACTCCAGCGGGGATAAATCCCCTCGTCATATTTCTCAGAGGGTCTTCGACATCCGGCTGGCCATCAGCGCCCAGCCAAACAGCAGCAGGCACAACGCGATCAACGGCCACGAGCGCCATTGCAGATACGGCGTCAGATCGTGCATCGGTACCACTTCGCCGTACAGCACACCTTGTTCGAACTGCGGAATCTGTTCGGTGATCTGCCCGAACGGGTTGATCAGGCCAGTAACGCCGTTGTTGGTCGCGCGGATCATCCAGCGTCCGGCTTCCAGCGCGCGCATCTGTGCCATCTGTAAATGCTGCAGCGGGCCGATCGACGTGCCGAACCAGGTGTCGTTGCTGATCGTCAGCAGCAGGTCGCTGCGTGCCGACAGCCCGGCGGCGAATTCCGGATAGACCACCTCGTAGCAGATGAACGGTGCAATCTGGTAACCCTTGGCTTGCAAGAGCGCTTGATCCGACGGGCCGCGGGCGAAGTCCGACATCGGCAGGTCGAAGAACGCGATCAAGCCGCGCAACACGTCCTGCAACGGCACGTACTCGCCGAACGGCACCAGTTTCTGCTTCAGGTAAGTGCCGTCGCCTTCGCCGACCACGGTGATGCCGTTGAAGAAGCGCCGTTCGTGATGCACGGTCTGGCGGATCGGCACACCGGTGATCAACGCTGATTTACGCTCGGCGGCGAAGTTGCCCATCATCGTCAGGTAGCCCTCGGCGGACTCCTTCAACACCGGCACGGCGGTTTCCGGCCAGATCAGCAGATCGACCGGTTTGGAGCGGAAGCTCAGATCACGGTACAGCGCCAGTTGCGCGTTGAGCTCGGCCGGGTCCCATTTCATGCTCTGCGCGACGTTGCCCTGAATTGCGGCCACGGTCAGCGGTGCGCCGGACGGGCTGGTCCACGCGTGGCCTTTGAGGGCGATGCCTGCTACCCAAGGCCCCGCCAGAAGTACCACACCGGCCGCGATGAAAACCTTGCGACGAGCCTGCAACAAGCGCGGCGCGTTGTAGATCAGCGCTGCGGTCAGTGCCAGAACAAACGAGACCAGCCACATCCCGCCCACCGGCGCCAGCCCGGCCAGCGGGCCGTCGAGCTGGCTGTAACCGGAATAAAGCCATGGGAAACCGGTGAGGAACCAGCCGCGAAAGGCTTCCTGGCCGACCCACAACGCCGCAAACGCCAAGGCATCCGCCAGCGGTGCTTCGTTACGCCGCAACCAGCGTGCCCACAGCCACGCGGGCAGGGCGAAGAACCAGGCAATCGCCGCGGTGAACAGCAGCATCAGGAACCCGGCGAGCAACACCGAAGCGCCACCAAAGTGGTGGATGCTGTAATAGATCCAACTGGTGCCGGCACCGAACAGGCCGAAGCCGAAGCACCAGCCACGGCCGAGCGCCTGACGCGGGCTCAGCTCACGCAAACCGGCATAGAACAGACCAACCGCCAGCAATGCCAGCGGCCAGATGTCGAACGGTGCGAGAGCGAATGTGGTGATTGCACCGGCCGCCACGGCCAGCAGGTTACCGGGCCAGCCGGGGCGGGTTGTCCAGCGCATTTCAGTCCTTAGAATTAACGAGCGATAGGCGTCAGTCGCAGCAAATGAATCCGACGGCTGTCGGCGTTCAGGATGCGGAAACGATAAGCGCCGATTTCAGTGGTTTCGTTGCGTTTTGGCAAGTGCCCGAACGCGCTCATCACCAGGCCGCCGACGGTGTCGAATTCGTCGTCGGAGAACTCGCTGTCGAAGAACTCATTGAAGTTCTCGATCGGCGTCAGCGCCTTGATCAGGAAATCACCGCTGGGCAGCGGCTTGATGTAGCTGTCTTCTTCGACGTCGTGCTCGTCCTCGATGTCGCCGACGATCTGCTCGAGCACGTCTTCGATGGTCACCAGACCGGCCACACCGCCGTATTCGTCGATGACGATGGCCATGTGGTTGTGGTTGGCGCGGAACTCACGCAGCAACACGTTCAGACGCTTGGACTCCGGCACGAAGGTGGCCGGGCGCAGCAGGTCCTTGATGTTGAAGCTGTCGCCGTTCTCCTTGAGGATCAGCGGCAGCAGATCCTTGGCCAGCAGCACGCCCATCACGTCGTCATGGCTTTCGCCGATGACCGGATAGCGCGAGTGGGCCGAGTCGACCACGGCGGGGAGGAATTCGCGGGGTGTCTGGGTCGCCTTGATGCTGACCATCTGCGAGCGCGGCACCATGATGTCGCGCACTTGCAGGTCAGCCACCTGGATGGCGCCTTCGACGATGGCCAGCGCTTCGCTGTCCAGCAGTTTGTTCTGATGTGCATCACGCAGCAGCTCGAGGAGCTCCTGACGGTTCTTCGGCTCGTGGGCAAAAGCCTGGGTCAGTTTACCCAGCCATGACTTCTGCCCGTTGCTCGATCGATCTTCGCTCATAGCGATTACTCTGAATCCTTTGTTGTAACGATGGGGGAGTGTTCGGTTTCGTCGTCCGCGTACGGATCGGGATAGCCCAGTTCAGCAAGCAACTCGCGTTCCAGTGCTTCCATTTCCTCGGCTTCGTCGTCATCTATATGGTCGTAACCCAACAGATGCAAGCAGCCGTGAATGACCAGATGTGCCCAGTGCGCCTTTAGTTCCTTGCCCTGCTCGGCGGCTTCGCGTTCGACCACGGCCACGCAGATGACCAGATCGCCGAGCAGCGGGATATCGAGAAACTCGTCAGGCACTTCCGCCGGGAACGACAACACGTTGGTCGCGTAGTCCTTGTGGCGCCAGGTGTGATTGAGCTCGCGGCCTTCTTCCTCGTCGACCAGACGAATGGTCATTTCCGAATCAGCGGTGCGCTGGCGCAGGGCCAGTTCGCACCACTGGCGGAACTCGGCTTCACTCGGCGCGCTGGCCTCAGTGGCGATTTGCAGATCCAGCTCAAGCATCGCGCGAGGCTTCCTTCGCGGCTTCGGCACGGGTTTCGAAGCGCTCGTAGGCCTCGACAATCCGCTGCACCAACGGGTGGCGCACGACGTCCTTGGGCTGGAAGTGGGTGAAGCTGATGCCCGGCACGTCTTTGAGCACTTCGATCACATGGTGCAGCCCGGACTTGGTGCCGCGCGGCAGGTCGACCTGGGTGATGTCACCGGTGATCACGGCGGTGGAGCCGAAGCCGATGCGCGTGAGGAACATCTTCATCTGCTCGACGGTGGTGTTCTGGCTTTCGTCGAGAATGATGAAGCTGTTGTTCAGCGTACGACCGCGCATGTAGGCCAGCGGCGCGACTTCGATCACCTGTTTCTCGATCAGCTTGGCGACGTATTCGAAACCGAGCATTTCGTACAGCGCGTCGTAGAGCGGGCGCAGGTACGGGTCGATCTTCTGCGACAGATCGCCGGGCAGGAAGCCGAGCTTTTCTCCCGCTTCGACTGCCGGACGCACCAGCAGGATGCGGCGGATCTGCTCGCGCTCCAGCGCATCCACCGCGCAGGCCACGGCCAGATAGGTCTTGCCGGTACCGGCCGGGCCGATGCCGAAATTGATGTCGTTGCCGAGGATTTCCTTCACGTAGCGCTGCTGATTCAAGCCGCGCGGGCGAATCATGCCTTTCTTGGTGCGCAGGGCGACTGTCGCTTCGGCAGGGGCCGGGTTGTCGATATCTGCTGATTCCTGAATGAACAGGTGCACCAGGTCTGGCGACAGCTCGGTACCCTTGGTTTCCCGGTACAGGCGGCGCAGCAGGTTTTCCGCGGACGTGGTGAGTTTTGGATCGCCAATCAACTCGAACTGGTTTCCGCGATTGCGGATCTCGATGGCCAGGCGCTGTTCGATCAAGCGCAAATGCTCGTCGAATTGCCCGCACAGATTGGCGAAGCGGCGAGCCTCAAAAGGCTCGAGGAGAAAACGATGTGGTTCGATGGGTGCGTTCAAGGTCGTATTTAGCCGCCCTGGGGCAATGAGGATGAAATCAAGGATAACGCCAGTGGCCTGGGTGCGAAAGCTCTTAAATATCGACGCTGCTTTCGAACCCATTCTCTGTGGCTGGCGGGGTCATTTGTGGTGAGGGGATTTATCCCCGATGGGACGCGAAGCGGTCCTGAAACCATTATCAGAGGTGTATCAGATCACCCGGAGTGCAGGTTTTGGGTCGGCTGCGCCAACCATCGGGGATAAATCCCCTCACCACAGAAGCCCCATCCACAATGCGATGGTGTTATTGAACCAGCGAACCACGCAGCGAGTGCGGTTGCGCGGCGTCGATGTGCACATCGGCGAACTGGCCGATCAGGGTGGGATTGTCGCAGCGGAAGTTGACGATACGATTATTCTCGGTGCGGCCCTGGAGCTCGCCCGGGTCTTTCTTCGAATAATCGGTCACCAGAATGCGCTGGATCGAGCCGACCATTTGTCGGCTGATCTCGAAGCCCTGCTGATTCAGACGATGTTGCAGCGCGTTCAGACGTTCTTTCTTCAATTCTTCCGGTGTGTCATCGGCCAGATCGGCAGCGGGCGTGCCCGGGCGCTGGCTGTAGACGAACGAGTAGGAGAAATCGAAGCCGACATCGGCAATCAGCTTCATGGTCTGCTCGAAGTCTTTCTCGGTTTCACCGGGGAAGCCGACGATGAAGTCCGAACTGATGCAGATCCCCGGCACGGCAGCGCGCAATTTGCGCAGCTTGGATTTGTACTCCAGCGCCGTGTGGTTGCGCTTCATCGCCGCGAGAATCCGGTCGGAGCCCGACTGCACCGGCAAGTGCAAGTGCTTGACCAGTTCCGGCACTTCGGCGTGGGCCTGGATCAGGCTGTCGGAGAACTCCAGCGGGTGCGACGTGGTGTAGCGGATGCGGTCGATGCCATCGACAGCGGCGACCACGCGGATCAGTTCGGCCAGATCGGCCAGGCGACCGTCGTGTGTCTGGCCGCGATAGCCGTTGACGTTCTGCCCGAGCAAGGTCACTTCACGCACGCCGTGTTCGGCAAGGTGAATGATTTCCGCGATCACGTCGTCGAACGGCCGGCTGACTTCTTCACCACGGGTATACGGCACCACGCAGAAGGTGCAGTACTTGCTGCAACCTTCCATCACTGACACATAAGCGCTCGGGCCGTCGACACGCGGCTCGGGCAGGTGGTCGAATTTTTCGATTTCCGGAAACGACACGTCGACCTGCGGCAGCTTGCTGCTGCGCGCGGCGTCGATCATTTCCGGCAGACGGTGCAGGGTCTGCGGGCCGAACACCACGTCGACGTACGGAGCGCGATCGCGAATCGCTGCGCCTTCCTGGCTGGCCACGCAACCGCCGACGGCGATGACCATGTCCGGGTTGGCCAGCTTCAGTTCGCGCCAGCGGCCGAGCTGCGAATACACACGATCCTGCGCGCGTTCGCGGATCGAGCAGGTGTTGAGCAGAATCACGTCGGCGTCTTCCGCGCGGGCGGTGACTTCCAGGGCCTGATGTTCGCCCAGCAGATCGACCATGCGCGAGCTGTCGTACTCGTTCATCTGGCAACCGTGGGTTTCGATGTAAAGCTTCTTGGCCATGGATTCGGGTCGTCACGTGATTCAAAGAACCGCGCATTATAGGGAACAAGCCGTCAGGTTCCTACCGCTGTGCGTCCGGTGGCTATGCTATAGTTCGCGCCCTCATTTTTACCCCGATGTTATCCGCCCGCCATGACCAAACGCGAAGCTCCAATCTACAAGGTGATTTTCCTCAACCAGGGCCAGGTGTTCGAAATGTACGCCAAGCAGATCTATCAAAGTGATCTGTGGGGTTTCCTGGAAGTTGAAGAATTCGTCTTTGGCGAGCGTACGCAAATGGTCGTCGATCCGAGCGAAGAAAAGCTCAAGGCGCAATTCGAAGGCGTGGTGCGCAGCTTTGTGCCGATGCATTCGATCGTGCGCATCGATGAAGTCGAACGTCTGGGTACACCGAAAATCAGCGAAGCCCGTGGCGCGGTCGGCAATGTCATGCCGTTTCCGATGCCGATGCCTGAAAAGTAACAGCAGATTCTGGATTGGGATGAGTTTGTGGTGAGGGGGGGTAGCGAAACGTCGCACCGCCCCGTTGGGCTGCGAAGCAGTCGCAGCTCCATTCAGTAAGGTGTGTCAGACAGAATCGGGTTGCAGGTTTTGGGGCCGCTTCGCAGCCCAGCGGGGATAAATCCCCTCGCCACAGGCCATCTCCACAGCGCTTATGGAAGTGGGGAGAATGGCGTACGCCCATCGGCGTTCTGCAGTTCCATCAGGTATTTGCGGAAAATCTGCCCGAGCACCTGAGTGGCGGTTTCGAGATCTTCGCGGGACATCTTTTCCGAGACTTCGTCGGCCGTGTCCAGCGCCTCTTCGGCACCGTTGACCGCTGCCATCTTCAGCACGATGTAGGCCTGGATATTATTGGCCTGCACACCTTCACCGTGGAAGAACATGCTGCCGAGCTTGTATTGCGCCTGGGCGTGGCCTTGCAACGAGGCCTTTTCGAAATAGCTCAGGGCTTGATTGAGGTCGCGCGGCGCGTTCTTGCCGTCGTAGTAGAACTCACCCAACTCGTATTGCGCTTGCGCGTCCCCTTCGTCCGCCGCTTTCTGGCAGGCGGCCAGTGCCTGCGTGACGTCTTGCGGCTGAGTATTGAGGGTGCAACGACCCATCGCCGGGATCAACAACGAGTTGCCGCCTGCTTGTGCATGCGCGAGCAGGGGCTGAAGGAGCAACAGGCAGCCCAATGCAAGGGTGCGGCCGGTGCGGTTCATGGGAATCGACTTACCTCTGAAGGGCACGCGGACCCGTCGAGGGATCCAATAAGCGCGCATTATGAAATAAGCAGGGCCAACCTTACAAAGTCTTTACTCGTTTTTCTGCTGCGTGGGGAATATATCGCCCGATTCGGGCAGGATTTTCGCAGGCATGTCGGAAAAACCGAGCGGATGTAGGCGAAAGCTGACGCTGGCCATAGCCAACGTCAGCGGTACGGCGATTATTTCAATGCGGCGAAGGCGCGCTCGGCAGCGTCCAGCGTCAGTTGCAGCTCGGCTTCGCCATGGGCGATCGAGGTGAAACCGGCTTCGAAAGCGCTCGGCGCCAGGTACACGCCACCTTCCAGCATCAGGTGGAAGAAGCGACCGAACATTGCTGCATCGCTGGCCATCACGTCGTCGAAGGTGACGATGTCATCGGCGCCGCTGAAGTACAGACCGAACATGCCGCCGGCCTGGGTGGTCACGAACGGGATGCCCGCAGCATCGGCACGCTGTTGCAGACCGTCGAGCATGCGCGCGGTGTAGTCGGTCAATTCAGCGTGGAAACCCGGGCGGCTGATCAGACGCAAGGTCGTCAGGCCGGCAGCCATCGCCAGCGGATTACCCGACAACGTACCTGCCTGATACACCGGACCGAGCGGGGCGATGCGCTGCATGATCTCGCGCTTGCCACCGAAGCAGCCCACCGGCATGCCGCCGCCGATGATCTTGCCGAACGTGGTCAGGTCCGGCGTCACGCCGTAGTGCGCCTGGGCACCGCCGAGGGCGACGCGGAAACCGGTCATCACTTCGTCAAAAATCAACACCACGCCGTGCTTGTCGCACAGCGAACGCAGGCCTTCGAGGAAGCCCGGCGCTGGCGGCACGCAGTTCATGTTGCCGGCGACCGGCTCGACGATGATGCACGCCACCTCTTTGCCCACTTCGGCGAGCATCGCTTCAACCGCGTCGATGTCGTTGAACGGCAGGGTCAGGGTGTGTTTGGCGAACGCTGCAGGCACGCCGGCCGAGCTCGGTACGCCCTGGGTCAGAGCGCCGGAACCGGCCTTGACCAGCAGGCTGTCGGAGTGGCCGTGGTAGCAGCCTTCGAATTTGATGATGCTGTCGCGACCGGTGTAACCACGGGCCAGTCGGATCGCGCTCATGGTCGCTTCGGTGCCGGAGCTGACCATGCGCACCATCTCCATCGACGGCACCAGCGAGCAGACCAGATCGGCCATCTCGGTTTCCATCGACGTCGGTGCGCCGTAGGACAGGCCGTGTTGCAGCTGATTGCGCACCGCGTCGAGCACGTCCGGATGGCTGTGGCCAAGGATCATCGGCCCCCACGAACCCACGTAATCGACATAACGCTTGTCATCTTCGTCGGTGACGTAAGCGCCTTCGGCGTGTTTGAAGAACAGCGGGGTGCCGCCAACGCTCTTGAACGCGCGCACCGGCGAGTTGACGCCGCCGGGGATGTGTTTTTGAGCATTGGCAAACAGGGTTTCGGAACGAGACATGATCGGGCTCTCAAATCAGATTTTCAGAAGTTCGTTGAAGGCGCGGGCGCGACGGGTCACTTCGGCGCTGCTCTCGGCGCCGAACAAACCGTGGATCACGGCGAGCAGATCGACACCGTGCTCGACCAGTGGCGCGGCGTTATCGAGGGTGATCCCGCCAATCGCGCAGACCGGCAAGTGCAGCGTGCGCTTGGCTTCGTCGAGCAAGTCGAGGCTGCAGCTTGGTGCACCGGGTTTGGTGGTGGAATTGAAGAAGCGGCCGAAGGCGACATAACTCGCACCTTCTTTAGCGGCTTGTTCGGCCAGGGCGATTTGCCCGTGACAAGTCGAACCGATGATCGCTTTCGAGCCGAGCAGCGCGCGGGTCGGCGACAGCGGGCCGTCGGTCTGGCCCAAGTGCACGCCAACATTGAGGCGCGCGGCCAATTCGGCGTCGTCGTTGATGATCAACTGCGTCTTGTAGCGCTCGCACAAGTTGCGCAGCGTTTCGGCCTCGCGCAGACGGCGGGCCTCGTCGCTGCTCTTGTCGCGGTATTGCAGCAGGGTGACGCCGCCGTCGAGCGCCGCCTCCACGTAAGACAGAAACTTGCCGGCCAGCAACTGGCTGTCGGTAATGGCATACAGGCCACGTAGTTTCATCGGGCAGACCTCACGACGTTACGAGCAGAAATCCAGCGGCAGGCGACGCGGCACGAACTGGCCTTTGCCCAGTTGTTCGGCATCGCGCAAAGTGCGCCAGGTGTAATCCAGCGCACTGCGCACGGCACTGGCCAGGTGTTCGCCCTGAGCCAGGCGACCGGCGAGGGCGCTGGCCAGCGTACAACCGGAGCCGTGATAGCTGCCCGGCAGGCGCTGGCAGATAAAGGTTTCGCGCAGGCCGTCGCGGCTGTACACGCGGTTGTGGATTTCAGTTTCGTCGCCATGGCCGCCGGTGATCAGCAGGTTTTTGACAAATGGCAGGAGTTTTTCTGCGCACTCGTCGGCCGTGCCTTCGGGCAGTTCGGCGAGGATGCGCGCTTCAGGAAGATTGGGCGTGGCAATGATCGACAGCGGCAGCAGACGCTCGCGCATCGCATAGCCGACCTCGTCCTTGCCCAGGCGTCCGCCGCCGCCGGCACGCAGCACCGGGTCGCAGACCACCGGCAGATGCGGGTGCGCCGAGAGCAGTTCGACGACCGTGTCGACCATCTCCAGCGAACCGAGCATGCCCAGTTTCACTGCGGCGACTTCGGAGTCGTTGAGCACGGCGTTGGCCTGGGCCAGTACCCATTCACGGTCGAGGACGCGGAAGTCACTGACGTTGACGGTGTCTTGCACGGTCAGGGCGGTGACGGCCGGAGCCGCATGGCAACCCTGCGCGAGCAAGGCTTCGATATCTGCCTGCAAGCCGGCGCCACCACTGGGGTCGTGGCCGGAGAGACAGAGGACAACGGGGCGGGAGCTGTAGATATTCATGGTGCGCGAGCTTACCACCAAAGCTGATTTTGGGGTTCAGTACTCACGGTGTTTGCGAGCAGATTGTCGGACAACCCCGCAGTCTTTATTTGGAGCACATTTGTGGCGAGGGGATTTATCCCCGTTGGGCTGCGAAGCGGCCTCAAACCCTGCAATCCGGTTCTTTCTGACACACCTCGCTGGATGGACTGGCGACTGCTTCGCAGCCGAACGGGGATAAATCCCCTCGCCACAATTGGTCATCTATCAAGGAGGCTGTCGTCGCGAGTTGACCAACCCAACAGCTCTATCTCGGTGCTTTGCCCTGGAACGCCCGTTCTAGAGCCGTTGTAGGAAAAATTTCCATGGTGCTCAATGGCCATCAACGGCTATGCTAGGCTGGATCCAAACAATCACAGGTAATACCGGTTTTACGTCTACTCAAAGGGAATGGGGGGCTTCCTGACACAACCGGACGAGCCACGCTGGGGCTTCAATGCGCTATTTGCTGATGTTGCTGTTCTGCTTGCCCCTCATGGCGAGCGCTGTCGAATTCGACGAATTCACCCAAAGCCTGCCACTGGGCCGATCGCTGCAAGTGTTCGAAGACCCGAGCGGTCAGGCGACGATTGCCGACGTCCGCGCGCAAGACGCCGCCGGCCAGTTCAAAGCCCACGACAAAGCCACGCTCAACGCCGGTTACTCGCGTTCGGCGTTCTGGCTGAAGATCGACCTGCATTACCGCCCGAGCAACCCGGCCGCCCAGCGCACCTGGCTGCTGGAACTGGCGTATCCGCCGCTTGATCACCTCGATCTGTACTTGCCTGGCGCCAACGGCGAATACCGGCTGGTGCGCCAGACCGGCGATGCCTTGCCCTTCGCCAGTCGCGAGATCCGCCAGAACAACTACCTGTTCGACCTTCCCTTCAAACCGGATCAACAGCAGACGCTGTACCTGCGACTGGCCAGCGAAGGCTCGATCCAGGCGCCGGTGACGTTGTGGTCGAGCAGCGCATACCTCGAAGACCAACCGGTGCGCCTGTATGTACTCGGCATCATTTATGGCGTGCTGCTGGGGATGCTGGTCTACAACCTGTTCATCTACTTGAGCGTGCGCGACACCAGTTACCTCTATTACATCTTCTATATCGGCTCGTTCGGCCTCTATCAATTGTCGGTCAATGGCGCGGCGGTCGAGTATTTCTGGCCGGACAACCCATGGTGGGCCAACGCCGCGACGCCGTTCTTCATCGGTTGCGCCGGGCTGTTCGGCAGCCAGTTCGCCCGCAGTTTCCTGCAGACCAAGACCCACAGCCCCTGGCTGGATCGCTTGCTGATCGGCCTGATTGCCTTCAGTGCGCTGGTGATCGGCCTGTCGCTGATGACCAGTTATGCCCTGGCCCTGCGCCTGGCGACCACACTGGCGCTGACCTTCACCGTGGTGATCTTTGCCGCCGGGATTCTTGCCTGGTGGCGCGGCCTGCGTGTGGCGCGTTACTTCATCATCGCCTGGTCGGCATTCCTGCTCGGCGGCATCGTCAATACGCTGATGGTGCTGGGCCTGCTGCCCAACGTGTTCCTGACCATGTACGCCAGCCAGATCGGCTCGGCCATCGAGGTGGCGCTGCTGTCGCTGGCGCTGGCCGACCGCATCAACGCGATGCGCGAACAACAGGCGCAGACCTTGTTCGACGCCGGGCAGAAACTCGAAGTGCTCAACCAGCAACTGGCCCACAGCAACAAGCTCAAGGATGAATTCCTCGCGACGTTGACCCACGAACTGCGCACGCCGATGAACGGCGTGATCGGTTCGCTGGAACTGATGCAGACCGTCGACCTCGATCCCGAGCTTGAGCAATATCAACAAACCGCCGCCGGTTCTGCTCGCGACATGATGCGCATGGTCAATGGCATCCTCACGCTCACTGAATTGCAGGCCGGCAAACTCAAGGCGACGCCGGGCAGTTTCAGCCTGCGCGCAGTGGTCGAGGCGTTGCGCGTGCAGTTCGAAGGTAATGCAGCGAGCAAGTCGCTGGACTTCAAGGTCGAGGTGCTGCCGACCCTGCCGGATCGCTTGCTCGGCGACAGCGCGAAACTGGCGCAGTGCCTGGAATGCCTGCTGGACAATGCGATCAAGTTCACCCGCGTCGGCGGGCTGGCACTGCGCGTTACCGGGCGGCCGTCGGCGGATGAGCGCATGGCGCTGTCGTTTGCGGTGATCGACACCGGTATCGGTTTCACTGATCTGGGCGAGGCGACCCTGTATCAGCGTTTCTTCCAGCTCGATGGTTCGATGACTCGCGAATACGGCGGCCTGGGGGTGGGGCTGGCGATCTGTCGGCAGCTGGTCGAATTGCTCGGCGGCAAACTCACCCATCGTTCCGAGCCGGGACGCGGCAGCCGCTTCCAGCTCGATGTCGAATTCGAACTGCCGGTGATCGAAGCGCCTGCGGATCAGCCGACCCGCGATTGCATTCGTGCGCCGCAGGACTGCACGGTGCTGCTGGTGGACGACAACAGCGTCAATCAACTGGTCATGCGTGGCATGTTGCTCAAGCTCGGTTTCCGCGTGCGCAGCGCTGACAACGGCGCCGCCGCGCTGGACTGCCTGCAACGGGAAAGCTTCGATGCGGTGCTGATCGATTGCCAGTTGCCCCGCCACGAAGGCGCATCGCTGTGCTGCCAGATCCATGCATTGCCGGGCTGTGCGCACTTGCCGGTATTCATGCTGGCGCTGGGTGCGGATCGCGAGCAATGCGCCCCGGGCGCGCCTATCGACTATCTGCACAAACCGGTCAAATTCGAGGATCTGCAGGCTGCATTACAGCGCCGCGTGCTCAGTTGCTGATGGGGTAAAAGCGCCGCAAAAACGGCGTCTATGACACTTTGTTCAAAAAAGCACCAGTGCTTAACTGGTGCCATTGCTGAACACGGAGCGCCGTCATGAACCTGCATCAGTTCGCCGAAACCCACGAAGTCACCAATCAGCCGCCGTCGCTGGATGGCACCAACCTGTACCGCATCGACCTGCCGCTGCAAGAGTGGTCGCGGCGTTTTGGCGCCGATTGGGCCGAGTCGCGCATCGATGCCTATGGCGCACTCGCGGGTGGGCCTTTGATGGAAGCGGGGTTTCTCGCCAACCAGAACAAACCGGTGTTTGCCAGCCATGATCGCTACGGTCACCGCATCGATCTGGTCGAATTTCACCCTGCCTACCACGAGCTGATGCGCACGGCGATCGAGCATGGCCTGACCTCGCTGCCGTGGGCGCACCCGCAGGACGGCGCACATGTCGCCCGCGCGTCGATGACCTATCTGCACAGCCAGGCCGAGGCCGGCAGTGGTTGCCCGTTGACCATGACTTTCGCCAGCGTGCCGGCCCTGCGCTTGCAGCCGGACCTGGCCGAACAGTGGCTGCCGAAAGTCCTCGCCACCGACTACGACCCGCGCAACGTCGGCATGGCGCACAAGGCCGGCGTGACCATCGGCATGGCGATGACCGAGAAGCAGGGCGGCACCGATGTTCGCGCCAACACCACCAAGGCTTATCCGGTCGGCGCCAGCGGCCCGGGTCAGGCTTATGAACTGGTCGGGCACAAGTGGTTCTGCTCGGCGCCGATGTGCGACGCCTTCCTGACATTGGCGCAAACCGACAAGGGCTTGAGTTGCTTCCTGCTGCCGCGCCATCGCCCGGACGACACGCGCAATCAGTTCTACATCCAGCGTCTGAAAAACAAACTCGGCAACCAGTCCAACGCCTCCAGCGAAGTGGAGTTTCGTGGGGCGCTGGCGTGGATGATCGGCGAAGAAGGGCGCGGCGTACCGACCATTATCGAAATGGTGGCGATGACCCGCTTCGATTGCATGGTCGGCTCCAGCTCGCTGATGCGCCAGGCACTGACCCAGGCCAGCCATCACTGCGCGCACCGCAAGGTCGGCGGCAAATTGCTCAGCGAGCAACCGCTGATGCAAAACGTACTCGCCGATCTGGCCCTGGAGAGCGAAGCGGCGCTGGCCCTGAGTCTGCGCATGGGCAAGGCGCTCGATCATCTGGATGATCGCCACGAAGCGCAATTCGCGCGGCTGGTGACGGCGGTGGGCAAATACTGGATATGCAAACGTGCGCCAGGAATGATCAACGAAGCCGCCGAATGCATGGGCGGTGCTGGATACGTCGAGGACAGCATCCTGCCGCGCCTGTACCGCGAAGCGCCGGTGAATTCGACGTGGGAAGGGTCGGGGAATGTGCAATGTCTCGACGTGCTGCGCGCATTGTCAAAAGAACCGGGCGTGCTCGATGTGCTGTTCAGCGAACTGGGCGACGGCCATGGCGACAAGCGTCTGGCTGCGCATATCCAGCAGTTGCAGGCGCAATTCAAGGACACCAGTGATATTCAGTATCGGGCGCGGCAGTTGACCGAGGACATTGCGCTCGGTTTGCAGGCCAAGCTGTTGCTCGAGGCGGGCAACTCGGTGGTCAGTGATGCCTTCATTGCCAGCCGTCTGAGCGGTGGAGGTCGCGTCTACGGCGCGTTGCCGCGTGGGCTGGACGTCGAAGCCATCGTCGCGCGCTCGACTCCACAGCTTTTCTGACCGCAATTTTCCCGACACCACAAAACCCTGTGGGAGCTGGCTTGCCAGCGATGGCGGTCTGTCAGTCAACATCGATGTTGAATGTGACGGCCTCATCGCTGGCAAGCCAGCTCCCACAATGATTCGGGTTACCTGAAAGATTTCGGTACACCCACAACGCCACTGTTCCCGTGCGTCCACGATGCAGGCAAGATGAAGCTCTGCAAGTCAGAACACAGGAAGCTGATCGTGACCGAAGCGTTTATTGTCGTTCAAACCGCCGAACAAGCCGTGGATCGTCTGGCCGAGCTGCATGAGCGGGCCACCACTGCGCTGAATTCTGCCCTCAAGCGTTACCTCAAGGACCGCGTCGAACCCGACGCCGAACAGCGTGCCCTGTTTCGTTATCCCGAACTGCGTCTGACCTACCACTGCCAGGGCGAAGTGCCGCAGACCACCCGCGCTTACGCCAAGGTGCAGTTGCCCGGTACTTACAGCGTCACCGTCACTCACCCGGCGGCGTTTCGCAAATACCTGCTCGAACAACTGACGCCGTTGATGCACGACTTCACCGTGACCGTCGAAGTCGGCGTCAGCCAGCAGAACATTCCGTATCCGTATGTGGTCGAGCAGGGCGATGAACTGGCCGGTTCCGGTGTCACCGCGGCGGTGCTGGCGCGGGTGTTCCCGAGTACCGATCTGTCCGCCGCGACCGATGGCATTGCCGACGGCCTCTACGACTGGGAAAACACCGATCCGCTGCCGCTGGCGCTGTTTGATGCGGCGCGCGTGGATTTCTCGCTGCGCCGTCTGGTGCATTACACCGGCAGCGACTGGCGCCATGTGCAGCCGTGGATTCTGCTGACCAACTACCATCGCTACGTCGATCAGTTCATCGTTCATGGTCTGGAGCAGTTGCGCCGCGATCCGCGTTTCGTGCGCATGGTCCTGCCGGGCAACGTGATCATCGAGAAGAGCATGGATCACGGCGAAGCCTCGGCGATTGCCGCCGGCGTGGTCTGGCACCGTTACCAGATGCCGGCCTATCACCTGATCGCCAGCGACGGCCACGGCGTCACGCTGGTGAACATCGGCGTCGGCCCGTCCAACGCCAAGAACATCACCGATCACTTGGCCGTGCTGCGCCCGCATTGCTGGCTGATGATCGGCCACTGCGGTGGCCTGCGTCAGTCGCAGACCATCGGCGATTACGTGCTGGCCCACGCCTACATGCGCCGCGACGGCATTCTTGATCGTGTGGTGCCGCCGAATATTCCCATCCCGGCACTGGCCGAAGTGCAGCTTGCGCTTCAACAGGCAGCGGCGAATGTCACCGGCGAGAAGGGCGACGATCTGAAGAAGCGCCTGCGCACCGGCACGGTTCTGACCTACGACGACCGTAACTGGGAACTGCGCTGGGCTCAGGAGCGGCCGCTGATCAACCTGTCCCGCGCGGTTGCGGTGGACATGGAAAGCGGCACGATCGCAGCGCAGGGTTATCGCTTGCGGGTGCCGTACGGCACGTTGCTCTGCGTTTCGGACAAGCCGCTGCACAGCGAAATCAAACTGCCGGGCTCGGCCAACGCCTTCTATGAACGCGCGGTCAGCCAGCATTTGAAAATCGGCATCGAAGCGGTGGATCTGCTGCGCACCGAACTCAACTCGCTGCACTCGCGCAAGTTGCGCAGCTTCGACGAGCCGCCATTCCGTTAACGGTTAGTCGTGGTCATTTGGCGGTCGGGGCACTAGCATTGTCAGCCCTGATCGCTAAATGTTCTGTCTCTTATGTCCCGTCCCCCGCGTCCACCTTCCCGCCGCCCCGGCGTGAAGCCTCAGTCTTCTGCCCCGCGCCGTGTTGCCAAGGCACCACCGGCCGAGCCGAAACTGATCCTGTTCAACAAACCCTTCGATGTGCTGACGCAATTCAGCGACGGTGAAGGGCGGGCGACGCTCAAGGATTACATCGATGTGCCGGGGATTTATCCGGCCGGACGTCTGGATCGTGACAGCGAAGGTTTGTTGCTGCTGACCAACGACGGCCAGTTGCAGGCGCGCATCGCCGATCCGAAACACAAACTGGCGAAGACCTATTGGGTGCAGGTGGAGGGCGAGCCGACGGCTGAGCAGTTGCAGCGCCTGCGTGATGGCGTCGAGCTGAATGACGGCATGACTCTGCCCGCCCAAGCGCGGCAACTGGCTGAGCCGCAGTTGTGGCCGCGCAATCCGCCGGTACGCTTTCGCGCGACCATACCGACTTCGTGGCTGGAACTGGTGATTCGCGAAGGGCGCAACCGTCAGGTGCGGCGCATGACGGCGGCCGTCGGGCTGCCGACGTTGCGTCTGGTGCGAGTCAGGATTGGTGACTGGACCCTTGAAGGGCTGGATCAGGGCCAGTGGCGGGAAGTGCCGGCGCGCTTATAAGGCGCCGGACTCGATCAGGCCGATCACCA
Organism: Pseudomonas sp. 1L-E-NC-VB-C3; assembly: GCF_057291535.1. Taxonomy (NCBI): domain Bacteria; kingdom Pseudomonadati; phylum Pseudomonadota; class Gammaproteobacteria; order Pseudomonadales; family Pseudomonadaceae; genus Pseudomonas; species Pseudomonas sp. 1L-E-NC-VB-C3. Next base: position 155,694 of record NZ_JBXAWD010000008.1, on the reverse strand, counting down.
CACTCTTGATGATGAACGCGGCCACGCCCAGGCCCAGCACGAAAAACAGAATGAACGAGCCGAACCGCCCGGCCTTGGACTTCTTCGCCAGATCCCAGACGATGAAACCCATGAAAATGATCAGGATGCTGACCAGACCGGTCATCATCCACTCTTCGAACAGTGCTGGATCCATTGGCGATCTCCGGCGCGGACAGGGCTGAAAGGGCGGCGGCGAGTATACGCCAAGGGCGGATGGCGAGGCATTGATCTGGGTCGCTTGTGCCGGCCCCTTCGCGAGCAGGCGCGCTCCCACAGGTTGAAATGCATTCCCCTGTGGGAGCGAGCCTGCTCGCGAAAGCGATATCAGCTACGCAAATGAGTCAGCGGCAGTTCGGTGCTGTTGAGCACCTGGTTCAGCACAAAACTCGACCGCACGCTGGTGACCCCCTCGATCCGCGTCAGATGCCCCAACAGCAACTTTTGATAGTGATCCATATCCGGCACCACCACTTTCAACTGGTAGTCGGCATCCACTCCGGTCACCAGACTGCATTCCAGCACTTGCGGCAACGTGCGGATTGCCGCCTCGAAATTCTCGAAGCGCTCGGGGGTGTGCCGGTCCATGCCGATCAGTACATACGCCGTCAGGCTCAAGCCGAGCATCTTGCGATCGAGCAGCGCCACCTGGCGCGAGATATAGCCATCGTCTTCCAGCTGCTTGACCCGGCGCGAGCAAGGCGAGGGCGACAGACCGATGCGTTCGGCCAGTTCCTGGTTGGAGATACGGGCGTCGCGCTGCAATTCCGCCAAAATACTCAGGTCATACCGGTCAAGTTTGCTCATCAATCTGTCCTTGGTCGTAACTATTGCGGCAGATTATCTATCCAGGGTTAAAAATTGCGCAAGCGGTGTTTAATTGAGCAATTTTCGCAATCCTGTGTCGCAGCCTCAGGCTTATTCTTAACACCAGAATCACTGCTCGGTAACACAGTCCACGCGGCCCGCCCAATCAGGCCCGCCGAGGCCGCCACCCCCACCGGGGATGTGCCGGCCCCCGAGCTGCACACTGCCCAGAAGACAGCGTGAGGTGAGCCGACGTCAAAAGCGTCGAGCCAGGACGAAGTTCTCCAGAAGGGAGGCCGACGGGTCTCCCTTTTTTCTTGCCTGCGATTTCATGTTGGCGCCTCAATAAATAAGTCGCGCGACTGATAACCTGTTGCAGAACCCGATGGGGCTGTTTCGAGTCTGAGCAACAAGCCCTGCCAACGACAGGCTCCCACAGTGAGGAAAAGCATGAATTCGCGCATCTGGCGTCTGGCCGGTGTTGGTTTGCTGTGTGTGGGGGTCAGTGCGCAAGCGCTGGCCGATGAGCCGCAGAATCGCGGGCCGGGCAACGGGCCGCAGAACGACGGGATTATCCGTGGCGACAACAGCCGTCAGTTCGAGCACAACGGCCAGCCGCATAACAATGACGGTCAATGGCAGAACCGCAACCGTGTCGATGATCGTCCAGAACCGCCTCGCCAGCCGGGCAACAACCTGCCGATCCAGCCGCGACCCGACGCCGTGCACCAGACTCAGGAGCCGCGTCAGGGTTACTACCGCGACGAGCGCCCGCAGAACGGTTACCACAATCAGCAATGGCAGACGCGGCCACGTCCCGATGACAACCGCTGGCCGGGACGGCCGAACGGTCATGGCAATGGCTGGGGGCCTGGCCCGCAATATCGTCCGGGCCATGTGATCGATCGTTTCCCGGATCGTGATTACCGCGTGCCGTATCGCGGTCAGGATTACTTCTATTCCGGTGGCTATTGGTATCGCCCGCAAGGCCCACGCTACATCGTCGTGCAGCCGCCGCGCGGGATCCGCATCCAGTATTTGCCGGATTACGCCCGTGAAGTGTGGATCGGCGGCTCGCTGCTATTCCTCGCCGCCGGCTCGTATTACGCCTATCAGGAGGCGACGCAGGATTACGTGGTGGTCGAGCCGCCGCTGCAGCAACCGCCGCAACCGCAATCTCAAGGCTATGACGTCGAAGCCTACCCGGCCAACGGCCAGTCACCGCAGCAGGTGCAGCAGGACGGTTACCAGTGCTCGCAGTACGCGGTGCAGCAAAGCGGTTTCGACCCGCGCACCGCGACCTACCAACCGGCACCCGAAGTGGTTCAGGCCTATCGCCAGGCGCAGGGCAACTGCCTGAGCAGTCGCGGTTACCAAGTCAATTACTGAGTGCGGGCGGCGAGCACCACTTCCTGTGGGTCGGCGTGCACCAGCACCTCGGCCTTCGGATATTCCTTGTGAATCGCCGCCGCCGCTTGATCGCTGATGCCATGGGCGACTGACAGGGTCAGTTCGCCCGGCAATTCCAGGTGCAATTGCACGAACCAGTGGTTGCCCGAGATCCGCGTGCGCAAGTCATGCGCACCGAGCACCCCCGGCACGCTGCACGCCAGTTCGAGCATGTGCTGGCTGACATCGGTCGGCAACTCCTCGTCCATCAACACCGAAAAACTTTCCCGGGCGATCTGGATCGCACTCCAGAAAATGTACACGGCGATCCCCAGCCCGAACCACGCGTCCAGTTGCGCAAAACCCATTCCCGCCAACACCAGCGCGATCAGGATGCTGCCGTTGAGCAGCAGGTCCGAACGGTAATGCAGGGAGTCGGCACGCACGGCGTTGGAGCCGGTCTGCTTGATCACCCGGTGCTGCAACATCAGCAGCGCCGCCGTCAGCAGCAGGGAAAACACGATCACACCGATGCTCAGCCACGGCGCGCCAAGCGGCTCTGGTTTCTGCAAGCGCTCGTAGGCCTGAAACGCGATCAACACCGCGCTGCCACCAATGAACAACGCCTGCGCCATGCCCGCCAGCGATTCGGCTTTGCCGTGGCCATAACGGTGATCGTCATCCGCCGGACGCAAGGCGTAATGCACCGCCAGCAGATTGAGCATTGAAGTGACGCCATCCAGCGCCGAGTCGGTGAGGCCGGCGAGCATGCTCACCGATCCGCTGAGCCACCAGGCAATCGCTTTGGCGACGATCAGCGTGCACGCGACCGCCACCGAGGCGCGGGTCGCCAGCCGCAGCAGGCGGGCGTGTTCGGGGCTGGAGGTCATTGAACGTCCTTATTCAAGCGGCGGGTTGCAGGCCGAACATCGCCAGTTGCTGAGTGCTGCCCTTGTGCTGGATCAGACGCGGGTCGTCGAGAGGAAAGTCTTTACCCAGTTCGCTCTCAAGAATCGCCTGCAACTTGTGATTGTCGACCTGTCCATCCGGGCCGATGGCTTGCTTGAGCTTGGCCGGATCGATCTGCGCGGTGTGGCCCGGTTCGAAATAGATCGCCCCGGTGGCGAAGTCGACGGCAAACGCGATCAGCCCGGGAATGATGTAGAACAGCAGGCCGACGGCATCGAGCACGGCAATCGCCGGGTCGATCTTGCCGTCGATCTGGCCACGGCGGTCCGGGTAGAAAATCGAGCCGCACGCCGTGAGTTGCGTGAGCAGAGTGGTGACCAGAACACCGCCGATCAGGCGAGAGGGTAAGCGCATGGAAATGTCTCCTGAGTCATCAAATAACGAAGCTTCGTCTTGTGAAGTTAAGACCCTGACGAACGTCAGACAGTTCGTCGTTATACTCGCCGCTCTGTTTGGGAGCCAGCATGATTTCTTTGCCGATCGATGATGTTTTACCCGCCCTGCGTGAAGCCCTTGCGTCACGCCACGAAGCCGTGCTCGAAGCACCGCCCGGCGCCGGTAAGACCACCCGCGTGCCCTTGGCCTTGCTCAACGAAGCCTGGCTGGCCGGGCAGACCATCGTCATGCTCGAACCACGGCGTCTGGCCGCGCGCGCAGCGGCGGAACGTTTGGCCAGCGAGCTCGGCGAGCAGGTCGGTGAAACCGTCGGCTATCGCATCCGCCTCGACAGCAAAGTCGGCCCGAAAACCCGTATCGAAGTGGTCACCGAAGGCATCCTTACCCGGCGCTTGCAGGACGACCCGGCGCTGGAGGGTGTGGGCCTGCTGATCTTCGACGAATTTCATGAACGCAGTCTCGACGCCGATCTGGCGTTGGCGCTCAGTCTGAACGGTCGCGAGCTGTTTCGCGCTGAACAGCCGCTGAAGATTCTGCTGATGTCGGCGACCCTCGAAGGCGAGCGCCTGTCGGGGTTGCTCGATGACGCGCCGATCCTGCGCAGCGAAGGCCGCATGTATCCAGTGTCGATGCGCTGGGGCCGGCCGTTTCAGCCAGGCGAATACATCGACCAGCGCGTTACCCAAACCGTGCTCGAAGCGCTGCACGACGAGACCGGCAGTCTGTTGGTGTTCCTGCCGGGGCAAGCGGAGATCCGTCGCGTACATCAGCAACTGGTCGACGCAATCGGCGAGCGCAAAGACATCTTGCTGTGCCCGTTGCACGGCGAACTCGACCTCAATGCGCAACGCGCGGCGATCGATCCGGCGCCGCCCGGTCAGCGCAAAGTGGTGCTGGCAACCAACATCGCCGAGACCAGCCTGACCATCAACGGCGTGCGCGTGGTCATCGATGCCGGGCTGGCGCGGGTGCCGCGTTTCGACCCGGGCAGCGGCATGACCCGCCTCGACACTCAACGCATCTCCAAGGCCAGCGCCACCCAGCGTGCCGGCCGCGCCGGGCGATTGGAGCCGGGCGTGTGTTATCGCCTGTGGTCACCGGATCAGCACGAACAACTGGCGGCCTATGGCAGCGCGGAAATTCTCTCGGCGGATCTGGCCAGCCTCGCTTTGCAACTCGGGCGCTGGGGCGTGACCCCGGGCGAACTGGTCTGGCTGGATGTGCCCCCGGCCGCCGCGTATGCGCAAGCGCAGGATCTGCTGCAACGGCTCGGCGCCTTGCACGGTGACACGCTGACGGCCCACGGCCAGGCCATGGCCGAACTGCCGGCGCATCCGCGCATTGCGCATTTGCTGTTGCGCGGTCAGGCGCTGGGGCTGGCGGCGATGGCCTGTGATGTGGCGGCGCTGCTCGGCGAGCGCGATATCTTGCGCGGTGCCGGTGCGGATCTGCACAGCAGGCTGGTGCTGCTTTCCGGCGAAGAGCGCGCCGGTCGTGGTACGCAGGGCGGGGTGCAACGCGCCCGGCAATTAGCCCGGCAGTATCGCGGCTACTTGCGCGGCAAGCCGAGCGAGCCGGTCAGCGATGCAGACCATCCGCGCTGGCTCGGCGCGCTATTGGCGCTGGCCTACCCGGATCGCGTCGCCCAGCAACGGCGTGCCGGGGGGGCCGAATACCGCTTGGCCAACGGTCGCGCCGCGCTGTTCGCTGAGGCCGACAGCTTGATGAAGCATGAGTGGATTGTCATCGCCGACCTCGGCAGCCGTCAGGGCCAGCGCGAAGAACGCATCTATCTGGCGGCGGATTTCGATCCGGCGCTGTTCGACTCGGTGCTCGCCGAGCAAGTGCGCAGCGTTGACCAACTCGATTGGGATGAACGCGAAGGCGTGCTGCGTGCCGAGCGCCAGCGCAAGGTCGGCGAGCTGATTCTCAGCCGCGAACCGTTGACCGGTCTCGATGAAAACACGCGCAGTCAGGCCCTGGTCAATCTGGTGCGACGCAAGGGTCTGGAGCTGCTGCCATGGACGCCGGAACTGCGCCAGTGGCAAGCGCGGGTGGCGCTGTTGCGCCAGCTCGATCTGCGCACTCAGGACGACAGCCAATGGCCGGATGTCAGCGATGCAGCGCTGCTCAATACCCTGGAAGACTGGTTGCTGCCGTATCTGGGCAAGGTCTCGCGGCTGAGCCATTTCGCCAACCTCGACCTGTCGAGCATCGTGCGCAATCTGCTGCCGTGGCCGCTGCCACAGAAACTCGACGAGCTGGCGCCGCATCATTTGAGCGTGCCGTCGGGTTCATCGATTCGCCTGGATTACAGCGACCATCCACCGATTCTCGCGGTGCGCTTGCAGGAGCTGTTTGGTCTGGCCGATACGCCTCGGATTGCCGGCGGGAGGCAAGTGGTCAAGCTGCATCTGCTCTCGCCAGCGCGGCGGCCGGTGCAGGTCACGCAGGATCTGGCCAACTTCTGGCGCAGTACCTATGCCGAGGTGAAGAAGGATCTGAAGGGGCGTTATCCGAAGCATTATTGGCCGGACGATCCCTTGGTCGCCGAAGCCACCGCGCGGGCAAAGCCACGCGGTACCTGAACACAATGGCAGCGCGCCATTAGCCCATCCGTGCTAATTGCCCTTGTTTGTTCAGGCTCCCAAAATCGCGGCCTGAACAATAACAAGCCTTGTTGCCTGGCAACTTGTGCCCAAGGAACGGAACTGCCCATGAGCTCTTTCTTCAAGTTCAAGAAGTTGATCTTCTTGTCGGCTGCGCTGCTGGCCGCCTCTAATCCGACAATGGCCGAAGAGTCCAACCCGATTGGCGACTGGTGGATTATCTACGGCAACGGCGTGCCCCAGAAAAACATCATGTACGTCGCCGATGCCACCTCGGTCGTGCCTTCGCAGAAAACCAAAGGCGCAACCATGGTCGCAGTGACCCTGGTGTATGAAGAGCCGGGCAAACCGATGATCGACGTCTACAACCTCGAAGCCCAATGCTCTACGGGCAAGGTGCGTTTCATCAATGGCCAGTCCATCGAGCGTCTGGCCTACACCATGCGTCATCTGAAAGTTGCCAATCAATGGCAGACCCCCAAAGAGTTCTGGGTCCAGCAAGCGCTGAAGTTTGCCTGCGCCCCTGGCAGTCGCGCCAAAAACGACATGGCCGCAGTGGGCAAGATGGAATACCTGCAGATGATCGAGATGCTGCAGCAGATGTTCTTCAAGCTCGCGCCGATTCAGCAAAAGAGCCAGATGATGGACAACATCGACAGCCTGCTCGAACTGAAGAAATAAGCCGGGGCATCCAATGACTTACACACGTTTGTGGCTGGCAACCCTGGTGGCAGGATTGATATTGAGCGGTTGTGGCACTATCGCGCAGAGCCGCTGGGAAGGCCGCGATCTCCAGGAAGCACTGGACCTGTTCGGCACGCCTGATTCGATGAACAAAGAAATCGGCCCAAATGGCGAACCCTTGGCCGTGCTGACCTGGTACAAGTCCGCGAGCTGGACCACCACCGAAGCGGCTGGCACTTCGATGACCCATACCGGCAACGGCATGGTCTACACCGAGCATTATCAGCAAGTTGGGCACAGTTCCGATTGCAAATTGCAGGCGAAGATCGATCAACAGAAGAAGATTGCACAGTTCCTGATCGAGGACGGGCGAATCCTGCATGGCAAGTGCCTGGGCGTCCGGTTTGTCCCCGGTTACATTCCGCCCGGCTTCTAAGGGCAGAGCGCTCAGGGCGCAGCGGGCAGGAGGAACCGCGCAATCACCGGCAAGTGGTCGGAGATGCGCAAGGTATCGTCCTGCCGCACCTGTGCTTGCAGGCGTTTGAGCTTCGGGCTGTAGAACAGATAATCGACCGTGCGATCCGGGCCGTTGAGCCCGGGGTCGTTGGGGTAATGGGTCAGCCATTTGGCCCGGTCGATGCCGCCGGCCTCGTTGTTGGTCGGGATCATCGGGTACTTGTCCCACAGCAGATGCAGTTCGCTGTCGGCAGAGTAGGGCGTGCGGCGCTCCACGGGCAGGCGCCGGTACTGGCCCAGCGGCAGCAGATTGAAATCGCCACCGATCAGCCAGGGCAGGCCTTGGCTTTCATACTTGTCGAGCACCTTGGCCACGGCGGCGACTTGCGCCTGCAAGTGGCCGTCCGGCTCGCTGGCGCGCTGCAGATGGGTGTTGAATACGGTCAGTTGTCCGCCATCGCTGAGCGGCAGTTTGACGGCCAGCAAAGCGTCTTTGGGCTGGAACTGGCGGCTGATGAAGTTGCTCGGGGCCACGGGCAGTTGCAGGCGTTCGGCGTGTTCGATGCGATAGCGACTCAACGTCGCCAACTGGCGGCCGACGCTGCCGTAGATATGTGGCTCGGGAACAAAATCCGCCTTCCAGTCGAAGGCGCTGGTGCTGCACGGGTACAGATCGGCGACGCGTTCCTGCAACAGTTTGAGCTGGTTCTGGTAATCGCTGGCCTTGGCGCCGTCGTCGAGCTCCTGCAACAGCACCACATCGGGTTGTTCGTCGCGGATCACCCGCGCCACTTCGTCGAGGCTGAAGGCCATGTCTTCGGCGGTCGGCGCTTCGTCGTCGCCCTGAGCCAGGTCATTCCAGAATACGTAGCGCTTGCCGGCGAGGAACTGCACGTTCCAGGTCATGACTTTCAGTGCTTGCCCGGGAACCAGCGTCGGCGCCGTGGTGCTGCAACTGACCGGCAGGGTTTCGCGGGCATCGGGGCGCCAGGTCAGGCTGAACAGCAGTACGCCGAACAGGACGACGGCAAGGATGACGAGAAGCAGGGTGTAGCGCAGCAGACGGGTCATGGCTCGGCTTATAGCGTTACAGGAAGTGGCCCCGAGCATACCTGACGGCAGCCGCGAAGCCCAAGCACGGTGCGGTCAGACCGTTCCGTTACGTTTGTCAGGCAATTCGCTGATCAGCATGAACAGGCGGAACAGCACCACACTGGTGAACAGTTGCAGAAAGCTGTGAGCGCTGTCGATCAGCCCGGCAATCAGCGGATTCTGCGGTTCGGGGTACACCGCCAGCGTCGCGCCCTTGAGCAACCACAACGGAGTCATCACGCAGAGAATGCACAGCAGGATGCGCCAGAAGTGCCCGCGCGTCAGGCGCAGGCTTTCCTTCATCGCCTGCAACGGCCCGAGGCCGCGCAGCACCAACAGGTATTCAGCGAAGGCGAGCATGACCATCAGCATCAGGCCCGGGAGGAAGTACAGCGACAGGCCCAGCAGAATCAGCAAGGTATTGAGCGCGGTCAGCACGGCGAAGCGTGGCCACAGGGTTGCGGCCATCGCCAGCAGGTCGCGGTTGCGCGGCGACTCGCCACGGCTGCGCGCATCGAGAAACAGGATCAGCGCGGCGGTGTACAGCGGATACACCAGCAGGCCGACGATGATGCTGACTCCGGCGAAGGTGTCCGGCCCGGTGGCGTGATCGACCGCCTGCTGCAAGAAAGCTTCGACGATCACCAGCGGCAGGCACAACTGCACGATGCTGCCCAGATGGCGTTTGAAAAAATACAAAGAGTCGCGCAGTACTTCGAGGGCATTCATCAGTCGGTATCGCAGGTCGAAAACAGTGGCTCACTTTAACCGATGCAACGCGGGCCGACACAAACGTAAACATTCGGTAAAGGTCATTGAAACGTTTTGTCACTGTCTCCATTACAGGAGAGCACCGCGCCCAGAGTGGGGGCGGGCACGTTATTACCGGCAATCTACGAGGTCGCCATGAACAGCGAAGAGCAAACCCTGATCGATGGACTGTTTTCCCGGCTGCAACAGGCCGAAACGGAGGCAGCCCCGCGCGACGCCCAGGCCGAGGCGCGGATCAAGGAACACCTGACGCGCCAACCGGCGGCAGGTTATTTCATGACCCAGGCGATTCTGGTGCAAGAGGCCGCGCTGAAAAGCCTCGATGAGCAGAACAAGCAGCTGACCCAGCAAGTCCAGCGCCTGCAGGCCGAGCTGCAATCGGCCAAGGCCCAGAGCGGCGCGCCATCGGCGAGCGGCGGCGGTGGCTTCCTGTCGAGCATTTTTGGCGGCGGCAGTTCGCGTCCGGCGCCGAGCCAGAGCGCAGCGCCGTCGTCCTCCGGCGGCTGGCGTGAACCAGCGCCGCAGCAGAGCTACCAGGCACCGGCGCCACAACAGAGCTTCGGCGCCGCGCCGCCCAACTATGCGCAGCAGGCAGCCCCGGCGGCGGGCAACAGCTTCCTCGGCGGCGCGCTGAAAACCGCCGCTGGCGTGGCCGGCGGTGTGATGCTGGCGCAGGGCATCAGCAGCCTGTTCCACCATAATCAGCAACCGGAAGAAATCGTCGAGGTCATCAAGGAAGAACCGGCGCAGGTCGCCGACCAGAGCAACAACGGCTGGGGCGATGATCAGCGCGTGGCGGACAACGGCTTCTCGGGCAATGACCAGGGCGGTTTCAGCGACGCCGATTACAGCAGCGACAATTCGTCGTTCTTCGATGACGACGACTCTTTCGTCTGACATAGCCTTTCAAGGCTGACATGCACCCTGTGGCGAGGGGATTCATCCCCGCTGGGCTGCGCAGCAGCCCCCGCTTTTCCTGGTTAAAGCGAGGACTGCTGCGCAGCCCAGCGGGGCGGTGCGACGTTTCGCTAAATCCCCTCGCCACAACACCGTTTGTCAGGGACATCTCGGCGCCAGCCGGTGATTATTCGCTGAATCTTTCTCCTGGCTGGCATACTGAGCGCCTTTTTCAGGCCTGATCGCCTGACCCCGCTTCGTGCGCTTGTGCGCCCACAGGAACTCCGGTGAAAAAAATCGCAGTGTTCGCCGATGTGCAGAACCTCTACTACACCGTGCGTCAGGCCTATGGTTGCCACTTCAACTACGCCGCATTGTGGGCGGACATCAGCAAGAACGGGCAGATCGTCGAGGCCTACGCCTACGCGATCGACCGTGGCGACAGCAAGCAGCAGCAGTTTCAGCAGATCCTGCGCAACCTCGGCTTCACCGTGAAGCTCAAGCCCTACATCCAGCGCAGCGACGGCTCGGCCAAGGGTGACTGGGATGTCGGCATTACCCTGGACATCATGGATGCCGCCGACCACGTCGACGAAGTGGTGCTGGCTTCCGGTGACGGCGATTTCGACATGCTGCTCGAGCGCATCATCAACAAGCACGGTGTGCAAGCGGTGGCCTACGGCGTCCCTGGCCTGACCGCCAACTCGCTGATCCGCGCCGCCAGCCGCTACGTGCCGATCGAAGGCGCGCTGCTGTTAAAGAATTAAGCTCAAGAACTTATCTGTACGGAGTTGAACCCGGTTTGGAACGCATCGCAGTCATCGACTTTGAAACCACCGGCCTGTCGCCGAACAGCAGCTGCCGCGCCACGGAAATCGCCGTGGTCATGCTGGAAAACGGCCGCATCGTCGAGCGTTACCAGAGCCTGATGAACGCCGGCGTGCGCGTCCCCGCGTTCATCGAGCAACTGACCGGCATCAGCAACGCCATGCTGCGCACCGCGCCGCCGGCCGAGCGGGTGATGGAAGAGGTCAACGAATTCGTCGGCTGCACGCCGTTGCTGGCGCACAACGCCTCGTTCGACCAGAAGTTCTGGGATTTCGAACTGGGGCGGATCAAACGCACACGCCTGCAGAATTTCGCCTGTTCACTGCTGCTGGCGCGGCGCCTGATGCCGGCGGCGCCGAATCACAAGCTCGGTACGCTCACCACGTTCGCGCAGTTGCCGCACACCGGCCAGGCTCACCGGGCCATGGCCGACGCCGAGATGGCCGCCAATCTGATGGCGCATCTGGCTGAAGAGCTGCGGGGCAAACATGGAGTGCGCGAGTTGAATCACGACCTGCTGTGCAAATTGCAGAAAGTCCCTGCCGCAAAAGTCGGCGAGCATCTGCAGCGTTATCGCTGATCCCGGGTACTCCGACTGATCGTTCCCACGCTCTGCGTGGGAATGAAGCCCGGGACGCTCCGCGTCCCTTTCAAAGCCGAACGCAGAGCGTCCGTTGAGGCATTCCCACGCGGAGCGTGGGAACGATCCATGCGGTGTGTCATTCAACGCAACTGTGACTGATACACCGCTTTCGCGAGCAGGCTCGCTCCCACAAGGACCTTGTCGGTCTCAGTTGCTTTCATGCAAAAGTGTACCGGCGCGATAAACAGGTTTTGTAACTTATTTTTGCGCGGCAGCCTTTCTAGAATAAACCGTTCACCGAATCTGACTGTCGAGCTGCCCATGCCTGCATTGCGCCGTTTTTCCCTGCCGTTGATCGCTGCGTTTTTTGCGCTGTATGTGATTTGGGGATCGACCTATCTGGTGATCCGCATCGGCGTCGAGTACTGGCCGCCGCTGATGCTCGGCGGTGTGCGCTTCGTGATCGCCGGTACGTTGATGTACGCCTTTCTGCGTTGGCGCGGGGCACCGGCGCCGACCTGGGCGCAGTGGAAAGCGGCGGGGATCATCGGCATTTTGCTGCTCAGTTTTGGTAATGGCGCGGTGAGTGTGGCCGAGCACACGGGCGTGGCTTCGGGTGTGGCGGCGTTGGCGGTGGCGACGGTGCCATTGTTCACCTTGCTCTGTGGATATTTCTGGGGTGCGCGTAATACGCGTCTTGAGTGGGCCGGGGTAGCGTTGGGGATTATCGGCATCGCCATGCTCAACATGGGTTCCAACCTGCAATCGAGTCCGCTGGGCGCGGCGCTGCTGATTTTCGCGGCGGCGACCTGGGCGTTCGGTTCGGTGTGGAGCAGACATCTGCCGTTGCCGCAGGGCGCCATGGCAAGTGCGGTGGAGATGCTGGTTGGCGGTGTGGTGCTGCTGATCGGCAGCGCCGTCAGTGGTGAGCACCTGCAAGCCATGCCGCCGCTCGAGGGTTGGCTGGCGCTGGCCTATCTGATCTTCTTTGGCTCAATCATCGCCTTCAATTCCTACATGTATCTGCTCAAACACGTGCGCCCGGCGGCGGCGACCAGTTATGCCTACGTCAACCCGGCGGTGGCGGTGTTGCTCGGTGTGGTGTTTGTCGGCGAGACCATCGGCATCGAAGAAGCGCTGGCGATGCTGGTGATCATCAGCGCCGTGCTGCTGATCAGCCTGCCGCAGTGGCGTCGACCTGCACAGCCACCCGTGGAAGAGGCGAAAGCCGTTCCGACGGAAGCGCGTACGAATTAGGGTAAACTGCGCGGCATTGCATCCCCGCGTCATTTTTTCCTACGGTACTCCCATGACTTTCGCCTCCCTTGGCCTGATCGAACCCTTGCTGCGCTCCCTCGAGACGCTCGGCTACCAGACCCCGACGCCGGTGCAGGCGCAAGCCATTCCGGCGGTGCTGGCCGGTCGCGACCTGATGGCAGCGGCCCAGACCGGCACCGGTAAAACTGCCGGTTTCGCTTTGCCGCTGTTGCAGTTGCTGACCATGGAAGGGCCGAAAGTCACCGCCAATTCGGCGCGTGCGCTGATTCTGGTGCCGACCCGCGAGCTGGCCGAGCAGGTCCACGAAGCCGTGCGCCAGTACGCGGAAAACCTGCCGTTGCGTACTTACGCGGTGTACGGCGGTGTCAGCATCAACCCGCAGATGATGAAGCTGCGCGGCGGCGTCGATGTGCTGGTCGCCACACCCGGCCGTTTGATCGACCTGTTCCGCCAGAACGCGCTGAAACTCGATCAACTGCAAACGCTGGTGCTGGATGAAGCCGATCGTATGCTCGACCTGGGCTTCTCCGAAGAACTGGCGAACATTTACCGCATGCTGCCGAAAAAGCGCCAGACGCTGCTGTTTTCCGCGACCTTCTCCGATGATATCCGCCTGCTCGCCGGGCAGATGCTCAATGATCCGCTGAGCGTCGAGGTCAGCCCGCGCAACGTCGCCGCCAACACGGTCAAGCAGTGGATCGTCACCGTGGACAAGAAGCGCAAGGCTGAACTGTTCGTGCACCTGATGCGCAAGAACAAGTGGAAGCAGGTGCTGGTGTTCGCCAAGACCCGCAACGGCGTCGATGCGCTGGTGGAAAAACTTCAGGGCCTCGGTGTGAATGCTGACGGCATCCATGGCGACAAACCCCAGGCCACGCGCCAGCGCGCGCTGGACCGGTTCAAGCTCAGCGAAGTGCAGATTCTGGTGGCGACCGACGTTGCCGCCCGTGGTCTGGACATCGAAGACCTGCCGCTGGTGGTCAACTTCGATCTGCCGATCGTCGCCGAGGATTACATTCACCGCATCGGCCGGACTGGCCGCGCGGGTGCCACCGGTGAGGCGATCTCGCTGGTGTGTGCCGATGAAGTGAACATGCTCTCGGCCATCGAAATGCTGACGCGGCAGAACCTGAAGCGCCAGAACGAGCCGGATTTCGAACCTGAGCACCGCGTGCCTGATACCGATGCCAGCGGTCAGGTGATCAAGAAACCGAAGAAGCCGAAAGCCTCGGGCGGTGGCGGTGGAAAACGCAATCTGGGCAAGTGGGTCGACAGCGGCGAGACCTCGGCACCGGAGCCATCGATCAAGCCGGTGCGCAAAGTGCCGGTGTTCAATACCGGACCGCGTAAGCGCAAGCCTTGATTTGATGAAGCGTTTGTAAGGACGTCTTCGCGACCAGGCTCGCTCCCACATTGGGGATGCGTTTCCCTGTAGGAGCTGCGGAACGCTGCGATCTTTTGATGTTGATTTTTGAAGATCAAAAGATCGCAGCCTCGTTTCACTCGTCAGCTCCTACAGGGGTTTGTGCTTAAGCCACTGCACAATACCCAACCCAGCCGCCCGCCCGCTGGCAAAACACCCGGTCAGCAAATAGCCTCCGGTCGGCGCTTCCCAGTCGAGCATCTCGCCCGCACAAAACACCCCCGGCAGCGCCTTGAGCATCAAGCGCTCATCCATCGCTTCGAACCTTACGCCACCGGCACTGCTGATCGCTTCATCCAGCGGACGGGTTTTCACCAGTGTCAGCGGCAACGCTTTGATCGCTCGCGCCAGGAGCGCCGGATCGGCGAAGGTTTCGGCATCGGTCAGCTCGCGCAACAACGCTGCTTTAACCCCATCAATCCCCACCTGACTGTGCAGATGCTTGGCCATTGAGCGCGAGCCACGTGGTTTGCTCAGCGCCGCCTGCAATTTATCCACAGGCCGGCCGGGCAGCAGGTCGATGTGGATAACCGCTGCGCCATAGCGATTGATTTCCTCGCGTATCGGCGCCGACAGGGCATAGATCAGGCTGCCTTCAATGCCGGTCGCGGTGATCACGCATTCGCCCAGACGCGGGATATCGTCGTTTAACCCGATGGCGATGTTTTTCAGCGGCGCGCCGGCGAATTTGCTCACCATCAGCTCGCTCCAGGCCTGCACGTCGAAGCCGCAATTGCTTGGCTGCAACGGCGCCAGATCCACGCCGCGCTGCTCCAGCGGCAACATCCACGCGCCATCCGAGCCCAGGCGCGACCAACTGCCGCCGCCGAGGGCGAGCAGGGTGGCGTCGGGGTTTACGCTGATTTCGCCTTGCGGGCTGGCGATGCGCAGTGCACCGCTTGCGTCCCAGCCGAGCCAGCGATGGCGGGTGTGGATAACTACGCCGCTGTCGCGCAGGCGCTTGAGCCAGGCGCGCAACAGTGGCGCGGCTTTCATGTCGGTGGGGAACACGCGGCCGGAGCTGCCGATGAAGGTTTCGATGCCCAGATCGTGAATCCACTGGCACAAGGCATCGGCATCGAATGCGCGCAGCAGCGGGGCGATCTGCGGTGCGCGTTCAGCGTAGCGGGAGAGGAACGCCGGGTACGCTTCGGAGTGGGTAATGTTCATGCCGCCAACCCCGGCCAGCAGGAACTTGCGCCCGACCGAGGGCATGCCGTCGTACACGTCGACGCGGATTCCGGCCTGGCTCAGCACTTCGGCGGCCATCAGGCCTGCGGGGCCACCGCCGATGATGGCGACGTGGGTGTTGGCGGGGGCGGAGTTCTGGGTCATGGGGGTGCGCTGCGGTATGGCGGGACAAGGCGCGCATTCTAACAGCGCTGAACCCCTGTAGGAGTGAGCCTGCTCGCGAACGCGGTCTGTCAGTCAATTAGATGTTGTAGGTGCTAAAGCTTTCGCGAGCAGGCTCGCTCCCACCGGGGCTGCGGTGTATTTCGAGGCTGGTTAAAAAACAAACAGTGCGCTGGGCGCCTTGCCCAGCATGGCCTGCAGTCGCTTTCACTCAGGTTATCCACAGCCAGTTCCACAGCGATTGTGGGTAACGCAGCACGTTTCAATGACAGCCGTGTGAATCCCAGACCCGTTGCGCGCTGTGATGGAGGATGCCGTGGCGGCGGGCGAGGGCGTGGCGATCCTTGCTGTAGCCGCCGCCGATCACCCCGACCACCGGGATGTCGCGGCCCAGACAATGGCGCATCACCCGTTCATCGCGCTCGGCCACCCCGTCGTCGGTCAGTTGCAGATAACCGAGGGCATCGTCCTTGTGCACATCAACGCCAGCGTCGTAGAGCACCAGATCCGGTTGATACAGCGGCAGCAGGTAATTGAGCGTGTCATCGACCACCTGCAGATAGTCGGCATCGCCCATGCCTTTGGGCAGCGGAATGTCCCAGTCACTTTCGGCTTTGCGCGCAGGAAAATTCTTCTCGCAGTGCAGGGAAACGGTAATCGCCTCCGGCGTGTCGTGCAGAATCCGCGCAGTGCCGTCGCCCTGATGCACGTCGCAATCGAAGATCAGCACGCGATTGACCCGGCCGCTCTGCAACAGGTACTGGCTGATGATCGCCAGGTCATTGAAGATGCAGAAGCCGGCAGGGTAATCGTAGTGAGCGTGATGGGTGCCGCCGGCCAGATGACAGGCCAGGCCATGTTCCAGCGCTTGCTCTGCCGCGAGGATCGAACCGCCCACCGCACGTACGGTGCGTCGCGCCAGCGCCTCGTTCCACGGCAGGCCGAGGCGCCGTTGGTCTTCGCGGGACAACTCGCCGCTCATGTAGCGTTCGATATAGCTGCGGTCATGGGCGAGGGCGAGGATGTCGTTGGGGCAGATCTGCGGGCGCAGCAGGTCGGCGTCGCGGGTCAGGCCGCTGTCGACCAGGTGATCGCGCAACAGACGAAACTTGTCCATGGGGAAGCGGTGCTCCGCGGGAAACTCGGGGCTGTAGTCTTCGTGATAGATCAACGGCAAAGGCATGGCTTGTTTCGCGCAGAACCTGGGAAAGAATGAACGATCCTACCAGCGATGTAGACTCAACGGCATGGAAATGGAGGGGACGATGGAGCCGATACTGGAGCTGCAAAGCGCGCGGTTGTTGATGCGTCAGTGGCAGGATGAGGATTTGCCGGCATTCGCCGCGATGTGCGCCGATCCGCAGGTGATGCGCTACTTTCCGGCGCCGCTGACCCGGCTCGAAAGCGCCGCATTGATCGGCCGCGTGCGCGGGCATTTCGCCGAGCACGGCTTCGGCCTGTGGGCACTGGAGCGCAAGGACACGGGCGAGTTCATCGGTTTCACCGGGTTGGGCGTGGTCGGCTTCGATGCGCCGTTTACTCCGGCGGTGGAGATCGGCTGGCGTCTGGCCAAGGAACACTGGGGCCTGGGTTACGCCAGTGAAGCGGCGTGGACGGCTCTGCGCGCCGGTTTCGACCAGTTGAAACTGGAGGAAATCGTCTCGTTTACCGCCGGGCAGAATGCGCAGTCGGAGAAGGTCATGCAGGCGATCGGCATGCATCACGATCCACAGGATGATTTCGATCACCCCAGGCTTGCGCTCGATCACCCGTTGCGCCGTCATGTTCTGTATCGCATCAGCCGCGAACAATGGCTGCAAACCTTGCATGAATAAGCCGACACGGACGTTTACAATGGCCGCCATCGTATTTGGCCCGTGCCAGAACCTGAATCGTCCGCCGCAGCCAAGACTGCGCGGCCATTGCTTTGTGTGAGGAGTGTCTGAATGAGCCAAGTGCTGGAAGATCTGGTCGATCTGCTGACCCTGGAACCGATCGAAGAAAACCTGTTCCGTGGCCGCAGCCAGGATCTGGGGTTCCGCCAGTTGTTCGGTGGTCAGGTGCTCGGCCAGTCGCTGTCGGCGGCCAGTCAGACGGTGGAAGAGGCGCGCCACGTGCACTCGCTGCACGGTTATTTCCTGCGCCCGGGCGATGCCAAGTTGCCGGTGGTCTATTCGGTTGATCGCGTGCGTGATGGCGGCAGCTTCAGCACCCGCCGCGTGACGGCGATCCAGAAGGGCCACCCGATCTTCACGTGCAGCGCTTCGTTCCAGTACGACGAAAAAGGCTTCGAGCATCAGGGCCAGATGCCCGTGGTGGTCGGCCCGGAAAACCTGCCCTCGGAGCTGGAACTGATCCAGCAGCGTGCGCACCTGATTCCCGAGCACATGCGTGAAAAACTGCTGTGTCCGAAACCGATCGAAGTACGCCCGGTCACCGAAAAGGATCCGTACAACCCGCAACCGGCCGATCCGCTGAAGTACGTGTGGTTCCGCGCCGACGGCGCCCTGGCCGACATCCCGGCGCTGCACAAATACCTGCTGGCGTATGCCTCGGACTTCGGCCTGCTGACCACGTCGATGCTGCCCCACGGCAAGTCGGTCTGGCAGAAAGACATGCAGGTCGCCAGCCTTGATCACGCGCTGTGGTTCCACAATGATCTGCGCGCCGATGACTGGTTGCTCTACGCGATGGACAGCCCGTGGGCCGGCAACTCCCGTGGTTTTTCCCGTGGCAGCGTATTCAACCGCGCCGGGCAACTGGTCGCTTCGGTGACTCAGGAAGGTCTGATCCGCCATCGCAAGGACTGGGCATGAGCCTGACCGAGGTTCGTCATTGGGTATTCGACATGGACGGCACGTTGACTGTAGCCGTGCATGATTTCGCGGCGATTCGTGTGGCACTGGCGATTCCGCCGGAGGACGACATCCTCACCCACCTCGCCGCGTTGCCGGCGGATGAAGCGGCGGCCAAGCATGCCTGGTTGCTCGAGCATGAACGCGATCTGGCGCTGGGCTCGACCCCGGCCACCGGCGCGGTTGAGCTGGTGCGCGACCTGCATGCGCGGGGTTATCGCCTCGGCATCCTCACGCGCAATGCGCGGGAGCTGGCGCATGTCACGCTGGAGGCGATCGGCCTGGCTGACTGCTTCGCGGTCGAGGATGTGCTGGGTCGCGACGAAGCACCGCCGAAGCCGCATCCCGGCGGTTTGCTGAAACTGGCCGATGCCTGGCAAGTGCCGGCCAGTGACATGGTGATGGTTGGTGATTACCGCTTTGATCTGGATTGCGGCCGAGCAGCGGGGGCGCGGACGGTGTTGGTGAACCTGCCGGATAACCCGTGGCCGGAGTTGACGGATTGGCATGCGAAGGATTGTGTTGAGTTGCGGCGGATGCTGCAGGCCTGAGATCGTTGTTGTCTGATCGGACGCCTTCGCGAGCAGGCTCGCTCCCACAGGGGAATGCGTTCCAACTGTGGCATTTATTCCAAATGTGGGAGCGAGCCTGCTCGCGAAGGGGCCGGTGGATCCAGCAAAAAACTCACTGATCAAACAAAGCCTTCCGCCCCTCCGCCGACGTCAGCATGCCATCCCCGTCATGCCCGACCCCAGGCACTTCAATCAGCCGCTGATTGACCCCCTCGGGATGCCGGCGCAGTAAGTAGCCGAAATACATTTTTCCGCGCATCAAGCGGTAAGCCCCTTGCGCCTCGGCTGCGCAGCTCTTGTCCAGCGCCGGGTGTTCCGGGTCGACGTCCTGCTGCCCGAGCAGATAAATCACCTCGCGTTTGACGTAAGCGCTCTCGACCTGCAACGGCGTTTGCCCGCCGGCATACACCGGCATGTCCGCCAGGCCGTACTTCCAGCGATTGAAGCCCGGGCATTGTGCGTGGTCGAACGCCACTGGCCGCTGCTCGTTGAAGTACGCGTAAGAAGAGGGATTGGCAACCACATAGCGCAAGCGAATACCGTTGGCCTTGAGCGCCGGCTGATCCTTGGCCAGCAGGGCGTAACGCTGCACCACCTGACCACCGCCGGAGTGGCCGA
Organism: Pseudomonas sp. 1L-E-NC-VB-C3; assembly: GCF_057291535.1. Lineage (NCBI taxonomy): Bacteria > Pseudomonadati > Pseudomonadota > Gammaproteobacteria > Pseudomonadales > Pseudomonadaceae > Pseudomonas > Pseudomonas sp. 1L-E-NC-VB-C3. The sequence goes on along the minus strand of NZ_JBXAWD010000008.1, from coordinate 136,096 downwards.
AGATCACGATCTGCTTCACGTCCGGAAACTGTTTGCGGTCGCTGAGCCGCGCGACGATTTCGTCCAGCGCCGCGTAGGAACTCAGCGGATTCGGCCCGGTGGACAAGCCGCCGCCCATCCACTCGTTGCCCTGCCAGCGCAGCACCGTCGGCGGCAAGGAATACAGGGTGACGTCGCTTTCATTGAGAAACTGCGGGGCGATCACCAGCGTGTGCGCGGTCTGCCCGGCGAGTTCGGCGGCGCTTTCCGCGCTTTTGCGGTAGGTCTCGGCGTTGCGCAGGCGACCGTGAATGACGATCAGCACCCGCTCGATCTTCTCAGGTGCCGGGCCGATGCCCACTGCCATTTCCCCGGCCTTGAGTTGCAGGCGACCGGGGCTGATCGCATCGACGCCGGCCGCTTGCGCGGTGCCGGCGATGAACAGTAACGCCACAAGCCATTTATGCATTTACAGGGTTTTCGCCGCAAAGGTGTCGCACTGGCTTACCTGGCCTTGCGCGAATCCGGTTTTGAACCAGCGCACCCTTTGCGCTGACGTACCGTGGGTGAACGAGTCCGGGACCACACGGCCCTGGCCCTGTTGCTGCAAGCGATCATCGCCGATGGCGTTGGCGGCGTTCAAGGCTTCTTCGATGTCGCCGGGTTCCAGCCAGTTCAGGCGTTTCTGCGCGTTATACGCCCAGACGCCGGCGAGACAGTCCGCCTGCAATTCCTGACGAACAAGCAAGCCGCCGTCGCCCTCCATTTGCCGGCCTTGCTGGCGCGCCGCCTGCATCTTCGCCGAGACGCCCAGCAGCGTCTGCACATGGTGGCCGACTTCGTGCGCGATCACGTAGGCCTGAGCGAAATCGCCGGCGGCTTTGAAGCGCTGCGACATTTCCTGGAAGAAGGCCATGTCCAGATAGACCTTCTGGTCGGCCGGGCAATAGAACGGGCCGGTGGCAGAAGTGGCCATGCCGCACGCGGAGTTCACCCGATTGCTGAACAGCACCAGTGTCGGGTCTTTGTATTGGCGTCCGGCCTGCTGGAAGATCGGACCCCAGGTGTCTTCGGTGTCGCCGAGAATCGAGCGGACGAATTCGGCCTGTTCATCATTGGCCGGTGGCGCCTGACGGGTTTGCGAGGTGGGCGCCGGTTGTTCCATCTGGCCGGTCAACTGGCCGAGGATCTGCATCGGGTCCTGGCCGGTCAGCCAGCCGATGCCGACAATCAGCACGATGGCCGTCAGGCTCAGGCCCTTGCCGCCACCGAAGCGCATGCCGCCGCCACCGCCTGCGTCATCACCCCGGGCGTCGACGACGTTGTCACTGCGTCGGCCTTTTTTCCATAGCATGTGGGAATCCTCTTTTATTGCCGGTGATGAATCTGCTGGTGATGAGTGTTGCCGCTGTGTGAGTGTGGCGCCAGTCCGGTCGTCCGTCCATGCACACGCGCCCACATGGTGCGGGCCTGGTATTGACGGTCGAGCGGGCCGTGAATTCAATCCCGAGTGGAATTTCTTCCGTCGAATTCATGAACCCGCTGTTTCGACGGCAGTCTGTGATGTTGCACACTGGTCGGGCGCCGAAGTGGCGGGAATCTTGCCTCAAGGTTTTGCCTGGCGGCGGTTTCCCGGCGAAGCAGAGTGCAACCTGTGCGGTTGCTGAAAGCTCGGCCGACTATGATTGCCACACCGATTGCCGCCAGCGCGAACGCTCGCCCGGGTATTTTTTTCAGAGATTGCCAATGACCGTCAGCACCCCGCTCTCCGGTGTCAACCAGCCCTTCAAGGGGATTCTGCTGATTGTCGTGGCGACGTTCCTGTTTTCCAGCCACGACGCCTTGTCGAAATACCTCTCCGGTTTTTATCCGATCGTGATGGTGGTGTGGGCGCGCTATGTGGTGCACACCTTGTTGATGGCGGGGATTTTCCTGCCGCAGTCCGGTTTGCGCGTTCTGCGCACCAAAAAACCGTTATGGCAGCTCGCCCGTGCCCTGTGCCTGCTCGGCACCAGCCTGTTTTTCACCACGGCGCTGCTGTACATCCCGCTGGCGGAAGCCACCGCGGTCAACTTTCTCGCGCCGGTACTGGTGACGGCGTTATCGGTGCCGCTGCTCAAGGAACGAGTGACGCGCGGACAGTGGATCGCGGTGATCTGCGGCTTCATCGGCGTGCTGATCATCGTCCACCCGGGCGGCGAACTGTTCACCCCGGCAATCCTGCTGCCGTTCTGCTCGGCGCTGTTCTTCTGCTTCTACCAATTGCTGACGCGCAAGCTCGCCGAAGTGGACAGCCCGACCACCAGCAACTTCTTCGCCGGGCTGTGCAATACCCTGGTGATGAGCGCGCTGGTGCCGTTCTTCTGGCAGGTGCCGACGTTGCCTCATGCCGCGCTGATGCTGGCGCTGGGCAGTTGCGGGATGACGGCGCATCTGTTCCTGACTCAGGCCTTCCGTCACGCAGCACCAGCCTTGCTGGCGCCGTTCGGCTATTGCCAGATCGTCTTTGCCGGGTTGTTGGGCTGGCTGCTGTTCAATCACACACCGAGCGGGTTGACGGTGATCGGTATTGCGGTGATCTGTTGCAGCGGATTGGCGGCGGCGTGGCAGCAGAGCCGGCGCTGAAGAGCGGAATCCCGGTACAACTTGTGGGAGCGAGCCTGCTCGCGAAAGCGGTGTGTCAGTCACCCTGTTCAGTGGCTGACTTGACGCCTTCGCCAGCAGGCTCGCTCCCACAATGGGATGTATGCAGGCAGGTTATTCGGTAATGGTCGGAATCTTGCGCGGTGCCATGAAGTACATCCACGTCAGTGCGAGGAAGTACATTGCAGGGATCAGCGTGAACAGCACCGTGTAGTTGTTGTTGGTAACGGTGAGGATGTGGCCGACGATCTGGGTCATGAACATCCCGCCGATCGCCGCGCACATGCCGCCGAAGCCGAACACCGTGCTCATCATGTGCTTGGGCGTGTAGTCCATCACCAGGCTCCAGATGTTCGCAGTCCAGGCCTGATGCGCGCCGATCGCCAGCGAGATCGCCGCCACCGCCACCCACAGATTCGCCGAGCCGGCGGCCATGACCACGCCGATGATGCAGCAGGCAAACAGCAACATCGACAGCAGCCGCGCCTTGATCGAGTTCATCCCGCGACCGATCAGGAACGAGGACAGAATCCCGCCGCCGACACTGCCGAAGTCAGCCGTGACGTAGATGATGATCAGCGGAATACCCATCTGCGTCACGTTGATGCCGAGGTTGTATTGCTGATTGAGAAACGGCGGCAGCCAGTACAGATAGAACCAGAACACCGGCGCGGTCAGCGAGTAGGCGAGGGCGAAGGCCCAAGTGCCGCGCATGCGCAGGATCTTGCTGAACGGCACGCGGGCCTGTTCCGGTTCGACTTGCTGCTGGATGTAATCGAGTTCCGACTGCTTCACCGTCGGGTGATCTTCCGGATTGAAATACTTCAAGCCCCAGAACAACAGCCAGATGCCGCCGAGTGCCGCCATGCACAGGAACGCCGCTTGCCAGCCCCACACATGCAGGACCAGTGGCAGCAGCATCGGCGTGAACATCGCGCCGACGTTGGTGCCGGCGTTGAAGATGCCGGTAGCGACAGCGCGTTCACCGGCCGGGAACCACAGGCGCGTGGTTTTCACACAGGCCGGGTAGTTGGCCGCTTCCGTCAGGCCGAGGATGAAGCGGCAGACCATGAAGCCGACGGCGGAGGTCGCCAGGCCATGGGCACCGGTGGCCAGGCTCCAGAGCAGTACGGCGCAGAAGAACACGCGCTTGACGCCGACCCGGTCGATCAGGCGTCCCTGCAGGACAAACCCGATCGCGTAGCCGACCTGAAACCAGAAGTTGATGTTGGCGTAGTCCATCGCCGTCCAGCTCATTTCCTTGGCGAGGATCGGCTGCATGACGCCGAGGGCGGCGCGGTCGATGTAGTTGAGGGTGGTGGCAAAAAACACCAGCGCCAGCATGCCCCAGCGGGTCTTGCCGACGGCCATGGCGCCGCGGATCTTGTCGCCAATGCCACCCGTGGCAGTGCTCATGGCCGGAGCCATGCGGGAAGTCTGTGAAGGAATCATGTGTTCCACCCGTTTTTGGATTTGTTATTTGGTGTTCTTTTCTGTCGAACACCTTGCCCGGTGGTTAGTGGCCGGACTCGATGTGCAACCGATGTTGGGCAGTGAACAAAAAATCGTCAATTCGCCAAATCGCCTTAGTGTTCGATAATCGCACGCAAAACTAACCGGGTAGTACACTTTAAATTGCTGCGCGCAGGGATGCAGCCAATAATTTCCCTCACTATAAAAACCCATTCCCCGGTAGGAGCTGCCGAAGGTTGTGATCTTTTGATTTTGCTGTTTTGGTAATCAAGATCAAACGATCGCAGCCTTCGGCAGCTCCTACAGTAAAGATAAAGCGGCGCAGTCCGGGAGTTGAAACATGCAGCGTTCCATTGCCACCGTTTCCTTGAGCGGCACCCTGCCGGAAAAACTCGAAGCCATTGCCGCCGCCGGGTTCGACGGCGTGGAGATTTTCGAAAACGACCTCCTGTACTACGACGGCAGTCCCCGGGAAATTAAGCAGATGTGCGCCGATCTGGGGATCGCCATCACCCTGTTTCAGCCGTTCCGTGACTTCGAAGGCTGCCGCCGCGAGCGCCTGGCGCGCAACCTTGAGCGTGCCGAGCGCAAATTCGATCTGATGCAGGAGCTCGGCACCGACCTGGTGCTGGTCTGCAGCAACGCCTCGCCGGACAGTGTCGGCGATCAACAAATCCTCGTCGATGATTTGCGCCTGCTGGCTGAACGCGCCGGCGCCCGTGGCTTGCGCATCGGTTACGAAGCGCTGGCGTGGGGCCGTCACGTCAATACTTATCAACAGGTCTGGGACATCGTCCGTCAGGCTGATCACTCCAACCTCGGCGTGCTGCTCGACAGCTTCCATACCCTGTCGCTGAAGGGCGATCCCAGCGCGATCGCCGACATTCCCGGCGACAAGATCTTCTTCGTGCAAATGGCCGACGCACCGATCCTGGCCATGGATGTGCTGGAGTGGAGTCGGCATTTCCGCTGTTTCCCGGGGCAGGGCGAATTCGATCTGCCGGGTTTCCTCGCGCCGATCATAAAGAGTGGTTATACCGGGCCGCTGTCGCTGGAAATCTTCAACGACGGCTTTCGCGCCGCGCCGCCACGGGCCAACGCCGCCGACGGTTTGCGCTCGCTGCTGTATCTGGAAGAGAAGACCCGTCAGCGTCTCGAGCAGGAAGCGGCGCCGGTGGCCAACCGTGAGATTCTTTTCGAAACGCCGCCGGCCAGCGAATACAACGGCGTGGAATTTCTCGAATTTGCCGTCGACGAAGCGCTGGGCGCGAAGCTCAGTCACTGGCTGCAACGCCTCGGTTTCGCCAAGGCCGGGCAGCATCGCTCCAAGAGTGTCAGCCTGCTGCGTCAGGGCGATATCAACCTGATCCTCAACTCCGAGCCGTATTCCTTCGCCCACAGCTTTTTCGAAGCCCACGGCCCGTCACTGTGCGCCACGGCCGTGCGGGTCAAGGACAGCGCCAGTGCGCTGGCCCGCGCGGTCGCTTACAAGGGGCAGCCCTATCGCGGCCTGGTCGGGCCGAATGAACTGGAGCTGGCGGCGGTGCGCGCACCGGACGGCAGCCTGATTTATCTGGTCGATGCGGACGCCGACGTGTACGGCACCGATTTCAATCTGTTGCCGGACGCGCAGACCGGCGGCGGCCTCAAGCGTATCGATCACATGGCCATGGCACTGCCGGCGGACAGCCTCGACAGTTGGGTGCTGTTTTACAAAAGCCTGCTGGATTTCGAAGCCGACGATGAAGTGGTGCTGCCCGATCCGTACGGTCTGGTGAAGAGCCGCGCACTGCGCAGCCGCGACAGCTCGATCCGGCTGCCGCTGAACATTTCCGAGAACCGCAACACCGCCATTTCTCATGCGCTGTCGAGTTATCGCGGCTCCGGTGTGCATCACATCGCCTTCGATTGTGACGACATCTTCGCCCAGGTCAGTCGCGCCAAAGAGGCCGGTGTGCCGCTGCTGGACATCCCGCTGAATTACTACGACGACCTCGCGGCGCGTTTCGATTTCGACGATGAGTTTCTCAGCGAGCTGGCCTATTACAACGTGCTCTACGACCGTGACGCCCAGGGCGGCGAGTTGTTTCACGTCTACACCGAGCCGTTCGAGGGGCGTTTCTTCTTCGAGATCATCCAGCGCAAGAATGGCTATGCCGGCTACGGCGCGGCCAGCGTTGCGGTGCGGCTGGCGGCGATGGCCAAATCCCGCAGCGGTGCGGTGCGTCAGGCGAAGTTGTAGGGAATTCGTAAACGCGGGATTAAACACCGGCTGCGCGGCTTCCTTCACTGTCCCGCGCGGCCCATAATCGCCAGCTTGTGCAGTGATGGCCGTGAGCCCGCGATGACCATGAATTCAGAACTTTCCGCCGCTGCTGTCGAGTCCGACGCAGTGCCGCGCAAGAGTCGCAAGAACAACCCGGAAAAGACCCGCGAAAACATTCTCCAGGAGGCGATCGTCGAGTTCGTCCAGCAGGGCTTGTCCGGCGCCCGCGTCGACGCGATCGCCGAGCGTATCCACACCTCCAAGCGCATGATCTATTACTACTTCGGCAGCAAGGAGCAGTTGTACGTCGAGGTGCTGGAGAAGCTTTACGGCGATATTCGCAGCACGGAAAACCGCCTGCACCTGGACGAGCTGCCGCCCGAGCTGGCGATCCGTCGGTTGGTGGAATTCACCTTCGATCACCATGACCACAACGTCGATTTCGTGCGCATCGTCAGCATCGAAAACATCCACAACGCCGAGTACGTAAAGCGTTCCGATGCGATCAAGGCGCTGAACAACACGATCCTCGACACCTTGGGCGGGATTCTGCAACGAGGCGCGGACGAAGGTTTGTTCCGGCGTGGCATCGATGCGCTGGACGTGCACCTGCTGATCAGTTCGTTCTGCTTCTATCGCGTGTCGAACCGCCACACGCTGGGAGAAATCTTCCAGATCGACCTGCCGGACGAAACCATCAAGCAGCGCCACCGCGAGATGATCTGCGAATCGGTGTTGCGCTACCTGAAGGCCTGACTCGATCCCCCCTGTGGGAGCGAGCCTGCTCGCGAAAGCGGTGTGTCAGTCGCCCTGTTCGTTGACTGAATCGACGCCTTCGCGAGCAGGCTCGCTCCCACAGAGTTACGCTGTTGTTCAGCCACTCATGCTCTGAAAATGCTCAAGCATGCGCTGCGCATCCGGCACCACGCCGCTGAACAATTCAAACGCCTTCACCGCCTGAAACACCGCCATGTTGCCGCCATCCAGGGTGCGGCAGCCCAAGGCGCGGGCGTCGCGCAGCAGTTCGGTTTCCAGCGGGAAATACACAATCTCCGCGACCCACATTGCCTTGCGTAGCAACCCGGCCGGCACCGGTGAACCCGGCAGCTTGGCCATGCCCATCGGCGTGGTGTTGACCAGGCCATCGGCCTGCGCCAGCGCCTTGGGCAAATCCGCTCCGGCCTGCGCGCGACCGGCGCCAAAATGTTGATTCAGATTGTTCGCCAGACTTTCCGCGCGCTCGCGATCAACATCAAAAATCGTCAATTGCCGTACGCCTTCGCTGAGCAGCGCGTGGGCCACTGCCGCGCCAGCCCCACCGGCGCCCATCTGGACGACGCGTTCACGGGCAGCGTCCGGCAGACCCCGGCGAAAGCCCTCGGCGAAACCGAGGCAATCGGTGTTGTGGCCGACACGCTTGCCGTCCTTCAGCACCACGGTGTTGACCGCGCCGATGCCACGGGCTTCCGGCGATAACTCATCGAGCAGCGGGATGACCGCCTGTTTGCACGGGAAAGTGATGTTCAGTCCGGTGTAATTCATCCGCTCCGCCGCTTGCAGCAGGTCGGGCAGGGCCGTGCTGTCGAGGTGCAATTGATCGAGGTCGATGAGCTGGTACAGATAACGCAGGCCCTGCGCATCACCTTCGTGCTCATGCAGTGCCGGTGTACGTGAAGCCTGAATCCCGGCGCCGATCAGCCCGGCGAGTATCACCTTGGAACGCGACATGGTTCTTACCTCTGCAACCGCTGACCGAAATGCTCCAGCGCCAGGCGGTAGCCATGGCTGCCGAACCCGCACATCACCGCCGTGGCGATGCCGGAAACAAACGAATGATGACGAAACGGCTCACGGGCATGCACGTTGGACAGATGCACCTCGATCACCGGCAATTCACTGGCGACCAGTGCATCGCGAATCGCCACGGACGTATGCGTCCACGCCGCCGGATTGATCACGATCCCGGCACAACGACCACGCGCGGCGTGAATCCAGTCGAGCAGCTCGCCTTCATGATTGGTCTGGCGAAATTCCACAGTCAGGCCGAACTCGTCAGCCGCGCGACCACACAGTGCAGAAATATCGGCCAGGGTTTCATGACCATAAGTCGCCGGCTCGCGGGTGCCGAGCAGGTTCAGGTTCGGGCCGTTAAGCACCAGAACGATAGGGGACATGGGGGCAACTCCACTTATTGTTTTTGGCATTGGCCGAGAGGGTTCGGCCTGTGGAGATAAAATGTACTAGATGGTTACATCGGTCAATTGAACAGAAATGACCTTGGCGTTTTATGTTCGGTGATCGCACAGATCAAAAGATCGCAGCCTTCGGCAGCTCCTACAGATAACCGCGTTCCACATGTAGGAGCTGCCGAAGGCTGCGATCTTTTAGAGCACCCACAAAAAAGCCGTCAATCACGACGGCTTTCTCGTACCAACTACCCGCGATTAGCGTCGGGTCAGCAGCACACCGGATTCCATGTGATGGGTCCACGGGAACTGGTCGAACAATGCGCACTTGGTAATGCGGTGGGTGTCATGCAGCTGGGCGATGTTGGCCGCCAGGGTGTCCGGGTTGCAGGAGATGTAGAGGATATTGTCGAAGCGCCGGGTCAGTTCGCAGGTGTCCGGGTCCATGCCGGCGCGCGGTGGGTCGACGAAGACGCTGCCGAATTCGTAACTCTTCAGATCGATGCCGTGCAGGCGGCGGAACGGGCGCACTTCGTTGAGCGCTTCGGTCAGCTCCTCGGCGGACAAACGCACCAGCGTGACGTTATCCACAGTGTTTTCGCTGAGGTTGCTCAATGCCGCGTTGACTGAAGTCTTGCTGATTTCGGTAGCGAGCACTTTGCGCACGCGAGTCGCCAGCGGCAGGGTGAAGTTGCCGTTGCCGCAGTACAACTCGAGCAGATCGTCGCTGCGATCGCCCAGCGCTTCGTAAGCCCAATTGAGCATCTTCTGGTTCACCGTGCCGTTGGGCTGGGTGAAGGCGCCTTCGGGCTGGCGATAGCTGAAGGTGCGGCCGCCGACTTCGAGTTTCTCGACGACATAGTCCTGACCGAGCACTTCGCGCTTGCCTTTGGAGCGGCCGATGATGCTCACGCCGAGATCTGCCGACAGCTTCGTTGCTGCCGCATGCCAGTGCTCGTCCAGCGGACGGTGATAGCACAGGGTGATCATCGCGTCGCCGGCCAGCGTGGTCAGAAACTCGACCTGGAACAGCTTGTGGCTCAGCGCCGAACTGGCTTGCCACGCGGCCTTCAACTGCGGCATCAACTGGTTGATGCGCAGGCTGGCAATCGGGAATTCTTCGATAAGGATCGGCGTGCGCTTGTCGTCCTGGGAGAACATCGCGTAATGGCGTTCGCCGCCCTCGCGCCAGAGGCGGAATTCGGCGCGCAGGCGGAAGTTCTGCAGAGGCGAGTCAAACACCGTCGGCGCAGGTGCATCGAACGGTGCCAGCAGATCACGCAAGCGCGTGACCTTGGCTTCGAGTTGTTCGGCGTAGGCTTGGGAATCGAAACTCATGCGTTGAACCAACCCAACTTGATCACAAACAGAATCGACAGAATCACCAGTGCCGGGTTCAGCTCACGGGCGCGGCCGGACAACAGTTTGATGGCGGTCCAGGCGATGAAGCCGAAAGCGATGCCGTTGGCGATCGAATAGGTGAACGGCATGGCCAGCGCGGTAACCACAACCGGCGCAGCCACGGTGATGTCGTCCCAGTCTATTTCCGCCAGGCCGGAAGTCATCAGCACGGCGACGAACAGCAGCGCTGGCGCAGTGGCGAACGCCGGAACGCTGGCCGCCAGGGGCGAGAAGAACAGCGCCAGCAGGAACAGGATTGCCACGACGATGGCGGTCAGGCCTGTGCGGCCACCGGCACTGACGCCGGCAGCGGATTCGATGTAACTGGTCGTGGTCGACGTACCCAGCAGCGAGCCGGCCATGGCCGCCGTGCTGTCGGCGATCAGCGCGCGGCCCATTTTCGGCATGTGGCCGTCCTTGCCCATCAGGCCGGCGCGCTTGGCGACGCCGATCAGGGTCCCGGAGTTGTCGAACAGGTCGACGAACAGGAAGGCGAAAATCACGCTGACCAGACCGATGTCCAGTGCGCCTTTGATGTCCAGTTGCAGGAAGGTTGGCGCCAGCGACGGCGGCATTGACATGATGCCGCCGAACTCGGTGACGTTCAGTACGATCGAGGCGATGGTCACTGCCAGAATGCCGATCAGCACCGCGCCGCGCACTTTCAGCGCTTCGAGGGCGACGATCACGGCAAAGCCGACGGTGGCCAGAATCGGTGCCGGTTTGGTCAGATCGCCGAGGCCGACCATGGTCGCCGGGTTGCTGACCACGATGCCGGCATTGTGCAGGGCGATCAGTGCCAGGAACAGGCCGATACCGGCGGCAATCGCCGAGCGCAGTGGCAGCGGAATGGCGTTGATGATCCATTCACGGATGCGGAAGATCGACAGCAGAAAGAACAGCACGGCGGAAATGAACACCGCACCCAGCGCCACCTGCCAGGTGTGGCCCATGTGCAGCACCACGGTGTAGGTAAAGAAGGCGTTCAGGCCCATGCCCGGAGCGAGAGCGATCGGGTAGTTGGCGATCAGGCCCATAACGGTCGAGCCGATGGCAGCCGCCAGACAGGTGGCGACGAAGATCGCGCCCTTGTCCATGCCGGTCTCGCCGAGGATGCTCGGGTTGACGAACAGAATGTAAGCCATGGCCAGGAAAGTCGTGACGCCCGCAAGAATTTCGGTGCGCACGTTGGTGTTGTGTGCCTTGAGTTGAAACAGCCTTTCCAGCATGTCTGCTCCCCGTGGCGCGCGTGGCGCCGTGAATGTATCGACCTCAACAGCAAAGCACAGACCGTCGCAAGCGCCTGGAAAATTGTCGTGGGCCGGAAAAAGCCGCGCATCATACCAGCCGCGTGAGGAATTTGGCGGATGTTGGTGTCGATCGTCGGCGAAGTTTTGCGCAGCCGACAACTGCGCCATACTGCGCGCTGATTTTTTGGAGTGGGCAGGCATGCGCAACGGTTGGATCAGGATTTTCGGATGGATTGCAGCACTACTGGTGACAGCTCCGGCGTTCGCGGCATCGGCGCCGCCACTCTCCGAGGTGAAGGTGATCAAAGTGCAGTCACCGTCCTGCGGCCTGGAAGATATTGCCGATAACCAGCCGCAAACCCAATGCAATCACAGCGGGCCGAATATCAAAGTCTTCGTGCTGGAAGTCGGCTATGGCCAGAACCAGCCACACGTGACGCTGGATGGCTTCGAGGTCAACGGCACCCGAGGTCCGGTGTGCGCCTTCGATAATGGCAACCTCACCGAATGCACCCCCGGCAGCAAAACCGTCGGCTCTCTTTATACCTTCGATCTGGCCGGCAAACAGGAAGGCACCTTCAACTTCAGCAACACCTCGATCAACGCTCCGCGCAACACGCTTTCGACCCAGCTTTACATCAAGTAACGGCTGTCTGCGAACAGGGTGGGACAAAGCTGACTACGCTTGACTGACTATCCAGCGGAAAGCGCCCATGACTTCCAGAGCCCTGATTGCCCTCGCCGAGGGCATCGACGATTTGCAAAGCGTGACCCTGATCGACGTGCTGCGCCGTGCCGGTATCGAAGTGGTTGCCGCCAGCATCGAAGGCCGGCGCATGCTGACCTGCGCACGCGGCACCCGGCTGACTGCCGACGGCATGCTGGTCGATGTACTGGCACAGACTTTTGACCTGATTGTCCTGCCGGGCGGTGCCGTCGGTTCCCGGCATCTGGCGGCGCATCAGCCCTTGCAGCAATTGCTCAAGGATCAAGCCAGTGCCGGCCGACTGTTCGCCGCCATCGGCGAAGCCCCGGCTGTCGCGCTGCAAGCATCAGGCGTGCTGCGCCAGCGACGCATGACCTGCCTGCCCGGCGCCAGCCATCAACTATCAGGCTGTACGTTTGTTGATCAAGCGGTGGTGGTCGACGGCAACTGCATCACCGCCCAAGGCTCGGGACCGGCGCTGGAGTTTGCCTTGACCCTGGTCGAGCAGCTTGGTGGCAAGGCGTTGCGGGCGAGGGTGGCGGGGGAGATGATGGCCTGACGGTTCAGCCGTGGGCTGCGAGGGGTTCTATCATTGGTTGCTCACGGTGCTCCGCTTGCCAAAGATCGTAGTCGGTTTGGACGCCTAGCCAAACGCGCGCCTTGCCGATCCCTGCACGCTCAAGTCGTACTGCCAGATCCGGGCTGATCGGCGCGTGTCCGTGCAGTACGCGCGAAAGATGCGGGCGTGCAAAGCCAAGGTGCCGGGCCAATTCGCTCACGCTGATACCAAGCTCGGGCAAGACATCCAGCAGCAGGGTTTCACCGGGGTGTGGCGGGTTGTGCATGGGCATGAGCCTGCCTCCTGTCAGTGGTAGTCCAGATAATCGACCAATTCGATATCCGAACCGACAAAACGAAAGATCACTCGCCAGTTGCCTGAAACGCTGAGCGACCAATATTCGCTCAGCTCACCTTTCAACGGATGCAGGCGCCAGCCGGGCAAGTCCAGGTCTGCGGGAAGCGTCGCTCGATCCATGAACTGCAACATGCGCGAAAGCCGTTTTGCATGGTCGGCACGAATTCCACGAGTCGTACCTGTTTCATAGAAGCCACGAAGGCCTTTGTGCTGAAAGGATTTGATCATGGCGGCGAGTGTAAGGCGATACATTACACCTGGTGCGGTAACTATGTACCGCACGTTGTCGCTTAATAAGTGCTAAGCAGGTGAGTTTTTTCCAAAAAACTCAGACCTTCTCTTCCACCGGCACATGCATCCGATCCCGATTCGCCAACGTCGGAAACAGTTTGATCCACGTCCCCGTCACCACCAGCGTGCCGATCCCGCCCATGACCACCGCCGGCACGGTGCCGAACCAGTGGGCGGTGAGGCCGGATTCGAATTCGCCCAACTGGTTCGATGCGCCGATGAACAGCCCGTTCACCGCGCTGACCCGGCCGCGCATTTCGTCGGGGGTTTCCAGTTGCACGAACGAGGCACGGATGACCATGCTGATCATGTCCGCTGCGCCGAGCACCACCAGCACCGCCAGGGAGAACCAGAACGAGGTCGACAAACCAAACGCGATAGTGGCGACGCCGAAGATGCCGACGGCGGTGAACATCACCCGGCCGACATTGCGTTCCACGGCAAATCGCGCCAGAAACAGCGACATCAGCAACGCACCCACCGCCGGCGCCGAGCGCAACAGGCCAAGGCCCCACGGGCCGGTCAGCAGAATGTCCTTGGCGAACACCGGCAGCAGCGCTGTGGCGCCACCGAGCAACACGGCGAACAGGTCCAGCGAGATCGCTCCGAGGATGTCCGGGCGGCTGCGGATGAAGCGAATCCCTGCCAACAGCGAGTCCAGCGTGGCTTTGCCTTTATTCAATGGCGTCTGGCGTGCCGGTAGGTTGAGCATCAGCGCGCAGGCGATCACGTACAGCAGCACGGTCGGGCCGTAGACCCAGACGCTGCCGAACGCATAGAGCAAACCGCCAAGAGCCGGAGCGACGATAGTGGCCGACTGCTGCGCCGATTGCGCGGCGGCAACTGCACGGGGGAAAAGCGCACTGGGGACGATGCTGGGCAGCAAGGCCTGAGTCGTCGGCATCTCGAACGAACGGGCGGCGCCGAGCAGGAAGGCGAGGATGAAAATCATCTCGCGGGTGACGTGATCGGTGGCGCTGCCGATGGCCAGCGCCAAGGCAATCAATGCCTGCAACGACTGGCAAAGCGCGGCGACCTTGCGCCGATCATAGCGATCGGCAACGTGCCCGGTGTGCAGCATGAACAGCACGCGCGGGGCGAATTCGACCAGCCCGACCAGGCCCAGATCCAGCACGTTGCCGGTCAGTTGATACAGATTCCAGCCGATCGCCACGGTGAGCATCTGGAAACCGCTGGCGGTGAAAATCCGCGCCAGCCAAAAGGCCATGAATGGACGATGGTGACGTAGCAGCAGGGGCTCTTGAATGGGCATCTGAAGGCAGTCTTGGGCGAGTGAACGGCGAGATTATCACCAGTCTGTAACAGGAAGTTGCTACGAGAAACAATTCAGTTAGCCAGACATCGATCTTTCATGCTGACAATCAACCCTGTGGTGAGGGGATTTATCCCCGTTGGGTCGCGCAGCGGCCCCAAAAGCTGGAAGCGACGACTGCTGCGCAGCCGAACGGGGATAAATCCCCTCGCCACGGGGGAGTGAGGCAACTTGTCACGCGGCAAACCACCACGCAGTTCATTGGTAAAAATGGGACTACTCTTTCAACGTTGCTTGATCCAGATCAAGACTCCGATCGGAACTGATCTGGCGGCCATTTGGCCAGACTCCCTGCGTTGCGATGGTTGCAAAAAAAGAACGAATCCGAATTCGCCGCACTCCATATCCGTGGGGGCAGTGGTGCAGGCCTCCGGGCCAGCTACCCGTATTACCTGACAGAGGAAGCCATATGTTCGGTTTAGAGGCTCTGGATCTCGCCCGAATTCAGTTCGCGTTCACCATCTCGTTCCACATTCTGTTCCCGGCCATCACCATTGGCCTGGCGAGTTACCTGGCGGTGCTCGAAGGCTTGTGGCTGAAGACCCGCAACGACACCTACCGCGATCTCTACCATTTCTGGTCGAAGATTTTTGCCGTCAACTTCGGCATGGGCGTGGTTTCCGGGCTGGTCATGGCTTATCAGTTCGGCACCAACTGGAGTCGTTTTTCCGACTTCGCCGGTGCCGTCACCGGGCCGTTGCTGACCTATGAAGTGCTCACCGCGTTCTTCCTTGAGGCCGGTTTCCTTGGCGTCATGCTGTTCGGCTGGAACAAGGTCGGGCGCGGCCTGCACTTCTTCTCGACGGTGATGGTAGCGATCGGCACGCTGATTTCGACCTTCTGGATTCTCGCCTCCAACAGCTGGATGCAGACCCCGCAAGGCTTTGAAATCGTCAACGGTCAGGTGATCCCCACCGACTGGCTGGCAATCATCTTCAACCCGTCGTTCCCTTACCGGCTGATGCACATGGCCACGGCGGCGTTCGTCGCCACGGCGTTCTTCGTCGGTTCGTCAGCGGCCTGGCACCTGCTGCGCGGCAGAGACAACCCGGCGATCCGCACCATGCTATCGATGGCCATGTGGATGGCATTGATCGTCGCGCCGATCCAGGCTGTGATCGGCGACTTCCACGGCCTCAACACGCTCAAGCATCAGCCAGCGAAAATCGCTGCGATCGAAGGCCACTGGGAAAACCATGGCGACGAAGCGACGCCGCTGATCCTGTTCGGCTGGCCGGACATGAAAGAGGAACGCACCAAGTTCGCCGTAGAGATTCCCTACCTCGGCAGCCTGATTCTGACCCACTCGCTGGATAAACAAGTACCGGCGCTGAAGGAATTTCCACCGGAAGACCGGCCGAATTCGACCATCGTGTTCTGGTCGTTCCGGATCATGGTCGGCCTCGGTTTCCTGATGATCTTCACCGGTTTGTGGAGTCTGTGGCTGCGCAAGCGTGACTCGCTGTATACCTCGCGGCCGTTCCTGCATCTGGCGTTGTGGATGGGGCCGTCCGGCCTGATCGCAATTCTTGCCGGTTGGTTCACCACGGAAATCGGCCGTCAACCGTGGGTGGTCTATGGCCTGATGCGCACCGCAGATGCTTCGTCCAACCACAGCTTCATGCAGATGAGCATCACCCTGATCATGTTCGTAGTGGTGTATTTCGCGCTGTTCGGCGCCGGGCTCGGCTACATGATGCGCCTGGTGCGCAAAGGGCCGAAGATCAGCGAAGGCAGTGAAACGCCGGACGGTGGTCCAGGCAAGAAACGCACCCCGGCGCGTCCGTTGTCCGCAGCCGATGATCCGGCCGAGGGCGAGCACGAAGACAACACTCGCTTGACCAAGGAGATTTGACTCATGGGTATCGATCTTCCGCTGATCTGGGCCGTGATCATCATCTTCGGCATCATGATGTACGTGGTTATGGACGGCTTCGACCTGGGCATCGGCATTCTCTTCCCGTTCGTGCCCGGCAAGACCGATCGCGACGTGATGATGAATACGGTCGCCCCTGTATGGGACGGCAACGAAACCTGGCTGGTGCTGGGCGGGGCGGCGTTGTTCGGCGCCTTCCCGCTGGCCTATTCGGTGGTGTTGTCGGCGCTGTACCTGCCGCTGATCTTCATGCTGATGGGCCTGATCTTTCGCGGCGTGGCCTTCGAGTTCCGCTTCAAGGCGAAGGATGAAAAACGTCATCTGTGGGACAAGGCATTCATCGGTGGTTCGATCGCGGCGACGTTCTTTCAGGGCGTGGCGCTGGGAGCGTTCATCGATGGTCTGCCGGTGGTCAATCGCCAGTTCGCTGGAGGTTCACTGGACTGGCTGACACCGTTCACGCTGTTCTGCGGCGCGGCGCTGGTGGTGGCCTATGCCTTGCTCGGCTGCACCTGGCTGATCATGAAAACCGAAGGCAAGTTGCAGGAACAGATGCACGACCTGGCGCGGCCGCTGGCGTTCGTGCTGCTGGCGGTAATCGGTATCGTCAGCCTGTGGACACCCCTGTCGCATCCGGAAATCGCCTCACGCTGGTTCAGCATGCCGAATCTGTTCTGGTTCATGCCGGTGCCGATTCTGGTGCTGGTCACTTTGTACGGCCTGATCCGCGCGGTGGCACGTAACGCCAACTACACGCCGTTCCTGCTGACCCTGGTGCTGATCTTCCTCGGCTACAGTGGCTTGGGCATCAGCCTGTGGCCGAACATCGTGCCGCCGTCGATCTCGATCTGGGACGCCGCCGCGCCGCCGCAAAGTCAGGGCTTCATGCTGGTCGGCACGCTGTTCATCATTCCGTTCATCCTGGGTTATACCTTCTGGAGCTACTACGTGTTCCGCGGCAAGGTGACCCACGAAGATGGTTATCACTAATCCAATGCTGGGCTTGCCCTGTGGGAGCGAGCCTGCTCGCGAAGGCGTCCGCAGTGACGCCTTGGCTTAACGGAGATCGATGCAATGACCGGCAAACATTCCCTGCACGACATTGAAGAAGCCGAAAAAAAACCGCTGTGGCAGCGGCTCGGCTGGTTGGCCCTGATCTGGGTTGGCAGTGTCGGCGTGTTGTTCATCGCCGCCAGCCTGATGCGCATGTTCATGAATGCCGCGGGTTTGACCACCCACTGAAATATCCCGTCCCGGCGCCTTCGGGTATGGACTTGCGACCCTCCTCACGGAGGGTTTTTTTATGCCGCAGATTTATTTGCGCGCTTTGAGGATGACGAATTTCGGCGTGGCCGCCACTTGCTCGACGCCACGAAACAAGCGCGCCAGTTTGCTGTGATAGCCCAGATGCCGATTGCCGACAATGTACAGCGCACCGCCGACCACCAGCGCCTCGCGCGCCTGCTGGAACATGCGCCAGGCGAGGAAATCGCCGACCACCTGTTGCTGATGGAACGGTGGGTTGCACAGCACCACGTCCAGCGACTGCGGCGCCTGCCCGGCCAGACCATCGCCAGCGCGCACGATCACTTCGCGATCGCCCAATGCCGCGCGCCAGTTCTCGGCAGCCGATTGCACCGCCATGAACGATTCGTCGACCAGCGTGTAATGCGCATCCGGGTTCTGCAAGGCGCTGGCGATTGCCAGAACACCGTTGCCGCAACCGAGATCGGCGACTCGCGCGTGGCCAAGGTTCTTTGGCAGATGCGGCAGAAACGCGCGAGTGCCGATGTCGAGGCCTTCGCGGCAGAACACGTTGGCGTGGTTGAGCAATTCGATCGCTGGTTCGTCGAGACGATAACGAGTCGGATAGGGCGATGTGGCGGGCGCTTTGCTTTCAGGCGTGGCGATCAGCAGTCGGGCTTTCTTCACGGCCAGCGACGCCTGCACCGGGCCAATGTAGCGATCGAGCAGATCGCCGGCAGCGCGCGGCAGATGCTTGACCATGGCGGCGGCGATCACTTGCGCGCCCGGCGCGAGTTGCCCTTGCAGGCGGATCAACTGCTCTTCCAATAGCGCCAGCGTCTTGGGAACGCGGATCAGCACCCGGTCAAACGGCCCGACCAAAGGCTCACTGGCCGGAATCGGACGGATCGCATCGAACGCCTGGCCATTGCGTAGCAGATTCTTTTCCAGCCCGACGAAACCGAGGAACGAGTCGCCGCTGCTGCTCACCTCGACCTTGCCCAGCAGGCTGATCGCCAAGGCGCCAAAGCTGTCATTGAGCACCAGCACGCGGGTGCTGCTCTGAGGTTGTCCGCTGGCGAGATGATTGAGCAGGTATTCGTCCGCCGCATCGAAGGCTTGCAGCGGTTCATTCTGCTGTTCAGGCTGGCGGATCAGGTCGAGCTGGGCGAAAGGCGTTTCGAGCAAGGGCATGGGGCGGGGACTCAGGATATTCGGCAGATATCCCGTTGCCGGCAGATGGTGCGACGGGATCCGACCGAGTGGACTGCGATGCAAGCAGGTTGCGTCATCACTCGGAAAGGCCTGAATGGTACGTTTTTTTGCGCGTAAATACTCGCAGGATTACCGTGCGATATCGCTCGTCAGTCAGATAATCCCGGCACGAGCGGCGGCAATCACTGCGGAAATCTTGTTGCAGACGTTGAATTTTTCGATGACGTTTTGTACGTGATAGTTAACGGTGCGTTCGCTCAGGCTGAGGATTCTCGAAATATCGTGAGCGGTCTTGCCCATGGCGGACAATTTCATGATCTCCAGTTCCCGGGACGATAGCCTCGGTTTGCTGGGTTTGGCCGGTGTGGGAACGGTGCGGGCATACAGGTCACTGAAGTGTCGGTTGGCAAAAAACAGATAACCGTAATGCTCATACAGTTCGAGCGGGCTGATCGGGCAGTGGGTTCGAGCCAGACTGATGATGCTGCACAAACCGCTGGTTTCGTCATGAAAGGCCTGCGACCAGCCATGCTGCAGCCCATTCTGTTTCAACGCCTGCCACAACTCGGGTGCATCGTTGAAGACTCTTTCTTCCCAGACGATGGGTAATATTGAGTGATTGCAATGCGCTATTACCGGATCAATATTGCGGAAGTTCTCTTTGTTGTACTGAATGTTCCATTCTTTAGGGTAGTTATTGATCTGCAAGGCATTCAGGTGGACATCACGATGAGGGGACGTCACTGCTATTGCACAGTAGTTAAAGCCCAGATTCTCGGCAAATCTCAGCAGTATCGGGTATGCCGCTTCAATGCCTTTGGCAAATGTCAGTTGTTTCAATTGTGATTCCTTCCACGTTTCCATGAACTTTGCCTCTGTATCTTGATATCGGGGTGCGGAATGGATCCAAAAGATCCGGCACGAATCGAAGTGTAGGATCTTTCCTGCGAAACGCCTTACATTTTTTCGAGATTGAAACTTTGATGTTTTTTATAAAGTGTTCTTAGCAATACGCGCTGTTATATTTTAACTGCCATCTTAAAGTTATTACTCTAGATCTAAAATTGACATCACATCGAATGTGCAGCGCTGATTCTGTCAATATCATTACCGTTGGCAGGTGTTTGGCAGCGCGGTTTTGCGGGACACTATAGGCAATCGTTTCAAGGAGTGCCTCATGACTGCCAGTGCCGAGAAGTACACCACCCAGACCTTGCTCGATGTGCAACCGTTGACGCCGAACCTGTTCACGCTGCGCACCAGCCGCGACCCCGGCTTTCGCTTCCGTGCCGGCCAGTTCGCCCGGCTGGGCGTCACCAAGGCCGATGGCAGCATGGTCTGGCGCGCCTATTCGATGGTGTCGTCGCCGTTCGACGAGTTTCTCGAGTTCTTTTCCATCGTCGTGCCGGGCGGCGAATTCACCAGTGAGCTGAGCCGGCTCCAGGTCGGCGACAGCTTGATGGTAGAACGCCAGGCGTTCGGCTACCTGACGCTGGATCGCTTTGTCGATGGCCGAGACCTGTGGTTACTGTCCACCGGCACCGGGGTGGCACCGTTTCTGTCGATCCTGCAGGACTTCGAGGTCTGGGAGAAATTCGAGCGGATCATTCTGGTTTACAGCGTGCGGGAGGCGCGGGAACTGGCTTATCAGGAGTTGATCGCCGGGTTGGCGCAACGGGACTATCTGAGCGAATACGCCCACAAGCTGCAATTCATCCCCACTGTGACCCGCGAAGCGCATCCAGGCGCGCTGCAGGGCCGGATTACTACGCTGATTGAAAACGGCGAACTGGAACGCGCGGCGGGCGTTGAGCTCTCGCCAGAGCATTCGCGTGTGATGTTGTGCGGCAACCCGCAGATGATCGACGACACCCGCGCCTTGCTGAAACAGCGCGACATGCGCCTGAGCCTGACGCGCAAGCCGGGGCAGGTTGCGGTGGAAAATTACTGGTAACGAAAACGGCACCCGCGGGTGCCGTTTTGATGACTACCGAATGCCTCAGGGCCGCTCGTTCTGCGCCTTGAGCAGGTCGCGAATTTCGCCCAGCAGTTGTTCTTCCTTGCTCGGGATCGGCGGCGCGGTCGGTGCTACGGCTTCTTCACGTTTGAGGCGGTTGATGGCTTTGACACCCATGAAAATCGCGAAAGCGACAATCACGAAATCCAGCACCGTCTGCAGGAATTTGCCGTAAGCCAGCACCACTGCGGGCGCATCGCCCTGGGCTGCTTTGAGCGTGACAGCCAGATCACTGAAGTCCACTCCACCGATCAACAGGCCAATCGGCGGCATGATCACGTCGCCGACAAACGACGAAACGATTTTGCCAAACGCCGCGCCGATGATGATACCGACGGCCATGTCGACCACATTGCCTTTGACCGCGAAGGCCTTGAACTCGCTAAGCACGCCCATAGTTATTTCCTTGTTACAGATGAGTTTGGTGTTGGCAGTGTAAATCAGCGAAACGCCTCCTGCGCGAAACACCTTCTTACAATGCCCGTTTTTATCGACACATCGATTGACGATTAGTTTGCAAATTGCCAGCAATCGCGCGCGGAATACGCGCTAACCCGCTGACGGGAAAGCCAATTTCTTCAATCATGGTGTTACGTTCTTTCTATTTATGTTCTGCGGCACAGGCCTCTAGCCTTGGTATGGCGCACCTGGATGCGCCCAATAAAACCAGAGGAACCTGATATGACATCCATTCCTGGACTGGGGGCTTTTCCCTTCCGCCGCACCTTCGGCGTACTGACTGCCGGGCTGCTGACCTTTTCGGTCAACGCCGCTCCGCTGACCCGCGATAACGGCGCGGCAGTCGGTGACAATCAGAACTCGCAAACTGCCGGCGCCAACGGCCCGGTGCTGCTGCAGGATGTGCAACTGATCCAGAAGCTGCAGCGCTTCGATCGTGAACGCATCCCCGAGCGCGTCGTACATGCACGCGGCACTGGCGCTCACGGCACCTTCACCGTGACCGATGACCTCAGCGACCTGAGCAAGGCCAAGGTGTTCGCCGCAGGCCAGAGCACGCCGGTATTCGTGCGTTTCTCGGCGGTGGTGCATGGCAACCATTCCCCGGAAACCCTGCGCGACCCGCGGGGTTTCGCCACCAAGTTCTACACCGCTGACGGCAATTGGGATCTGGTCGGCAACAACTTCCCGACCTTCTTCATCCGCGATGCGATCAAATTCCCGGACATGGTGCACGCCTTCAAGCCCGATCCGCGCACCAACCTCGATGACGATTCGCGCCGGTTCGATTTCTTCTCCCATGTACCGGAAGCCACCCGCACGCTGACCGAGTTGTATTCCAACTACGGCACTCCGGCCAGTTATCGGGAAATGGATGGCAATGGTGTTCATGCCTATAAGCTGATCAATGCCAAGAATGAAGTTCACTACGTGAAGTTTCACTGGAAGAGTCTTCAAGGCATCAAGAATCTCACGCCAAAACAAGTCAGCGAAGTTCAGGGTCAGGATTACAGTCATATGACCAACGACTTGGTCAGTAATATCAACAAGGGCAACTTTCCGAAGTGGGACTTGTACGTGCAGGTTCTCAAGCCACAGGATTTGTCCAAGTTTGATTTCGATCCACTGGATGCAACCAAGATCTGGCCGGGTATTGCCGAGCGCAAAGTTGGACAAATGGTCCTGAACCGTAATCCGGCCAATGTCTTCCAGGAAACCGAACAAGTTGCCATGGCTCCAGCCAACGTAGTTCCGGGTATCGAACCTTCGGAAGACCGCTTGTTGCAGGGGCGAGTGTTCTCTTATGCCGATACGCAGATGTATCGCCTCGGCGCCAACGCTTTGCAATTGCCGATCAACGCACCGAAAACCGCAGTGAACAATGGCAATCAGGATGGTGCGATGAATTTCGGCGCCAGCCAGTCCGGCGTCAACTACCAGCCAAGCCGCCTGCAACCGCGTGAAGAAACGCCAGCGGCGCGTTACAGCCAGTCGGCGCTGTCGGGCAGCACGCAGCAGGCGAAGATCCAGCGTGAGCAGAACTTCAAGCAGGCCGGTGATCTGTATCGCTCGTACAGCAAGCAGGAACGCCGCGACCTGATCGACAGCTTCGGCGGCTCGCTGGCCACCACCGATGACGAGAGCAAGCACATCATCCTGTCGTTCCTGTACAAGGCCGACCCTGAGTACGGCAGCGGTGTGACCGAAGTGGCCAAGGGCGACCTCAACCGCGTGAAAGCATTGGCGGCGAAATTGACCGACTGATAGCGATGCGGCGCACGCGAGGGCCAGTGCGGCCTCGCGTGCGTTCAAGGAGAGAGCCCGATGCGTATTTTTCTTTTGTGCCTGGCCGGGTGCCTGTCGCTTACTGCGTGGGCAACCCCGGTCGAGCAGAGCCCCGAAGCGATCAAGGCGCAGTTGCAGGATTACTACTTCGACGCCGCCCGCCGGGGTGATGTGCCGATGCTCGAGACCTTTATCGAGTCTGGCTATTCCCTCGATACCCGCGACAGCAAGGGTTACACCGCGCTGATTCTGGCGGCCTATCACGGTCAGGCGCCGGCGGTTGAGCGACTGTTGGCAGCGGGCGCGGACGCCTGCGCTCAGGATCAACGCGGTAACACGGCGCTGATGGGCGCGATATTCAAAGGTGAATTACAGATCGCCCGACGCCTGATGGCCAGCGATTGCAGCCCCGACCAGCGTAACGGCGCCGGACAGACAGCGGCGATGTACGCCGGGCTGTTCAAGCGTCTGGAATTGCTTGATGCGTTGAAAGCCAAGGGCGCCGACCTCAATGCCGAGGATCCGCTGGGCAACAGCGCCGCACGTCTGGCCAGCGGCGAAATCCGTACCGCTGCGCCGCGCTGATCGGCGGTGGCTGCGTTATCATCGCGTCTTTTGTTCCGGGGGTTCTGATGGCCAAGGCCAAGCGCATGTACGGCTGCACCGAGTGCGGCGCAACCTTTCCCAAGTGGGCCGGGCAGTGCGGCGAGTGCGGTGCCTGGAACACCCTGACCGAAACCATGATCGAAAGCGGCGGCGCCACGGCACCCACCGGGCGCACCGGTTGGGCAGGGCAGCAGGCACAGATCAAGACGCTCGCCGAAGTCAGCATCGAAGAGATTCCACGTTTTTCCACCGCCTCCGGTGAGCTCGATCGCGTGCTCGGCGGTGGTCTGGTCGATGGCTCGGTTGTGCTGATCGGCGGTGATCCGGGGATCGGCAAATCGACCATTCTGTTGCAAACCCTGTGCAATCTGGCCAAAAGCATGCCGGCGCTGTACGTCACTGGTGAGGAATCCCAGCAGCAGGTGGCGATGCGCGCCCGCCGTCTCGGCCTGCCGCAGGATCAACTGCGGGTGATGACCGAAACCTGCATCGAAACCATCATCGCCACCGCTCGCCAGGAAAAGCCCAAGGTCATGGTGATCGACTCGATCCAGACCATCTTCACCGAACAGCTGCAATCGGCGCCGGGCGGCGTGTCGCAGGTGCGTGAAAGTGCGGCGCTGCTGGTGCGTTACGCCAAGCAGAGCGGCACGGCGATCTTCCTCGTCGGCCACGTCACCAAAGAGGGCGCCTTGGCCGGTCCGCGTGTTCTGGAACACATGGTCGATACCGTGCTGTATTTCGAAGGTGAATCCGATGGTCGTCTGCGTCTGCTGCGTGCGGTGAAGAACCGTTTTGGCGCGGTCAACGAATTGGGCGTGTTCGGCATGACCGACAAGGGCCTGAAAGAAGTCTCCAACCCATCGGCGATTTTTCTTACCCGCGCTCAGGAAGAAGTCCCGGGCAGTGTGGTCATGGCGACGTGGGAAGGCACCCGACCGATGCTGGTGGAAGTGCAGGCGCTGGTCGACGACAGCCATCTGGCCAACCCGCGTCGGGTGACGCTGGGCCTGGATCAGAACCGATTGGCTATGTTACTCGCGGTGTTGCACCGCCACGGCGGGATTCCGACCCACGATCAGGACGTCTTCCTCAACGTGGTCGGTGGCGTGAAGGTGCTGGAGACAGCGTCGGATCTGGCGTTGATGGCGGCGGTGATGTCGAGTTTGCGCAATCGGCCGTTACCGCATGATCTGCTGGTGTTCGGCGAAGTCGGCCTGTCTGGCGAAGTGCGCCCGGTGCCGAGCGGGCAGGAGCGGCTGAAAGAAGCGGCCAAGCACGGTTTCAAACGCGCCATCGTGCCGAAGGGTAATGCTCCGAAGGAATCGCCTCCCGGCTTGCAGATCATCGCCGTGACGCGTCTGGAACAGGCCCTCGACGCACTCTTCGAGTAACCACAATCCCCTGTGTAGGAGCTGCCGAAGGCTGCGATCTTTTGATCTTGAAACAAAATCAAAAGATCGCAGCCTTCGGCAGCTCCTACAGGGGGCAAGTCAGATTTCGATCAGCGCACCCAGTTCGCGCTCCAGTTCTGCCTCATCCGCCAGATTCAGTTCGATCAACCGGCGCAGGCGCTGGATCGATTCCAGGCTGATGTGCCGGCAGATGAACCCCAAGTGGCCGTTTTCCTCGTGGGCCAGATGCACGTCCATTTCTATATCGACGTCTTCGCTCAGATGAATGTCGACTAGGAAGTCCTGCTCTTTATCCCCGAGCCACGGCTCCGGTCGCTCGATCAGCAGGCCCTTGAGAGACAGGTCGATCAGTTTGACCGGCCAGATGTACTCGCCCTGTTTCAGCTCGGTTCGGGCATCGAACGCAATACGTTTGAAACGACGTCGATTGGCGGGGTGCTCGCTCATGGCGCAATCCTCATGAAGGTTCGCTGACTATAGACCGCGAATGCGGGCGCCAGCCAATCGCTCAAGCGTCTAGACCTATGTCGGGGTATGGCCTTTGGCGCCGTAAGCGCTAAACTCGGGGTGGCTGTCTTTCTTGTCCACCCTGGCTGGAATAATAAAATGAAAAATAATAATAGCCTGCTGCGCCACTTACCCTGGCTCGTGCTGGCAATCGTAGGAGCGTGCGCCCTTGGCGTAGTGGCATTGCGCCGCGGCGAGGCGATCAACGCCTTGTGGATTGTGGTCGCTGCCGTGGCCATTTATCTGGTTGCGTACCGTTACTACAGTCTGTTCATCGCCAACAACGTGATGCAACTGGATCCGCGTCGGGCCACCCCCGCCGTGCTCAACAACGATGGTCTGGACTACGTGCCGACCAACAAACACATTCTTTTCGGTCACCACTTCGCGGCCATCGCTGGCGCGGGGCCACTAGTCGGTCCGGTGCTGGCGGCGCAGATGGGGTATCTGCCCGGCACACTCTGGCTGATTGCCGGTGTGGTGCTGGCGGGCGCGGTGCAGGACTTCATGGTCCTGTTCATGTCGACCCGACGCAACGGCCGTTCCCTGGGCGACATGGTGCGTGAAGAGATGGGCCGGATTCCCGGGACCATCGCACTGTTCGGCTGCTTCCTGATCATGATCATCATCCTCGCGGTGCTGGCGCTGATCGTGGTCAAGGCCCTCGCCGAGAGCCCGTGGGGCATCTTCACCGTGATGGCGACCATCCCGATCGCGATGTTCATGGGCATCTACATGCGCTACATCCGCCCGGGCCGCATCGGCGAGATCTCCGTGGTCGGTGTGTTGCTGCTGCTCGGCTCGATCTGGCTGGGCGGGCAGATTGCTGCCGATCCGGTATGGGCCAAAGCCTTCACTTTCACCGGTGTGCAGATTACCTGGATGCTGGTCGGTTACGGTTTTGTCGCCGCGTCGCTGCCGGTCTGGCTGATTCTGGCACCACGTGACTACCTGTCGACCTTCCTCAAGATCGGCACCATCGTCGCCCTGGCGATCGGTATTCTGGTGACCATGCCCGAGCTGAAAATGCCGGCACTGACCCAGTTCGTCGACGGCACCGGCCCGGTGTGGAAGGGCGGTCTGTTCCCGTTCCTGTTCATCACCATCGCTTGCGGTGCGGTATCGGGTTTCCACGCGTTGATCTCATCGGGCACCACGCCGAAGCTGCTGGATAACGAAACCAACGCCCGCTACATCGGTTACGGCGGCATGCTGATGGAATCGTTCGTGGCGATCATGGCCATGGTTGCCGCTTCGGTGATCGAGCCAGGCGTGTACTTCGCCATGAACAGCCCGGCCGCCGTGGTCGGCAGTGATGCCGCGTCAGTGGCGCAAATGGTCACCAGCTGGGGCTTCGCGATCACGCCGGAGGCGCTGCAAGCCGTGGCCCACGACATCGGTGAAACCACCATTCTGGCCCGTGCTGGCGGTGCGCCGACCCTGGCGGTCGGTATTGCGCAGATCCTGCACAGTGTCCTGCCGGGTGAAAACACCATGGCGTTCTGGTACCACTTCGCGATCCTGTTCGAAGCGCTGTTCATCCTCACCGCTGTGGACGCCGGTACCCGTGCCGGGCGTTTCATGCTGCAGGATCTGCTCGGCTCCTTCGTACCGGCGCTGAAACGCACCGAATCCTGGACCGCCAACCTGATCGCCACCGCCGGTTGTGTGGCGATGTGGGGCTGGTTGCTGTATCAGGGCGTGATCGATCCACTGGGCGGCATCAACACCCTGTGGCCATTGTTCGGCATCTCCAACCAGATGCTCGCCGGTATCGCGCTGATGCTCGGCACCGTGGTCCTGATCAAGATGAAGCGCCAGCGCTACATCTGGGTCACCCTGTTGCCGGCCACCTGGCTGTTGATCTGCACCACCACTGCTGGCTTCATCAAGCTGTTCGACGCCAACCCGGCGATCGGCTTCCTGTCCCTGGCCAAGAAGTACAGCGATGCGCTGGCCAACGGTCAGGTGCTGGCGCCGGCGAAAAGCGTCGAGCAGATGCAGCACGTGATCTTCAACGCCTACACCAACGCCACACTCACCGCGCTGTTCCTGTTCGTGGTGTTCAGCATCCTGTTCTATGCGCTCAAGGTCGGCATCGCCGCCTGGGGCAAAAAAGAGCGTACGGATAAAGAATCGCCATTCCAGGCCCTGCCGGATGCGTAACCAGAGGATTGCAGCATGTTCAATGACCTGAGTCGCCTCGGTAAATACCTCGGTCAGGCCGCGCGCCTGATGGTCGGCATGCCCGACTACGACACCTACGTCGAGCATATGCAAACCAAACACCCGGACAAACCGGTGATGAGCTACGAGATGTTCTTTCGCGAACGTCAGGAAGCCCGTTACGGTGGCAAGGGTGGGCCGAAGTGCTGTTGAGCTGACAGCCTGCGGTTGAGGTAATCCCCTGTGGGAGCGAGCCTGCTCGCGAATACGGAGTGTCAGTTGATGAAGGATTTGACTGACACACCGCTTTCGCGAGCAGGCTCGCTCCCACAGTTGTTTTTGTATTCTTTTCAGGAGATCGGGTTTTGTCTTCTCCCATTCCGGTAACGGTCCTCAGCGGTTTCCTCGGCGCCGGCAAGACCACTTTGCTGCGTCATTTATTGAAAGCCGAGCACGGCCTGAAAATCGCCGTGATTGAAAACGAATTCAGCGACGCCGGCATCGACACTCAGTTGCTGGGTGACGAGCCGGTGCAGGTCATGACCCTGGCCAACGGCTGCGTCTGCTGCACCATTCACACCGATCTGACCAAGGCGCTGTACTTGCTGCTCGAGCGCCTGGACAGCGGCGAGATCGCCTTCGATCGTCTGGTGATCGAGTGCACCGGTCTCGCCGATCCGGCACCGGTGGCGCAGACCTTTTTCATCGACGAAGAGCTGCGCGAGCGTTACCTGCTCGACGGCATCATCACCCTGGTCGACGCCGCCCACGCCGACGTGCACCTGACTCAGACCATCGCCCAGGCGCAGATCGGTTTCGCCGATCGTCTGCTGGTAAGCAAGACCGATCTGGTCGATGAGCCGACGTTCACCGCGCTGAGCGAGCGCCTTACGCGAATCAACCGCCGCGCGCCGATCCGCGTGGTCGAGCATGGCAACATCGATCTGGCTGAACTGCTGGATGTGCGTGGTTTCAACCTCAATGCTGACCTGGGCGGCGGTTTGAGCTTGCGTCCGGTGAGCAAGGCGCCGTCGATCGATCGCATCTCCAGCCTGGTGCTGCGCACCGATCAGGCGCTGGATATCGATCAGCTCAGCGAGTTCATGAACGAGTTGCTGGAAGAGCACGGCAAGCAATTGCTGCGCTACAAAGGCGTGCTGAACATTGCTGGCGAAGATCGGCGCCTGGTGTTTCAGGGTGTGCTGAAACTCTATGGTTTCGACTGGGACACTGAATGGGCCGAGGGCGAAACGCGCGAGAGTGTGATCGTGTTTATCGCCGATGACTTGCCGGAAGAGAAGATTCGGGCGGGGTTTGCCAGGGTTGCAGCGCAACAAGCCTGATAATTTCAATAGCTCAACGGGCCTCTTCGCGAGCAGGCTCGCTCCCACAGTAGAACGCATTCTGTCAGAAGGAATGCAATCCACTGTGGGAGCGAGCCTGCTCGCGAAGGCGGTCTAACCGACAGCACAATGCTCAAGATCTGAACCCAGCAGTGTCTGCTCAAGATGATCCAGATGCCGATTCATCAGCCCCTCTGCCTTAGCAGCATCACCTCGCTCCACAACCTCAACCAACGCCAAATGCTCCTGCCACGCGCAACAGCTGCGCGTCGGGCACCGACTCCGCGCAATCGCCAACGACGTCAACGGCACCAGACTGCGCAGAAAATGCGCCAACGGCAGATTTCCCGCCATCCGTGCCAACTGCAAATGAAACTCCCCCGATAACCGAATCGCCGCCCCGCGCCGATCCTGCTCGATGGCGCGCTTCTCGCGCTCTATCAACGTGCGCAAGCATTTCAAATCGTCTGGCTGCGGACGCTGACAGGCCAACCGCACCAAGGTGTTCTCAGCCAGCCGTCGCGCATGCAAGGTCTGCCGGATCAGCTCCCGATCAGGCGCGGCCACTCGTGGTCGATGATTGGCGCGCAATACCACGATCTGCTCATGGGACAACTGCGTCAGCACCCGCCGTACATCGGCGCGGCCGGCGCCGAACATCGCTTGCAGACTGTCCTCGGTGAACCGGCTGTCTTCATCGATACGCTGCTCGAGAATCGCGTCGAACAGTCGCGGATACAACTCCTCCACCGGCATGCGCAGGCGAGAGACGGGCAGGGCGGTCGAATCGGCATGCGAGGCTGAAGCAAAACTGTTCATGGCCGTTCTCCTGGCAAATCAGGTGGGCAGGTTGTCGTCCGGGATGTTCAGCTCAACGCCCATGCGCTGGCCTTCGCGCAGAATGTGCCGACGCATTTCGGCGCTGGCCTGAGCGCTGTTCTTGCTGCGGATCGCGCGGACCACGGCTTCGTTTTCTTCCAGGCGTTCGGCCAGATGTTCCGGTGAATTGCGCAACACTTCGGCACTTTGCTTGAGCGCGTTGCTGGTCTGCTGCACCACGCTCTGGAAAATCGGGTTCGAGGTCAGCGTGAACAGTTCTTCGTGAAAGGCGATGTAGGCGCTGACCCCGGCTTCACTGTCACCGGCCTCGAGGGCTTCGCGCATGTCCATCAGGGTCAGGCGCAACTGGCCGACCTCCTTGCTGCTGATCGATTGCGCAACCAGCCCGACAATGAACGGCTCGAGGGTGTAGCGCAGTTGCAGCACATCTTCCAGGCTCGCCCCGGCGACTGCGCTGTCGTGGCTCTGGCTGTCGCTGAGTTGCGCATCGAGGACGACCACGCCTTTGCCCGGCATCGAGCGCACCAGGCCGAGTGTTTCCAGCACGATCACCGCTTCGCGCAGGCTCGGCCGGCTGATGCCCAGCTGTTCGGCCAGTTCACGCTGGCCCGGCAGCATGTCGCCGGAGCGCCACTGGCCTCGGGCCAACGCGGCGCGGAGTTTCTCCACCACTGAATTGACGACGGTTGAAGTTGTAATCACGTATTGGCTCCCTGCGCCGTGCCTGCGCATTGGCTGGCACGGCACTCATTCAGAATTCTTTGGCCGCCGCCGGAGCGACGGTTTTTCGCGGTTGAAAGTTATAGCCCTGCTCGCCGTTGAGCACCTTGTTCGCGCGCTGCACGTCGATGTCCTTTTCCCAGCGGGCGATGGCCACGGTGGCGACGCAGTTGCCGATCAGATTGGTCAGCGCGCGGCCGATGCCCATGAACCAGTCCACGGCCAACACCAGCACCAGGCCGACCACGGGAATCGCCGGGATCGCCGTCAGCGTCGCGGCGAGAATCACCAGCGCCGAACCGGGAATGCCGTGGGCGCCTTTGGAGGTAATCAGCGACACCAGCAGAATGGTCAGCAAGTCGGTCATCGCCAGCGGTGTGCCGGTGGCATTGGCGATGAACACGATGGCCAGGGTCAGGTAAATCGAGAAACCGTCGAGGTTGAACGAGTACCCGGTCGGGATCACCAGACCGACCGTCGAGCTGCCGATACCGAGGTGTTCGAGCTTGCGCATGATCTGCGGCAGCACGGCGTCGGAAGAGGCGGTGCCCATGACGATCAGCAGTTCTTCCCGCAGGTACTTGAGCAGCGGCCACATGCGCAGGCCGGAGACGCGCATCACCAGACCGAGGATCAGCGCGACGAAGGCGATGCAGGTCAGGTAGAACAGACCGACCAGACTGCCCAGGTGCTGCAGCGAGTCGAGACCGTATTTGCTGGTGGTGAAGGCGATGGCGCCGAATACGCCGATCGGCGCCAGCCGGACGATCATGCCCATGATGCGGAAGATCACGTGGCTGAGTTCGTTGATCAGCCGCGAAATCCCGGAAGCCGCTTCGCCAACCAGATTCAGTGCACTGCCGAACAGCACCGAGAACAGCAGCACTTGCAAGATATTGTTGTCAGCGAAGGCACCGATCACCGAGGTCGGGATCAGGTCCATCAGAAATTGCGTGGTGGTGTGCATGTGCTGGCTGCGCTCGGCGAGGTCGCCCATGTCGGCGCTGGAGAGCTGCTCCAGATGAATGTTCGCGCCGCTGCCAATGCCGGTGCTGAAGGCGAACACCAGACCGATCACCAAGGCGATGGTGGTCAGCACTTCGAAGTAGATCACCGACTTGAGGCCGATGCGCCCGACCTTCTTCAGATCGCCCGCGCCGCTGATGCCGCTGACCACCACGCAGAACACGATCAGGCCAATCAGCATCTTGATCAGTTTGATGAAGCCATCGCCGAGCGGTTTGAGCTGAGCGGAGTATTCAGGAAGGGTCAGCCCGCAGACGATGCCGAGCATCAGTCCGAGAACCACTTGAAGGAAGATTGAACGCGAGCACCATCTGAGCATGGGAGGATCCTGGGTCGGTGTCCTGGCTGCCGCACGCGTTGCGCATCGGATGCAGGACTTAATTATTGTGGTCTTACCGGTATGTCCAGTGCAGGCGCAGTCTAGGCTTGGTTTTTTCCTGATTACAAGGGGAAAGCATGAAATTGGCATGACCGGTCTGACCAGCGGCCAAAGCCGCGTAGGAGCTGCCGAAGGCTGCGATCTTTTGATCTTGTTTATAAAATCCAGATCAAAAGATCGCAGCCTTCGGCAGCTCCTACAGGTGAATTGCAGGCGAAAAAAAACCGGCCAATCACTTGGCCGGTTTTCCATACTGCGGGTTTAACGTCGCATTTAAGCGCCGTACACCGGCAGTTTCTTGCAGATGGCTTTGACTTTCTCGCGAACGGCGTCGATCACCGCTTCGTTGTTCAGGTCAGCCAGGATGTCGCAGATCCAGCCGGCCAGCTCTTTGCACTCAGCCTCTTTGAAACCGCGAGTGGTCACAGCCGGAGTACCGAAGCGCAGGCCGGAGGTGACGAACGGCGAGCGTGGATCGTTAGGCACGGAGTTCTTGTTCACGGTGATGAACGCTTTGCCCAGAGCGGCGTCGGCGTCTTTACCGGAGATGTCCTGCTTGATCAGCGACAGCAGGAACAGGTGGTTTTCAGTACCGCCCGAAACCACGTCGAAACCGCGCGCGATGAACACTTCGGCCATGGCCTTGGCGTTCTTCACCACTTGTTGCTGGTAAGCCTTGAACTCAGGCTGCAGCGCTTCCTTGAAGCAGATCGCCTTGGCCGCGATCACGTGCTCCAGCGGGCCACCCTGGGCGCCCGGGAACACTGCGGAGTTGAGCTTCTTCTCGATCTCGGCGTTCGCTTTGGCCAGGATCAGACCGCCACGTGGACCGCGCAGGGTCTTGTGCGTGGTGGTGGTCACGACGTCGGCGAACGGCACCGGGTTCGGGTAGACACCAGCGGCAACCAGACCGGCGACGTGAGCCATGTCGACGAACAGGTAGGCGCCAACCTTGTCAGCGATCTCGCGGAAGCGCGGGAAGTCGAGGATCTGCGAGTAGGCCGAGAAACCGGCAACGATCATTTTCGGCTTGTGCTCGACCGCCAGGCGCTCGACTTCGTCGTAGTCGATCAGGCCGTTGGCATCGATACCGTATTGAACGGCGTTGTACAGCTTGCCCGAGGAGGAAACGCTGGCGCCGTGGGTCAGGTGACCGCCATGGGCCAGGCTCATGCCCAGAATGGTGTCGCCACCTTGCAGCAGAGCCAGGTAAACAGCGGCGTTGGCTTGGGAACCGGCGTGCGGCTGAACGTTGGCGTAATCAGCACCGAACAGTTCCTTGGCACGGTCGATGGCCAGTTGTTCAACCACGTCCACGTATTCGCAACCACCGTAGTAACGCTTGCCCGGATAGCCTTCGGCGTACTTGTTGGTCAGGACCGAGCCTTGAGCTTCCATCACCGCTGGGCTGGTGTAGTTTTCCGAAGCGATCAGCTCAATGTGTTCTTCCTGACGCTGAGCTTCTTGCTCCATGGCGGCAAAAAGGTCGGCGTCGTACTTGGCAATAGTCAAATCACGGCTGAACATGGCGGTCCTCAAGGATCGGGGGCAGAAAAGGGGGGCATTCTAACCCAACCGCTTTTGGATGACATATGAAACGACGTCATGTCGCAGACAAGTGGCGTTCATGACAGATGTGCGGTGCTTTTGCCGGCCCCTTCGCGAGCAGGCTCGCTCCCACATTTGAGATGCATTCCCCTGCTGCAATGCATTCCCCTGTGGGAGCGAGCCTGCTCGCGAAGGGCGCGCCGCAGATGTTCAGTCGAACATGAACAGCGCATCGTTACAGAACTGCGCTTCAAACCGTCCCGCCGGCATCGGCCGGCCGAACAGATAGCCCTGCACCTCATCGCAACCATGCTCACGCAGGAAGTCCAGTTGCTCGTGGGTTTCCACGCCCTCGGCGATCACCGCCAGGTTCAGGCTGTGGGCCATGGCGATGATCGCCCGGGCGATCTGCGCGTCCTGTTCGCCGGACGGCAGGCCGTCGACGAAAGTACGGTCGATCTTCAGCACGTCGATCGGGAATTGCTTGAGGTAGTTGAGCGATGAATAACCGGTGCCGAAGTCATCGACTGCGATGCTCAGGCCGAGGTTCTTCAGCCCGGCAAGAATCTGCATCGCCTCGCTGACTTCGCGCATCAGGATGCTTTCGGTCAGTTCCAGCTCCAGACACGCCGGCGGCAGGCCGGTTTCGCGCAGGATCGTCGCGATTCGCGTGCCCAACTGGCCATCGGAGAACTGCCGTGCGGAAATATTCACCGAGACCTTCGGCACCCGCACCCGTTGCTGGTGCCAGGTTTTCAGCTGTCGACAGGCCTCGCTGATGACCCAGTCGCCAACGTCCACCACCAGGCCGAGCTCTTCCAGCACCGGAATGAAATCACCCGGCGGCACCAGCCCACGACGCGGATGGCGCCAGCGCAGCAGCGCTTCGGCGCCGGTCAGGCGCTTGCCGTCGCCACTGAACTGCGGCTGGTAATACAGGACGAATTCGTTCTGCTCCAGCGCATGGCGCAGATCGCTTTCCAGTTCCAGACGCTCCAGCGCACTGGCGTTCATGTCGGCCTGATAGAACTGGAAGTTGTTCTTGCCGCGTTCCTTGGCGTGGTACATCGCCGTGTCGGCGTTCTTCATCAACTGGCTGAGTTCGTTGCCGTCCTGCGGACTCAGGGCGATGCCGATACTGGCGGTGACGAAGAACTCGCGGCCCTCGAGCACGAACGGCCGCACCAGGCTGGCGAGAATCTGCTCAGCGACATGAATTGCCCGGTTCAGCGCCAGTTCGCGGTTGGAGCGATGCTGCAGCAGCAAGGTGAATTCGTCGCCGCCCATGCGCGCCACGGTGTCATCGTCATCGACGCAGGCCAGCAGGCGCGTGGCCATGTCCTTGAGCATGCGGTCGCCGGCGGCGTGGCCCAAGGAGTCGTTGATCGGTTTGAAACGGTCGAGGTCGAGGAACATCAGCACCACCCACGACTTCTGCCGTTCGGCCGCTTGCAGCGCGGTGTGCAGACGATCCTGGAACAGCGTGCGGTTGGGCAGGTGGGTGAGGGCGTCGTAATAGGCGAGGCGGTGAATGCGCTGCTCGCTGGCCTTGCGCTCGCTGATGTCGCTGAAGAAACACACGTAGCTGGCCAGATCGCCCTCGTCGTCGAGCACGGCAGTGATGCCGACCCACGCCGGGTAATGCTCGCCGTTACGGCGCTTCATCCATACTTCGCCTTCCCAGGTGCTGTGCTCGTGCAACTGCTTGAGCACGTAGCGCAAGTGTGCGTCCTGCTGCTCGTCGACGGTGAGCATGTTCGGCAACTGGTCGAGCACTTCGCCGACGCTGTAGCCGCTGACCCGGCTGAACGCTTCGTTGGCCTGAACGATATAACCGGCCGGGTCGGTGATCAGGATCGCCGAGGTAGAGTGCTCGAATACCGTGGCGGCCATGCGCAAATCTTTTTCGGCACGGCGCTGCTGGCTGATATCGCGGCCAACGCCGAGCACGCCTTCGAACGCGCCGTGTTCGTCCCACACCAGCACCAGGCGCAGTTCGATCGGAATCTTGCGGCCATCGGCACGCAGGCAATCGAAGAGGAACAGTTGCGTTTGCACCTGACTGCGCAGCAATGCCAGTTGCTCGGGCTTGTCCAGCGCCTTGCTGACGCGGTCCATCAGCACATGAATGCCGTTCAGTTGCCCGGGATTGGCGATGATCGATTGCCAGCCGTTCTGGAAGATCCATTCGGCGTTGTAGCCAAGCACGGCCTGCACCGACGGGCTGACGTAGTTCAGCGAGAGCTTGCTGTCGGTGGAGAAAATCACGTCGCTGATGCTCTCGGCGAGCATGCGGTAGCGCTGCTCGCTGTCACGCAGCGATTCGCTGGCCTCGATCTGTTCGGTGATGTCCTTGGCGACGCCGATGATCCGCGTGACCTGATCGTGCTTGTCCCGCGCCAGTGCCTGTTCACGAATGTCAAAGCGCCGCCACTTGCCGTCGCGATGGCGGAAGCGCAATTGGCATTGCAACAACTGGCTGTAACCGGCGTGACGCTGCAACTGCCGGGAACGATGGTAATAATCGGCGTCTTCCGGATGCAGAAGGATTTCCCAGAAGTATTCGCCCATCTGATGCAGTTCAGTGCGGTTGTAGCCCAGGGTCTGGCCGAGGTGGTGGTTGCTGAAAATCATCCGCTGGCTGATCACGTCCTGCACATACAGATGATCCGGCACGGTGCGCACCACGTCCGACCAGAAACCTTCGCGCTCCAGCAACGACAGTTCGATCAGCTTGCGGCTGGTGATGTCGTTGATGCTGAGGATCACCGCTTTATAGTCGTGCTGCTCGCTCGGCAAGCGCAGGACCATCCACAGGTGCTGGTCGCGGCCATTGCTGTTGGGCAGTTTGATTTCCAGTTCCAGCTGCTTCTGCTGCTGCAGCACGGCGTCGAGGATCTGCTGACCGATCGCGCACTGCGGATGGCGCTGGCCGTCGATCAGCAGTTGCCAGGCATCGTCGCAGGAGTGCACATCGAGCAGTTGCAGGGCGACCTGATTGACTTCGGTGACGCGCATTTCCGCGAGCAACTGCTGGCGCTGCTGCGGTTGGTCGAGCCAGGCCTTGAGCTGGTCGCTGGTCTGGATCTGCGCCTTGTCGAACATCTGCTTGAGGCCGGACAGGTCAAGCACGCACAAGGCCACGCCGGTGCCTTCGAAAATATCCTGATAACGCCGCCGGCCTTCATGCACCTGGCGCTGGCGCCGACGCATGTTCAACAGGGCGATCACCGGCAACATCGAGAACGCCAGGCCGAGCAGGCATTTGCCGATGAACGCCGGCAGCAATTCTTCCAGTACGCGCTGGCGGTCGAACAGCCCGCGCAGTTGCCAGTCGCTGCTGCTCAGCGGCACGGTCAGCACGGTGTTGGCGACATCGTCAGGCGTCAGCCCGCCAGCCTTGGCCGAGGGCAGCCCCGCTTCGCGGCTGATGATCTGGTGATTGAGGCGGTTTTCCACCAGCCACAACGGGCGCAGGGCGGTGGCGTCCTGTTTGGTCAGCGAGTCGAAGAAGGTTGGCGTCAGGCGCAAGGCCCAGTAACCGCGACTGCTGCCGCTGGCCTGATGCAACAGCAGGTGCACCACCGAGCCGTCATCGGCATTGCTGAAATAATGCGCCTGAGCGCGACTGCGACGCACCAGTTCGGTCAGGTAATCGGCGTCGGAACTGTCGGTGGCGCTGTCGCTGATGATGCGGCCGGAGGGAGAAAGCAGGGCCATGCTGCGCAGATCCGGCAGCGAACGCTGCAACTTGCGCAGGAGTATCTGCTGTTCGTCGGCGGTTTGCGGTTGTTCGACGATCGGTAGCAGATTGAGGGCGATTTGCGCATTCAGCGCCATGTTCAGGCTGACCTGGGCGGCGAGGTCGGCGGTGTAGTCGATGGTGTACTGGCGCTGATTCTTCTGGGTTTCACGCAATTGATCGAGCAGTTGCCAGAACAGCAACGCGAGCAATAACAGCACGAGGGTGGCCAGCGCACCCTTCAATGTCCCGCGCAGGGGCGAGCCGGGCGCCGGTGGGGTGCTGCTCACAGAGGCTGGCGGAGTGACATTGGTCAAGCTGTGATCCTGCGATTTGGCTGGACTGGCGCGACGTGCACTATAAGCCGGACGCCCGAAGGGCGGCTAGCATGCCTTGAGTTGTGGCGAAGTGCCAGCCCCTCTCGGCTGGACTGCCTTCCGGCATTAAGGTAGCTTTGCCGGTTAGACCGGGGGCGTTCCAGCCCCTACAATCAGACTTTTTCCAGCGCGCACGCATTGATTGCGATCAAGTGAACGACGCGCACAGTCTGGCCAGGCATCGCCTGCGCTCCAATCATTCATCTGTCACTGACCCAAGGTTCTCCATGGCTCAATACGTCTTCACCATGCATCGGCTGGGCAAAGTTGTTCCGCCGAAGCGGGAAATCCTCAAGAACATTTCGCTGTCCTTCTTCCCCGGCGCCAAGATCGGCGTGCTCGGCCTCAACGGTTCGGGTAAATCCACGCTGCTGAAAATCATGGCTGGCGTCGACACCGAGTTCGAAGGCGAAGCCCGTCCGATGCCGGACCTGAACATCGGTTACCTGCCGCAAGAGCCGCAGCTCGACCCTGCCAAGACCGTACGTGAAGTGGTCGAGGAAGCGGTCAGCGTGATCAAGGATGCGCAAGCGCGTCTGGACGAGGTCTACGCGGCCTACGCCGACCCGGATGCCGACTTCGACAAGCTTGCTGCTGAACAGGCCAAGCTCGAAGCGATCCTGCAGGCCAGCGACGGCCACAACCTCGAGCGCCAGCTGGAAGTTGCTGCCGATGCACTGCGTCTGCCGGCCTGGGACGCGAAAGTCGAACACCTGTCCGGTGGTGAAAAGCGCCGTGTCGCCCTGTGCCGTCTGCTGCTGTCCGCGCCGGACATGCTGCTGCTCGACGAACCGACCAACCACCTGGATGCCGATTCGGTGGCGTGGCTGGAGCATTTCCTCCACGACTTCCCGGGCACCGTGGTCGCGATCACGCACGACCGTTACTTCCTCGACAACGTCGCCGGCTGGATTCTGGAACTCGACCGCGGCGCGGGCATTCCTTACGAGGGCAACTATTCGGGCTGGCTCGAAGCCAAGTCCGATCGTCTGGCCCAGGAATCAAAGCAGCAGTCGGCTCACGAAAAAGCCATGAAAGAAGAACTGGAGTGGGTGCGCAAAGGCGCCAAGGCCCGCCAGTCGAAATCCAAGGCACGCCTGCAACGCTTCGAAGAAATGCAATCGCAGGAATTCCAGAAGCGCAGCGAGACCAACGAGATCTACATCCCGGCCGGTCCACGCCTGGGCGACAAGGTCATCGAGTTCAAGAACGTCACCAAGGGCTACGGCGATCGCGTGCTGATCGACAACCTGTCGTTCTCCATGCCGAAAGGCGCCATTGTCGGCGTGATCGGTGGTAACGGTGCCGGTAAGTCGACGCTGTTCCGCATGCTGATGGGCAAGGAAACCCCGGATTCGGGCAGCATCGAAATCGGCGAAACCGTGCAATTGGCCTGCGTCGACCAGAGCCGCGAAGACCTCGACGGCAGCAAGACCGTGTTCCAGCAGATTTCCGACGGTTCCGACCAGATCCGCATCGGCAACTACGAGATCCCGTCGCGCACTTACGTCGGCCGCTTCAACTTCAAGGGCGGCGATCAGCAGAAGTTCGTCAAGGATCTGTCCGGCGGTGAGCGCGGTCGTCTGCACCTGGCGCTGACCCTGAAGGAGGGCGGCAACGTCCTGCTGCTCGACGAACCGTCCAACGACCTCGACGTGGAAACCCTGCGTTCGCTGGAAGAAGCCCTGCTGGACTTCCCGGGCGCCGCCATTGTGATCTCCCACGATCGGTGGTTCCTTGACCGTGTCGCCACGCACATCCTGGCGTATGAAGACGACTCGCAAGCGGTGTTCTTCGAAGGCAACTACACCGAGTACGAAGCCGACCGCAAAAAACGCCTCGGCGAAGCAGCGGCCCAGCCTCACCGGGTACGTCACAAGAAACTGGCCTGATTCGGGTTGGTTGCACAAGAGCGGAGCCTTCGGGCTCCGTTTTTTTTGCCCTGGGTTTTTCCTGATAAACCGAGTTGCGGCTTTCGCGAGCAGGCTCGCTCCCACAGGGGTAACGCATTCCAAATGTGGGAGCGAGCCTGCTCGCGAATACGGTGTAACTGTTGGTGCAAGTCTTGGATCTGTGCTCCCCACTCAGGTGCAAAAACGGATCAAATACCCCTCGGATTTATATCCTGTACACCATTTAATTTCATAACTGCGACATTTTGCTCTGTTCCTGTGCGCAATTCGTTTGTTACAGTCCGGCCCAATCTCCTCCAACGACAATAAATTTGCCGAGACTTTGCCCATGATCGAATCCGTCGAATCCTTCCTTGCGCGCCTGAAAAAACGCGACCCGGATCAACCTGAATTCCACCAGGCTGTCGAAGAAGTCCTGCGCAGTCTGTGGCCGTTCCTTGAAGCCAATCCGCATTACCTGACTTCAGGCATTCTCGAGCGCATCTGCGAGCCCGAGCGCGCGGTGGTGTTTCGCGTGTCGTGGGTCGACGATCAGGGCAAGGTCCAGGTCAATCGCGGCTTCCGTATCCAGATGAACAGCGCCATCGGCCCTTACAAGGGCGGCCTGCGCTTCCATCCATCGGTGAACCTCGGCGTGCTGAAATTCCTCGCCTTCGAGCAGACCTTCAAGAACTCGCTGACCTCCCTGCCCATGGGCGGCGGCAAGGGCGGTTCCGACTTCGATCCGAAGGGCAAGAGCGACGCCGAGGTCATGCGTTTCTGCCAAGCGTTCATGAGCGAGTTGTACCGCCACATCGGCGCCGACGTTGACGTGCCGGCCGGTGATATCGGTGTCGGTGCGCGGGAGATCGGTTTCCTCTTTGGCCAGTACAAGCGCCTGAGCAACCAGTTCACCAGCGTCCTCACCGGCAAGGGCATGACCTACGGCGGCAGCCTGATTCGCCCGGAAGCCACCGGTTTCGGCTGCGTGTACTTCGCCGAGGAGATGCTCAAGCGCCGCGGGCAGGGCGTGGAAGGCAAGCGCGTGGCGATTTCCGGTTCCGGCAACGTTGCTCAGTACGCGGCGCGCAAAGTGATGGACCTGGGCGGCAAAGTGATTTCCCTGTCCGACTCCGAAGGCACGCTGTACTGCGAGGCAGGCTTGAGCGAAGCACAGTGGCTGGCGCTGCTGGAGCTGAAGAACATCAAACGCGGGCGCATCAGCGAACTGGCGAACGCCCATGGTCTGGAATTCCGCGCCGGCCAACATCCGTGGTCGCTGCCGTGCGATATCGCGCTGCCCTGCGCGACACAGAACGAACTTGATGCCGAGGCCGCGCGCACGCTGCTGCGCAATGGCTGCGTCTGTGTGGCTGAAGGCGCGAACATGCCGACCACGCTGGAGGCTGTGGATATCTTTATCGAGGCCGGTATTCTGTTCGCACCGGGCAAGGCGTCGAATGCGGGCGGTGTTGCCGTCAGCGGTCTGGAAATGTCGCAGAACGCCATGCGCCTGCTGTGGACGGCGGGCGAGGTGGACAGCAAGCTGCACGCGATCATGCAATCGATCCACCACGCCTGCGTGCATTACGGCGAAGACAACGGTCAGATCAATTACGTCAAAGGCGCGAACATTGCCGGCTTCGTCAAAGTCGCCGATGCGATGTTGGCGCAAGGCGTGGTTTAAGCCGGTTCGATGCGGATCACTTCGATCAGTTGGTCGCCGGCAGGCCGCTGCCATAGCACTTCATCGTTGAGCCGGGCGCCAAGCAAAGCCCGGCCCAGCGGTGAGTCCCAGTTGATCAGGCCCTGACTGGCGTCGGCCTGATCCTCGCCGACCAGTTGCACGCGGTGTTCAGTGTCGTGTTCATCGGCAAAAGTCACCCAGCTACCGATTTGGACCTTGTCGGTGGAGGTCGCAGCGACTGCGACTTGGGCGCTGCTCAGGCGTTGAGTGAAATAGCG
Source organism: Pseudomonas sp. 1L-E-NC-VB-C3 (assembly GCF_057291535.1). Classification (NCBI taxonomy): domain Bacteria; kingdom Pseudomonadati; phylum Pseudomonadota; class Gammaproteobacteria; order Pseudomonadales; family Pseudomonadaceae; genus Pseudomonas; species Pseudomonas sp. 1L-E-NC-VB-C3. The sequence continues at coordinate 94,529 of NZ_JBXAWD010000008.1, read as the reverse complement.
CAGATCCCGTTGCAGATCGGCCAGACGTTGCTTGTCGGCCTGCTCGCCCTTGGCCGTTTGCTCGGCGTGCAGGCTTTGCAGCTCGGTGACCTTCGCCTGCAACTGCGCCAGACCTTGCGGGGTGACGTAGTTGGGCTGCGTGCTGACCTGACGTTCGACCGGCTGATCGGCCTGCGCGGCGGCGTTGTCTTCGTTGACGAATGCGCGACTCATGAAGTCCTCCTGTTAAAGGATTTGGGCCATGGTTGCCGGCATTTGGTTTCAACGGATGTCTGCAAGCGACCTATTGCGAGCGATAAGCCCGCCCGACGTCCTGGTCCTTCTGCTGCTGCCAGGCACGTTCGCGTTCATCCCAATGTTCGCTGCGATATTGCTCGCGATCCCTGTTTTCCAGCATCGCCTGGCATTGGCGGAAGCCGTCGACCCAGCCGTCGGCGTATTGCTGGTCCTTGAGATAGCGCGGCACGTTCTTGCGAAACTCGCCGCTGATCGAGCCGGCAGCCTGGCGACCGCTGACGCAACCGTCATCGAAACCGTCGGCGAAGGCCGGTGGATAGCCTTTGGCGATCAAGTCTTCATGGGTGGTCTGGCAACCGCCCAGCGCCAATACAACGCCCAACAATCCCACGCACCGCCACATCGCACTCTCCCGCGCCGATACTCGGCTCATAAGGAAAGTCTAGAAGGGGATTCATGAGGCGGCTGTCGAAGGCCTGTGAAAAATCCATTGCACACCACAAGGCCCCTGTGGGAGCGAGCCTGCTCGCGAAGGCGTCTTGTCAGGCAACACTGCTATTGACTGACCCACCGCTTTCGCGAGCAGGCTCGCTCCCACAGGGAGATTTACACAGGCTCGGGATCAGTAGTGATACCACTTCACTTCAAGCATGACTTCTGTTTCCGGGCTGGCGAGCTGGCTGAATTCGCGTTGCGCGCTCAGGCGCAAACCGAGGTTGCGCGACAGCTCCCACTGCTGATTCAGGCTCAGGCTACGGCGCACTTCGCCGTTGAAGAAGTAGTCGCCCTTGGCCTCCAGGCTCAGATTGCCCAGCGGGTTTTTCCATAGCACGCCGGTATTGAAGCCACCAGCCGGGGAAACAAACTCGGCGAAGTCATTGTTGTGTTCCACGCGTACCGTGCCCAGCGCGAAGCCGAGCACGTCTTCGCCCAACTGCCACGTGCCGCCGCCGCCACCGTTGACATGGCTGACCAGCGTCTCGTCATCATGCTTGCCCGGCACGCGCTCAAGGCCACCGGTGACTTGCCACGACAGCGGTTGCAGCAGCTCGTTGCGCGGTGTCAGCGAACGAATGGTGGCCAGATCCAGTTGCTGTAACTGCCAGTCATTGCCTTCGTACTGGCGCAGCTTCAGTTGCAGGATCTCGATCTGCGCCCCGAGAGGAAAGCTTTCGGCGTTGTCATTGAGGTCGTGATAAGCCATGCGCAGGCCATATTCGCCAAAGGCGCGATCGCCTCGCGTACCGAGGCCGGCCTGCCAGGTGCGGGACTCGTGGCCATCTTCGGGCAGACCGGGTTGCGGAATTTCCAGCTCCGGCGCCGGGTTCTTGTTGATCGCCCGCAGCAGTTCGAAACTGCGCTGCGCTCGTTGCGGGTCGCGCTCCTGACCGTTGGCGCGGTAGCGCTCCAGACGATAGGCGGCGTCGACGATCAACGCCTGACGTGCGCGCGGCAGGGCTTTGAACGTTGACTCTTGCAGGACTTTTTGATCGGCGCTGACTTTCAGCACCCATTGCTGTTCATCATCGCTCAACGGCTCCGCGCGGCTGAGCAGTTCACGTTCGCGGGACGGGCGATATTCGATGTGTTCGACCAGCCCGGCCTCTTTCACCGCTTTGACAGTGTCGGTCGGGATCGCGGTCAGCGGGAATTGTTCGGTCAGGCGCAGGCTCGGTCGCGCCACTTGCAGCAGTTCCAGCAAACGATACGAGCAGTTTTCGTCGAAGAAGAAGTAGTCGAACTGGATCTGCTTGAGCTCCCACACATGTTCGACCATGCGTGCGGTTTCTTCCTGAGTCAGGTTGAGGCGGTATTCCCACAGGTCGCGGTTTTCCAGGCTGCGGTATTCCGAGAGTTTTTCCTGATACGGCACCAGCGCAAACAGCCCCGGGTAGCCGCCCATCAAGCCTTTCCAGGCATACAGAATGCTGTTGTCCGAGCCTTCGATGTAGGCACCGAAGTTGATCGCGTAGCTGAGCAGTGAAGTCTTGTCGGCCTGCACATCCGCCTGATCGATGCGCAGCAGGGTGTGGCCGAACATCGACGAAGGGCTGTTGAGATACGCCGCCGGGAAGATCATCACCGCGCTGTGCGGCGAGACGTCCTTGAACCATTGCTTGTATTCGGCGCATTCGGGCGCTGGCAGGTCGGTGAGATTGAGCTGCGCTTTCAGCCAGCGTGCGCGCGCGGGGTATACGCATTGTGCGTGTTGCTCGCCGAGGCTGGCCGGGGCGTACAGCGCCTGCACGGTGGCGGCCAGTTCGCGGTCCGGATGCTCGTTGCCGTCGGGCGCGAGAAAGAACTTCTTGTCGCTGACATAGCTGCGCCAGCCGCCGAGTTTGGCGGTTTCGTAATGACCGAGGGAAATCCAGAAGCGGTCGTTGGCCAGTTGCTGCAAACGTTGAGGATCGATGTGAGGCGCGGCGGACAGCGGGGCGCAGACACAGAGCGCCAGCCAGGCAAGGCGTTTGAGCATAGTCGGCAACTTGAACAGGAAAGAAATAAAAGACCCAAAGAGGGGCGGGCCAAAAAAAAACAAAACCCGCTTCCCGAAGGAAGCGGGCGAGGTCGAGCTTAAGCCTGAGTTGCGTACTTGGCCAGACGTGGGTCCGATTTCAGTACTGCCAGGGTGTTGGTATGCACGTCTTCAGCGGTCACGTCAGCTTTGCTGAAGATCTGCTGGAAGTGCTCGTGGGTCACTTGCGCGAAGTGCGCACGATCTTCCGGTGCTACGCCCAGGACCACGGCATAAGTGGTCAGCGCTTCGCCATTGCCTTTGGCCATGTCTTCGGACAGCTCGTTCATCATGCCATTCATGGCGAACCATGATTTGCCGCCGTAGGTCAGCGATGCGTTGGTCGAGCAACCGTTGGTGCCGGAAGTCATACCGAACGTGGCGTTACCGGAAGTGCCGTTGGTGGTGGAAGCAAGGAAGTGCGCCGGGGTGCCACGCTGACCTTCGAACAGCATGTTGCCCCAACCGCAATCCGGGCCGCCCGGGGCTTGCGCCATTGCGTTGATGGATACAGCGGTGAAGAGAGTACCGAGAAGAATCCGTTTCATAGCTTTGTTCTCTTTATGTGCATACCAATGGACAGGGTTCTGGCCCTTCGCGCTCTGCCCGAGGACAGAACCGAAAGTGTCAGTGGGCCGGTATTAGTTCCAGCCGCGCAGTTTGGAGTTTAGGCACGTTCCAGCGGTTCCGTGATTTTTTGCAAAATATTTGGAATAAACCTCTGATTTATCGGGATGCGTCGGCCGGCCGCGCGCTTGTCTATGCTTTGTCATGTGGCGCGCCTTGCCAGTGGGGCACGGGCAGCGCCAGAATGCCGCTACCTGCCCCGCCTGATTGTTAAGGAAGCCCGATGCCTGATCCTGTTGCTGCCAGCCTGCGTCTTGCGCCCGAAGCGCTGACTCGTCCGTTTTCCGCTGAACAGTTCAGCTTCACTAGCACCAATGATCTGGAGCCCTTTCGCGGTGTGCTCGGCCAGGAACGCGCGGTCGAAGCCTTGCAGTTCGGTGTGGCGATGCCACGCCCCGGTTACAACGTATTCGTCATGGGCGAGCCCGGCACCGGCCGTTTCTCGTTCGTCAAACGCTACCTGAAAGCCGAAGGCAAGCGCCTGCAGACCCCGGCGGACTGGGTCTACGTCAACAACTTCGATGAACCGCGCGAACCACGTGCACTGGAGCTGCCATCGGGCACGGCGGCCTCGTTCATCGGTGACATCAACGGCCTGATCGACAACTTGCTGGCGACTTTTCCGGCAGTTTTCGAACACCCGTCCTATCAGCAGAAAAAAAGCGCCATCGACCGCGCCTTCAACCAGCGCTACGACAAGGCGCTGGACATCATCGAGCGGCTGGCCCTGGAAAAAGACGTCGCCCTGTACCGCGACAGCAGCAATATCGCCTTCACGCCGATGCTCGACGGCAAGGCCCTGGACGAAGCCGAATTCGCGCAGTTGCCGGAGGCCGAGCGCGAGCGTTTTCACGATGACATTTCCGGCCTCGAAGAGCGCCTGAACGAAGAACTCGCCAGCCTGCCGCAGTGGAAGCGCGAGTCGAACAATCAACTGCGCCACCTCAATGAAGAAACCATCACCCTGGCCTTGCAGCCGTTGCTGGCGCCGCTGTCGGAGAAGTACGCGGAGAACGCCGGGGTCTGCGGTTACCTGCAAGCGATGCAGGTCTACCTGCTGAAAACCGTGGTCGAGCAACTGGTCGACGACAGCAAGACCGACGCCGTCGCGCGCAAGTTGCTGGAAGAACAATACGCACCAAGCCTGGTGGTCGGGCATCCGGCCAGCGGCGGTGCACCGGTGGTATTCGAGCCACATCCGACCTACGAAAACCTGTTCGGCCGCATCGAGTACACCACCGATCAGGGTGCGCTCTACACCACTTACCGGCAGTTGCGTCCGGGTGCGCTGCACCGCGCCAACGGCGGTTTCCTGATTCTTGAAGCGGAAAAAATGCTCAGCGAGCCGTTCGTGTGGGATGCGCTCAAACGCGCCCTGCAATCGCGCAAACTGAAAATGGAATCGCCGCTGGGCGAGATGGGCCGCTTCGCCACCATGACCCTGAATCCGCAGCACATTCCGCTGCAGGTCAAAGTCATCATCATTGGTGCGCGGCAGCTGTATTACACGCTGCAGGATCTCGATCCGGACTTCCAGGAGATGTTCCGCGTTCTGGTCGACTTCGACGAAGACATCCCGATGGTCGACGAAAGCCTCGAGCAGTTCGCCCAGCTCCTGAAGACGCGTACTTCGGAAGAAGGCATGGCGCCGTTGACCGCCGATGCGGTGGCACGATTGGCGACCTACAGCGCACGGCTGGCCGAGCATCAGGGGCGCTTGTCGGCGCGCATTGGCGATCTGTTCCAACTGGTCAGCGAGGCGGATTTCATTCGCCATCTGGCCGGCGATGAAATGACCGACGCCGGCCATATCGAACGCGCCCTGAAAGCCAAGGCCACCCGCACCGGGCGGGTCTCGGCGCGGATTCTCGACGACATGCTCGCCGGAATCATCCTCATCGACACTGACGGTGCAGCAGTCGGCAAGTGCAACGGGCTGACGGTGCTGGAGGTCGGTGATTCGGCGTTCGGCGTGCCGGCGCGGATTTCCGCCACGGTCTATCCGGGCGGCAGCGGTATCGTCGACATCGAACGTGAGGTCAACCTCGGCCAGCCGATTCACTCCAAAGGCGTGATGATCCTCACCGGTTATCTGGGCAGCCGTTACGCCCAGGAATTCCCGCTGGCGATTTCGGCAAGCATTGCGCTCGAGCAGTCGTACGGTTACGTCGACGGCGACAGTGCATCGCTGGGCGAGGCGTGCACGCTGATTTCGGCACTGTCGAAAACCCCGCTCAAGCAATGTTTTGCCATCACCGGTTCGATCAACCAGTTTGGCGAAGTGCAGGCGGTCGGCGGGGTCAACGAGAAGATCGAAGGCTTCTTCCGCCTCTGCGAAGCACGCGGTCTGACCGGCGAGCAGGGCGCGATCATTCCCCAGGCCAACGTCGCCACGCTGATGCTCGATGAGAAAGTCCTCGCCGCCGTGCGCGCCGGCCAGTTCCACGTGTATGCGGTGCGTCAGGCCGATGAGGCGCTGAGCCTGCTGGTGGGCGAGCCGGCCGGAGAGCCGAACGCCGATGGCGAATTCCCCGAAGGCAGCATCAATGCCCGAGTGGTCGAGCGCCTGCGCGATATCGCCGAGATGATCAGCGAAGAGGACTTGAAAGAGGCCGAGAAGGAGCTGGCGCAGGAGGCTCTCGCCGAAGCCAAACCGGCCTGATCAGTTCACGCCAGACCCTGTGGGAGCGAGCCTGCTCGCGAAAGCGCTGTATCAATCGACGAATGAGTTGGCTGATCCATCGTCTTCGCGAGCAGGCTCGCTCCCACAATGCTTTTCCAGATTGATTTCTGCGGGGATCTTCGGGGAATGTGTCACGAGTCTGGCGCCAATATTCACACAATGACCATTCGGCGCCTTCTGGTTCCATTTGGCTTGCGCGGGACACTTTTCTTCTATTCTCAGGTCAAGGATATCGACAGTATCACTGGATCGAGCCAGTCCTCCCATGGGGGCTGAATACCGGCTTTACCGAGGGTCGCCGCCATGTCGCGCAACCTCTGTCTCACCCGTCAATGCCTAGGTCTGGTGACCCGGATCGAATGCGCCGTCAAGCCGTTGGCCGGCGACAACGGCATGTGGACGCTGCTCTTCGCGGCCGGCATGGCCGGCGAACAACCTTCCGCGATCAAAGCCCAAGGCCCTTTTCACGGCCCGGTCGCGGCCGAGTCGATTCTCGACACCATCGTTGAAAGCCTGACCTTGCATGGTTACGAACTGGCCGATGATCCGCAGATCTGGAGCCTGCATCTGCAAGCGCAGTTGCGGCAGATCAACGGCGGCCGTGGGCGCAGCCTCAACGGTTAAGGTGCTGACTGGTCGACCTGCGCCTTGTCGAGCTTGACCTCAAAACCGTATTGCACGGTGGCGAGGTCGGTGCGCTGATAGGTTTCCACGCGAGTCGGGCGACCGTAAAAATAGTGCACGCCGAGTAGCGCCGGGCCTTCTGCACTGGCGTCGTGGCTGACCGAAAGAATCTGCTTGAGGTAGTGGCCACTGTCGTCCTTGACGAAGAAACGCCATTCGTTGGCCGGGAAGGTTTTCAGGTCGACCACCAGCGTGTTGTCCTTGATCGCCAGGCCTTTGGGCAATGACTGCGCGTCGTAGGATTGCTTGACCACAGTCGCCAGAAACAACGGCATCGAACCCACGGCAATCGCCGGGGTTTCCGGAAACAGGTTCAGATCATATGTAATCGTCGCTTGCAGCGGATCGACCTGATACGCCTCGGGCGGCAGTTCGATCGGCTCGTCGAGTTTGCCGCCGCGCTTTTCCGTGAAGAAAGTCACCGGGCTGACGCCGGGATTGAGTTGGTCGCCAAGCAATTCGTCATTGAAGGTGCGGCGGTGGGAAAACTCGATACGCGCCGCGCTCGGCTCTTCCACCGATTGATGAATGCGCACGCCGGCCTTCAATTGTTCCTCGGTCAGGTCCGCGCCTTTGAGCCAGTTGGCGGCGAGATCGTCATACACCACAACTGGCAGGTCCAGCGCCTGCACGGCTTTGGCCGTGGTGTGCGGATTGAAGGTGCGCACCGGCAGGTCCAGGGATTTGCGCGTCACTGTTGCCGAGGAGAAGTCGAGCACACTGACTTCCAGTGTGTCGATCGGGCCGTGGAAATACACCTTGTTGTAGCGGCGCGGGTGTTCTTTCTCGAAGGCTTGCTGTTCGTCGCTGAGCTGTTTTTCCAGGGTGTCGCTCCAGCTCTTCTGCTTCTGTAACTGCGTCAGTTGCTTCTGGTAAAACTCGACCTGCTCCGGGCTTTCGTTGATCGAACCGGCGCGCACCAGGTATTGGCCACTGGCGTCGCGGGCCTGGACGATCAGCGGATTGATCCGGGTTTCGGCGACTTCTGCCGCGAGCGGCAGGCTGTTGCTGACTTCGACCTCGGCGTAGTTTTTTTCCAGCCTGAGCAGTTTGACGCTGAGGTTGTCGTTGCTGCGGGTTTGGCCGACGTCTTTCTGCGTCAGGTCGAAACTGTACAAGCGACGCGGCGCGATGACCTCGACCTGGCCTTGCAGGCTGACCGGTTGTGGCAGGTTTTTTTTGTCGACGTTGAGGCCATCGATGAACGGGTAGGTCACCGTCAGGTCATCGGGGTTGGTCACGTTGGAGCTGGACGGGCTGAGCTGAATGCCGGGGTCGGTCTCCGACCACTCCGGCTGCCAGGCGATCACCCGTTTGTTGCTCAGCGTCACCGAATGCCATTCGATGCCGTGCGGAAACAGAAAACCGCCGGGAATGTTCAGGTTGAACGGGAATACCGGTTGCAGATCGGTCAGGTAATCCGAGCTGGCGTCCTTGTGCAGCACGAACAGGCCGTTGATGAACGTATCGACCAGCGCCTGCGGGGTAGGGTAGTGCTTGAGCACGGCGAGGGCGTCTGCGCCGTATTCGGTATGCGGGGTGATGTCGTCGAGCTTGAGTCGGGCGCGTTCGAGCAACAGCAGCGAACCGCCGAGTTCGGTGATGGCGTCCTTGAGCTTGGGATCGCTGATCGTGTCCAGGGACTGTTCGAAGGTGGCGGTCTTTTCGTCAAGGTTGGCGACTTGTTTTTCATCGCCGGGCGAGCAACCGCCGATGAGCAAGGCGAGGCAGATTCCGGCAGTCGTCAAGGCTGATCGCACATCCATTTCCACGCATCCTGTCCACTGTCATTGGGCTGTCAATGCTTTGGACACTAGCAGAAAAACTTTGTCACACACACGCAGGTGGCGGATTTTCCGGCGGTTTCTGGCTGTCACAGCGGGCTGTTATACTCGCCGCCATTTCCAGCCCCTTGTGTGAGAGTCAATGGAACGCTTTATCGAAAATGCAATGTACGCCACCCGCTGGCTGCTGGCGCCGATCTACATCGGCCTGTCCCTCGGTCTGCTGGCGCTGGCATTGAAGTTCTTCCAGGAAATCATCCATATCCTGCCCAATGTCTTCGCCATGGCCGAATCGGACCTGATTCTGGTGCTGCTGTCGCTGATCGACATGGCGCTGGTGGGTGGTCTGCTGGTAATGGTGATGATTTCCGGTTACGAGAACTTCGTCTCGCAACTGGACATCGACGAAGGCAAAGAGAAGCTCAGCTGGCTGGGCACCATGGACTCGTCGTCGCTGAAGATGAAAGTCGCGGCGTCGATCGTGGCGATTTCTTCGATCCACCTGCTGCGCATCTTCATGGATGCCAAGAACGTCGATCCCGAGCATCTGATGTGGTACGTGATCATTCACATGACGTTTGTGGTGTCCGCGTTTGCCATGGGTTACCTGGACAAGGTCACCAAGCACTGATCAGCCGATCAAGGCAAAAAAACCGCCCGTCTGTTGCGAAACAGACGGGCGGTTTCGTTTGTGGCTTGTGCTTTCAAGCGCACCGGCCTATCCCTGTAACGGTGCGATTCGCCACGTGTGAGGTGCTTCCATGAACCTGCAAGAGTTGAACGCGTTTGCTGTTGCCAGGAAGATCGACGAGTTGAACCTGATCTCCATGGAAGGCGGCATTTACCTGTTGGAAGCGAGGATGCATGGGGCGGCGTATCCGTTGAGCGATCTCAAGGGCAACATGCTGACGCTGCGGTCAGTGGAGCACGCGCGGGATCTGCTGCATGCCTTTCCGGTACTGCCCTTCAATCTTGTGCACACCTCGGTCCATGACGAAATGTGTGGTCTGGTCGGTGACCTCGATGAAAGCCTGAAAGTGCCGCTCGCCTGGCGTTCGGCCCTGTAGCCCCGGCCCCAAGTCCGGGGTATCTGTGCTAGTCTGCTCGCCCTTTTGGTTCCGGGCGCGCCGGGACGCGCTGTGCACGCACGGCAAGTCCTGTGGCCGTCCGCACAGCGGAGCAGTGTCATGTCCGAAGTAAATCTGTCCACCGACGAAACCCGCGTCAGCTACGGTATCGGCCGTCAACTCGGCGACCAGCTGCGCGACAACCCGCCACCGGGTGTCAGCCTGGACGCGATCCTGGCCGGTCTGACCGACGCTTTCGCCGGCAAGCCAAGCCGTGTTGGCCAGGAAGAAATGTCCGCCAGCTTCAAGGTGATCCGCGAGATCATGCAAGCCGAAGCAGCGGCCAAGGCTGAAGCCGCGGCTGGCGAAGGCCTGGCCTTCCTCGCCGAAAACGCCAAGCGTGACGGCATCACCACTCTGGCCTCCGGCCTGCAATTCGAAGTGCTGACTCAGGGCGAAGGCGCCAAGCCGACCCGTGAAGACCAGGTACGTACGCATTACCACGGCACCCTGATCGACGGCACTGTGTTCGACAGCTCCTACGAGCGCGGCCAGCCTGCAGAATTCCCGGTTGGCGGCGTGATCGCTGGCTGGACCGAAGCCCTGCAACTGATGAATGCCGGCAGCAAATGGCGCCTGTACGTGCCGAGCGAACTGGCTTACGGCGCACAAGGCGTGGGCAGCATCCCGCCGCACAGCGTTCTGGTATTCGACGTCGAGCTGCTGGACGTTCTGTAATACCGAGCCTGCCTAGATGGCGGGCTAAAAAATGTGGGAGCGAGCTCGCTCGCGAAGGCGGTTTTTCAGTCGACTCATTCGTTGACTGATTTATCGCTTTCGCGAGCAAGCTCGCTCCCACAGGTTTTTTTAATGCTGCTCATATTTCGATCTTGTTGTGCAGCTCATTGGTCGGGCGCAACGCCCGGGCATAGCAGAACAGGAACAGATTGCGCACCAGCTCCTTGAGCACCAGCGGCTCGCTGGAGTTGAGGCTGCTGACGTCCAGATCACCTTGATCCTGCAGCTCATGCAAGGCTTCTTCTTCAAGCACCGCACAGACTTCGCCGGTTTCTCGATGGAGGATTCTGAGGTACGGGTGTGGGCGATCCAGCCAGGCGTCGATCAAATAAGTCATGGGTCTCATCTCCTTGAAAGGTTTCAATGAGAATAATTCTTATTCATTAAATAGCAAGTGCCTATTGGCGGATCGTGGATTTTTCCGGGTAAAGGTTGTGTCAGGTCAAAATGGCTGGCTGATGGCCATGCGCGAATTCATTGAGCTGGAGCGGGGAGGGCAAAGCTCCATCCCACGACTGGCGCGGGATGGCTGACGCAAGGCTCAGACTTTTCTGACGAACTCGGATTTGAGCTTCATCGGGCCGATGCCGTCGATCTTGCAGTCGATGTCATGATCGCCGTCGCACAGGCGGATGTTCTTGACCTTGGTGCCGACCTTGACCACCAGCGACGTGCCTTTGACCTTGAGGTCCTTGATCACGGTGATGGTGTCGCCGTCCTGCAGGACGTTGCCGACCGAATCTTTCTTCACGGCATCATCGGCCGCCACTTCGGCTTCGCCGCTGGCAGACCACTCGTGGGCGCACTCGGGGCAGACCAGTTGGGTGCCGTCTTCGTAGGTATACTCGGAATTGCATTTCGGGCAGGGTGGCAACGTGCTCACTAAGGTTCCTTGGGTATCAGGAGGACTAAAGGGCGCACATTGTATAGGGTTTTACGCGGAGGAGGGCATAGCGCAGAAACAACTGTGGGAGCGAGCCTGCTCGCGAAAGCGCTGTGTCAGTCAACATTGAGTCGATTGGCAGATTGCTTTCGCGAGCAGGCTCGCTCCCACAGGGGATGAATCAGTGCGTGCGGGCGACCGCGAACTCGCTCAGTTCCACCAGCGCATCGCGGTATTCGCTGGCCGGCAGCGCCTCCAGGCACTTGATCGCGCGGGCCACGTAATCGCGGGCCAGTTGCGCGGTGTACTCCAGCGAGCCGGACGCTTCGACGGCGATGCGGATGCTTTCCAGGTCTTCGATCCCGCCTTTCTGGATCGCCTGACGCACCAGTGCCGCCTGCTCGGCCGTACCTTCGCGCATGGTGTAGATCAGCGGCAGGGTCGGTTTGCCTTCGGCCAGATCGTCGCCGACGTTCTTGCCCAGGGTTTCCGCGTCGCCTTTATAGTCGAGCAAGTCATCAACCAGCTGGAACGCCACACCCAGGTGATCGCCGAACGTGCGCAGGGCTTCGCTCTGCTCGGCGGTCGCACCAGCCAGGGCGGCGGCGCTGTGGGTCGACGCTTCGAAGAGCATTGCGGTCTTGCCGCGGATGACTTCCATGTAGGTTTCTTCGCTGGTGCTGGCGTCACGCACCTTGGACAGCTGCAACACTTCGCCTTCAGCGATGATGCGCGTGGCCTGGGAGAGAATCTTCATCACCGGCATCGAGCCCAGTTCGACCATCATTTCGAACGAGCGCGAATACAGGAAGTCGCCGACCAGCACGCTCGGGGCATTGCCCCACATGGCGTTGGCGGTCGAGCGGCCACGGCGCATGCCGGACATGTCGACGACGTCGTCATGCAGCAAGGTCGCGGTGTGCAGGAATTCGATGGTGGCGGCCAGCAGGCGCATGTCGTCGCCTTCGCGACCCAGGGCCTTGCCACACAGCAACACTAATAAAGGACGCAGGCGTTTGCCGCCGGCCGACGTGATGTAATCGCCGATTTTCGATACCAGCGGCACTCGAGACGTCAGCTGCTTCTTGATGATGCCGTCGACGGCGCTAAAATCGTCCGCCACCGCGCGGTAGAAAGCTTGGGGTTGCATCAGCGAGAGTCGCTCCAGAAGGGTTGCGCGGCATGCTAGGACCCCCGTCCAGACCTGTCAAGGCGCGATGGACGGCCACTTGCGCGAGGCAGATTGCTTGCGTACAATCGCGCACCCTGAACTTCCTGGGCAGCACCTGCCTTACGCAATTGCACTTGGGCCGTTCCAGCCCCATGCAGCCATGCCAGCCAATACCTCTTCTTATAAAGAGCTGGGTGAGCAGGATTATCGGAGAAATACCATGTACGCAGTAATCGTTACCGGCGGTAAGCAATACAAGGTCGCTGAAGGTGAATACCTGAAGATCGAAAAACTGGAAATCGCTACTGGCGAATCCGTGACTTTTGATCGCGTTCTGCTGGTCGCCAATGGCGACGACGTGAACATCGGCGCACCAGTTGTTGCTGGCGCAACCGTCAAGGCTGAAGTGATCTCCCAAGGTCGTCACGATAAAGTCCGCATCATCAAGTTCCGTCGCCGTAAGCACCACATGAAGCGTATGGGCCACCGCCAGTGGTTCACCGAGATCAAAATCACCGGTATTCAGGCTTAATTACAGCCTAATTCCTCACTAGGAGAATTGAACTCATGGCACACAAAAAAGCTGGTGGTAGTACCCGTAACGGTCGCGACTCAGAAGCCAAACGCCTTGGCGTGAAGATGTATGGCGGCCAGGTCATCAAGGCCGGCAACATCATCGTGCGTCAGCGCGGCACCCAATTCCACGCTGGCTACGGCGTTGGCATGGGCAAGGATCACACTCTCTTCGCTAAAATCGAAGGCGTGATCAAGTTCGAAGTAAAGGGCGCCTTCGGTCGTCGTTACGTGAGCGTAATCGCGGCTTAATCGCGAGATCGCTGGAGAAGCCCTGTCTTGCGACGGGGCTTTTTCGTTTGTGGGGTGAGTCTCTTGCAAAGCTGTTTGTATGGGCTGTCGGCGTGCGATGCAGGTCGTGTCTTGGGGTCGCTGCGCTCATTTTTGCAAGAGTCTTATGTCTTGATTGTTTTTCGGCTCGTCCGTACGGCGAGAGGCGTTGGTTATGAAGTTTGTTGATGAAGTATCGATTCGCGTAAAGGCCGGTGACGGTGGCAACGGTGCCATGAGTTTCCGCCGGGAAAAATTCATTGAAAACGGCGGCCCGAACGGCGGTGATGGCGGTGACGGCGGTTCTATCTACATGATGGCCGACGAAAACCTCAATACCCTGGTCGACTACCGTTACACCCGTCACTTCGATGCCGAGCGTGGCTCCAACGGTGGCAGCACCGACTGCACCGGCAAGAAGGGCGAAGACCTGATCCTGCGCGTGCCGGTCGGCACTACCGTGATCGACTCCGCCACCCAGGAAGTCATCGGCGACCTGACCAAGGCTGGTCAGAAACTGATGGTAGTCCAGGGCGGCTGGCACGGTCTGGGCAACACCCGTTTCAAATCCAGTACCAACCGTGCGCCGCGTCAGACTACGCCAGGCAAGCCGGGCGAGCAGCGTGACCTGAAACTGGAAATGAAAGTGCTGGCCGACGTCGGTCTGCTGGGCTTGCCGAACGCCGGTAAAAGTACCTTTATCCGTTCGGTCTCGGCCGCCAAGCCGAAAGTCGCCGACTACCCGTTCACCACACTGGTGCCGAACCTGGGTGTGGTCAGCGTCGATCGCTGGAAAAGCTTCGTCATTGCCGACATTCCGGGCTTGATCGAAGGCGCTTCCGATGGTGCCGGCCTGGGTATTCGCTTCCTCAAGCACCTGGCGCGTACGCGTCTGCTGCTGCACCTCGTCGACATGGCGCCGCTGGATGATTCCAGTGCTCCGGACGCAGCTGAAGTGATCGTCAACGAGCTGATCAAGTTCAGCCCGTCGCTGGCCGAGCGTGATCGCTGGCTGGTGCTGAACAAGTGCGATCAGATCCTTGAAGAAGAGCACGATGCTCGCGTCAAGGAAATCGTCGATCGCCTGGAATGGACTGGTCCGGTGTACGTGATCTCGGCCATCGCCAAGATCGGTACCGAGCGTCTGTGCCACGACATCATGCGTTACATGGAAGACCGTGCCGATCGCCTCGCCGCAGACCCTGCGTACAAGGAAGAGCTGGCCGATCTCGATCAGCGCATCGAAGACGAAGCCCGTGCGCAGTTGCAGGCGCTGGACGACAAGCGTGCCCTGCGTCGCAGTGGCGTGAAGTCGGTCCATGACATCGGCGACGATGACTGGGACGAAGAAGATGTGGATGACGAAGACGGTCCGGAAATCATTTACGTGCGTGACTGATCCGTTGCGATAAACTTGAACGCCGCTCAATCGAGCGGCGTTTTAGTATCCGGAAATCGATCGTTGGTCAGCAATCGCCACGATTAACGTCACGGGCAGTGCCAGGTCGCGCTGCCCTCAAGCTAAGGTTGAAGATGATGCGGAGCAAGGTGACAGGTGCGCAGCGTTGGGTCGTGAAGATCGGCAGCGCTTTGCTGACAGCTGACGGCAAAGGGCTGGATCGCGCGGCAATGAGTGTCTGGGTCGAGCAGATGGTGGCGCTGCATGAGGCGGGCGTCGAGCTGGTGCTGGTGTCCTCCGGGGCGGTAGCGGCCGGCATGAGTCGCTTGGGCTGGACCGCACGACCCAGTGCCATGCACGAGCTCCAGGCGGCCGCTGCAATCGGTCAGATGGGGTTGGTGCAGGCGTGGGAGTCGAGCTTCGCCGAGCATGGCCGGCACACTGCACAGATTCTCCTGACCCACGACGACCTGTCCGACCGCAAGCGCTACCTCAATGCCCGAAGCACCTTGCGTGCACTGGTCGAGCTGAAAGTCATTCCGGTGATCAACGAAAACGACACTGTGGTCACCGATGAAATCCGTTTCGGCGACAACGACACGCTGGCGGCGCTGGTGGCCAATCTGGTCGAGGCCGATCTGCTGGTGATCCTCACTGATCGCGACGGCATGTTCGACGCTGATCCGCGCAACAATCCCGATGCGCAGCTGATTTATGAAGCGCGCGCCGATGATCCGACGCTCGATGCGGTTGCAGGCGGTACCGGTGGTGCGCTGGGGCGCGGCGGCATGCAGACCAAGTTGCGTGCGGCACGCCTGGCAGCGCGTTCCGGTGCGCACACCATCATCGTCGGCGGGCGGCTTGAGCGTGTGCTCGATCGCCTGAAGGCGGGCGAGCGCATTGGCACGCTGCTATCGCCGGAGCGTGGCATGCTCGCGGCGCGCAAGCAGTGGCTGGCCGGTCATCTGCAAACCCGTGGCACTCTCGTGCTGGATGAGGGGGCGGTGTCGGCGTTGTCCAAGGGCAACAAAAGTCTGCTGCCGGTGGGGGTGAAACTGGTTCAGGGCAGTTTCCGTCGCGGTGAGATGGTCGTCTGTGTGGCGCCGGACGGTCGGGAGATCGCTCGGGGTCTGGCCAATTACAGCGCTCTGGAAGCGCAAAAAATCATCGGTCAGTCGTCGGATGCGATTGTCGGTTTGCTCGGTTACATGGCGGAGCCGGAACTGGTTCACCGTGACAACCTGATTCTGGTCTAAGGAAAATTCGATGCGTGTAGCGAAAGGATTGTTGGGCCTGCTGATGGCCATGCCATTGCTGGTCTCGGCCGAGGAAATCGGTCAGGTGTCGACGGTGTTCAAGTTTGTCGGGCCGAATGACCGGATCGTGGTCGAGGCCTTCGACGATCCGAAAGTCGAGGGCGTGACCTGCTACCTGTCTCGCGCCAAGACCGGCGGAGTGAAGGGTGGTCTGGGTCTGGCCGAGGATCGTGCCGAAGCCTCGATTGCCTGTCGTCAGGTCGGGCCGATCAAGTTCAAGGGTGAGTTGAAGGACGGCGACGAGGTGTTCAAGGAGCGCACCTCGCTGGTGTTCAAGACCATGCAGGTGGTGCGTTTCCTCGACAAGAAGCGCAACACGCTGGTGTATCTGGTCTACAGCGATCGCTTGATCGAGGGTAGTCCGCAGAATGCGGTCACGGCCATCCCGATCCTGCCGTGGGTGCCGGTCCAGCAATAAGCGCCACCAATCCGAACTGTGGGGGCGAGCCTGCTCGCGAAGAGGTCATGTCGGTCGATAGAAATATCAACTGGCAGATCGCATTCGCAAGCGGGCTCGCTCCCACAGTTTTTTTGCCTGTAGCTTGTTAAATCACAGGCAATAAAAAACCGACCCTGAGGTCGGTTTTTTAATGACTACGTCGATTAAGCGGCTTCTTTCAGCGCTTTGACGTGGCCATTCAGACGGCTCTTATGACGAGCAGCCTTGTTCTTGTGGATGATGCCTTTATCGGCCATACGGTCGATAACTGGCACAGCCAGAACGTATGCAGCTTGAGCTTTTTCAGCGTCTTTTGCGTCGATGGCCTTAACTACATTCTTGATGTAGGTACGAACCATGGAACGCAGGCTGGCGTTGTGGCTGCGACGCTTCTCAGCCTGTTTTGCACGTTTTTTGGCGGAAGGTGAGTTGGCCACCGTCGAGCTCCTCGAAAGACTTTTTAGGAAATAGCAAACAAAATAGGCCGCGAATCATGCCGATGAAGACTTGTCTTGTCAAGGGCACTTGAATCGTTCCGCTAAGTGGTAGGTATAAAGAGGCGGGATATTTATTTCCGGCGCTTGACCTGTAAACTCGCGAGCTTTGGCTCTGTGCTGTTGCGGCGCGGAGTATCGCACAAGTAGGCGCATTGTTCGCCTGCTGTTTATCGACAGGCACAAACTCTCTCAATGAATCTGCTCAAATCGTTGGCCGCCGTCAGCTCTATCACGATGCTTTCCCGGATTCTGGGTTTTGTTCGTGACACGCTGATCGCGCGGACATTCGGCGCCGGGATGGCCACGGATGCCTTCTTTATTGCTTTCAAACTGCCCAACCTGCTGCGGCGCATCTTTGCCGAAGGGGCTTTCTCCCAGGCGTTCGTGCCGATCCTGGCCGAATATAAAAGCCAGCATGGCGAAGAGGCGACGCGCACCTTCATTGCCTATGTATCGGGCCTGTTGACGCTGGTGTTGGCGGTTGTGACTGCACTGGGCATGATCGCCGCCCCCTGGGTGATCTGGGCCACGGCGCCCGGTTTTACCGATACCCCGGAAAAATTCCAGCTCACCTCCGATCTGTTGCGGGTGACCTTTCCTTATATATTGCTGATCTCGCTGTCGTCGCTGGCCGGCGCGATTCTGAATACCTGGAACCGCTTCTCGGTGCCGGCCTTCGTACCGACTCTGCTCAACGTCAGCATGATCGTGTTTTCGCTGTTCCTCACGCCGTATTTCGATCCGCCGGTCATGGCTCTCGGCTGGGCGGTGCTGGTAGGTGGTCTGGCGCAGTTGCTGTATCAGCTGCCGCACCTGAAAAAGATCGGCATGCTCGTGCTACCACGCCTGAACCTGCGCGACAGCGGCGTGTGGCGGGTGATGAAGCAGATGCTGCCGGCGATTCTCGGCGTGTCGGTCAGTCAGATTTCGCTGATCATCAACACCATCTTCGCCTCGTTTCTGGTCGCAGGTTCGGTGTCGTGGATGTATTACGCCGACCGCTTGATGGAATTGCCGTCGGGCGTATTGGGCGTGGCGCTCGGCACGATTCTTCTGCCAACGCTGGCCAAGACCTACGCCAGCAAGGATCGCCACGAATACTCGCGGATCCTCGATTGGGGGCTGCGCCTGTGCTTTGTGCTGGTGTTGCCGTGCGCGCTGGCACTGGGGATTCTTGCCGAGCCGCTGACTGTTTCGTTGTTCCAGTACGGTCAGTTCAGTGGCTTTGATGCCGAGATGACCCAGCGTGCACTGATTGCCTATTCGGTCGGCCTGCTCGGGATTATCGTGATCAAAGTGCTGGCGCCGGGCTTTTATGCGCAACAGAACATTCGCACCCCGGTGAAAATCGCAATTTTCACGCTGGTCTGCACGCAGTTGTTCAACCTGGCGCTGATCGGGCCGCTGGCCCACGCCGGCCTTGCCTTGGCGATCAGTGCCGGTGCTTGCCTGAACGCCGGGCTGCTGTTCTACCAACTGCGCAAGCAAAAGATGTATCAACCGCAACCGGGCTGGGGCAAATTCGGCTTCAAGCTGGTCGTTGCGGTGACCGTGATGTCGGCGGTGTTGCTGGCCGGCATGCATTTCATGCCCGCCTGGGATGAGGGCCATATGCTTGAGCGCTTCTTGCGCCTGGGCGCGCTGGTGGTTGCTGGCGTGGTGGCCTATTTCGGTATGTTGTTGCTGTTGGGTTTCCGCCTGCGCGACTTCAATCGCAAGGCCTTGAGCTGAGGTTTCAGCCTTCATGAGCAGGCATGGGCCGGCGGTTTTGTCGGCTCGTTCACTTTGCGTTACGGTGTTGCCTGTCGTCGGCCGTCGGGTGTGGTTATAATCGACCACTTTATGAGCAAGAAGCGCGTTATGCAGCTGGTTCGAGGCCTCCACAACTTGCGCCCCCAGCATCGGGGCTGCGTCGCCACTATTGGCAACTTTGACGGTGTTCACCGTGGTCACCAGGCTATCCTGGCCCGGCTGCGTGAGCGTGCGCTTGAGTTGGGCGTACCCAGCTGCGTGGTGATTTTCGAGCCGCAGCCACGGGAGTTCTTTGCCCCCGACACCGCACCGGCACGTCTGGCGCGGTTGCGCGACAAGCTGCAATTGCTGGCCGCTGAAGGCGTCGACCGGGTGTTGTGCCTGGCTTTCAACCAGCGGCTGAGCAAGCTCAGCGCCAGTGAATTCGTCGATACCATTCTGGTCGATGGCCTTGGCGTGCAGCATCTGGAGGTCGGTGACGATTTCCGTTTCGGTTGCGACCGCCTCGGCGATTTCGATTTTCTGATGCAGGCCGGGCAGGTTCACGGTTTCACCGTCGAAGCGGCGCAAACCGTCGAGCTGGACGGCATTCGCGTCAGCAGCACGCAGGTGCGCAACGCCTTGGCTGCGGCCGATTTTGCCTTGGCCGAACGCTTGCTCGGCCGTCCGTACCGCATCGCCGGTCGCGTGCTGCATGGGCAGAAACTGGCCCGGCAACTGGGCACGCCCACTGCCAACATTCAACTCAAGCGTCGTCGCGTGCCGTTCACCGGGGTCTATCTGGTGAATGTCGACATCGACGGCAAGACCTGGCCCGGCGTCGCCAATATCGGCGTGCGCCCCACGGTGCAAGGAGATGGCAAAGCCCACCTCGAGGTCCATCTGTTAGATTTTGCCGGCGATCTGTATGACCGGCGTTTGACGGTGGTTTTCCACCAAAAGCTGCGTGAAGAGCAGCGCTTCGCCTCTCTGGAGGCATTGAAAACGGCGATCAATGCGGATGTCGCCACCGCCCGTGCACTAGCCGCACCTAGCGCCCATCGCTAATGAAGAGCCTTAAATGACCGACTATAAAGCCACGCTAAACCTTCCGGACACCGCCTTCCCAATGAAGGCCGGCCTGCCACAGCGCGAACCGCAGATCCTGCAGCGCTGGGACAGTATTGGCCTGTACGGAAAGTTGCGCGAGATTGGCAAGGATCGTCCGAAGTTCGTCCTGCACGACGGCCCTCCGTACGCCAACGGCACGATCCACATCGGTCACGCACTGAACAAGATTCTCAAGGACATGATCATCCGCTCGAAAACCCTGTCGGGTTTCGACGCGCCGTATGTCCCGGGCTGGGATTGCCACGGCTTGCCGATCGAGCACAAGGTGGAAGTGACCCACGGCAAGAACCTCGGCGCGGATAAGACCCGCGAGCTGTGCCGCGCCTACGCCACCGAGCAGATCGAAGGGCAGAAGTCCGAGTTCATCCGTCTCGGCGTGCTGGGCGACTTCGCCAATCCGTACAAGACCATGGATTTCAAGAACGAGGCCGGTGAAATCCGCGCCCTCGCCGAAATCGTCAAGGGTGGTTTTGTCTTCAAGGGCCTCAAGCCGGTGAACTGGTGCTTCGATTGCGGTTCGGCTCTGGCTGAAGCGGAAGTCGAGTACGAGAACAAGAAGTCCTCGACCATCGACGTTGCGTTCCCGATCGCCGACGAAGCCAAACTGGCTGCGGCCTTCGGTCTGGCCTCGCTGAGCAAACCTGCTGCGATCGTGATCTGGACCACCACCCCGTGGACCATCCCGGCCAACCAGGCGCTGAACGTGCACCCGGAATTCAACTACGCCCTGGTCGATATCGGCGACAAGCTGCTGGTGCTGGCTGAAGAGCTGGTCGAAGCCTGCCTGGCGCGCTATGGCGTGCAAGGTTCGGTCATCGCCACCACCACCGGTAAAGAGCTGGAGCTGATCAACTTCCGTCACCCGTTCTACGATCGTCTGTCGCCGGTGTACCTGGCTGACTACGTCGAACTGGGCGCAGGCACCGGCGTGGTTCACTCCGCCCCGGCCTATGGCGTGGACGACTTCGTGACCTGCAAGAAATACGGCATGGTCAACGACGACATCCTCAACCCGGTACAGAGCAACGGCGTGTACGTGCCGTCGCTGGAATTCTTCGGCGGCCAGTTCATCTGGAAGGCCAACCCGGCCATCGTCGAAAAACTGACCGAAGTCGGTGCGCTGATGCACACCACCGTCATCGAACACAGCTACATGCACTGCTGGCGCCACAAGACCCCGCTGATCTACCGCGCTACTGCGCAGTGGTTCATCGGCATGGACAAGGAGCCAACCAGCGGCGACACCCTGCGCGTGCGCTCGCTCAAAGCCATCGAAGACACCAAGTTCGTTCCGGCCTGGGGCCAGGCGCGCCTGCACTCGATGATCGCCAATCGTCCGGACTGGTGCATCTCGCGTCAGCGCAACTGGGGCGTGCCGATCCCGTTCTTCCTCAACAAGGAAAGCGGCGAGCTGCATCCACGCACCGTCGAGCTGATGGAAGAAGTCGCCAAACGCGTTGAAGTCGAAGGCATCGAAGCCTGGTTCAAACTCGACGCCGCCGAACTGCTCGGTGATGAAGCGCCGCAATACGACAAGATCAGCGACACCCTCGACGTCTGGTTCGACTCCGGCACCACGCACTGGCACGTCCTGCGCGGTTCGCACCCGATGGGCCACGAGAGCGGCCCGCGTGCCGACCTGTACCTGGAAGGTTCCGACCAGCACCGTGGCTGGTTCCACTCGTCGTTGCTGACCGGTTGCGCCATCGACAACCACGCACCGTATCGCGAACTGCTGACGCATGGCTTCACCGTCGACGAGTCCGGCCGCAAGATGTCCAAGTCGCTGAAAAACGTGATTGAGCCGAAGAAGATCAACGATACGCTGGGCGCCGACATCATGCGTCTTTGGGTCGCGTCGACCGACTACTCTGGCGAAATCGCTGTGTCGGATCAGATCCTGACCCGCAGCGCCGATGCCTATCGTCGTATCCGTAACACCGCGCGCTTCCTGCTTTCCAACCTGACCGGTTTCAACCCGGCCACCGACCTGCTGCCGGCCGAAGACATGCTGGCGCTGGATCGCTGGGCGGTGGATCGTACGCTGTTGCTGCAACGCGAGTTGCAAGAGCACTACGGCGAATACCGTTTCTGGAACGTGTACTCGAAGATCCACAACTTCTGCGTGCAGGAGCTGGGCGGTTTCTACCTCGACATCATCAAGGACCGCCAGTACACCACCGGTGCCGACAGCAAGGCCCGTCGCTCGTGCCAGACCGCGCTGTTCCACATCTCCGAGGCGCTGGTGCGCTGGATCGCGCCGATCCTCGCCTTCACTGCCGACGAGCTGTGGCAATACCTGCCGGGCGAGCGTAACGAGTCGGTCATGCTCAACACCTGGTACGAAGGCCTGACCGAGCTGCCGGAAGGCTTCGAGCTGGGTCGCGCCTACTGGGATCGCATCATGGAAGTGAAAGTCGCGGTCAACAAAGAGATGGAAATCCAGCGTGCGGCGAAAGCCGTCGGTGGCAACCTGCAGGCCGAAGTGACGCTGTTTGCCGAAGAGGCGCTGAGCGCCGACCTGGCCAAGCTGAGCAACGAGCTGCGCTTTGTCCTGATCACCTCGACTGCCAGCGTCGCGCCATTCGTTCAGGCTCCGGCCGATGCAGTGGCCACCGAAGTCAGCGGTCTGAAACTGAAGATCGTCAAATCGGCGTTCCCGAAATGCGCGCGGTGCTGGCATTGCCGCGAAGACGTCGGCGTGAACCCGGAGCATCCGGAAATCTGCGGTCGTTGCGTCGACAACATCAGCGGTGCTGGCGAGGTTCGTCACTATGCCTGATGCCATTGGCCGTTTCGGACGGCTGAGCTGGCTGTGGTTGAGCCTGCTGGTCCTGGTCATTGACCAGGCCAGCAAGTTCTACTTCGAAGCCAGGCTCGAAATGTTCCAGCAGATCGTGATCATTCCCGATCTGTTCAGCTGGACGCTGGCCTACAACACTGGCGCTGCTTTCAGCTTCCTCGCCGACAGCTCGGGCTGGCAGCGCTGGCTGTTTGCGCTGATCGCCATTGTCGTCAGTGCCGTGCTGGTGGTCTGGCTCAAGCGTTTGGGTCGCAACGAAACCTGGCTGGCCGTCGCCCTGGCACTGGTGCTGGGTGGCGCGCTGGGCAACCTGTATGACCGCATTGCCCTGGGCCATGTGATCGACTTCATTCTGGTGCACTGGCAGAACCGCTGGTATTTCCCGGCGTTCAACATTGCCGACAGCGCGATCACCGTTGGCGCGATCATGCTGGCACTGGACATGTTCAAATCGAAGAAAACCGAAGAGGCTGCTCATGACTGAACCGCTATCGACTGAGCAACGCATCGGCCAGAACACCGAAGTCACCCTGCACTTTGCCTTGCGCCTGGAAAACGGTGACACCGTCGACAGTACCTTCGACAAGGCCCCGGCGACGTTCAAGGTCGGCGATGGCAACCTGCTGCCGGGCTTCGAAGCCGCACTGTTCGGCTTCAAGGCCGGCGACAAGCGCACCCTGACCGTCGAGCCGGAAAACGCTTTCGGTCAGCCGAACCCGCAGAACGTGCAGACCATCCCGCGTTCGCAGTTCAACGACATGGAGTTGTCACCGGGTCTGCTGGTGATCTTCAACGATGCGGCCAATACTGAATTGCCAGGTGTGGTGAAGGAATTCGATGACACGCAAGTGACCGTCGACTTCAACCACCCGCTGGCCGGCAAGACGCTGACCTTTGACGTGGAAATCATTTCCGTCAAAGCGATCTAAAAATGCAGGAGTGAGCTTCTGTGGCGAGGGGATTCATCCCCGCTGGGGTGCGAAGCGCCCCCAGACCAGTCAACGGATTCTGAGATAAGTCCGTTGAAGGTCTGCGACTGCTACACAGCCGAGCGGGGATGATTCCCCTCGCCACAACAAGCAGGTCTCCACAGTCTGTTTTCCATTGTTTTCGCGCGCAAGACACGAGGCACAGCATGCAAATCAAACTCGCCAACCCCCGTGGCTTCTGCGCCGGTGTGGACCGGGCGATCGAAATCGTCAACCGCGCCCTGGAAGTCTTCGGGCCGCCGATCTATGTGCGTCATGAAGTGGTGCACAACAAGTTCGTCGTCGAAGACCTGCGCAGCCGTGGCGCGATTTTCGTCGAAGAGCTCGATCAGGTGCCCGATGACGTGATCGTCATCTTCAGCGCCCACGGTGTTTCCCAAGCCGTACGCAACGAAGCTGCAGGTCGTGGCCTGAAAGTCTTCGATGCAACCTGCCCGCTGGTGACCAAGGTGCACATCGAAGTCGCCAAATACAGCCGCGACGGTCGTGAATGCATCCTGATCGGCCACGCCGGTCACCCGGAAGTCGAAGGCACCATGGGCCAGTACGACGCCAGCAATGGCGGCGCGATCTACCTCGTCGAAGACGAAAAGGACGTGGCCGCTTTGCAAGTGCGCGATCCGGAAAGACTCGCTTTCGTGACTCAGACAACCTTGTCGATGGACGATACCAGCCGTGTGATCGATGCCCTGCGCACGCGCTTCCCGGCCATCGGTGGCCCGCGCAAGGACGACATCTGCTACGCCACACAAAACCGCCAGGACGCCGTCAAGCAACTGGCCGACGAGTGCGACGTGGTACTGGTGGTCGGCAGCCCGAACAGCTCCAACTCCAATCGCCTGCGCGAATTGGCTGAGCGCATGGCGACTCCGGCCTACCTGATCGACGGTGCCGAGGACCTGCAACAGAGCTGGTTCGACGGCGTCGAGCGCATCGGTATTACCGCTGGCGCCTCCGCACCGGAAGTGCTGGTCCGGGGCGTGATCCAGCAATTGCAGGCCTGGGGCGCGACTGGTGCCGACGAGCTGGCTGGCCGTGAGGAGAACATCACGTTCTCGATGCCGAAAGAGCTGCGCGTCCGTTCGATCTGACGCTTCTGCCTTTGTCGCACAGCGCCTGCTCGGTTTCCTGACTGTTCAGGCGCACGCGACCGGTTGCCGCCAGCACGATCTGCCGCTGGCTGACCGGCTCGCGCGGCGAGCAGACGTGTATTGTCCCCGCCTGAAATCGCCGTCCCGGCATCAGCGGCTGTCCCAGATGACTGAACCGCACGTAGCGGCTCACCCACCAGTTGCCGACAATCGCCACCTTCGCCTCACTGGCGCGTTCAACCAGCAGCGGATTGCTGCTGTCCTCCGGCCCCTTGCCGCTAAGATCCAGAATGATTCGCCAACCCTGACTCCAGTCGCCGTCAATGCCATGGATCACCACACTTTGATTGTGGGTCATAGCCAGGGTGCGAGCGTGGCGGATGCCCTCGAGCAGCGACTGCGCTGCGTGGTCGCGCTGAGTCGCTTGCTTGAGCGCGGCGAACACCGGGCTGACCAGCAGCAGAACAATTGCGCCAATCGCCAGTCCCATAAGCAGTTCAATCAGGCTGAAACCGTGTTGCGGCATGAAAAATCCCTCCGTGGAATGGTATGAGCAGCGCAATCCGTGCGCCGCGCAGGGCAAATCAGTCGGCGCGTGCCGAGCGAATGTTCTAGCGTGTAAAAGCAGGTATAGCCGACGGCAACGGAGGGCACCGATGGATCTTCGTACAAAAGGTTTCACGCTGGTCGAGTTGCTGGTCGCCATTGCGGTGTTCCTGATACTGATCACGCTGGCGGTGCCGGCCTTTACCCGTACGATCCAGAGCAGCAAGGCGGATACCGAAGTCGGCGACTTGCAGCGGGCAATCAATTTCGCTCGCCTCGAGGCAATCAACCGCGGCGTCACGACACGTCTGCGTCCGACCGCTGGCGGCAGTGTCTGGACCGGTGAGCTGGCGGTCTACGACAGTACTGGCAATCCGGCCAATGTGTTGCGGGTTGTTCCAGCAATGAGCAGTGGCGCGACTCTGACGCTACCCTCAGGAGTGACCGCACTGGATTTCAACAATCTCGGCGGTCTGGCGGCACCGTCGACGGCGGTGGTCATCGGTTACACGCTGGGCACGCAAAGCAGGACGCTGAACGTGTGTTTGAACGGACGCATTCAATTGGGTGGAAATTGCGGATGAGGGCAGGGAGCAAAAACGCACAGGAGGGCATGACGCTGATCGAAGTGCTGGTCGCGTTGCTGATTCTTACCGTCGGGCTGTTGGGCGCAGCGGCGGTGCAGCTCAATGCGCTGAAGTACACCGACAGTTCGCGGATGACCAGTCAGGCCAGTTTCATCGCCTATGACATGATGGATCGCATCCGCGCCAATTCCGGCGCCAACTACACCGTCACGCCACCGACCTCGGGCAATCTGAGTAATGCGCGGGATCAGGATCTCTACGATTTCACCACCAACATCGCCAACTTCGGCGGCCCGACCGCGACGGGCAGCATCACCCTCAATCAGCGGGTCTACACCATCACCATTACCTGGAGCGATGCGCGCGCGGCGAACGCTGCCAGTGCACAGCGCAGTTTCGTGCTGAGCAGCCGGGCGGCGGTCGATCCGGTGGCCACACCATGAAGTACGCCAGCCGTGGTTTCGGCCTGATTGAGCTGCTGATTGCCCTGGCTTTGGGGCTGATCGTCGTGCTCGGCGTGGTACAGATTTTCATCGCCGCAAAAAACACTTACGTCAGTCAGAACAGCGCCGCAGCGATGCAGGAAGATGCGCGCTTCGTTCTCAGCAAAATGATTCAGGAAATCCGTATGGTCGGCATGTTCGGCTGCCTCGGCACCATCGTCGACTCCAGTTCTGCAGGGGATTTCAACACCGCGCAACTCATCCCGATCAACTGGGATAACGCCAGTCTCAAGCTGACCATGGTCACCGCCGATGTCGGCAGCGGCGGGGGAACGCCGACCTGGACGGTGATTTCCGATTGTCGCAACAGCGCGGTCGCCTACAGCGGATTGCGCAGCCCGACCACGGGGCAGATCGCGTTCCCGATCCGGCGCCTGATCTACAGCTTCAGCAATAACCAGATCCTCATGGGCACTGGCAGCGGCAATCCGGCGCAGCAAGTGCTGGTGAACAACGTCAGCGCCTTCAACGTCACATTCGGTCTGGCCAGCTCCGCGACCGACGTCGCAGCTTCAACGTACAGCAGCAACCCCGGCGATCCGGCGCGCATCCGCAGCGTGCGCCTGAGCCTGACCCTCACCGACCCGAACAATCGGGTGCGCAATCAAACCTTCAACGTGGTTGCGGCATTGCGCAACCGCTTGCCATGAGGGGGCGGCGATGAGGATTTCCTTGCAACAACGTCAGGCCCAGCGCGGCATGGTCCTGTTGGTGAGCCTGGTGTTTCTGCTGTTGCTCACATTGATCGGTTTGTCCTCGATGCAGAGCGCCAACCTGCAAGAGAAAATGGCCGGCAGCGTAAGCCTGCGCAATCAATCGTTTCAGGCTGCGGAAGCGGCGTTGCGTATCGGCGAAAGTGCGGTGCAGCTGGACAGTTACTCGTTGGCGGTGTGCAGCGGCACGACCCAATGTCTGCCGCCGGCGGAGTCGTCAGTGGTCAGCTCGGCCGGCTTCAATTCGACCTCCGGGGTGACCTGGATCGCCGCCGGTAATGGCTTTTATGGCGTGCAGAACATCGGCACGACCCTGACGGCGGTGAACGTGCCGAGTAACACTTCGGCGACGTTGTATCGAGTCACTGCGGTCGGCATCGCCGGCAATTCGCGTAGCGTGGTGGAGAGTGTCTATGCGAAGTATTGAGCGCGGCCTGTCGCTGCTGATCGGCATGCTGCTGAGTTGCTACCTGGCGGCACCGGCCTGGGCTTTCACGCCTTCCGATTCGCCATTGCTGAGCGCGGCTGCGGTGGCGCCCAACGTGATGCTGCTGATCGATGACTCGGGGAGTATGAACAGCATCATCTACGCCGCCGGATTCGACCCGAACGTCAACCGCACTCCCGCCCGGCAGTGCAATGCCTTCCTCGGCTTGTGCTCTGCACTCAATGCGCCGCAGATTACTGGCGACACAGTGTTTCTATCGAGCCTGCCGACTTCCGGGTGCTCGGGAGGCGCCTATGCGTTCTACAACAACAGCGTGGCGCCGTTGTGCCTCAAGCTCCCCGACCCGGTAGGCAACGAGAGCACTCGGTATTCCGCCGATTACATTTCCTACATAGTCAGCCTCGCCAACAGCACCGGCACCCGCGACTTCACTACGGGGGCGATTCCCAACGATTACCGGATGAACGTGGCGCGCAACGTTTCCACCGCACTGGTGAGCAGCAACCGCACTTTGCGCATGGGCCTGTCGACATTCAATCCGGCGACCAGCAGCAACCCGGGCAACGGCGGTTTCATCGCCCGCTCGATCACCGATTTGTCACCCGTCGCGGGCAGCGTCACCCAGGCCCAGGCAGACACCAACTACAACGCGCTGATTTCATCGATCAACGGCTTGAACGCCGTGGCCAACACTCCGTTGGCCGAGAGCTACTACGAAGTCACGCGCTACATGCGTGGCTTGGCGCCTTACTACAACGGCACACCGGCGAGCTATACCAGTCCGATTCAATACCGCTGCCAGAAAAACTACGGCGTGGTGATTACCGATGGCTTGCCAACCTATGACCGTACCTTCCCGACCAACGATCCGCTGGGAGGCAGCCGGCTACCGAACTGGGATGGCGTGAATAACGATGGCGACAACCTCAACGGTGACGGTGAAGGCGACACGCT
This sequence comes from Pseudomonas sp. 1L-E-NC-VB-C3, assembly GCF_057291535.1. NCBI lineage: Bacteria > Pseudomonadati > Pseudomonadota > Gammaproteobacteria > Pseudomonadales > Pseudomonadaceae > Pseudomonas > Pseudomonas sp. 1L-E-NC-VB-C3. The sequence continues at coordinate 66,090 of NZ_JBXAWD010000008.1, read as the reverse complement.
TTATCTGGATGACATCGCCAAATTCGCCTTCGACATCGACATGCGTTCGACCGGTACTGACGCAGCAGGCAAGAGCTGGAACGCGGTGGATTTTCCCCGGCAGAACATGAACACCTACACCGTGGGTTTCGCGGCGGATAACGACATGTTGTCCGACGCCGCCAGTTACGGGCAGGGCAGGTACTACCAGGCGACCGACAGCTCCGGGCTCAATGCGGCGTTATCGTCGGCATTGAGCGATATCACTTCCAAGGCCGGCTCCGGTGGTGCCGGCGTCGCCAGCAGCAGCACCTTGAGCAGTGGCAGCAGTTTTTACCAGACCACTTACGATCCCAAGGATTGGCGGGGCACGATCAGGTCGTTCGGCTTTACCTCGACCGGCACGGTAAATACCTCGGCGGCGCAATGGTCGACCGACACCACCATCGTGCCCTCTGCCACAGCGCCGACTTTCCAGTCATGGAACACCTTGAGCAACACGCCTATTGCCCTGGCACTCCTCAACTTTTCCCCGGCGCAGCAGACTACGCTGAATCAGGGGTTGCCCGCCGGAATCAACGGTAATGATCTGGTGGAGTGGAGCAAAGGGACCAACAGGGCCGGGCTCAAAGTGCGCACTGCGCTGCTGGGCGACATCATCAATTCGCCGCTGGTGCTCGCGTCGCCTTCGGACAAGACCGCATCCGATCTGACGGGTGACAGCAGTTACACCAACTACCTGACGACCAAGGCTGCGAACATGAACACCAGTCTGGTGGTGAACGCCAACGACGGTTTCGTCAACGTGATCAATTCGGCGAATGGCACCCGCCGTTATGCCTATATGCCCTCCAGCGTGCTGCCTTCCCTGCGACTGATCGCGGACACCAACTACATCAACGGCGTCAGCCACAAATTTCTGGTGGATGGTCAGGTCGGCGTGTTCGATGCGCAGGCCGGTACCACCTGGAAAACCCTGGCCATTGGCGGAACGGGGGCCGGCGGCAAAACCTTCTATGGGCTGCAACTGTTCGATGCCTCGGCAGGCAACGTGATCAAGGCACTGTGGGAAGTCAGTGCGCCGGCTACGGCCAATGCGTCGAATGCTTTCAATGATCTGGGTTACGCCTACGCCCGTCCGGAAGTCGCACGCTTGGCCAATGGTCGCTGGGCGACATTCATCGCCAATGGTTACGGCAGCAATTCGGGGGTTGCAGCGTTGTATGTGCTGGATGCGCTGGATGGTTCGCTGATCAGGAAAATCGTCATCGACAGCACGGAAACCACTAACGGTCTGTCTTCGGTAAAACTCAGGGTCAATTCCTCGAACGTAGTGCAGGCTGCCTACGCTGGTGACCTGAAGGGGCGTATGTGGAAATTCGACTTGAGCGCACCCGGGGCAGAAAGCTGGGGCGTGGCGTTTGCCGGCAAGCCATTGTTCACCGCCCCGGGCGGGGCAACGCAGCCGATCACCGCGCAACCGCTGCTGGCGGATAATCCGCAGGGCGGCAAGCAAGTGTTCTTTGGCACCGGCAAGTTCAACGAGACTGCCGACAAGACCAACAAGGATCTGCAGGCGTTCTATTCGATCTGGGATGCGGAAGGAGGCTCAGGGCAAATCACCGTTAGCAGCTTGCAGGCACAGGCGATTACCGGCTCGTTCTCCGGCAGTTCCGGGCAGTTTCTGACCACCAGCCAGAATGAAACGACGTATCCGGCAGAGAAAGGCTGGTATCTGCCGCTGGTGTATAACAACGTGCTGACCGGTGAACGCGTGATCAATCAGGCCAGTATTGTATTGGGGCGAGTTGTTTTCACCACTGCCAGCGTCGATACCACCGACCCTTGTTCGAGTTTTGGTACGGGCAGGTTGGTCGAACTCGATGCGTTCAACGGTAAGATGCTCAACTACGCCGTGATCGACACCACCGGCGACCGTTTGGTCGACAGCAACGATACGATATCCAGCGGCGTGATTTTTACCGGCGGCATTCCGACCCTGAACTTCATCTCCGCTAACGGCGAGCGCAAGGGCACGACTGACACCAGCGGCGCGGTCACGGTCATTGTGGAAAAGGGTGGCGGCGGCAGCCGTCGTATCATGTGGCGACAAATCCAGTAAGCGAGAATTTGAGGCATGCGCAGAACCAGCCGAGGTTTTACCCTGATCGAGATCATGATCGTCATCGCGATTATCGGGATCATCCTCACCATCAGTATCCCCAGCTATAACGAATACGTGAAGAAGGGCCGTCGCGCCGAAGTGGTCTCGCTGCTCTCGGAGCAGGCGCAGACCCTCGAACGCTTCTACACCCGCAACAATGTCTACACCGGCGTCACCGGACTGAGCACGGGCAATGATTTCTACACCATCACCCCGACGCTGACCGACCAGACCTTTGTGCTCACCGCGATTCGTAAAACCGGCTCGGCCATGGCCACCGACAAGTGCGGGGATTTCACCCTGACCAACACCGGCGTGCGAAGCATGAACAGCGCGACCACCGGAGTGACCGCCAAGGATTGCTGGGGCCGCTGACGCATTCTTTTTCGGGCGCCTTTTGCGCCCACTGTCTTTTTTACGGTTGGATCAAACATGACCAGGCAACAGCAAGTGGTGATTGTCGGCGGCGGGGTGATTGGCCTGCTCACTGCCTACAATCTCGCCTCCGAAGTGCGCAGCGTGGTGCTGCTGGATCGCTCGAATGTCGGCCAGGAATCGTCCTGGGCTGGCGGCGGCATCGTCTCGCCGTTATACCCGTGGCGCTACAGTCCGGCAGTCACCGCGCTGGCGCATTGGTCGCAGGATTTTTATCCACAGCTCGGCGAGCGCTTGTTTGCTGACACTGGGGTTGATCCTGAAGTGCACACCACTGGTCTGTATTGGTTGGATCTGGACGATGAAGCCGCAGCCATGGCCTGGGCCGCGCGGGAAAATCGGCCGCTGCGGGCTGTGGATATCTCGGCGGCACATGACGCGGTGCCGGTGCTCGGCAGCGGTTTCAGCCGAGCGATCTACATGGCCGATGTCGCCAACGTGCGCAATCCACGGCTGGTCAAATCGCTGAAAGCCGCGCTGCTGGCGCTGCCGAACGTGACGATTCACGAGCAATGCGAAGTCAGTGGTTTCGTCCGCGAGGACGAGCGCGTGGTTGGCGTGCAAACCTCCACTGGGGTGATGAGCGGCGACGAGTTTGTGCTGACGGCGGGGGCGTGGAGCGGCGATCTGCTCAAGACGCTGAACCTGACGCTGCCGGTCGAACCGGTCAAAGGCCAGATGATTCTCTACAAGTGCGCGGCTGATTTCCTGCCGAGCATGGTGCTGGCCAAGGGACGTTATGCGATCCCGCGTCGCGACGGTCACATTCTGATCGGCAGCACGCTGGAGCACGAAGGTTACGACAAGACCCCGACCGATTTAGCGCTGCAAAGCCTCAAGGCCTCGGCGATCGAATTGTTGCCGGCGCTGGCGGACGCCGAAGTGGTCGGGCACTGGGCCGGGCTGCGGCCGGGGTCGCCGGAAGGGGTTCCCTTTATTGGCCGGGTGCCGGGGTTCGAGGGGTTGTGGCTGAACTGCGGGCATTACCGCAACGGGCTGGTGTTGGCGCCGGCGTCGTGTCAGTTGTTTGCTGACGTGATGCTGGGGCGGGCGCCGATTATTGATCCGGCGCCGTATGCGCCTGAGGGCCGGATTTAGTCAGAGGCTGGTAGACCGCCTTCGCGAGCAGGCTCGCTCCCACAGGAATACTCATTCCAAATGTGGGAGCGAGCCTGCTCGCGAAGGGGCCTTCAATCCAGTCCCAATTTCTTCAGCCGATAACGCATCGACCTGAACGACAGACTCAACCGCTGCGCCGCCGCCGTGCGGTTCCAGCGGGTTTCCTCCAGCGCCTGCAAAATCAGCTTCCTCTCGACGCTCTCCAGATAATCCTCAAGATTGTCGACCTGCGTCAGATCGGCCATCGCGCCATCCGCCGTGCAATTGCCTTCGCTCAAACGCAGATCCTGCGCTTCGATCGTGCGGTTTTCACACAAGGTGTGCGCGCGTTCGAGAACATTCTCCAGTTCGCGCACGTTGCCGGGAAAGCGATAGTTCTTCAGCGCCTCCAGCGCTTGCGGGTGCAGGCGCGCTTCGGGTTGTCCGGTGTCTTTGGCCAGGCGCTTGAGTACGTGCATGGCAAGCGCCTCGATGTCGTCGCGGCGTTCGCGCAGGGACGGCACGCGCAGTTCGATGACGTTGAGCCGGTAATACAGATCCTGGCGGAAGCGTTCGGCCGAAACTTCGGCTTCAAGGTCTTTGTGCGTGGCGCAAAGGATGCGTACGTCGACCACCGTTTCTTGCTGGCCGCCGACGCTGCGCACGGCTTTTTCCTGAATCGCCCGCAGCAGTTTTACCTGCATCGACAGCGGCAGGTCGGCGACTTCATCGAGAAACAGAGTGCCGCCATGGGCCGCCTGGAATAGCCCCGGCTTGTCTTCGACGGCACCGGTGAAGCTGCCTTTGCGGTGGCCGAAAAATTCGCTTTCCATCAGTTCCGACGGAATTGCCCCGCAGTTCACCGGCACAAACGGCTGGCTGGCGCGCGGGCCTTGTTCGTGAATCAGACGCGCGACCAGTTCTTTGCCGCTGCCGGATTCACCACTGATGTACACCGGCGCCTGACTGCGTGCGAGCTTGTCGATCTGCTTGCGCAGATTGGCCATCGGCGGCGAATCGCCCAGCAAGCGTCGCTCGATTGCCGTGCTCAAGCCGCCCGCTGTCGGCAGGCGCAGCGCCGAGCTGACCAGTTCACGCAGGCGCGGCAGCTCCACCGGTTTGGTGAGGAAATCGAACGCCCCGGCCTTCAATGCATTGATGGCCGTTTCCAGGCTTCCGTACGCAGTGATCATCGCCACTGGCAGGTTTGGATCGCGTTGCTGAATGTGTTGCACCAGCTCCAGCCCGGTGCCGTCGGGCAGGCGCATGTCGGTCAGGCACAGGTCAAAGTGCTCGCGCTGCAACAGCGCCTGAGCCTCGCCCAGATTGCGTGCGCTGAAGGTCTCGAGTTTCATCCGTCCCAGGGTGATTTCCAGGAGCTCGCGGATATCCGGTTCGTCGTCGACGATTAGAATTTTTTGCCGTGGGCTTGTATTCAACTTTGTTTCCGTCCGTGAGCAAAAGTGATGCAAAAGCAGCCGCCGCCTTGGCGTGATTTGAAGTCTAGGCGTGCCTGGTTGCTTTCGCACAGCTCACGGGACAGATAAAGGCCAAGACCGGTGCCCTGACTGCTCGTAGTGAAGAACGGCTCAAACAGATGCGCCTGTTCATCGGCCGACACGCCGGGGCCGTTGTCCTGCACTTCGAGCACTGCCAATTGGCTGTCGGGGTCGACGAACAGTGCCAGCCAGACGTCGGCCTGCTCGTGCAGTTGGGCACTGTGACGCCAGGCGTTGCGGATCAGATTGTCGAGAATCTGCCGCAGCTGGTTGGGGTCCATCAGTGTGGTGAAATCGCCGGAATTGATTCGCAGATGAATGTGCTGGCGTTCGGTGGCCTGCTCGCGGGTTTCGCCGACGAAGTCTTCCAGCCACGGCTTGAGGTCCAGCCGTTGCGGCGCGCTTTGCTGGCGGCGGGACAGTTGCAGGACGTTTTCGATGACTCGGTTCATGCGCTGGGAGTGGTCTTGAATAATCTGCGTCAGACGTCGATCTGCGCTATCGAGTTCCTCGGACTCGGCCAACAGCTGCGCGGCATGACTGATCGCGCCCAGTGGATTGCGAATTTCATGGGAGATGCCGGCGGTCAAACGCCCGAGCGCAGCGAGCTTGAGTTGCTGGGCTTGTTGGGTGATTTGCGCCAGGTCTTCGAGAAACACCAGTGTCTGCTGGTTCGGACTCTGCTCGAGAGCGATGAAGCTGGGTTGCAGCTCAAGGCCATTGCCGGGGATTTTCAGGCTCTGCGGGCGCAAGGTCGGGTTGTTGCGCCACAGTTGCAGGCGCTCGACGAGTGCTGGCGAATATTCGTCGATCAAATGACCTTGCAGGTGACTATGGCCGAGCAGACTCTGCGCACTGTGATTGGCCAGTTGCACCCGGCGTTGTTCGTCGAGCACCAGAATCCCCGTGCGCATGCGTTGTAGGATCAACGCGTTCAACGCCTCTAGGCTGACCACTTCGCTGGCGCGTTGTTCGGCCAGGTTCTCGCTGACTTCGAGGCGACGAATCAGCCCTTGCACCAGCAGTGAGGCGGCGAAGCACAGCGCGCCGAGGGTGCCGGCTTGCAGGTACGCGTTGGCGCTCAAGGGGCGGCTGAGTCCCAGCAGAAAACTCAGGCCGACAATGCCGATCGCCGCAATGGCGGCAATCAGCAGGCCGATGCGTCGGCGCAGCAGGGTGTTGCTGATCGCCACCGAGACCACCAGCAAATTGCCCAGCGCACTGGCCACGCCGCCGGCCGCGTAGAACAGGCCGCACAACAGCAGCACATCGACAAGCGCCAGGGTGAACAACTGCGCCGGGCGCCGGGTGTTTTCAAGGAACACCACCAGCAGCATATTGATGATCAGGTACAGCCAGCTGCCACCGCGCAGCAGATCGTCGTTGGCCGACGTCAGCAGGCGGTTGTCCATGTTGCTGGAGATCAGCAACACCAGAGTGATGCCGACACTTAAACGGTACAGGTGATAAAGGCGCAGCAGACGCTGCGCCTGTTTCTGGTCGGCGTTGACGGCCTCAGCGACCACTGGCGCCCGGGCCTTGCTCGAGATGAGCCTGGCTGCAATACCACAGTTGCTGGTTGCCCAGCGCGCGGTCGCGCGGCAGGTGCACCCCGCAGTGGGCGCAACGCACCATCGGCGGCGCGTCCTGTTCGCGCGGCGATCGGGTGGACGAGGCGGGGGCCTTGAATTTGCGCCAGAGCCAGATGGCGGCGAAGATCAGGGCAATCCAGAACAATAAACGAAGCATGATGAGCGGCTTTTCGACTGATGATCCGGCAGTTTAGCCAAGGACCCGATCAGCGCACAGCCTATTAAAGCGCGGCAATAAAAAAGGGAGATCCGCAGATCTCCCTTTTCACATAGCCGGTGTGATCAGTCGAACACGCCGAAGGTCATGTAGCTGAACCACGAGCGGTCGGTGTCGCTGGATTCCGGCTCTGGCTCTTCGATCACGTCGCCGTTTTCGTCTTTAGGCTTGAGCTCGTTCGGGATCGCATCTTTCGCGTCCTGGAACTGCTTCTGCACGTCCTGGTTGGCGCGGGTTTCGCCCGGCGGCAGCGGTGGACGCGATTCGATCAGGCCCAGAGTCGCCTTGCTCAGGAACGAACGGTTGTCAGCTTCGGCTACGCGTGGCACGAACTGGCCATCCTCCAGGCTCGGGTGGTCCGGGTAGTTGAGCTTCAGGGTTTCCAGGCTGGTGGCCGCCAGATCGTCGAGGTGCAGACGCTGGTAGGCTTCAGTCATCACCGCCAGGCCGTCGCCGACCGATGGGGTTTCCTGGAAGTTCTCCACGACGTACTTGCCACGGTTGGCAGCGGCTACATAAGCCTGACGGGTCAGGTAGTAGTCAGCGACGTGGATTTCGTAGGCGGCCAACAGGTTGCGCAGATAGATCATGCGCTGCTTGGCGTCCGGCGCGTAGCGGCTGTTCGGGTAGCGGCTGGTCAGCTGCGCGAACTCGTTGTACGAGTCGCGGGCGGCGCCCGGGTCACGCTTGGTCATGTCAAGCGGCAGGAAGCGCGCCAGCAGGCCGACGTCCTGGTCGAACGAAGTCAGACCCTTGAGGTAGTACGCGTAATCCACGTTCGGATGCTGCGGATGCAAACGAATGAAACGCTCGGCGGCAGACTTTGCAGCTTCCGGCTCGGCGTTCTTGTAGTTGGCGTAGATCAACTCCAGCTGAGCCTGATCGGCGTAGCGACCGAACGGATAACGCGACTCCAGAGCCTTCAGCTTGGCTGTGGCGCTGGTGTAGCTGTTGTTGTCCAGGTCAGTCTGAGCCTGCTGATACAGCTCGGCTTCGCTGAGGTTTTCGTCTACGACTTCCTTCGATGAGCAAGCAGCGGTCAATGCGAGGATGGCGATCAGCAGCAGGTGTTTCACTTGCATGGCGGCTTGCGTCCCTATGACGGCCGCTGTCTTGGGCGGGGCCGTCCTGTTATGATGAGCGCCCCGTTGAAAAGCCTCGGGGCAAAAGACGCCGTATTTAACCACAAGCGCGCAGCCGAAACCAAAGGCTGTGCCGACGCCCAGTCCGAGCATGTCCGATAAAATTGAACTTCGCGCAGAGGTGCCGTCCGAATTGGGCGGCCAACGCCTCGATCAAGTCGCCGCCCAACTCTTCGCTGAGCACTCACGCTCGCGCCTTTCCGCCTGGATCAAAGAAGGTCGCCTGACTGTGGACGGGGCGGTGATCCGCCCGCGCGACATTGTGCATGGCGGTGCCGTCCTTGAGCTGACTGCCGAGCAGGAAGCCCAGGGCGAGTGGATCGCCCAGGACATCGAGCTCGACATCGTCTATGAAGACGACGACATCCTGGTGATCAACAAGCCTGCGGGCCTGGTGGTGCACCCGGCCGCCGGTCACGCCGATGGCACCCTGCTCAACGCTTTGTTGCACCATGTGCCGGACATCATCAATGTCCCGCGCGCCGGTATCGTGCATCGTCTGGACAAGGACACCACCGGTCTGATGGTGGTGGCCAAGACCATTCAGGCGCAGACCAAGCTGGTCGCACAATTGCAGAGCCGCAGCGTCAGCCGTATCTACGAGTGCATCGTGATCGGCGTGGTCACCGCCGGCGGCAAGATCAATGCGCCGATCGGTCGTCACGGCCAGCAACGCCAGCGCATGGCAGTGATGGAAGGCGGCAAGCCTGCCGTCAGCCATTACCGCGTGCTCGAGCGTTTCCGTTCGCACACCCACGTGCGGGTGAAACTGGAAACCGGTCGGACCCACCAGATCCGCGTGCACATGGCGCACATCAACTTCCCATTGGTCGGCGATCCGGCGTATGGCGGGCGTTTCCGCATTCCGCCTGCGGCCAACCCGACCATGGTGGAATCGCTCAAGCACTTCCCGCGTCAGGCGCTGCACGCGCGTTTCCTTGAACTCGATCACCCGACGAGCGGTGAGCGCATGAGCTGGGAATCGCCGCTGCCGGAAGATTTCGTCTGGCTGCTGACCCTGCTCAAGCAGGATCGCGAGGCCTTCGTCGGATGAACTGGCTGACGCCGGACTGGCCTGCGCCGGCCAGCGTCAGGGCCTGTGTCACCACCCGCGAGGGTGGTGTCAGCGAGGCGCCGTTCGACAGCCTGAATCTGGGCGATCATGTCGATGATCGTCCGCAGGACGTTGCCGAGAACCGTCGGCGTCTGACCGAACACTTCTCCATACAGCCTGCCTGGTTGCAGCAAGTGCACGGGATCACCGTTGCGCATGCTGATCCGGGCATCGTTGCGACTGCAGATGCCAGTTGGACGGCAACGCCGGGTATTGCCTGCGCGTCGATGACGGCAGACTGTTTGCCGGCATTGTTCTGCGATCGTGCCGGCACGCGTGTCGCGGCCGCTCATGCCGGTTGGCGTGGTCTGGCGGCGGGCGTGCTTGAGGCAACTCACGACAGCCTCGATGTTCCTGCTGACGAGGTACTGGTCTGGCTCGGCCCGGCCATTGGCCCCAAAGCCTTTGAAGTCGGTCCGGAAGTACGGGAAGTCTTCATCAATCAACTGCCTGAAGCAGCAGAAGCGTTCGTACCGAGCAACAATGCCGGCAAGTTCATGGCTGATATCTATCTGCTGGCGCGCCTGCGTCTGGCTGAACGGGGTGTCACGGCTGTTTATGGTGGCGGTTTCTGCACCGTGACCGATCCGCGCTTCTTCTCCTATCGCCGTGCGTCGCGGACCGGTCGTTTCGCCTCTCTTGTTTGGCTCACCCGCTAAACTCTCTGATCTGCATCAACTCTCCGACGCTTGAATCTCCCAGAATCGACCGCATCTACAGTGGTATCTGGCAGGTTTCTTTATTCAGGATGGTTTCTTAGGTCCGGCCTGCTCAAAAGGAAGGTGACCCATGCGTATTGACCGTTTAACCAGCAAATTACAGTTGGCCCTGTCCGACGCCCAGTCGTTGGCGGTTGGCCACGATCATCCGGCCATCGAGCCGGCGCACTTGATGCAGGCCATGCTTGAACAGCAGGGCGGTTCGATCAAGCCGTTGCTGATGCAAGTAGGCTTCGACGTCAACAGCTTGCGTAAAGAGCTGACCAAAGAGCTCGATCAACTACCGAAAATCCAGAACCCGACCGGCGACGTCAACATGTCGCAGGATCTGGCGCGCCTGCTCAATCAGGCTGACCGTCTGGCTCAGCAGAAGGGCGACCAGTTCATTTCCAGCGAACTGGTGCTGCTCGCCGCGATGGACGAGAACAGCAAGCTCGGCAAGTTGCTGCTCGGCCAAGGCGTGAGCAAGAAAGCCCTGGAAAACGCGATCAACAACCTACGTGGTGGCGAAGCGGTAAATGACGCCAACCACGAAGAGTCGCGGCAAGCGCTGGACAAGTACACAGTCGACCTGACCAAACGCGCCGAAGAAGGCAAGCTTGATCCGGTGATCGGCCGCGACGACGAAATCCGTCGCACCATTCAGGTTCTGCAACGCCGCACCAAGAACAACCCGGTGCTGATCGGTGAACCTGGCGTGGGTAAAACCGCGATCGCCGAGGGGCTGGCGCAGCGCATCATCAATGGCGAAGTGCCGGACGGCCTTAAAGGCAAGCGTCTGCTGTCGCTGGACATGGGCGCGCTGATTGCCGGCGCCAAGTATCGCGGTGAGTTCGAAGAGCGCCTGAAATCGTTGCTCAACGAACTGTCGAAGCAGGAAGGGCAGATCATTCTGTTCATCGACGAACTGCACACCATGGTCGGCGCTGGTAAGGGCGAAGGCTCGATGGACGCCGGCAACATGCTCAAGCCTGCGCTGGCTCGCGGCGAGTTGCACTGCGTCGGCGCGACCACGCTCAACGAGTATCGCCAATATATAGAGAAGGACGCGGCGCTCGAGCGGCGTTTCCAGAAAGTCCTGGTGGACGAGCCGAGCGAAGAAGACACCATCGCCATTCTGCGTGGCCTCAAGGAACGTTACGAGGTACACCACAAGGTGGCGATCACCGACGGCGCGATCATCGCTGCGGCCAAGCTCAGCCATCGCTACATCACGGATCGACAGCTGCCGGACAAGGCCATCGACCTGATCGACGAGGCTGCCAGCCGTATCCGCATGGAGATCGACTCCAAACCGGAAGTACTCGATCGTCTGGAGCGGCGCCTGATTCAGTTGAAAGTGGAATCCCAGGCGCTGAAGAAAGAAAGCGACGACGCAGCGAAGAAACGCCTGGAAAAACTCCAGGAAGAAATCGAGCGTCACGAACGTGAGTATTCCGATCTGGAGGAAATCTGGAACTCGGAGAAAGCCGAGGTGCAGGGTTCTGCGCAGATTCAGCAGAAGATCGAACAGTCGCGCCAGGAACTGGAAGCCGCGCGCCGTAAAGGCGACCTGAATCGCATGGCCGAGTTGCAATACGGGGTGATCCCGGATCTGGAACGCAGCCTGCAAATGGTCGACCAGCACGGCAAGAGCGAAAACCAGTTGCTGCGCAGCAAGGTGACTGAAGAAGAGATTGCCGAAGTCGTGTCGAAGTGGACAGGCATCCCGGTGTCGAAGATGCTCGAAGGCGAGCGCGACAAGCTGATGAAGATGGAGAGCCTGTTGCACAAACGGGTGATCGGTCAGGAAGAAGCGGTCGTTGCAGTGGCCAACGCCGTGCGGCGTTCCCGCGCCGGGTTGTCCGACCCGAATCGGCCGAGCGGCTCGTTCATGTTCCTCGGCCCGACCGGTGTCGGTAAAACCGAGCTGTGCAAGGCTTTGGCCGAATTCCTTTTCGATACCGAAGAGGCGATGGTGCGGATCGACATGTCCGAGTTCATGGAGAAACACTCCGTGGCTCGTCTGATTGGTGCGCCACCAGGCTACGTCGGCTATGAAGAGGGCGGTTACCTGACCGAAGCGGTGCGTCGCAAGCCGTACTCGGTGATCCTCATGGACGAAGTCGAGAAGGCGCACCCGGATGTGTTCAACATCCTCCTGCAAGTGCTTGAGGATGGCCGTCTGACCGACAGTCACGGGCGTACGGTGGACTTCCGCAACACGGTGATCGTGATGACGTCCAACCTCGGGTCGATGCAGATCCAGGAACTGGTCGGTGATCGTGAGGCGCAGCGTGCTGCTGTGATGGACGCGCTGACGTCGCACTTCCGTCCTGAGTTCATCAACCGCGTTGACGAAGTGGTGATCTTCGAACCGCTGGCGCGGGATCAGATCGCCGGCATTACCGAGATCCAGTTGGGCCGCCTGCGCAGCCGCCTGGCCGAGCGCGAGCTGAAGCTGGAGCTGAGCCCGGAAGCGATGGACAAGCTGATCGCCGTCGGTTACGACCCGGTGTATGGCGCACGTCCTTTGAAACGGGCGATCCAGCGCTGGATCGAAAACCCGCTGGCGCAGTTGATCCTGTCGGGTCATTTCATGCCGGGCGACACCGCCACCGGCAAGGTCGAGAACGACGAAATCGTTTTCGGCTAAGCCTCAGCGGCAATGAAACCGGGAAGGCCTCGCATTGCGAGGCCTTTTTTTCGCCAGGCTGTTGAACTCAAAGGAAAAGGCTTGTAAAGTGCGCCCCGCAGTCAGTCACCGGCAGCGTTTCAACCCACCGGGTTGGAATCTGAAATAAGTTGCAAATCATTAACTTGAAAGCAATTTAGGGGGTTGACAGAGGTGTTCTAGGTTGTAGAATAGCGCGCCTCAGACACACGAACGCAGCGATGCGAACGGGTGGCGAGATGCAACAAAGCTTCACCGTTGTAAATTGAAATATGTAGTTCCGTGATAGCTCAGTCGGTAGAGCAAATGACTGTTAATCATTGGGTCCCAGGTTCGAGTCCTGGTCACGGAGCCAATTTCAAACCGGGGTATAGCGCAGTCCGGTAGCGCGCCTGCTTTGGGAGCAGGATGTCAGGAGTTCGAATCCCCTTACCCCGACCATATTTGGGTCGTTAGCTCAGTTGGTAGAGCAGTTGGCTTTTAACCAATTGGTCGTAGGTTCGAATCCCACACGACCCACCATTTTTGAAACCAGTTTGCGCTGGGATCGAATCTTAAGATCAGAGGCCAAAAGCGCTGATCGAAGAAGGCGATCTTTGAAAGGTCGCCTTTTTTTTACCGGGGTATAGCGCAGTCCGGTAGCGCGCCTGCTTTGGGAGCAGGATGTCAGGAGTTCGAATCCCCTTACCCCGACCATATTGAAAATCCTCGTATCGAAAGATACGGGGATTTTTTTTGCCTGCTGAAAGGCGAATCCCTTCAAGTCGTCATACAACCTGCCGATAGCCCGCTAACACGAGGGGACTGCCAACGCTTCGCCCCTGATCTGGCCATTACAAGAATAAGGGCGTTCGTCATGTTGCTTCGTCAGTTGAATATTGCTCCCCGGGCTGCCCTGGGATTTGCCCTGATCGCGGTGTTGGTGGCCTTGCTCGGCGTGTTTGCGCTGGGGCAGATGTCGAGCATTCGCGACAGCGAGGTGGCGGTGGAGAACCGCTGGTTGCCGAGCATCCGTGGCGGCGACGAGATCCGCGAACTGATGCTGCGCATCCGCACTATCTCCCTGCGCATGGCGCTCGATCAGGATCCGGCCAACATCGCCACCTACCGTGGCCAGATGGACACCCGCGACAAGGAGCTGAGCGAAAAAATCGCAGCCTACGACAAACTGGTTGACACTGCCGAAGGCCAGCAGCTGTATGACCAGTTCAAGAAAACCTTCGCCGCCTATCGCACCGGCATTGCCCAGTCATTCACCCTCGCTGAGCAAGGCAAGCGTGACGAGCTGACCAAATTGTTGCTGGTTGACATGAAGACCGTGGTCGACGGCTCCGGCAAGCAACTCAACGATCTCGCCGATCTGTTCGCCCGCCAGGTTGCTGCCGAAAGCGAGAAGTCCGCCGCGCATTATGAAACCTCGCGCACCATCGTAACTCTGTTCATTGCCTTGGCAGCGCTGGCCACGGTGGCGCTGGCGATGTTGCTCACACGCAGTATCGTGCGTCCCCTGAGCAGCGCCGTGGAGGCCGCTGAAAGTGTCGCCAAGGGCGATCTCACGCGGCCGATCGAAACCCATGGCAACGACGAAGTCAGCCGCTTGCTCAAGGCCTTGGCGACGATGCAACAGAACCTGCGCGAGACGCTGCAAGGTATCAGCGGCTCAGCCACACAACTGGCCACCGCCGCTGACGAACTGAGTGCCGTCACCGTCGACAGCACCCTGGGCCTGCAAGAGCAGAGCAATGAAATCGAACAGGCCGCCACTGCGGTCAACGAGATGACCGCTGCGGTGGAGGAGGTCGCGCGCAACGCGGTGTCGACGTCCGATGCCACGCGCCAGTCCAGTCAATCAGCGCAGTTGGGCCAGGAGCGCGTCAGCGAAACCGCCAGCGCGATCAATGCCCTGGCCAGTGATGTGCAAAACACCGGCGAGCTGGTGCAGTCGCTGGCCAATCAGTCACAGGACATCGGCAAGGTACTGGACGTGATTCGCGCAATCGCTGAGCAGACCAATCTGCTGGCGCTCAACGCTGCCATCGAGGCAGCACGTGCGGGCGAAAGCGGTCGAGGTTTTGCGGTGGTAGCCGATGAGGTGCGCGCGCTGGCGTATCGCACCCAGCAATCGACGCAGGAAATCGAACAGATGGTGCAAGGCATGCGCAGCGGTTCGAGCCAGGCACTGGAGTCAATGCAGGCCAGCGCATCTCGTGCGGCGAGCACGCTGGTTCTGGCAGAGCGGGCGGGTGAGGCGTTGGTGACGATCACGGCGTCGGTGCACGAGATTCACGAGCGCAACCTGGTGATCGCCAGCGCTGCCGAAGAGCAGGCGCAAGTGGCGCGGGAAGTGGATCGCAATCTGGTGAACATTCGCGACCTGTCGGTACGTTCGGCTGCGGGTGCTGATCAGACCAGCGCGTCGAGCCATGAGCTTTCGCAACTGGCCAATGCGCTGCAGGGCATGGTGCGACGCTTTCAGCTCTGATGAACAGAGATCAATTGCAGGCCTTCGCCTGCTGATTTGCGCACAACACGAAACAATGTGGGAGCGAGCCTGCTCGCGAAGGGGCCGGATCATTCAACGACAGTGTTGACAGACCCACCGCTTTCGCGAGCAGGCTCGCTCCCACAGGTTGGCGCTTTAGTGCAGTTTCAGACGCGGTTCGGTGCCACGACCAATCTTGCTGCCCAGCATCAGCATCGCCGTGCGGAACGGCCCGTACAGCGCCATCTGGTGCATACGGTACAGCGACACATAGAACATCCGCGCCAGCCAGCCTTCGAGCATGACGCTGCCGGTCAGGTTACCCATCAAGTTACCCACAGCAGAAAAACGCGACAGTGAAATCAGCGAGCCGTAGTCGGTGTACTTGTACTCCGGCAGGGTCTTGCCTTCGATGCGCAATTTCAGCGACTTGGCCAGCAGCGACGCCTGTTGATGCGCCGCTTGTGCCCGTGGCGGCACGTTGCGATCGGTGCCCGGTTGCGGACAGGCCGCGCAGTCACCGAAGGCAAAGATGTTTTCGTCGCGAGTGGTTTGCAGAGTCGGCAGCACTTGCAGCTGATTGATGCGATTGGTTTCCAGACCGTCAATGTCCTTGAGGAAACCCGGTGCGCGGATGCCGGCAGCCCAGACTTTCAGGCTGGCCTTGATCTCGTTGCCATCGGCGGTGATCAGGCTGTCGGCAGTCACTTCGCTGACTGCTGCGTTGGTCATCACATTGACCCCGAGCTTTTCCAGCGTCTTGTGCACCGGCCCGCTGATGCGCTCCGGCAGGGCAGGCAGCACCCGTGGGCCGGCTTCGATCAGCGTGATGTGCATGTTTTCCGGTTTGATCCGGTCCAGACCGTACGCGGCCAATTCATGGGCGGCGTTGTGCAGTTCTGCCGCCAATTCGACGCCGGTGGCGCCAGCGCCGACGATGGCCACGCTGATTTGCTCGACCACATCGGTCTGCCCGGCGTGGGCGCGCAGATAGTGATTGAGCAATTGCTGATGGAAGCGCTCGGCCTGTTTGCGCGTATCAAGAAACAGGCAATGCTGCGCCGCGCCCTGGGTGCCGAAATCGTTGGTGGTGCTACCGACGCTGATCACCAGCGAGTCATAAGCCACTTCACGCGCCGGCACCAGCTCGACGCCGTTTTCGTCATAGGTCGCGGCCAGCTGGATTTTCTTCTGCGCGCGATCAAGCCCGCTCATGCGCCCGAGCTGGAACTCGAAGTGGTTCCATTTCGCCTGGGCGACATAATTAAGTTCGTCTTCGGAGGAGTTCAGGGAACCGGCGGCCACTTCGTGCAGCAGCGGTTTCCAGATGTGGGTCAGGTTCGCGTCGACCAGCATGACGCTGGCCGTGCCGCGCTTGCCCAGAGTCTTACCCAGACGGGTAGCCAACTCCAGACCGCCGGCGCCGCCGCCGACAATGACAATACGATGGGACATAGGGATAACTCGCAAGGTTTTTAAAGGAAATCTTTTTCGCAGTTACCCAAGCGAGCGCCAGGCAGCTCATAGCGTCAGATAACTGATAAATCGGCTCAACAGGCCCAGACCAATGGTCACTGCCAGCACCAGCACCAGGAGCATCCATGGCCGGAAAGGCCGGCGCTCGACACGGTGTTGGGACAATTGCAGGTACTCTTCGACATGCTTTTGGTCTTCGGGGTTCAGGCGGCTGGTCATATTTGCCTCGTCAGGTAGACGTTACTGAATGAGCACAGGCTACAGCGGTTTTCAGCCCGGGTTGAACGCAGCGTAGCCGCTGTCCGGAACCGGTTCGACGCACACGCTATCGTCGAGGCGAATGATGCCGCTTTGTAACACCCGGGCAGTGATCCCGCCATGCCCGCGCACGGCTTGAAACGTGCCCGGGCCGAGATTGTTCTGCAAGCGTGCGCAGGGCTGACACCAGCCAGTGGTTTCGAGTATCGCTTGCCCGATGCGAAAGCGCCGCCCCTTCAGGCTAAACAAATTGATTCCGCTTATAACGAGATTGCGCCGCAGATCTTCAGGCCGGACCGGCTCGTCATCGGGACGGCCCATCAATGCATTGATCACCGCCAAGTGCTCCCACTGAATCAGCGTCACCTGTCGCGCATTGCGAACGCCCGGGCGGGCGTGGTCGCCGGTGAGCCCGGCTTCCAGCCGCGCCTCTACCGCCTCGAGCTCAAGCATCGGCCCACGGGACTCTGGACGCACACCGATCCAGCGCACACGACCGGTTTGCGGAACCTCGGCGATCAACTGCTGCAGCGGCGTCACAGGCTGATACCCACGTCGAACACAATGCTGCGGCCGAGGTTACTGCGCAGAAAGTCCGGTGCGTCGGGGTGGGCGAACAACACGCGGGCGAATGTCGGGCCGACCAGCGACAGCGAGCGCCAGCCCTGACGCAGATATTCGGTCGGTGGCGGGAAATGACTGTTGAGATCGAGCACTTCGCGCTTGAGGCTGGCGAAGGCGATGATGTCCAGTTCACCCAGATCCATGCCGCGTTCCTTGTAGTTGTGCGCCTTCTTGCGCAGGGTTGGCGCCAGACGCAGGAGAAATTCATTGGCCGGGATGCGTTTGGGCTTGGCTTCGCGGCGCACCAGTTGGCTTAGGGAAAACGCGCTGCGCCGACGCTGCAATTCGTCGCGCCATTCATCATTGAGACGGCGGCCTTCATCGAGGACGAAAAAAACTTCGAAATTGGCATCGCGGAACAACACGTCCGGCGGCTCACCGGCCGGGGCGAATTCGTCGGCGCGGTAGGGGATGTTCAGACCTTGCAGCAGGCGCTGGCAGACCCAACGCTCACGCTCCCATTTGCGGGCATTGGACAGGAACGCGTTGGCTTGCTCGGCCGCGATGGTCAGCAGGCGTAAATAATCTGAATCATCCATAAGCCCAAGCTTAGCGTCCAAATGCGACAAGCAGATAGCTTTGCATCGGCTCAGACATAAACGTCGCGCGATTGCGCCCTTGTAGGAGCTGCCGAAGGCTGCGATCTTTTGCTTTTATAAACAAGATCAAAAGATCGCAGCCTTCGGCAGCTCCTACAAAAAAGCGTGTCGAGTAGCAGGTGAGGGAATCATGATCGGTGCCGAACTGCTTTCAACGGCAAGCCTGACACTCGGCTGGCTGATTTATCTGCCGGCGCTGCTCTGGACGATCATGCGTGCGCCATGGGTCGAGCTGTTCAGCGACAGTCGCCGGCAGCACTTGCTGTTCGGCACGGTGTTCGCGCTGTTTCTGCTGTGGCTGGTGCGCAGGGATTTCGACACCGGTGTGTCTTATCACTTCATCGGCATGACCGCGGTGACGCTGCTGCTCGATTGGCCGCTGGCGATTGTCGGCGGGCTGGTTGCGCAGATTGGCCTGGTGCTTTTGGGGCGTCAGGACCTGGCTGCGGTGGGCGTCAATGGCGCGTTGCTGATTCTGCTGCCAGTGCTGATCACCGAGTGCGTGGCAATCCTCGTGGAGCGTGCGCAGCCACGCAATCCATTCGTTTACATCTTCTGTTCCGGTTTCTTCGCCGCTGCGTTGTCAGGCCTGTTGTGCCTGATCCTCAGCCTGACGCTGCTGTGGTACGACGGCCTCTTCGCCATGCCGGAATGGCTGGAAGATTTCGTCGGCTACCTGTGGTTGCTGTTGTTCCCCGAGGCTTTTATCAACGGCATGGTCGTCAGTGCATTGGTGGTGTTCTGCCCGGAATGGCTGGAGACCTTCAACCGCACCCGCTACCTTTCGGCGCCGTGGAAGGACGACGATCCGAAGTCTTGATCCACATCAAACCGGCCATGCCGCAGAGATTTCATGCTCGCGCAAATCCCTTCAGGAGCAGTGGCATGGGCGTTTATGAATGGGCGCGGCAGGAAACTCGGCAGAGTCTGGAGCTGGCGCAGGAAGTGGGCTTTGACCCGGGCCTGAGTTTGCGCGCCCTGCTCAGCGCCGTGGTGCAGCAGAGCAAGGCAGTGCGCAATGCCGAAGACCTGGCCGACGAGTTGCGCTTTCTCGCGGAGAACCTCGACGACAGTCAGGACTACGGCTTTATGCGGCCCTGATCAGCGATCAGTGACGCGGATCGAAATCGCCGGAAAACAGCTCGTCTTCGGCATCCGGGGCGACCGGAATCTTGTGCTCTTCCGAGGCCCAGGCGCCGAGGTCGATCAGTTTGCAGCGGTCGGAGCAGAACGGACGGAATTTGTTCGCCGGGGTGAATTCGACGGGGGCGCCGCAGGTTGGGCATTCAACGGTTGGAATCTGGCTCATGCTTGGCCTCCGGATAAAGTCAGATAAAAGTGATGCAGACGCTCGACCTCGCTGTGCAGCCAGGCGAGGTCGCGGTCGTTGACGATCACGTCGTCGGCACGGCTCACGCGGTCTTCACGGCTCGATTGCGCCTTGAGGATCGCCTGCACCTGCGCTTCGCTGGTCTGGTCACGCTGCAAGGTGCGTTCGATCTGCAGTTGTTGCGGCGCATCGATGACCAGAATGCGCTGGGTCATCGCGTATTGCCCGGACTCGATCAGCAACGGTGAAACCAGAATCGCGTAAGGCGATTTTGCCTGCGCCAGATGATGAGCGATTTCTTCGCCGATCAACGGATGCAGCAGCGCTTCAAGCCAACGCCGCTGTTCAGGGTCTTCAAAAATCAGTTTGCGCAGGGCGGCGCGGTCCAGCGTGCCATCGGCCTGCAACACGCCGGAACCGAAATGCTCGGCGATTTTCGCCAGCGCCGGACGCCCCGGTTCGACTACCCAGCGCGCCGCATGATCGGCATCCACCACATGCACACCGAGATCGATGAAGTGCTGCGCCGCCGCGCTTTTGCCGCTGCCGATGCCGCCGGTCAGGCCGAGAATCCAGGGTTTTTCCACAGGGGTATTCATTTCAAACCGACAGACTGCCAATAGAAGTCGGTTATTTGACCACCCCAGAGCAAGGCAATCCAGCCGGCAATTGCCAGAAAGGGTCCGAAGGGGATCGGCGTCGAGGTTTCCTGGGCGCGCAGACGCAGCATGACAACGCCCAATATCGCCCCCACCAGGGAAGATAGAAGAATCGTCAGCGGCAGAATCTGCCAGCCACCCCATGCGCCGAGCAAGGCCAACAGCTTGAAATCGCCATGGCCGATACCGTCCTTGCCGGTGAGCAGTTTGAACAGCCAGAACACCGACCACAGCGCCAGATAACCCGCGACCGCGCCCCACAACGCATCGGGCAACGCCACGAACACGCCGAAGCTGTTGACGATCAGCCCCAGCCACAGCAGCGGCAGCACCAGCACATCGGGCAGCAGCTGATGTTCGCAGTCGATCAGACTCATCGCCAGCAAGCCCCATGTCAGCAAGATCAGCAGACCTGCCGGCCAACCGAAGCCGAGATGCCAGGCAATGAATGCCGAGAGGACGCCGCAGGCCAGTTCGGTCAGCGGGTAACGTTTGCTGATCGGCGCCGAGCAGGCCGAGCAGCGACCGCGCAGCAGCAGATAACTGAGCAGCGGAATATTTTCCCACGGGCGGATCCGGTGTCCGCAATGCGGGCAAGCGGAGTGCGGCAGCATCAGGTTGTAAGTCGGCACAGGCGTTTCAGTGGGCAGGCCGAGCACATCATGAGCCTGCTGGCGCCAGTCGCGCTCAAGCATTTTCGGCAAGCGCCAGACCACAACATTGAGGAAGCTGCCGACCACCAGCCCGAGCAGCAGCGCGCTGACCACAAAGGCCAGCGGATACACGGCAAACAGTTCATCGATAGACATGTCAGATCGCTGAGCCGAGCTGGAAGATCGGCAGGTACATGGCCACCACCAGTCCACCGACGATGACCCCCAGCACCACCATGATGAACGGCTCCATCAGGCTGGTGAGGTTGTCGACCATGTTATCGACTTCCGCTTCATAAAAACCGGCGACCTTGTCGAGCATGTCATCCAGCGCGCCCGATTCCTCGCCGATGGCGGTCATCTGCACCGCCATGTTGGGAAACACACCGGTGCTGCGCATGGAGAAATTCAGTTGCATGCCGGTCGAGACGTCCTGCCGCACCCGCAACACCGCGCGCTTGAACACCACATTGCCGGTGGCACCGGCGACCGAATCCAGTGCTTCCACCAGCGGCACACCGGCTGCGAATGTGGTCGACAGGGTGCGGGCAAAACGTGCGACGGCGGACTTGTACATCAAGGTGCCCACCAGTGGCAGCTTCAGCAGCCAGGCATCGCGCCGGTCGCGCAGGGCCTGCGAAGTCTTCAACGCGTGGCGAGTGCCGAAAAACGCTGCCACCAGCGCAAAAAGAATGGCCCACCACCACTGCTGCATGAATTCCGACAGGCTGATGATCATCAGGGTGAAGCCCGGCAGTTCTGCGCCGAACCCGGAAAACACCGACTGGAACTGCGGCACCACTTTGACCAGCAGAATGCCTGTTACCACTGCCGCCACCAGCACCACGGCGGTGGGGTAGGTCATGGCTTTCTTGATCTTGGCCTTGAGCGCTTCGCTTTTTTCCTTATAGGTCGCGACCCGTTCAAGCAAGGTGTCGAGGGCGCCAGACTGTTCGCCGGCGTCGACCAGATTGCAGTACAACTCGTCGAAGTATTGCGGTTTCTTGCGCAGGGCCGTAGCGAAGCTGTTACCGGCCGCGACCTCCTGTTTGACCTCGTCGACCAGTTTGCGCATGGCCGGGTTTTCGAAGCCTTCGCCGATGATGTCGAAGGACTGCAACAGCGGCACGCCGGCCTTCATCATGGTCGCCATCTGCCGGGTGAACAGGGCGATGTCCTGCGGTTTGATGCGTTTGCCCAAGGTCAGCAGGGAGGCGGATTTCTTGCGCACCTTGCCCGGGTTTATCCCCTGTTTGCGCAGTTGCGCCTTGATCAGTGCGGGGTTCTGTCCGCTCAACTCGCCGCTGACTTTACTGCCTTTGCGGTCCGTGCCTTCCCAGGCGTAAACGCTGACTTTCGCTGCCTTGACCGCCATGTTCAATCCTTGGTGACCCGGTTGATTTCCTCAAGGCTGGTGATGCCTTGCATGGCCTTGTGCAGCCCGGAGGTGCGCAGATCGGCGAAACCGTCGCGGCGCATCTGAATGTCGATTTCCAGCGAATTGCCCTCGGCCATGATCAGCCGCTGCAGGTCCGGTGTGTTCTTTACCACTTCATAAATCCCCACGCGTCCTTTGTAACCGCCGTTGCAGTGATCGCAACCGACCGGCTCGTAGATCGTGAAATGGCCGATGCGTTCCTCGGGGAAGCCTTCCTTGAGCAAGGTCTCGTGCGGGATTTCCAGCGGCCGCTTGCAGTGCGCGCACAATTTGCGCGCCAGACGCTGGGCGATGATCAGGCTGACCGAGGTGGCAATGTTGAAACCGGGAATGCCCATGTTGTGCAGGCGCGTGAGGGTTTCCGCCGCGCTGTTGGTGTGCAGGGTCGACAGCACCAGGTGGCCGGTCTGCGCGGCCTTGATCGCGATCTCGGCGGTTTCCAGATCGCGGATCTCGCCGACCATGATCACGTCCGGGTCCTGACGCAGAAACGAGCGCAGCGCCTGGGCAAAGTCCAGCCCTTGGCGGGGATTGACGTTGACCTGATTGATGCCTTCCATGTTGATTTCCACCGGGTCTTCGGCGGTGGAAATATTGATGTCGACGGTGTTGAGGATATTCAGCCCGGTGTACAGCGACACGGTTTTACCGGAGCCGGTGGGGCCGGTGACCAGAATCATTCCTTGCGGCTGTTTCAGCGCGGCCAGGTACAAAGCCTTTTGCTCGGCTTCGTAACCCAAGGCGTCGATGCCCATTTGTGCACTGGACGGGTCGAGAATCCGGATCACCACTTTTTCGCCCCACAGGGTCGGCAAGGTGTTGACGCGAAAATCGATGGATTTGCTTTTCGACAGGCGCATCTTGATCCGCCCGTCCTGGGGTTTGCGTCGTTCGGAAATATCCAGACTGGCCATCACCTTCAGGCGCGCGGCAATACGCCCGGCCAGCTGGATCGGCGGCTTGGCCACCTCGCGCAGCATGCCGTCGGTGCGCATGCGCACCCGGTAGTTTTTTTCGTAGGGTTCGAAGTGCAGGTCGGAAGAGCCGCTCTTGATCGCATCGAGCAGCATTTTGTGCACGAAGCGCACGACCGGGGCGTCGTCGGCATCGAGGCCGCCGATCACGTCCTGTTTGTTGTCATCAATGGACTCGACGTCGAGGCCGTCGAGATCGACATCGGCCATTTCTTCCAGACCCGAGGCGTGGCTGTCGAAGAACTTGTCGATGGCGTCGCTGAGTTTGTCGTCCTCGACCAGGATCGCTTCGGTGCTCAGGCCGGTGCTGAATTGGATGTCGCTGATCGCCTGCTGATTGCTTGGGTCGGAAAGGCCCACGAACAGTTTGTTGCCGCGCCGCCAGAGGGGCAGGGCGCAGTGCTGGCGAACCAGTTTCTCACTGACCAGACCCTTGGGCTGAGTCTCTTTGTCGAGGCAATGCAGATCGAGCAGGGCCATGCCGAAATGTTCCGAGGCGATCTCGGCAATTTGCCGGCTGTTGACCAGTTTGTTGTGCACCAGGTAATTGACCAGCGACACGCGATTGCGCTGGGCCTGCGCCCAGGATTGCCGGGCGCTTGTTTCCGTGAGCAGTTCGGCCTGGACCAATTGCTTGGCCAGACCGCTCAGAGCGATGTCATTCATGGGGATTCCGCACGCTTGCCGTTCATGACTTATAGCCTAGTCAAGTGACAGCGCCAAACACGGCCGGTGCAGGTGACAAAAAGTGTCAGATAGTGCGGTTGCCGGTTGTAGGAAACGGCGTTGGGGAATGAGCGCGCCCAGCAGACGGGGGCAAATGGGCGTTGGCATGGGCTGTGCTGGGCCTTGTTCAGATCATGAGATTTCGACTCATGCATGGAGCGTGTCTATGAAAAAACAACAAGGCTTTACATTGATCGAGCTGCTGATCGTCGTGGCGATCATCGGCATTCTGGCGACTATCGCCCTGCCGCAGTATTCGAAGTATCAGGCGCGGTCGAAGGTGACCGCTGGGATTGCGGAAGCATCAGCTCTTAAGGTCAATTTTGAAGACGTGATCAATGCCGGATCGACTGACCCGAGCATTACCAACGTGAACGGCGGCACAGCGGCCACGCAGAATTGCACGTTGGCGGCATCCGGAAAAGTCGCCGATGGGACGGGTACTATTACTTGTACGCTGCTCAACGCTCCAGCGCCTGTTCTCGGCCAGACCGTAACGCTGACACGCAGTCCTACCACTGGCTGGACCTGTAAGTTCTCCGGCTCGAAAGAATATACAACTACGAGCTGCCCAGGCGTTTGACACGCACCTGCAACATAAAAAGCTCCGCAATTGCGGAGCTTTTTATGGCGCAACGGTTTTTAAAAGCTCCAATAATTTCAGCAGCTTATGAACTTTCCAAAAAACCGCAACTTGCATGCGAAGATTGAGCGAGTCATGCATTTTGCATGAAAATGAAAATTGGCATTTTTCATAACTCATTGTTTTTAAAAGAATTTATATGGCAAAAAAAGTTGGCACAGCGTTCGCAATATCTCCGGTAACCCTGCTGACAAGCGTTACAGCAGACTTCCAGTAAAAACAGGAGTTACTCGTATGAAGAAGTTCGCTATCACTGCCGCTGCTACCGCTCTGACCCTGACCATGGCTGGTGGCGCTTTCGCCCAGTCCGCTCAGGCTACCCAGTCGCCAATGGTTCTGGCTGCCGGTGAAATGACCAAGGCTAAAGAAGAGACTTCCGATACCTGGATCACCACCAAGGTCAAAGCTGATCTAGTCACCGAAAAAGGCATTCCAGGCACTGATATCAAAGTCGAAACCAACAAGGGTGTAGTTTCCCTGTCGTCGACCACTGCGGTAACCGAGTCGCAGAAAGAAGTCGCCGTAGGCATCGCCAAGAAAATCAAAGGCGTTAAAGCGGTCTCCGCTGACGGCCTGAAAGCCGAGTAAGGCAAGACTTCTCGCCTGAACCGGGAGAAGACGCGACAGACGGGCCGAGCAATACGTCTGCCGCAACTTTAGAGTTCATGCGAACGGTCACACGGATGTGACCATTACAGGCCCCGGCACTTGTGTCGGGGCCTGTTCTATTTTGGGCAATACCAATGTGGGAGCGAGCCTGCTCGCGAATGCGTATCGTCAGCCGACAAGTTCGTCAGTAGACAGACCGTATTCGCGAGCAGGCTCGCTCCCACAGGGTGAATTTCGTACGGCTTAATTACCGCGTTTGCTGTTGATCTGCCGCAGGCGATTGCCTTCGAAGCGCAGGTACTGGTACATGCCGTTGTTTGGTCCGTAGGTCCATTCCTCGACCTGAAACTCTTCGCGGCGATTGGCACTGCGCTTGTAGCCAAGCACATCGCGACTGACCGGCTCGCCACATTTTTGCAGCACTTCGCTGGCGCGGTCGCCGAGGCTGATCAACTGGCTACCGCAGCGCAATGTATCCGAAGCTGACGCGTGGCCGGCGGCGCACGTCAGAGCAAGCACAGCCAGCCAGTTACGCACGGTCATTCGGCATCCAGGTGCATTTGCGTCACCACGCGGCCGTCGCTTTCGGCCTCGCCGAGGTTGGCGTCGATGAAGTACACGCGGTCATCCTCGAGCTTGCCCTTGTCGACCAGGTAATCCTTGATGGTGCTGGCGCGGTCCTGGCCCAACTGGCGCAACAGCACCTCGCTGCCACTCCAGAACGCGATCACGCCCTCGCGCATTTTCGCCGTGCGTTCTTCCTTGCCCAGGTCTTTCCATTCAGCCGGTGGCTGGGTTTTCAGGCGGGTGCGGTAGATGCCTTCGAGCAACGCGCCTTTCTCGCTTTCGGGCACTTGCAACAGCGAGGCCTGGGCCGGGACTTTGTCGCCACGGCGCTGGAGCATCTTGTAGTAGTTGTACTGATATTCGCGTTCCAGACGTTGTTCGGCGAGCAGTGGCCCATCGCTGCTCTTCGCGGCAGTGCCTGCGATTTCCAGGCGCAGCGCCGGACGTTCCTTGAGTGCCTGCGACAGTTTCACCAGCGCCGCTTCGGCGTCTTTGCTCAGATCGCTGGAGCCCGGCGCGAAGGACACCGTGCCGAGGTCTTCGGAGCCGCCGCCACTGACCAGCCCGCCGATCATCTTGAACGGTGCGGCGGCCGCTTTGACGATCAGATTGCGCAGGGTCTGCCAGACGATCGGCATCACGCTGA
Organism: Pseudomonas sp. 1L-E-NC-VB-C3; assembly: GCF_057291535.1. Taxonomy (NCBI): domain Bacteria; kingdom Pseudomonadati; phylum Pseudomonadota; class Gammaproteobacteria; order Pseudomonadales; family Pseudomonadaceae; genus Pseudomonas; species Pseudomonas sp. 1L-E-NC-VB-C3. The sequence continues at coordinate 39,794 of NZ_JBXAWD010000008.1, read as the reverse complement.
ACTGTGGATTATTCAGGTCGCCGGTCACTGGCAATTCGATGGAGATCTTGCCGTCGACGTCCTTGAGCAGGGCGATCGCCAGTTTCAGCGGCAGACTCACCGCATCAGGGCTGTCGACCTTCTCGCCCAGTTGCAATTGCTCGACCACGACTTTGTTGTCGGCTTTCAATTGGCCCTTGGTAATCAGGTAGTGCAGATCTAGGTTGAGCCGGCCCTTGCGGATGCGGTAGCCGGCGAATTTGCCGGAGTAGGGCGTCAGGGTCGTCAGTTCGACGCGCTTGAAACTGGTGGCGATGTCGAGGCTGGCCATCGGGTCGAACGGATTGACCGCACCCTTGATGGTCACCGGCGCATAACGGTCGACCTTGCCTTTGATGTCGACGCTGGCCGGTTTCGCCTGACGACTGTCGATGGTGCCGATCTGGCCGTTGAGCTGCTGCACGGCGGTGGCGAAATTCGGCGTCAGGCTGAAGTCGGCGAAGTTGGCCGAACCATCGTTGATCGCAATCGCGCCGATGTGAATGCCCAGTGGTTTGTCCTTGCCGGCCGGTTTGGCTGCGGTGCTTTGTGCTCCGCTGTCGGCCGGTTGCGGGATCAGCAGGTCGTCGACGTTGGTGGTGCGATCGTCGTTGATCATGAAGCGCACATACGGCTGCAACAGGTTGACCTTGTCGATCGACAGGCTGTCGCCGTGCTGATAGTTGATGCCGTCGACCACTACTTGCTGCCATTTGAGAAAATCGCGGGTCTTGAGCGTATCGAGGGTGTGCAGTTGATCAATCTGCGCGCGGCCGGTGACGCTGAGGGCCAGTGGTTCGGTGCTTTTCAGGTTGACCTTGAGGTCACTGCCGAGCATGCCGCTGCGCAGTTCCAGACGAATGAACGGGTTGATATAGGACTGCGCGACACGCAAGTCGACGTCCTGGGTTTTCACGTTGAGCTGCGCGTTGACCGGGGCCAGATTGACCGTGCCGTCGGCGCTGATCTTGCCTTGCTTGCCCAGGCCGCTGTCGAGCTTGAGCTTGAAAGGCGAGCCGTTGAGGCTGTCGAAATCCTGCAGATCGACGTTCAGCGGGGTGATGTCCAGCGCCACCGCCGGTTGCGCCGAGCGGTCAGCGAGATGGACCGTGTAGTTGCGCAGTTGCACATCCTTGACCAGCACCTGCCATGGCTTGCTCGGGGCGCTTGGCTCAGGTTTCGGCGAGTCGGCGGCGGCCGGTGTATCCGCCGGTTCGGCAGCGGCTTTGGCAGCCGGTTTCGACGGCTGGCTGGCGAACAGCTTCTGCCAGTCCAGTTGGCCGTCAGCTTCCAGCGCCGCCCAGGTTTCCAGTTTGTTGCTGCGGATCTTGCCGACCACCACTTGCTGCTTGGCCAGGTCCAGCGAGGTTTCGCTGACGTCGAGGCGTTCGAGCCTGGCCAGCGGACGTCCGTCCGGAGCCTTGATGGCGAACGGCGCAATGCTCACCGCGACGTTGTTCAGCAGCAGTTCGGTTTGTTTCGACAGGTTGAGTTTGTACTCAGTGCTGAGGCTGACCACGCCGTTTTCCAGCACCAGCGGCACGGCGTCACGCACGTAAGGCCAGAAGGATTTCATCTGGCCATCGGTGACTTTCAGGGTGCCTTCGGAGGTGAACGGGATCAGGCTGAAATTGCCGGTCCAGTCGATCCTCCCGCCAGCGGGGCCGATGGCGACGAGGGTCATGTCGGCGCTGTCCTCGGGCAAAGTGCTGAGGTTTTTCAGCTCGAAACTGAGGTCGTCGTAAAGAAATTCGATCGGCTCGCTGGGCCGCATATCCTCGAAATGCACCACACCGCCGGCCAGTTTGATGTTGTCGATACGCAGCGGGAATGGCTTGGCGTCGGGATCGGCGGGTGTCGGCTCGCTCGGCGGCACGTTGAACAGGCCCAGCAGGTTGAGCTTGCCGTCCTTGGCGAAGAGGATTTCGCTTTTGGGTTTGTCCAGTTCGATGTCGGACAGATGCAGCGCTTTGGTCCAGAGGCTGTCGATTTGCAGGTTGGCATAGAGGCGATCGAAGCCGACCTGCTCCTTGCCCGGCTCGCCGATGACCAGGCCCCAGAGGGTGACCTCAAGGCTGAAGGGGTTGAGTTCGATGCGCTGCAGATGCGCCGGCACCGTCGCGTAGTTCGCCAGTTGCTGGTTGGCCACGCGCAAGGCAATGCCCGGCAGGATCAGAAACCCCAGCAGGCTGTAGAGGGCCAGGGCTGTCAGCAGTGCGCCAATCGCGCGAATCAATCCTTTGGGCATGTGCGGCTTCATCTGTCTGAATCGGAGTGCCTTGGAGTATGGCACGCGATTCTGGTTCCGAAGTGCTTGATGTGGGACAGGATTGTTCAGAAATTTCTGTAGGAACAGATACCCATTGTAGGAGTGAGCCTGCTCGCGAATGCGCTGGTTCAGTGAAAAACAAGTCGACTGACACTGCGCTTCCGCGAGCAGGCTCGCTCCCACAGGGGAATGTAATCGCTCATGCTTGAGGGATTAGAGCTGCAAAATCAGTGTCTTCAACGGTGGCTGCTGGTCCCGCGAGGGGAAGTCCGCACCCGGGGTCATCACGCTCCATTCGCGCACCGGGCGGCCGGCCTTTTCGGCGCAGCGCAGCACTTGTTCGCGCCAGTCGTCCATGCTGACTTTCGCCAGGTTGTTGCAGCAGATCAGTACGCCGTTGTCAGCGGTGGTCAGCAGCGCGGGTTTGAGCAGGCTCTGATAATCGCGCAGCAGATCGACGGTGCCGAACGCACTTTTGGCCCACGCCGGCGGGTCGAGCAGGACCAGATCGTATTGGCGCTGTTCGAGGCGCTGATAGCTCGGCAGCTTCTGCCCGCGCCGCACGCTGATCGGCAGGCCAGCGAGCTGGCGGATCGCCGGGAAGTAATCGGACTGAATGAATTGCATCTCCGGCAGTTGCGGGTTGAGCAAACCATTCTCCCGACCGACCGCCAGATTGCCCTCGGCAAAGTCCAGGTTGCACACCTCGCGCGCACCGCCTGCCGCAGCACTGAGACCAACACCACAGGTGTAAGCGAACAGGTTGAGCACGCTTTTGCCTTGCGCATGATCCTTGACCCAGCCACGGGTGTTGCGCAGGTCGAGGAACAGCAGCGGATCCTGCCCGGCATGACGCCCGCGCACGCGGTAGTTCAGGCCCCATTCACGCCCGACCAGATCCGCCAGTGCGGCGTCGTCGGCTTTATAGACGCTGTCCTCGCGATCGATCCGTGAATTGCCACGGGAGCGGTCGTTGTAGACCAGCAGGCTGTCGAAGCCCAGGGTCTGGTTGACCATGGCGTGCAGTTGCAACAGTTCATCACGTTCGAGCGTCTGGTGAAAACTCTGCACCAGCAATTGCGGGCCGTAGCGGTCGATGGTCAGGCCGCCGGCGCCTTCCTGGCTGCCGTGGAACAGCCGATAGCAATCGGTGCCCTGGCTGTGCAGCGCAGCGAGCAGGTCCTGGCGTTGATCGAGGGCGGCGCGCAGCGCCTGATTCAAGGAAGACATGCGGGCGCCTTGCTGAGGGGAATTGGGGCGCGGGAGTTTAACAGTTTGCCGGGGGATCGCGTGATGGCCCTTCGCGAGCGAGCTCGCTGCCACATGTGCAATGCGATCACCTGTGGCAGCGAGCCTGCTCGCGAAGCTATTGATTCAAACGTTTATCAACGAGGTCCTGCACCACACTCGGATCTGCCAGGGTCGAAGTATCGCCAAGGCTGTCGAGCTCATTGCAGGCAATCTTGCGCAGAATCCGCCGCATGATCTTGCCCGAACGGGTCTTCGGCAATGCCGGCGCCCACTGGATCAGGTCAGGTTTGGCGAAGCTGCCGATCTCCTTGCTGACATGCGCCAGCAGGTCTTTCTTCAGCTCTTCGTTGGCCTCGGTGCCGTTCATTGGCGTCACGAATGCGTAGATGCCCTGGCCTTTGACGTCGTGGGGATAACCGACCACGGCGGCTTCGGCGATGCTGTCGTGCAGCACCAGGGCGCTCTCCACTTCGGCGGTGCCGATGCGGTGGCCGGAGACGTTGATCACATCGTCGATGCGTCCGGTAATCCAGTAATCGCCGTCCTCGTCACGGCGGGCGCCGTCGCCAGTGAAGTAATAGCCGGGGTAGGGTTTGAAGTAGGTGTCGATCATCCGCTGCGGATCGCCGTAGACGCTGCGAATCTGCGCCGGCCAGCTGGATTTGATCGCCAGCACGCCGCTGCCGGCGCCTTTGATTTCCTTGCCGGCTTCGTCAAGCAATACCGGTTGCACGCCGAACATCGGTTGCGTCGCGCAGCCGGGTTTGATCCGTTGGGCGCTGACCAGCGGGCTGAGCATGATGCCGCCGGTTTCGGTCTGCCACCAGGTGTCGACGATCGGGCAGCGCTGTTCACCGACAGCATTGAAATACCATTCCCACGCTTCCGGGTTGATCGGCTCACCGACGCTGCCGAGCAATCTGAGGCTGGCGCGTGAAGTTTCCTTCAATGGTCCGGCGCCTTCGCGCATCAGCGCGCGCAGGGCGGTGGGTGCTGTGTAGAAAATGTTGACCTTGTGCTTGTCGATGACCTGCCAGAAGCGCGAACTGCTCGGGTAGCTCGGCACGCCTTCGAACATCAGTGTGGTCGCACCGTTGGCCAGCGGCCCGTAGACGATGTAACTGTGGCCGGTGACCCAGCCGACGTCGGCGGTGCACCAGAACACTTCGCCGTCGCGGTAGTCGAGCACATATGTGAAGGTCATCGCCGCTTGCAGCAGATAGCCGCCGGTAGTGTGCAGCACGCCTTTGGGTTTGCCGGTGCTGCCGGAGGTGTAGAGGATGAACAGCGGATCTTCGGCGTCCATCGGTTCCGGCGGGCAGTCGTCGCTGACCTCGCGCACGGCCTGGTGATACCAAAGGTCACGGCCTTCGACCCAATCGACTTGGCCCTGAGTGCGCTCGACGACCACCACAGTGCTGACGTTCGGGCAGCTTTGCAGGGCTTTGTCGACGTTGTTTTTCAGTGGCACGAAGCGGCCGCCACGTACGCCCTCATCGGCGGTGATCACGGTACGGCAGTCGGCGTCGAGAATTCGATCACGCAGGGAATCCGGGGAAAATCCGCCGAACACCACCGAATGAATCGCGCCGATTCGCGCGCAGGCGAGCATGGCGTAGGCGGCTTCGGGGATCATCGGCATGTAGATGCACACCCTGTCGCCTTTCTTCACGCCACGGCTTTTCAGCACGTTGGCCAAACGGCAGACGTGGTGATGGAGTTTGTTGTAAGTGATCTGCGCCGATTCGGCAGGATCGTCGCCTTCCCAGAGCAGGGCGGTCTGTTCGCCGCGTTGCTTGAGGTGACGGTCGATGCAGTTGTAGCTGACGTTGAGCTTGCCGCCGGCAAACCAGGCCGCTTCACCGGTCTTCAGGTCATAGCGCTGAACGGTCTGCCACGGCGTGCTCCAATCGAGGAAGCGCGTGGCCTGCTCGGCCCAGAAGGCGCTGGGGTGTTCAATCGATTCGCGGTACAGGCGCCGATACTCGTCCTGGCTCAACTGAGCGGCCTGGCGCACGGCATCGGCTTTGGGGAACGTGCTGATATCGAACATGACGGTTCCTTATTCTTGTGGTGCGACACGAATAAAGATGCGCCGAGCGCTGCACAGGTTCAAGTCATGTGCCAAAACAACTGTGGGAGCGAGCCTGCTCGCGAAGGCGGAATGTCAGTCAACGAAGGTGTTGAATGACGAACCGCTTTCGCGAGAAGGCTCGCTCCCACAGGGGAACAGCGTTGTGCCCGAAGGCTTTTATCAGCCGCGATGGCGCCCGCGGAAGTAGTTGATCAGGCCTTGAGTCGAGGCATCGTCAGCCACGGTCTCGTCGCTGCCGACCAGGCGGTTGTAGACGCCTTTGCCCAATTCCTTGCCCAGTTCCACACCCCACTGGTCGAAGGCGTTGATGCCCCAGACCACGCTTTGCACGAACACTTTGTGCTCGTACATCGCAACCAGGGCGCCGAGGCGACGCGGGCTGATGCGTTCGACTACCAAGGTGTTGCTCGGGCGATTGCCCGGGATCACCTTGTGCGGCGCCAGTTTGCGCACGTCGTCTTCGCCCATGCCTTTGTCGCGCAGTTCGGCTTCGGCTTCCGGCAGGGTCTTGCCGAGCATCAGCGCCTGGCTCTGCGACAGGCAGTTGGCGTACAGCCACTGGTGATGATCGGAAACCGGGTTGAAGCTGACGATCGGCACAATGAAGTCGGCCGGGATCAGTTGGGTGCCCTGGTGCAGCAACTGGTGATAAGCGTGCTGACCGTTGCAGCCGACGCCGCCCCAGATCACCGGGCCGGTATCGGTCGACACCGAGGTGCCGTCCTGACGCACGCTCTTGCCATTGGACTCCATGTCCAGCTGTTGCAAGTGCTTGGTGATGTTGCGCAGGTAGTGGTCGTACGGCAGGATCGCGTGGCTCTGCGCACCCCAGAAGTTGCCGTACCACACGCCGAGCAGGGCCAGCAGCACCGGCATGTTCTGTTCGAACGGCGCGGTCTGGAAATGCTGGTCCATGGTGTAGGCACCGGACAGCAATTCCTTGAAGTTGGACATGCCGATGGCCAGGGCGATCGGCAAACCGATCGCCGACCACAGCGAATAACGCCCGCCGACCCAGTCCCACATCGGGAAGATGTTTTCTTCGCGGATACCGAAGGCCACCGCTGCGGCGTTGTTGCTCGATACGGCGATGAAGTGGCGATACAGCTCGGCTTCCGAGCCGCCCTGCGCCAGGTACCAGGCGCGTGCGGCCTGCGCGTTCTTCAGGGTTTCGAGGGTGTTGAACGACTTCGACGAAACGATGAACAGCGTGGTCTCGGCGCGCAGTTTCTGCGTCAGCTCATGGAATTCGCTGCCGTCGATGTTTGCCAGATAGTGGCAACGTACGCCTTTCTGCGCGTAGGACAGCAGCGCTTCGGAGACCAGCTCAGGGCCGAGGAACGAGCCGCCGATGCCAATGTTGACCACGTCGGTGATCGGCTTCTCGGTGTAACCGCGCCACAAGCCATCATGAATTCGGCCAACCAGATCGGTGATCTGGTTCAGCACCTTGTGCACTTCCGGCATCACGTTGACGCCGTTGACCGACAATTTGTCGCCGACCGGGCGGCGCAGGGCGGTGTGCAGTGCCGGGCGGCCTTCGGAGGCATTGACGATTTCGCCGTCGAACAGCGCTTTGATCGCGCCCTTCAGATCGACTTCATTGGCCAGGCCCACGAGCAGGTTGCGGGTCTCGGCGTTGATCAAATTCTTCGAATAATCGAGAAACAGACCGCAGCTGCTGAGGGTGAACTGATTGAAACGCTGCGGATCGGCGTTGAAGGCTTCGCGCATGCTGAAATCCTGCATGGCTTGGCGGTGGTCTTTCAACGCTTGCCAGGCGGGCAGAGCGGTAACGTCGTGAGGAGTGCGGTAGTACGCCATCGCTGCGGTTTTCCTTTTTACTTGAACGGCCTTTTGAACACGGTACAGATCAACCACGGGTTTTAGCGCATGGGATCAACTGCGTCGACACGAGATCTGGACACAGGGCGAATACAGTAAACCTCGCGCTGCGTTCTGTCTTGACTTTGTCTGACCAGATCCCTGTACTTTTTTAACATCCGCAGAGGAATCTGGCCGACAAACGGAGGTGCCCGGAAGACTTTCGCCCAACCGGCATGCACCGGAAACACATGTGGGAGCGAGCCTGCTCGCGAAGGCGTGGTGTCAGGCAACTTATAAGTCGCTGATACACCGCCTTCGCGAGCAGGCTCGCTCCCACAGGGAAATTCGTTGCTGCTTAAATCTGGCTATCGAGATTCAGGTGCAGGTTGTCGATCAACCGCGTGGTGCCGAGGAACGCCGCTACCAGAATCACCAGATCGCGATCCTCCGCCGTCGCCGGACGCAAGGTCAGGCCATGACGGATTTCCAGATAATCCGGACGCAGCCCCGCTGATTCCAGCACCTGCAACTGCGCAGCGATCAGCGCCGGGTAATCACGCTCACCTTGCTTGATCGCTTCGGCGATGCTGCTCAGCACGCGGTAGACCACCGGCGCCACGGCGCGCTGGTCTTCATTGAGGAAGCCGTTGCGCGACGACAGCGCCAGACCATCCGCAGCACGCACGGTCGGCTCGCCGATGATCTGGATCGGCATGTTCAGGTCGTGCACCAGTGCGCGGATCACCGCCAGTTGCTGGTAATCCTTCTGGCCGAAGATCGCCAGATCCGGCTGGACCATGTTGAACAGCTTGCTGACTACGGTCGCCACACCTTCGAAGTGCCCCGGACGGCTGGCACCACACAGGCCTTCGGACAATTGCGGCACGCTGACCCTGGTTTGGCCGGCCATGCCGTCCGGGTACATCTCTTCAACCGTCGGCGCGAACAGCAGGTCGCAACCGGCTTCGAGGAGCTTTTCCTGATCGGCGGCGAGGGTGCGCGGGTATTTGTCGAGGTCTTCGCCGGCGCCGAACTGCAGCGGGTTGACGAAAATACTCGCGACGACGAAATCGACTCGCTGCGTGGCCTTGGTGATCAATGCGACGTGGCCGCTGTGCAGGTTCCCCATGGTCGGCACGAAGCCGATGCGCTTGCCTTCACTGCGCGCGCGAGCGACGGCGGCACGCAGTTCGCGTACGGTTTTGACGGTGTTCATGCAGAGAATCCGTGTTCGATGCCGGGAAACGTGGTGGCTTTGACTTCACTGACGTAAGCCTTCAGCGCGGCCTGGATGCTGTCCTGACCTTGCATGAAGTTCTTGACGAATTTGGGTACGCGGCCGGTGATCGACAGGCCGAGCATGTCGTGCAATACCAGCACCTGGCCGTCGGTGGCGTTGCCGGCACCGATACCGATCACCGGAATGCCCACGGCCTGGCTGATTTCTGCCGCCAGTTCGCTCGGCACGCACTCAAGCAAGAGCATGGCCGCACCGGCCTGCTCCAGCGCGATCGCATCGGCACGCATCTGCCGCGCCTGGTTCTCATTGCGGCCCTGCACTTTATAGCCACCGAGAATGTTCACCGCTTGCGGGGTCAGGCCCATGTGCGCGCACACCGGCACACCGCGCTCGGCGAGCAGGCGGATCGACTCCGCCAGCCACAGCTGGCCTTCAACCTTGACCATGTGCGCGCCGGCCTGCATCAGCATGGCGCTGTTGTTCATGGTCTGTTCGAGGGTGGCGTTGGCCATGAACGGCAGGTCGGCGAGGATCAGGGCATCGCCATTGCCACGCTTGACGCTGGCGACGTGATAGGCCATTTCCGCCGTGGTCACTGGCAGGGTGCTGTCGTGCCCCTGCAGGACCATGCCGAGGGAGTCGCCGACCAGCAGCACTTCGACACCGGCCTCATTGCAGGCATGGGCGAAGGTCGCGTCATAGCAGGTCAGCATGGTGATTTTTTCACCTTTCTGCTTGAGGCTCTGGAGCGTGGTCAGGGTGATGGCTGGCATGTAAAAAATCCTCGTTCAGGCGCTCTGGAAACTGCTGCGAGTCACGCGCGTGATTCTTCATCTACTCAGGCGCACGGTCTTGTGTCGTGCTTTGAAAGGCCTGGATTGCGCCCGTTCATGCCGGGTTGGCGGCAGCGGGACGCCTATAGTCGTGATGAGCCAACAGGAAGTCAATTGCGTGTGTTACCGCCTTGTTACGCGGGCGGTGTTACCGGCGTTACTGATGCGATTCAGCGGCGCGGCGGGCCTGATTCGGGGGATTTTTGTCTGACAAAAACTGGAGATTGGCAGGTGACCTGTGGCGAGGGGATTTATCCCCGTTGGGTCGCGGAGCGGCCCCATGTTTGTATACGGCTTGGTCAGATTTGGGCCTGCTTCGCAGTCCAGCGGGGATAAATCCCCTCGCCACATAACCACATTTCACAGAAGATTTTTGTCAGGGCTGGGGGAGGCGCTCGAGGCCGACGAACGGGCAGGCGGCCAGCAGGTCTGTCAGCGTGCGGCCATCGGCGAGACGCAGATCCTGCGGTGCCAGTTCAGCGAGGGGATAAAGAACGAACGCCCGCTCCTGAATCTGGTAATGCGGGACCTTCAGCCGTGGCTCATCGATCAGGCGATCGCCGAACAGCAGAATATCCAGATCCAGCGTGCGAGGCCCCCAGCGCTCAAGGCGCTCGCGGCCCTGAGCGTTTTCGATCGCTTGCAAGGCGTCGAGCAGCTCGATCGGTGCGAGCGAACTGTCAATCGCGGCGACGGCGTTGGTGTAACGCGGCTGGCCCGGCAGCAGCGAATCACTTTGATAAAAGGCTGAAACGCCGGCAAGACTCGTCTGCGGCAATTGCCCCAGCGCCGCAATGGCGCTGCGCAACTGGTCGGCCGGGTCAGCGAGGTTGCTGCCCAGGCCGATGTAGATGCGTTCCATCGCTTACTCGCCCGTCGCGCTCGAAGCACCGGCGCGCTTGCGCTTGGAACCGCCGCTGCGGCGACGTTTGCGCGGTGCGCCGCTGGCATCGTCGCCCTTGCCGCTGAGGTCGCGGATCATGTCGCGACGCTCGCTGTCATTGGCGTCCTGATAATCGGTCCACCACTCGCCGAGGCCATCGGTCTCCTCGCCGGCGCTTTCACGCAGCAGGAGGAAATCGTAACCGGCACGGAAGCGCGGGTTGTCCAGTAACAGATCGGCGCGTTTGCCACTGCGCCGTGGCAGGCGTTCCTGCATGTCCCAGATTTCGCGGATCGGCATGGTGAAGCGCTTCGGAATCGCGATGCGCTGGCACTGTTCGGCGATCAGCTCATGAGCGGCTTCCTGCATCGCCGGAATCGGCGGCATGCCACGTTCCTGCAGACGCAACACTCGCGCCGGCAGCGCAGGCCAGAGCAGGGCGGCAAAGAGGAACGCCGGGGTCACCGGTTTGTTCTGCTTGATGCGCAGGTCGGTGTTGGTCAGTGCTTCGCTGATCAGCGTATGGGTGTATTCCGGGTTGTATTCCAGCGCCTCGGCACTGGCCGGGAACAGCGGGGCGAACAGTTGCAGATCAACCAGCATTTCAAAGGTGATCGCGCCGTGCCCGGAGAGGAACAGCTTGAGCACTTCTTCGAACAGCCGCGCCGACGGAATCTCGCGCAGCATCGGCGCCAGCTCACGGATCGGCTGCACGGTGTGCTTCTCGATGCCGAAGTTGAGCTTGGCGGCGAAACGCACGGCCCGCAGCATGCGCACCGGGTCTTCCTGGTAACGCTGCTTCGGGTCGCCGATCAGGCGGATCAGGTGATTGCGGATGTCGTGCACGCCATTGGCATAATCGAGAATGCGCTCGCTGACCGGATCGTAATACAGAGCATTGATGGTGAAGTCGCGGCGTTGCGCGTCTTCTTCCAGGGTGCCGTAGACGTTGTCGCGCAGAATCCGCCCGCTCTCGTTGCGCGAAGACTGGTTGCTGTCTTCCTCGTCTTCGTTGACCGGGTGATTGGCGCGGAAGGTCGCGACTTCAATGATTTCGCGACCGAAATGGATGTGCACCAGTTTGAACCGGCGACCGATGATCCGCGCATTGCGGAATTCGGCCCGGACCTGCTCTGGGGTGGCGCTGGTGGCGACGTCGAAATCCTTGGGCGTGATGCCCAACAGCATGTCACGCACGCAACCACCGACCAGATAAGCCTGGTAACCGGCACCTTGCAGGCGTTCGACGATATTCACCGCATAGCGGCTGAACTGCGTTTTCTGCAGCGAATGTTGGCCGCTGTTGAGCACTTCAGGGGTGCTGCGGATGTGTTGCGTACGACGCACGGGAGTTCGGAATGACTGGAACAGCTTCTTCAGCATGGGATGCACTGTTTGAAGGAATGTTCGGCCATACCAAAAGAATGACCGCATGATGGGCGCAGATTCTAGCATTTAGTCGGGGGATGGTGTAGGACGCAGCAGATATGAGCTGCAAGCCGCAAGCTTCAAGGGTCGAACGCGGGAAAGCAGGGGAATTTCACGGAGGGGAGAAACTACAAGGGGAGCCGAAGCTCCCCAAGAAGTAGTTGCGTGCTCTTTTTATTATTGATTCGGGCTTCTTGTTTTTGTTGAGTGCCCTCGCCACGAAGTGTTTCCTTCGTGACCCTCCCAATCGGGAGCCAAGAGCAAACGGATTGCTTTGGTCGCTGAATTGCAGTGATCTGTCGATCCAACCAGTACAGGCTCTGTCTTAGGACAGTTTTTGTTGTTCTCGGCCTGGTCGTGGGGCAAGCCCCAAATACAACGCCTCTCCAAAAGAATCAGTTAGCTGCGCCTCTCGCCGTCTTGTTTTTATTGTGCGTGAGTCGATTCGTCTTATTTTTATTGTCTTGTGCATTGCTTGTTATTGTTCTTGTACCAAACATATAGCAGGGTGCGTGCCAACTTTCGCCAAGCCCAGTAAAACAAGGGGTTAGGTCGATATAACCGTTTTGCAGGGGCGAAAAAAAGCCGGGGTTGCGTTACCGATAACCCCGGCTTCTGTTACGTGAATCGACTGCGGTAACAGTTTTTTCACATTGTCATGCGTTACCCGCGCACGCGGTGGGTAACGCTCAGCTTTCGCTGGCGACCCCGGTCTTGCGTCTTGGAATGCCCAGACGCTGGCGGCGTTCCCACAGGCATTTGCGGCTGACGCCCAGTTTGCGTGCCAGTTCGGTCTCGGTCATGTGGTCCTGATGCTCGAGGACGAAGTGCTGGAAATAGTCTTCCAGCGACAGATCCTCGGTCGGCTCATGGCTGCTGTTGCTGGCGTTACCGCCGGTTTGCGGCGGCAGACCGATGAACTCGTCGTCTTCCAGATCGCTCAGCTCGATGTCGATGCCCAGCAGGTCGGCCGAAATCTCCGGGCTTTCGCTGAGAATCACCGCGCGCTCGACAGCGTTCTCCAGCTCACGCACGTTACCGGGCCACGAATAGTGCCGGATCGCCTGTTCAGCGTCGGCAGCGAATTTCAGGTCGGTGCGATTGATCCGCGCGCTCTGGCGAGCGAGGAAGGCATTGGCGATTTCGTTGACGTCGGCGCCACGCTCGCGCAGCGGCGGCAGCTTCAGGGCAATCACGTGCAGACGGTAATAAAGGTCTTCACGGAACTGGCCGATTTTCGCCAGGCTCTTCAGATCGCGGTGCGTTGCAGCGATCAGGCGCACATCGACTTTCTGCGACTGCACCGAACCTACGCGGCGGATCTCGCCCTCCTGCAGAACCCGCAGCAAGCGAGCCTGGGCTTCGAGGGGCAGTTCGCCGATCTCATCGAGGAACAGGGTGCCGCCGTCCGCCGCTTCGACCAGACCGGCGCGACCGGCGCTGGCGCCGGTGAACGCGCCTTTCTCGTGGCCGAACAGTTCGGACTCGATCAGGCTTTCCGGAATCGCCGCGCAGTTCACCGAGATCATCGGCGCCTTGGCGCGTTTCGACAGATTGTGCAGGGCGCGGGCCACCAGTTCTTTACCGGTGCCGGACTCACCCTGAATCAATACATTGGAATCGGTTGGCGCGACTTTGCGGATCTTGCTGTACAGGTCCTGCATCGGCGGGCAGGAGCCGATGATGCCGATTTCGCCATTGCTGTTATCCACAGCGGCTTTGCCATTGCCGGCGGCAGGCTTGCTCGCCGTGGCTTCGCCGGCAGCTGGCGCCGACTGACGATCACGCAGGATCCGCGCAACCGCCTGGAGCATTTCATCGTGGTCGAACGGCTTGGCGATGTAATCGACCGCGCCCATTTTCATCGAGTCGACCGCCGAGCGCAGGCTGGCGTAACTGGTCATGATAAGCACCGGTGTGCCTTGCCCGAGCTTGATCAGCTCGGTGCCCGGAGCGCCCGGCAGGCGCAGGTCGCTGACGATCAGATCGAACGTAGGAATGGTGAAGCGTTCTTGTGCTTCCTGCACTGATCCGGCTTCGCTGACCTGGTACTGGTTGCGTTCCAGCAGGCGGCGCAAGGCGGAGCGGATAATGGTTTCGTCTTCGACGATCAAAATGTGCGGCATTGATTCGATACTCTCGACGGTCTCAGTTCACAGCGGACGTCGCTTCGACATGACGCGGTAAGGTCACCCGGATACGGGTGCCGCGTTGGCTTTGTACATCAGCCGGGCTGTCGATGGTGATTTGTCCATAATGCTCTTCAACGATGGAATAGACCAGTGCAAGGCCCAGACCGGTGCCTTCACCCGGATCCTTGGTGGTGAAGAAAGGTTCGAACAATCGGTCCATGATGCTCGACGGAATACCGCTGCCTTCGTCTTCGACGATCAGATCGACCGTGTGTTCGCCGGCTTCGCTCTTGACCCGTACCGCACTGTGCGGCGGCGAGGCGTCGCGGGCGTTGGAGAGCAGATTGATCAGCACCTGGGCAAGCCGTTGCGGGTCGCCTTCGACCCAATGATCGGGATCGCACAGGTTGTAGAACTGCACTTCGAAATTGCGCCGGTTCAGCGCCAGCAGGCCGATGGCATCCTGCGCAACTTCTGCCAGACACACCGGTTCGTCGTTGTGCTGATGACTGCCGGCATGGGCGAAGCTCATCAGCGACTGGACGATGCGCGAGACGCGTTTGGTCTGCTCGAGAATCTGCCCGCTGATTTCCGTCAGCTCGCCGTCGTCTTCGCGCTCTTCGCGCAGGTTCTGCGCCAGGCAGGCGATGCCGGTGATCGGGTTGCCGATTTCGTGGGCCACACCCGCTGCGAGACGACCGATGCTGGCCAGCCGTTCGGAATGCACCAGTTTGTCTTCGAGCATCTGCGTTTCGGTCAAATCCTCGACCAGTAACACCAGGCCACTGTTACCCGGTGCCAACGGCTCGTCGATTGCCGCTTTGTGCAGATTCAGCCAGCGGGTCTGACCATCGAGGGCCAGATGCTGTTTGTGCAAATGCTCGTCGGGCAGGTTGATGAAGCCTTGCAGCAATTCTTTCCACGGGTTGGCGATGGTGCTCAAGCGAGAACCGACCACTCGCTGCGCGGCGATGCCGGTCAGCTCTTCCATGGCCTTGTTCCACATCAGGATCTCCTGATCCTTGGCCAGCGAGCAGACGCCCATCGGCAGTTCCTGCAAGGTCTGGCGGTGGTAGCGGCGCAGGGCGTCGAGCTCGGCGGCCAGGCCGGTGAGGCGCGAGTGATAATCCTCGAGACGGCTTTCAATGAAGTGAATGTCTTCGGTGACGTAGTTCTCGCCGCCAGCCTTATAGGGCAGGAAGGTTTCCACCATATCCTGCGCAACGCTCGGGCCCATCAGGCCGGACAGGTTGGCCTCAATGCGGTCGCGCAACCGGCGCAAGGCATACGGCCGGCGTTCATCGAAGGGCAGATACAAGTCGCGCAGCGCTTGCTCGACTTCTTTCTGCGCAGCCTTGGCACCCAGCGGCTTGGCCAGCTGCGTGGCGAACTCCTGCGGCGAGGCGGCGTGCAGTTCGCGGCGTTGCGGGCGGCGCACGTTGTCCACGGCGCAGGCTTCGGCGGCGCTGGCTTCTTCCGGGCTGGCGTTGGTGAACAGCGAGATCAAAGTGAACATCAGGACGTTGGCCGCCAGGGAGGCGATGGCCGCCATGTGCCAACTGGTGTCGTCGAGCACGTAGATCATGTTCAACAGCGGGATATAGAAACCCTGCAGATTGCCGACCAGCGGCAGCAACATGGTCACCACCCAGACCGTGATCCCCGCCAGCAGCCCGGCAATGAAACCGCGGCGGTTGGCGGTCGGCCAGTACAACACCGACAACACCCCGGGCAGAAATTGCAGGGTCGCAACGAACGCGACGATGCCGAGGTTGGCCAGATCCTGCTCGACGCCGAGCATCAGGTAGAAACCGAAACCGGCCATGATGATCGCCACGATCAGCGCCCGACGGGTCCATTTCAGCCAGCGGTAGATGTTGCCTTCAGCCGGCGGCTGATAGAGCGGCAGCACCAGATGGTTCAGCGCCATGCCCGACAAGGCCAGGGTGGTGACGATGATCAGGCCACTGGCGGCGGACAGGCCACCGACGTAGGCGAGCAAGGCCAGCGGTTTGCTGTTGGCGGCAATGCCGATGCCGAGGGTGAAATATTCCGGGTCGGTGGTGGCGCCGAGTTTCAGTCCGGCCCAGAGAATCAGCGGTACGGCAAGACTCATCAACAGCAGAAACAACGGCAGGCCCCAACTGGCGCTGACCAGCGAGCGCGGGTTGAGGTTTTCCGTAAAGGTCATGTGATACATGTGCGGCATCACGATCGCCGAGGCGAAGAACACCAGCAACAGTGTGCGCCACGGGCCTTCCTGCAACGGCGTGTGCAGGGCGGCGAGGGCGGTCTGGTTTTGCAGCAGCCACAGTTCGAGCTGTTGCGGGCCGTCGAATACGCCATACAGCGCATACAGGCCAACGCCGCCGAGAGCGATCAGTTTGATGATCGATTCGAAAGCAATCGCGAACACCAGCCCTTCATGTTTCTCGCGCGTGGCGATGTGCCGGGAACCGAAGAAAATCGTGAACAGAATGATCAGCGCACAGAACGCCAGCGCCACGCGGCTCTGCACACGTTCGCCGGTGAGGATGCCGATCGAGTCGGCCACTGCCTGAATCTGCAGGGCAAGCAATGGCAACACGCCAATCAGCATGAAAATCGTGGTCAGCGCGCCGGCCCAGGTGCTGCGAAAGCGGAAGGCAAACAGATCGGCCAGCGACGACAGTTGATAGGTGCGGGTGATCTTCAGGATCGGATAAAGCAGCACCGGCGCCAGCAGGAATGCACCGGACACGCCGAGATAACTGGACAGAAAGCCGTAACCGTATTGATAGGCCAGGCCCACCGTGCCGTAGAACGCCCAGGCACTGGCGTAAACCCCCAGCGACAGGGTGTAGGTCAACGGGTGGCGAATGATCGCGCGCGGGATCATGCCCCGTTCGCTGACCCAGGCAACGCCGAACAGCGCCGCCAGGTACGCGGCGCTGATCAGGATCATCTGGGTCAGGCTAAAGCTCATCGGCATCTTTTTGGCTCTGCAGGATGAAGGTCACGACAATCAGGATCAGCCAGAGCAGATAAGGGCGATACCAGGCGCCCGTCGCGTCGATCCACCAATCCATGATGGCGGGGGAGAACAGGTAGATCCCGACGACCAAAAGCAGGACCAAGCGATAGATGTACATCCCGGCCTCTCTTTTTTATGCGCGTGCCCGAAAACGTGCGGCGATGGTAACGGATGGGCGCGCGACTGCAAGTGTCGTCATTGCAGTTGCGCTTCGGGCAGGGTCAGTGTGCGCGGGATCTTGGCAGCATCCCAATGTGCGCTGCCCCAGGCCAGCAGTTCGCGCGGCGAAGCGTGAGCCAGTTCGGTGCCGGGATGCTGCCCCAGCGCGCGCAAGGCCCGCAGTAGCAACGGCGTGGCCTGATCAGCCTCAAGCGGCGGCGAACGATAGGACTTGCCGAGTTTGTTGCCGTCCGGCTGGGTGATCAGTGGCAGGTGCAGATAGCGCGGCTGTTTCAGGCCGAGCAGTTCTTGCAGGTACAGCTGACGCGGCGTCGAATCGAGCAGATCGGCGCCGCGCACAATATCGGTAATGCCTTGCCAAGCGTCGTCGAGCACCACCGCCAATTGATAAGCGTAGAGACCATCGCGCCGACGAATGACGAAGTCGCCGACGTCGCGGCCCAGGTGCTGACGGTATTCGCCCTGCACGCGATCGATGAAGTGGTATTCCAGCTCAGGCACGCGCAGGCGGATCGCGGCGTCGTGCTGATCATGGCCGGCATTGCGGCAAAACCCCGGATAAATCCCGTGATACGGCTCCAGTTGTTTGCGCGAGCAGGTGCAGGCGTAGGCCAGACCGTGGTTGAACAGGCTGTCGAGCACTTCGGCATAAGCCGCGTGCCGATCGCTCTGGCGGACCATTTCGCCGTCCCATTCGAAACCGTAGCTTTCCAGCGCCTTGAGAATCGCCGCTTGCGCACCGGGCTCTTCGCGCGGCGGATCGAGATCTTCCATGCGCACCAGCCAGCGCCCACCGACGGAGCGGGCATCGAGGTAAGACGCCAACGCAGCGACCAGCGAACCGAAGTGCAGGTGGCCACTGGGGGTAGGGGCGAAGCGGCCGATGTAGGCGGGGGATTTGGCAGTCATGGAGGCGATAAAGGCTATTCAGGATTTGAGCAGGTTACCTCTGTGGGAGCGAGCCTGCTCGCGAAAGCTGTGTCAGTCATGAAAGAGTTATCTGAGAGGACGCTTTCGCGAGCAGGCTCGCTCCCACAGAGGCAGACGCAGGTTCCGCGGGCAAAACACAGAAACAAAAACGGAGCGTTTACACGCTCCGTTTTTCGTTCAGGCCGAGATTACTTGCCGACCTGCTTTTCCTTGATTTCCGCCAGGGTCTTGCAGTCGATGCACAGATCCGCGGTCGGACGGGCTTCGAGGCGCTTGACGCCAATCTCGATGCCGCAGGAATCGCACCAGCCGTACTCTTCGTCTTCGATCAACTGCAGGGTCTTGTCGATTTTCTTGATCAGCTTGCGCTCGCGGTCGCGGGCGCGCAGTTCGAGGGAGAACTCTTCTTCCTGGCTGGCACGGTCGGCCGGGTCAGGGAAGTTGGCCGCTTCGTCTTTCATGTGATCAACCGTACGGTCGACTTCCTGCATCAAGTCCAGTTTCCACTTGTTCAGGATCTTGGTGAAGTGCGCGCGCATCGGAGCGCCCATGTACTCTTCACCCGCCTTCTGAACGTAAGGTTCGAAGCCGCTGATCGACGTTTGCTGCTGTTGCTTTGCTTGGGTGGGCATGAAATGGACCGCCTCTACTCTTGTAATCCATTGCGCAGGATTGCTCCATCACCGACACCTGCCGGCCCTGCGGCTGCAAGCGGGCGAACTTACCAGATCAAATCAGCCTGCGCTACTCCCGGATGTCGAGCCCCCGGCGGGTGGCGCTTGCAGATGTCTGACAAGCCGTGTCTGTGGGAAGGGAGACCTGTTCAATCACTGATTTTAGTCAATCCTGGAGCGTACGTTCAGATCGTTACAGTCCAGCGTTCTTGAGGCTGTGACCTTCACGGGTTCTCGCTCGTTCCGGCAGACAGGTAGAATCGTCTCTTTTTTCCGTCGAAGGCATTCCAATGGCCCCCTACAGTGCGCGCAGTCGTGCGATCGAACCGTTCCATGTGATGGCGCTGCTGGCGCGGGCCAATGAATTGCAGGCCGAAGGCCACGACGTGATCCATCTGGAAATCGGTGAGCCGGACTTCACCACCGCCGAGCCGATCATTCGCGCCGGACAAGCTGCGTTGACGGCGGGCAAGACCCGCTACACCGCCGCCCGTGGCATTCCCGAACTGCGCGAGGCGATCGCCGGTTTCTACCAATCGCGTTACGGCCTGAATATCGACCCACGGCGGATTCTGATCACGCCGGGCGGCTCCGGCGCGTTGTTGCTGGCCAGTGCCCTGTTGGTCGATCCGGGTAAACACTGGCTGCTCGCCGACCCGGGCTACCCGTGCAACCGGCATTTCTTGCGGCTGGTCGAAGGCGCGGCGCAACTGGTGCCGGTCGGGCCGGAGGTGCGTTACCAACTGACCCCGGATCTGGTGGCGCGGCATTGGGACCACGACAGTGTCGGCGCCCTCGTCGCTTCGCCGGCTAACCCGACCGGAACCCTGCTGACCCGCGATGAACTGGGCGGATTATCCACAGCCATCAAGGCCCGGCACGGGCACTTGGTGGTGGATGAGATCTACCACGGCCTGACCTACGGCACTGATGCTGCCAGTGTGCTGGAAGTCGATGACGGCGCTTTTGTCCTCAACAGTTTCTCCAAGTATTTCGGTATGACCGGTTGGCGCCTGGGCTGGCTCGTGGCGCCAGACGCGGCGGTCAGCGAATTGGAAAAGCTTGCGCAGAACCTCTACATCAGCGCGCCAAGCATGGCGCAATACGCTGCGCTGGCCTGTTTCGAGCCCGCCACCATTGCGATTCTCGAAGAGCGCCGCGCCGAGTTTGCGCGCCGTCGCGATTTTCTCCTGCCGGCGCTGCGTGAACTGGGTTTCAACATCGCGGTTGAGCCGGAAGGCGCGTTTTATCTGTACGCCGATATCAGCCGTTTCGGCGGTGATGCCTTCGCGTTCTGCCGGCATTTCCTCGAAACCGAGCACGTCGCCTTTACGCCGGGACTGGATTTCGGTCGTTATCAGGCCGGTCATCACGTGCGCTTCGCTTACACACAAAACCTCGCACGATTACAGGAAGCCGTGGAACGCATCGCGCGCGGCTTGAAGAGCTGGCAAGGCTGATGCGCTTTTATCCTGCTCTGGAAGAAGCGCGGCTGATTCGTCGTTACAAGCGTTTTCTCGCCGATATCGAGACCGTTAGCGGCGAGTTGCTGACCATTCACTGCCCCAATACCGGCTCGATGCTCAATTGCCAGGTCGAGGGCGGGCAGGTCTGGTTCAGTCGCTCCAATGACCCTAAACGCAAGTTGCCCGGCACTTGGGAAATTGGCGAAACCCCGCAGGGCCGGCTGTTTTGCGTCAACACCGGGCGCGCCAACGGTTTGGTCGAAGAAGCCTTGCACGCTGGGGTGATTACCGAGTTGAACGGCTTTACCGCGTTGAAGCGTGAGGTTGCCTACGGACAGGAAAAAAGCCGCATCGACTTCCGCCTCGAATACCCCAGCGGCCCGGCGTATGTCGAAGTGAAAAGCGTCACCCTCGGCTTCGACGGCACGGCGGTGGCGGCGTTTCCCGATGCGGTGACCCAGCGCGGCGCCAAACATCTGCGCGAGCTGGCGCATCTGGCGCGCGACGGCATTCGGGCGGTGCAGTTGTACTGCGTGAACCTCTCCGGCATCGATGCCGTGCGCCCGGCCGAGGAAATCGATTGGGCTTACGCCGAGGCGCTGCGTGAAGCGGTCGCGTGCGGTGTCGAGGTGTTGGCGTACGGCGTGCGCCTGGACCATGAAGAGATGGTCATCGACCGCCGACTCGATGTGCGGCTCAACGGTTAAACGTCGATCCACACGCCTCGTGTATCTTCCCGGCATTCAATTGCCGTGAGTGACTGCCCGGCGCAGGGGCCGGCGACGCATTCGCCGTTCTCGATCAGAAACAGTGCGCCATGGGTGGCGCACTGGATCAGACTGTTGCTGGGGTCGAGAAACTGGTCGGGCTGCCATTCCAGCCCGACGCCGCGATGCGGGCAGCGATTGAAGTAGACATAGACCTGCCCGCCACGACGCACGGCGAAAAGCTTTTTGCCTTCAATTTCGAAACCGCGACTGCCGGCTTCGGCCAGATCGCTGCCGGCGCAGAGAAACTTCATGGCTATCCTCTAATGTCCGCTCGTGTCTGGATATGTCCGAGCTTGACGTTCAAATGCAAACAATTATCAAATGGCGACCTTCTCCCACAGGGAGTCTGGCCGTTGCCGAGGATACTTGGCTCGCTGCGCCGATGCCCGGGAAACCTTGTTCAAGGAAGCTGCGTATGCGCCTGAAAACCCGCGTTGCCGTACTGTGCGTCGGCCTTTTGCTCTGCCATCAGGCGGCTGCGGCGGATTTACCGCAACGCTGGGTCAGCGCCGGCGGTGCGCTGTCGGAATGGGTCAGCGCACTGGGCGGCGAATCGAAGCTGGTAGGGGTCGACACCACCAGTCAGCATCCCCAATCGTTGCAGACGCTGCCGAGCATTGGTTATCAGCGCAGCCTGTCGGCCGAAGGCATCTTGAGCCTGCGTCCGGACATTCTGATCGGTACCGAAGAAATGGGGCCGCCGCCGGTTCTGGCGCAAGTCAAAGCAGCCAAGGTAAAGGTCGAGTCGTTTTCAGCCCAGCCTGATCTGCCGACGCTGGAAAAGAATGTCACTCATCTGGGCCAGTTGCTCGGTGCGCAAGAGAAGGCTGCGCAGTTGCTGGAGAATTATCAACAGCAGCTCCAGGCGCAGACAGTGCGAGTTGCCCAAGTGCAAACCACACAGAAAGCCCCCGGTGTGTTGCTGCTGCTCGGGCACGCCGGCGGTAAGCCGTTGATCGCCGGCAAGGACACTGCCGCCGATTGGCTGCTGCAACAGGCCGGCGGGCACAACCTTGCTACTCATACCGGCTACAAACCGTTTTCTGTCGAATCCCTCGCCAGCCTCGATCCCGAAGTGCTGGTGTTCGCTGACCGAGCGTTGACCGGCGAGGCGGCAAAAGCCGCGTTGTTCAAGGAAAACCCCATCCTCAATTCCAGCCGCGCGGCCAAGAGCGGGCGGGTGATGGAGCTGGACCCGACGCTGCTGGTGGGCGGTCTCGGGCCACGGTTGCCGGCTGCTTTGCAAACCCTGACGGACGGTTTCTACCCGGCCAAGGGCGGCCAATGACCACACTGGTCAAACCCCGTGGCTTGTTCATCGGCCTGACCTTGCTGTGTCTGCTGGCGATCTGGCTGTCGCTGGCATTGGGGCCGGTGAGCCTGCCGTTGTTCGATACCCTGCGCGCGGCGCTGCGTCTGATCGGCGTGCCGCTGGCGCCGGAAGGTCTGGAGCAGGCCGAGCTGATTCTCGGCCAGATCCGCCTGCCGCGAACCTTGCTCGGCTTGGCGGTCGGTGGCGTGCTGGCGCTGTCCGGCGTGGCGATGCAGGGTCTGTTTCGTAATCCGCTGGCGGACCCGGGACTGGTGGGGGTGTCCAGTGGCGCGGCACTCGGCGCGGCGATTGCGATTGTCGGCGGTTCTTTATTCGGCGGCCTGCCGGAGTGGTTCGGGCCGTATCTGTTGTCGGTGTGTGCGTTTCTTGGTGGTCTCGGGGTGACGGCGCTGGTCTATCGGCTGGGCCGGCGCAACGGTCAGACCCACGTGGCGACCATGTTGCTGGCCGGTATCGCGCTGACGGCGCTGGCCAGTTCGGCGGTCGGTCTGTTCACTTATCTGGCCGATGACGCGACGCTGCGCACCCTGGCCTTCTGGAACCTGGGCAGCCTCAACGGCGCCAGTTACGCGCGGCTGTGGCCCTTGCTGATCATCACCATCGGCGTGGCGCTGTGGCTGCCGCGTCGGGCCAAGGCATTGAATGCCTTGTTGCTCGGTGAATCCGAGGCCGGTCATCTGGGCATCGATGTCGAACGGCTCAAGCGCGAACTGGTGTTCTGCACCGCGCTGGGTGTCGGCGCGGCGGTGGCCGCTGCGGGCATGATCGGTTTTGTCGGGCTGGTGGTGCCGCATCTGGTGCGCCTGCTGGCCGGCCCGGATCACAAAGTGCTATTGCCAGCCTCGGTGCTGGCGGGTGCGAGCCTGTTATTGCTCGCCGATCTGGTGGCGCGCCTGGCGCTGGCGCCGGCGGAGTTGCCAATCGGCATTGTCACTGCGTTTATCGGCGCGCCGTTCTTCCTTTATCTGCTGCTGCGAGGGCGTGCCTGATGTTGTCCGCGCACGATCTGCATGTCCGCCGTGGCCGCAAAGCTGTGCTCAGTGGTGTTACGCTCGGGCTCGAACCCGGCGAGGTGCTTGGGGTGCTGGGGCCGAACGGCGCCGGGAAAAGCACGTTGCTTGGCGCCTTGTGCGGGGAGTTGCTCGCCAGTGACGGCAACGTTTCGCTCGATGGTCAGGCATTGAGCTATTGGAGCGGAACACAGCGGGCACAACGACTGGCGGTGTTGCCGCAGGTGTCGACGCTGGATTTTGCCTTCGCCGTCGAAGAGGTCGTCGGCATGGGCCGTTTGCCGTACCAGACCGGGCGCGTACGTGATGACGAAATCGTCGCGGCAGCGCTGGCCGCCGCCGATGCCGGGCACCTGAGTGGGCGCAGCTATCTGGCGTTGTCAGGTGGCGAGCGTCAGCGCGTGCATCTGGCGCGGGTGCTGGCGCAACTCTGGCCGGGTCAGGCCGGGCAAACCTTGTTGCTCGACGAACCGACATCGATGCTCGATCCGCTGCATCAGCACACCACCTTGCAAGCGGTGCGCGAGTTCGCCGATCGCGGCGCGGCGGTGCTGGTGATCCTGCATGATCTGAATCTTGCGGCGCGCTATTGTGATCGCGTGCTGTTGCTGGAGGAGGGGCGCCCGGTTGCGCTGGATACCCCGCAGCAGGTGCTGCGTCCGGATACGCTCAGAGCGGTGTTCGGCCTGGAGGTTTTGGTGCAACCGCACCCGGAGCGTGGGCATCCGCTGATCATCGCCCGCTGAATCATCATCGAGGTGTCGCATGCGTGGATTGTGGTTGTTGGCGCTGGTGTTGCTCGCGGGCTGTCAGCACGTGGCGGCTCCGCCGGTGGGCGCTGATATCCGCGATCTGCGCAGCGGCGAGATGCTCACCGCGCAGCAACTGCTGGTGCGTCTCGCTGAACCTGAGCGTTTGATCATCGGTGAGCAGCACGACAATGCCGATCATCATGCTGCGCAATTATGGCTGTTGCAGTCGCTGGGCAAGCGCCGGGCGCAAGGCAGTCTGCTGCTGGAAATGCTCACGCCGGATCAACAAGCGAAAGTCGATGCGTTGCGCCAGTCGAATTCCGTTGCGGCTGATTTGCCTGCGGCATTGGCCTGGCAGGAGGGCTGGGACTGGAATCTTTACGGGCCGATCGTGCGCTTCGCTCTGACACAGCCATATCCGCTGCTGGCGGCCAATCTCGATGACAGCGAAATCCGCGCGTTTTACCGAAATCCACCTGCGCTGAACGGTCCTCGCAGTAATGCGTTGTCCGTGCAGAACACGTTGCTTGGACAAGTCAGTGAATCTCACTGCGGCTTGCTGCCCGAATCACAGATGCCGGCGATGCTGGCGATTCAGCAACAGCGCGATCGGCGAATGGCCCAACGCATGCTGGCGGCGGCGACGCCTTCGATCCTGCTGGCCGGTGCCTGGCATGCGCGCAAGGATGTCGGCGTGCCGCTGCATCTGCTCGATCTGGGCGCCACCAGGGCGCCGACCGTATTGATGCTGGCCGAGCAGGGCGCTGCGGTAACGCCGGCGATGGCCGATTACGTCTGGTACACGCCGGCCACACCGAAGCCGGATTACTGCGAGCAGATGCGTCAGCAATTCGCCAAATGACTTTTCGGCAGGCAAAAAAAGACCCGGTAAAAAACCGGGTCAAATAACCGTGATTAGCCTGATGAGGAGATAATCTGAGAGTCCGAACCAAGGGCTTTTCAGAATATCGACTGATCTCGCGACCAGTTGTGATAATCATAGCGATTCTCATTACCGAGTCAACCGCTGTTTTTGCAAATCTGTAATTTAGTTTTGCGAGTGGTGGTGAGGCCCTGTGAATAAAGGGCTATGCGCTAGGTGCGCTGCGTCGTCAACTGCGTGATCTGGCGATTCAACTGTCCGATGCGTCGAGCCATACCCTCAATCAGGCCATGGGCGATCTTCGGATTGCTGCGAGTCATGCTCAAAAATTGATCACCGGGAATCAACATCACCGTGCTCGGCTCGGACGTCACCACCGAAGCGTTGCGCGGCTCGCCGGTAAACAACGCCATGGCGCCGAAAATCTCGTCCTTCGGCACGTCACCGACCTTGTGCCCGTCAACAAATGCCTCGGCGTGCCCGTCGATGATCACGAAGACATGATCCGCTGCATCGCCCTGTTGGATCAGCACGGCGCCGGCCTCGACCCGTTTGAAGCCGTTGGTGCTGCGGAACTCCCGGGGTTTCAACTCGGCCACAGCGTGGGCGAGCAGCGCCATTTGCCCGAGCAGATAGCTCAGAAGCTGCTCGGCTCGATCAGGGTCGGCATACAAATGCTGCAAAACCTCTGCGCGACCATAGGGCAGCAGGCGCACAGTGCTGTCGCTGCATACGCGGCAGTCGCTCCATTGCTCGCCACGTTGCAGACCGAGCAGATCACCTTCCTGCCAGTAGAACAGCGCACGGCCCGCGATGCAGCCATGTACCACGCCCTCGCTCAGCAAAAACAGCTGATCGTCCGGCAACTGCGTATACAAATCATCCGTGGCCTCCAGTTCGACAACAGGCGCGCACGGCGACAAATCCTGCAGCCACTGCCCGGGAAGACTCTGCAAGCGATTGATCAATGCGTCGGCGTGGGCCGATTGTTCCCCCAGCAAATACATGGCGTCAGCGCCTGTTCAGTTTTTATGGCGCGCGGAAATGGCTTCGAGCTGCTTGTTCAAGGCGTCCTTGCGCTCGGCAGGGATGTCGTTCCAGTGCACGTCCATCAACGCCCCTTCGATCGCATACAACAACACCTTTGAAGCGCGAAAGCCTCGAGTACGCACGGCCCGGTAGGCATCCACTGCACCGAGGCGACGCAAGTCCGAGGCGCTGTGGATGCCCACGGCATGCAGCCATTGCGCCGATGTCTTGCCAAGATTTTTCAGGTGTTGCAGTTCATCATTCATCAAGCCTCCTTGCGACGGCCGAATGGTGCGTGGGCGAGCTTCTCAGCAGTGTAGCCATCAGTAGGAAAAGCGTGGTTGTTTGGTCGGATTCGACGCAAAAGCTTCTAAGAAAGGGGGATAAAGGACCTGCGAACGCAGAGGGAAGGGAGGTAAACGATTATCAATGGGGGAGCGAGCCTGCTCGCGAAGAGGGCGTATCAGACACAATCAATATCGACTGACACTACGCCGTCGCGAGCAGGCTCGCTCCCATAGGGGCAAGGCGTGGTGTCAGGAAGATTTCCGGATATCAGCGAGTGCGATAGCGCAACCGTGTACCGAAATTCATTGACATCAGGATCTCGTCGGCACTCAGCTCCGGCGGAAAGTACGCACCGGAAATCTGTGCATGGGCCAGGCTGGCGCCTTCGAGCGAAGCCTTGCGGAAATCGATGCCACGCAAATCGGCGGAGCGGAAATACGCATCGCGGAAATCCACGTTATCGGCGTTCAGTTCACGCAGGTCGAGGCCACGAAAATCGCCGCCGACCATGTCGATCAGACCATCCTGTGGACGTTCTTTGTTGAAGCCTGCAACGTCATCTTTGTGCAGCAGGGCGTAAAGCGGAGTGTCGAGCAGTTTAGGCTGGCTCATGTCAGATCACCTGTTGGTTTTATGACGCCAGTATAGTGCCACTATTTGCCGGCCGTGAAGCGAGCGAGGGCTTCACGGCCGAAATAGTTTTTTACAGGCCCGGCAGGCGCTGACGGATCTGCGCAACCACGGTGTCCAGCGTGCCGGATTCATTGGTCTGCACGCGTTTGCTGCGCAGAATCTCCTCCGGGGTCAGCGCTTCGCGGTTGGCCTGCTGCGCTTCGATCACTGCCAGGGTGGCGTCGGACGGATCCTTCTGATCGGCCTGGCGCATCGCCAGCCAGCTTTCGATTACCGCTTGCGGGGCATTGCAGTCGAGGATCAGGAACGGCGTGCCAGTGGCTTCGGCAATCTTCGCCGCGTTATCGCGCTGCTCGCGTTTGAGATAGGTCGCGTCGATCACTACCGGGAACCCGGCGTGCAAAATCACCTCGGCGATTTCATGCAGACGTGCGTAGGTCGCGGTGCTGGCGTCGGCACTGTAAATGCCGGCCTGCACATCGTTGGCGACGGTCTGCTCGCCAAACAGGCGCTTGCGTTCGACATCGGAACGCAGGCGAATTGCGCCCAGCGCTTCGACCAGGCGCATGGCCACATGGCTCTTGCCGACTGCGGAAACACCGTGGGTAATGGCCATGAAGCGCGAAGGAATGGTGCTGTAGCTTTCCGCCAGGTTGGCGTAGTTGCGGTACTGGCGCAGGGTGGTGGCGCGCTGCACCGCAGTCGCGTCCGCCGGCATGCTGAACAGTGCCACCTTGGCCCGCACCAGCGCGCGGTAGGCTTTATAGAAGTTCAGCACTTCCAGGCCCTCATAGTCGCCGGTCAGTTCCAGATACTGGCTGATGAGGCGACGCGCCAGCGATTTCAGGCCACGGTCTTCCAGGTCCATGGCGAGGAAGCCGGTGTCGGCCCAGACATCAGTGAAACGGAATGGCTCGTTGAACTCGATGCAGTCGAAGATCACCACATTGCCGTCGATGACCGTGGCGTTGCCCAGGTGAATGTCGCCGTGGCATTCACGGGTGAAACCTTGTGTCTTGCGCTGGGCGAACAGGGGCTTGAGGCGCTCGAAGCTGCTTTCGGCCCAGGCTTTCAATGCCTCAAGTTGCAGCAAGTCGTTCTTGTCGCTGAGGAACGGCAGGATCTGCTCGAAATTTTGCGCGACCGGCGCCATCACGCTGTCCGGTGTACCGGCGTCGTGTTCGGCCGGGACTTTCGGGGCGTTGAGATGGAAATGGGCGATCTGCTCGGCCAACGCGTCGATGTGCTGAGTGGTCAGTTCGCCATTGGCTTGCAGGGTGCTGAGCAAGCCGCTCTGCGGGAACTGGCGCATTTTCAGCACGTATTCGATAGCCGGGCCGTCGCCGCCCAGTTGCGGTGCCTCGACGCTGCCGGTGACCGGCAACACGTCCAGATACAAATCATCGGTCAGACGCTGGTTCAGCCGCAGCTCTTCAGCGCAGAAATGCGCACGTGCGTCGAGGCTGGTGAAGTCGAGGAAGCCGAAATTCACCGGCTTCTTCACTTTATAGGCAAAGGGCCCGGTGAGAATCACCCACGAGATGTGGGTTTCGATGACCTGAAACCCTTCGACGGGATGCGGGTAGAGGGCCGGGTTTTGCAGGGCAGCGATCAGGGACTGGCTCACGGGCGATCCTTCAGAGGCGGGGGAATTCGAGGCGGCCATTATGGCTGCTTGCCCGCCTGACGCAAACCTCCGCGCGTGCCTGTTGAGGATCGATAAAGTGCGTATAATCCGCCGCCATGACTCGATCCCGATCCCCCCGTACCAAGAAAAAACCACCAGCCAAGGGCCTCAGCCCATGGTTGAGCTGGGCCATTAAACTCAGCCTGGTCGGCCTTGTAGTGCTGGCCGGCTTTGCCGTTTACCTCGATGCCGTGGTGCAGGAGAAGTTCTCCGGCAAGCGCTGGACCATCCCGGCCAAGGTGTACGCGCGCCCGCTTGAGCTGTTCGTCGGACAGAAGCTCAGCAAGGACGATTTCCTCACCGAACTCGATGCCCTCGGCTATCGCCGCGAAGCCGTGAGCAATGGCCCCGGCGCAGCCGCCGTCAGCGGCAATACGGTTGACCTGAACACTCGTGGCTTCCAGTTCTATGAAGGTCTGGAAAAGCCGCAGCCGGTGCGTGTGCGCTTCTCCGGCGATTACGTCGCCGAACTGTCCTCGACCAACGGTTCGAAACTGTCGGTGGTGCGCCTCGAGCCGCTGATGATCGGCGGCATTTACCCGAAAAATCTCGAAGACCGCATCCTGATCAAACTCGATCAGGTGCCGCCGTACCTGCTCGAAACCCTGATCGCCGTCGAAGACCGCGACTTCTACAGCCACTGGGGCGTGTCGCCGAAATCGATCGCCCGCGCCGTGTGGATCAACACCTCCGGCGGCAAGATGACCCAGGGCGGCAGTACGCTGACCCAGCAGTTGGTGAAGAACTTTTACCTGACAAGCGAACGCAGCCTGACCCGCAAGCTCACCGAAGCGATGATGGCGTTGCTGCTGGAACTGCATTACGACAAGAAGGAAATTCTTGAGGCCTACCTCAACGAAGTCTTCGTCGGTCAGGACGGCCAGCGTGCGGTGCACGGTTTTGGTCTGGCCAGTCAGTTCTTCTTCGGCCAGCCTTTGTCCGAACTGAAACTGCATCAGGTTGCGATGCTGGTCGGCATGGTCAAGGGACCGTCCTACTACAACCCGCGCCGCAACCCGGAACGCGCGCTGGAGCGGCGCAATCTGGTCCTCGACGTGCTGGCGCAGCAAGGCGTGGCAACCCCCGAACAAGTCGAAGCGGCGAAGAAAATGCCGCTCGGTGTGACGACTCGCGGCAAGCTCGCCGACAGCTCGTTCCCGGGCTTTATCGACCTGGTCAAACGCCAGTTGCGCGAAGACTACCGCGACGAAGACTTGACCGAAGAAGGCCTGCGCATCTTCACCAGTTTCGACCCGATTCTGCAGATGAAAGCCGAAGCCTCGGTCAACGACACATTCAAGCGTCTGGCCGGGCGCAAGGGCTCGGATGACGTCGAAGCGGCGATGGTCGTGACCAACCCGGAAACCGGCGAAGTCCAGGCGATGATCGGCAGCCGTCAGGCCAGTTACGCCGGTTTCAACCGCGCACTCGATGCGGTACGCCCGATCGGCTCGCTGATCAAACCGGCGGTGTATCTGACCGCGCTTGAGAAACCGAGCCAGTACACGCTGACCAGTTGGCTGTCGGACGATCCGCTGTCAGTCAAAGGCGCCAACGGTCAGGTGTGGAAGCCGCAGAACTACGATCGCCGCTCCCACGGTACGGTGTTCCTCTATCAGGGCCTGGCGCATTCCTACAACCTGTCGACCTCGCGCCTGGGCCTGGAAGTCGGCGTGCCGAACGTGCTCAAGACCGTAGGTCGTCTGGGAGTTACCCGTGAATTCCCGGCGTTCCCGTCGATGCTGCTCGGTGCTGGCGGTATGACGCCGATCGAAGTGGCGACCATGTACCAGACGCTGGCCAACGGTGGTTTCAATACGCCGATGCGCGGCATTCGCAGCGTGCTGACCGCCGAGGGCGAGCCGCTCAAGCGTTATCCGTTCCAGATCGAACAGCGCTTCGATCCTGCCTCGATTTACCTGATCCAGAACGCCATGCAGCGGGTGATGCGTGAAGGTACCGGCAGTTCGGTTTATAACGTGCTGCCCAAGACCCTGACACTGGCGGGCAAGACCGGTACCAGTAACGATTCGCGCGACAGCTGGTTTGCCGGTTTCAGTCAGGATCTGCTGGCAGTGGTCTGGCTCGGCCGCGACGACAACGGCAAGACGCCCTTCACCGGGGCCACCGGTGCGCTGCAGGTCTGGACCAGTTTCATGCGCAAGGCCGATCCGCTGCCGCTGGACATGCCGCAGCCGGACAACGTCGTGCAAGCGTGGGTCGATTCGCGCACCGGCCAGGGTTCCGATGCCAACTGCCCCGGCGCGGTACAGATGCCGTATATTCGCGGCAGCGAGCCGCCACCCGGCGCCGCGTGTGCAAGCGAAACACCTGCCTCGCCGGAGTCGGTGATGGACTGGGTCAAGGGCTGGATGAATTAAGCAAAGAGGGTTTCAAGTGAACAAGTGGTTGATTCCAGCGGTGACCGCCGTGGCTTTGCTCAGCGGCTGCTCCACCGTACAGCGTGGTTCGATTCCGGTAGTGGATTCGGGTACGGCCGTGTCCAACAGCGAACGCATCGGCGCCAATGGCGGTTTCCGCCAGACCACGGTCAAGCGCCCGGCGCAGGGCCAGACTCAGGCGATTCCGCAGGGCGATACCGGCGTGGTGGTGATGGTGCCGGGCGGCGGTGCTGCGGTGTCAACACCGATCAGTTCTTCGCCGATCGTCCCGGGGCCTGCATCTGGCGGTATCACGTCGGGGCCGTATAACCCATCGGCGGTTGAGTCGGCGCCGATCAACTCCGGCAGCTACAGCATGCCGTCGACGCCAAGTGGCATTCCTTCGGCCAGCAGCGGTGGCGGGCTGTCGGCGGATGAGCAACTGGACGGTCCGGTACTCGCCTTGCTGACCACCGCGCAACAGCAGCAGGCCGGCGGCGACCTCAACGGTGCCTCTTCCAGCCTGGAGCGGGCGCAACGTGTCGCCCCCCGGGAGCCACAAGTGCTTTACCGTCTGGCGCAGGTGCGCATGGCCCAGGGCGATGCGCCGCAAGCCGAGCAGTTTGCCCGTCGTGCGCTGACCATGGCCAACGGTCGTCCGGATCTGCAAGCCAGCCTGTGGGAAATCATCGCTCAATCTCGTGAGAAACAAGGCGATTCCGCCGGCGCCGCGCTGGCCCGTCAGAAGGCCAAGGTTTCCCTGTGATGGACGTGCGTTTCCCGAAAATCGCCGATCAGCTGTTGTTGATTGAACGCGAGCTGCGCACCCAGGGCTGGTGGGATGAGGTTCAGCCGTCGGTCGAAGCCCTGAGCAGTGTCGAGCCGTTTTCGGTCGACACGCTGGACTTCGAGCAATGGCTGCAATGGATCTTCCTGCCGCGCATGAAGATGATCCTCGAACAGGATCTGCCCTTGCCGAACGCCTCGGGCATTCAGGAAATGGCGGAAATGGTCTTCGCCCAGCGCAACCTTGGCGGCAAGGATCGGCAGTTGCA
Source organism: Pseudomonas sp. 1L-E-NC-VB-C3 (assembly GCF_057291535.1). Lineage (NCBI taxonomy): Bacteria > Pseudomonadati > Pseudomonadota > Gammaproteobacteria > Pseudomonadales > Pseudomonadaceae > Pseudomonas > Pseudomonas sp. 1L-E-NC-VB-C3. The sequence continues at coordinate 7,734 of NZ_JBXAWD010000008.1, read as the reverse complement.
GGTGCTGCTCAAAGAGTTTGACCTGCTGATCACTGCCTCCCGCTGAGCGCGGTTGTGTAGGAGTTGACGAGTGCAACGAGGCCGCGATCTTTTGATCTTGCTTTGAAACAAGTCAAAAGATCGCAGCCTTCGGCAGCTCCTACACAGCTCCTTCGCAGCGATTACGAGCAATTCTCGGCAATCTGCTTCTTCGCTTCGACGATGCGTTCCTGACGCTGTGTATCGTCGAGCCTGCGCACATCCCCCTCGACCTCCTCACGCAAACGCGGATTGTTCTGCAGTTGCGCCAGGTTCGTGCGTGCCTGTTCGCAAAAGGCCTTGAGCTGCGCCTGCTGCTCGGCGACCTGTTTCTTCACCTTGGCATCAATGGCTTTCTGATCGCCGAGTACGCCGCCGCCCGGCAGCGGCGCGGCTTTCGGCGCGGGTGAGGAGGGCGTTTGCAGGGTCGTCGCCGGTTGGCCCTGCGGCGGTTGTGCATCGAAATGTGTGACGCCTTGGGCATCGACCCATTTGTAGATTTGAGCGGCCGAGCACCATGGGCTGAGACCGATCAGCAAAGTGAGGAGGAGCGTTCGCATGCTGATTCCTTGGCAAAAATGCGCAATTGACGCTAACAGAGTAGCGCTTTTCAGGTTTTTTCTTGCGTTCTCATGTGCTTACCCACAATTAACCCCACAGACGACTTGACTTGCAGAGGGCGAAACAGAAGAATCCAAAGTCCGCTGTAGAGGGACTGCCAGAAGCAGACCCACTCGGTAGATCATGAGGCGCACATCCGCGCCGACCTGTTACACCCGCAACGCGTTACCTCGCGCTGGGTGGGAAAGGCCCGCAACACTTGGGACGATCCCAATACTTGCTCAGTCAGTGCTGACGTAGTCGGCGACCACCGTCGCTCATGCTCTGCCGAGAAGTAAACCTATTAAGACCCGCCCCTTTTTTGTGGACGGTATTCTGGCGTTTTAGAGGTGAACAACGTGGAGCTTTTATCTGGCGGTGAGATGCTCGTCCGCTTTTTGCGTGACGAAGGCGTCAAATATATCTACGGGTACCCGGGTGGTGCTCTCCTGCATGTTTACGATGCCCTGTTCAAAGAACCGGAAGTGACCCACATCCTGGTTCGTCACGAACAAGCGGCTACCCATATGGCTGACGGCTACGCCCGTGCCACCGGTAAAGCCGGCGTGGTATTGGTGACATCCGGTCCAGGCGCCACAAACGCCATCACCGGTATCGCCACCGCCTATATGGACTCGATTCCGATGGTGATCATTTCCGGTCAGGTGCCAAGCACCATGGTCGGCACTGACGCGTTCCAGGAAACCGACATGATCGGTATCTCCCGGCCGATCGTGAAGCACAGCTTCATGATCAAGCACGCTTCGGAAATCCCGGAAGTCATGAAGAAGGCCTTCTACCTGGCGCAGTCCGGTCGTCCGGGCCCGGTCGTGGTCGACATCCCGAAAGACATGACCAATCCGGCCGAGAAATTCGAATACGTTTTCCCGAAGAAAGCCAAGCTGCGTTCCTACAGCCCGGCCGTTCGCGGTCACTCCGGGCAGATCCGCAAGGCGGCAGAAATGTTGTTGGCGGCCAAGCGCCCGGTGCTGTACTCCGGCGGCGGCGTGATTCTCGGCAATGGCTCCGCGCAACTGACCGAATTGGCGAAAATGCTCAACCTGCCGGTGACCAACACCTTGATGGGTCTGGGCGCTTTCCCTGGCACTGACCGTCAGTTCATCGGCATGCTCGGCATGCACGGCAGCTACACCGCGAACCTGGCGATGCACCATGCCGATGTGATCCTCGCCGTCGGCGCACGCTTCGACGATCGGGTGATCAACGGCCCGGCGAAATTCTGCCCGAACGCCAAGATCATCCACATCGACATCGACCCGGCGTCGATCTCCAAGACCATCAAGGCTGACGTGCCAATCGTGGGTCCGGTCGAGAGCGTCCTGACCGAAATGGTCGCGATCCTCAAGGAAATCGGCGAGACCCCGAACAAGGAGTCCGTGGCCAGTTGGTGGAAGCAGGTCGATGAATGGCGTGGCGATCGCGGCCTGTTCCCTTATGAAAAGGGCGACGGCAGCAAGATCAAACCGCAGACCGTGATCGAAACCCTCTGCGAAGTGACCAAGGGCGACGCCTTTGTGACCTCCGACGTGGGTCAGCACCAGATGTTCGCTGCGCAGTACTACACGTTCAACAAGCCGAACCGCTGGATCAACTCCGGTGGTCTGGGCACGATGGGGTTCGGTCTGCCAGCCGCGATGGGCATCAAACTGAGCTTCCCGGACGACGACGTTGCCTGCGTCACCGGCGAAGGCAGTATCCAGATGAATATCCAGGAGCTGTCGACCTGCCTGCAATACGGCTTGCCGGTAAAGATCGTCATCCTCAACAACGGTGTGCTGGGCATGGTTCGCCAGTGGCAGGACATGAGCTACGGCAGCCGTCACTCGCACTCCTACATGGAATCGCTGCCCGACTTCATCAAGCTGGCTGAGGCCTACGGCCACGTTGGCGTACGCATCACCGAATCGAAAGATTTGAAGTCGAAGATGGCCGAAGCGTTCGCCATGAAGGATCGCCTGGTGATCATCGATGTTGCGGTCGACACCAGCGAGCACGTCTACCCGATGCAGATCAAAGACGGCTCCATGCGCGATATGTGGCTGAGCAAGACGGAGCGTACTTAATCATGCGGCACATTATTTCCCTGCTTCTGGAAAACGAACCCGGCGCTCTGTCTCGTGTAGTCGGCCTGTTCTCGCAGCGCAACTACAACATCGAAAGCCTGACCGTGGCGCCGACCGAAGACCCGACCCTGTCGCGTCTGACGCTGACCACCGTGGGTCACGATGAAGTCATCGAGCAGATCACCAAAAACCTGAACAAGCTGATCGAAGTGGTCAAGCTGGTGGACCTGTCGGAAAGCGCTCACATCGAGCGTGAACTGATGCTGGTCAAGGTCAAGGCCACTGGCGCCCAGCGCGCCGAGATCAAACGCACTACCGATATCTACCGTGGGCAGATCGTCGATGTCAGCGCCAGCGTGTATACCGTTCAGTTGACCGGTACCAGCGACAAGCTCGACAGCTTCATTCAGTCCATCGGCACCGCATCGATTCTGGAAACCGTCCGTAGCGGCGTGACCGGCATTGCTCGCGGCGACAAAGTTCTCAGCATCTAAACCAAATTAGCGCATGGCCTGAACGGCCGGATATAAGGGGAAATTCATGAAAGTTTTCTACGATAAAGACTGCGACCTGTCGATCATCCAGGGCAAGAAAGTTGCCATCATCGGTTACGGCTCCCAGGGCCACGCTCAGGCGTGCAACCTGAAAGACTCCGGTGTCGACGTTACCGTCGGTCTGCGTAAAGGTTCGGCCACCGTTGCCAAAGCCGAAGCTCACGGCCTGAAAGTGACCGACGTTGCTTCCGCTGTTGCCGCTGCCGACCTGGTCATGATCCTGACCCCGGACGAGTTCCAGTCCTCGCTGTACAAGAACGAAATCGAGCCGAACATCAAGAAAGGCGCCACTCTGGCCTTCTCCCACGGCTTCGCGATTCACTACAACCAGGTTGTTCCGCGTGCCGACCTCGACGTGATCATGATCGCGCCGAAAGCCCCGGGCCACACTGTGCGTTCCGAGTTCGTCAAAGGCGGCGGTATCCCTGACCTGATCGCGATCTACCAGGACGCCTCGGGCAACGCCAAAAACGTTGCACTGTCCTACGCCGCTGGCGTCGGTGGCGGTCGTACCGGCATCATCGAAACCACCTTCAAGGACGAGACCGAAACTGACCTGTTCGGCGAACAAGCCGTTCTGTGCGGCGGTACCGTTGAACTGGTAAAAGCCGGTTTCGAAACCCTGGTTGAAGCTGGCTACGCGCCGGAAATGGCCTACTTCGAGTGCCTGCACGAACTGAAGCTGATCGTTGACCTCATGTACGAAGGCGGTATCGCCAACATGAACTACTCGATCTCCAACAACGCCGAGTACGGCGAGTACGTGACTGGCCCGGAAGTGATCAACGCCGAATCCCGTCAGGCCATGCGCAACGCCCTGAAACGTATTCAGGACGGCGAATACGCCAAAATGTTCATCAGCGAAGGCGCAACCGGCTACCCTTCGATGACCGCCAAGCGTCGTAACAACGCCGCTCACGGTATCGAAATCATCGGCGAGCAACTGCGCTCCATGATGCCGTGGATCGGTGCCAACAAGATCGTCGACAAAGCCAAAAACTAAGTCGTCGTCCCTTGTACGAAAAACGCGGCCTAGGCCGCGTTTTTTCGTTTGGGCCGGTGCTTCTGGTATAAAGCTGCATCGTTTGTGGCCGAACTGTCGTCCTCAAGCCTCTGTCGAATTTTTTCCAAACCGTTGCAAGGTAATGTCCATGAGCGAACGTCCCGAAGAGCCGAACAAGGCTTCCGACGCCGAAAGCCTGCTGCCCATCGATGAACACATCGAAGAAGGGCACGACGCCGAAGGTCGTAAAGTCCGGCATCGTGGTATCTATCTGCTGCCGAACCTGTTCACCACCGCCAACCTGTTCGCAGGCTTCTATTCCATCATCAACTCGATGAGCGCGCAGGCCGCGTTGAGCGCCGGCGACTCGGTGAATGCGAGCAAGTACTTCGCCTTCGCTGCGATCGCGATTTTCGTCGCGATGGTGCTCGACGGTCTTGATGGTCGCGTGGCGCGCATGACCAATACGCAAAGTGCCTTCGGCGCCGAGTACGACTCGCTGTCGGACATGGTCGCCTTCGGCGTCGCGCCGGCATTGCTGGCCTTCGGCTGGGCGCTGGGAGACATGGGCAAGGTCGGCTGGATGGTCGCCTTCATATATGTAGCGGGTGCGGCGTTGCGTCTGGCGCGTTTCAACACCCAGGTCGGCACGGCGGACAAACGTTACTTCATCGGTCTGGCCAGCCCGGCGGCGGCAGGTGTTGTGGCCGGCATTGTCTGGGCGTTCAGCGATTACGGCATTCAGGGTTCGAAGATGTCGTTCCTGGTGGCGTTGATGGTGGCGGCGGCCGGCATGCTGATGGTCAGCAACATCAAGTACAACAGCTTCAAGGAGCTGGATCTCAAAGGTCGCGTGCCGTTCGTGGCGATCCTGGCGGTGGTGCTGGTATTCGCTGTCGTGTTCAGTGATCCGCCACGCATTCTGCTGCTGGTGTTTCTCGCCTATGCGGCGTCCGGTCCGGTGCAGTATCTGTTGCGTCTTCGTCGTCACAAAAACGCCGAATGATGTAATTTCCCGCATACTCCGCAGTCTATGGGTGCACCTGTCCTCCAAAGCTGCGGAGTTGTCATGTTGATCAAGATCCCCAAAGCATCCGACTGCCATGAGTCGGATGTCACGCCTGAAGCCATTTATCTCTCCCGTCGCCAATTGCTCGGCGCCACTGCTGCCGGTATTGCCGTGAGCAGCCTGCCGCGCTGGGCCAATGCCGCTGATACCCCTCGCTACTCTGACGTCGAATCCGGCAAGGCTCCGGCCTGGTTTGCCGAAAAGCTTCCTTCTACTCAATGGGGGGCGGTCAATGTCAAGGACGAGGCGATCACGCCTTATAAAGACGCTACGAACTACAACAACTTTTATGAATTCGGTACCGGCAAGGGCGATCCCGCGAGGAACGCTGGCGACCTGAAAACCGAACCCTGGAGCGTGGTCATTGACGGGGAGGTGGGTAAGCCGGGGCGTTATGCGCTGGAAGACTTCATGAAGCCGTATCAACTGGAGGAACGTATTTATCGTCTGCGCTGCGTCGAGGCGTGGTCGATGGTCATTCCCTGGATCGGCTTTCCCATCTCGGCCTTGCTCAAGCAGGTCGAGCCGACTTCCAAGGCCAAGTACATCCGCTTTGAAACCCTGCTGGATCCCAAGAGCATGCCCGGCCAGCGTTCCGGTTTTGCCTTGATCGACTGGCCGTACGTCGAAGGCTTGCGTCTGGATGAGGCGATGAATCCTTTGGCAATTCTGGCGGTGGGCATGTATGGACGCGAACTGCCGAACCAGAACGGCGCGCCTTTGCGTCTGGTGGTGCCGTGGAAGTACGGCTTCAAAAGCGTGAAATCCATTGTGCGCATCAGTCTGGTCAGCGAGCAGCCGAAGACCACTTGGCAAAGCATTGCTGCCGATGAATATGGCTTCTACGCGAATGTGAATCCGACGGTTGATCATCCGCGCTGGACCCAAGCCCGCGAGCGGCGCTTGCCGAACAGCCTGTTCAAACCGAATGTGCGCGATACGGAGATGTTCAACGGCTACTCGGATGAAGTCGCTTCTTTATATACAGGGCTCGATCTGCGGAAGAACTACTGATGCGTTATCCGTTCTGGCGAGTGGGCGTGTTCATTGCGGCAGCGATCTGGCCATTGCTGTGGTTCTATCAGGCGTTCGCCGATCTGCTCGGGCCTGATCCAGGCAAGGTGCTGGTTGATCGTCTCGGGCTTGGCACGCTGGTGTTGCTGTTGATTACGTTGAGCATGACGCCGTTGCAAAAGCTGAGCGGCTGGGCGGGGTGGATTGCAGTGCGCCGGCAGTTAGGGCTTTGGTGTTTTGCTTATGTAGCGCTACATCTGTTCAGCTATATGGCGTTTATCCTCGGGTTTGACTGGTCACAGTTGGGCGTTGAGCTACGTAAGCGGCCTTACATCATTGTCGGTGCACTCGGCTTTCTCGGATTGCTGATACTGGCAGTGACGTCGAATCGTTATAGTCAGCGTCGTTTGGGTGCTCGCTGGAAGAAGCTGCATCGCTTGGTTTACGTGATACTTGGGCTGGGTTTGCTGCATATGCTCTGGATCGTGCGGGCCGATCTAGAGGAGTGGGCGATTTATGCCTTTATAGGCGCTGTGCTCTTGCTGCTTCGTGTGCCGCCGGTGATGAGGCGAATCCCGCGTTTAATGGCTAAAAAGCAGAATCTGCAAGAAAAGCGAAATTAACGGTTGACGGCAGATTCCAGAGGTCTATAATTCGCCCCACTTCCGGCGCAGTCGAAACGGAAAACTCCTTGAGATTCAAAGAGTTACGCGGTTTTCGACAGCGGCTTGCTTCAGGTCATCGAAGTCTGGAAGGAGTTGAAAGAGCAGTGATGTGTAGCTCTTTTAACGGTTCGATCTTCTCGGTCGAAAGCGGAGAAAAAGAGGTGTTGACAGCAGCGATTAACGCTGTAGAATTCGCCTCCCGCTAACGAGAGATCGGAAGCGCAAGTGGTTGAAGTTGTTGAAGAATTCTTCGAAAGCTTCTGAAAATAATCACTTGACAGCAAATGAGGCTGCTGTAGAATGCGCGCCTCGGTTGAGACGAAAGATCTTAACCAACCGCTCTTTAACAACTGAATCAAGCAATTCGTGTGGGTGCTTGTGCAGTCAGACTGATAGTCAACAAGATTATCAGCATCACAAGTTACTCCGCGAGAAATCAAAGATGTAACCAACGATTGCTGAGCCAAGTTTAGGGTTTCTTAAAAACCCAAAGATGTTTGAACTGAAGAGTTTGATCATGGCTCAGATTGAACGCTGGCGGCAGGCCTAACACATGCAAGTCGAGCGGATGAGAGGAGCTTGCTCCTGGATTCAGCGGCGGACGGGTGAGTAATGCCTAGGAATCTGCCTGGTAGTGGGGGACAACGTTTCGAAAGGAACGCTAATACCGCATACGTCCTACGGGAGAAAGCAGGGGACCTTCGGGCCTTGCGCTATCAGATGAGCC
>NZ_JBXAWD010000007.1:0-298926 GCF_057291535.1 Pseudomonas sp. 1L-E-NC-VB-C3 | reverse complement strand
CGGCGTTCGCGGATCAGGTTGCCGAAGGCGTCGTAGTCGTAATGACGGTCGCCCTGCATCAGCAGGCGATTGCCCTTGATCTGCGCAGGGCCGGGGCGGTCCTGCATCAGCAGGTTGCCCGCCGGGTCGTGGGCGAAGGATTCGGGCAGTTCGTCGCGTGAGTGACGTACGCGGATCAACCGGTCGAGGGCGTCGTAGCCATAAGTACGCTGGCCGTGGCGGCTGTCGGCAATGTGCTCGAGATTGCCGTTGGCGCTGTAGGCATAATCGCGGCGGTACAGCGAAGCGTGGCGATGACCTACAGCGTGGGCAAGCAAGCGGCCCTGATCGTCGTAGGAGTATTCGCTGAGCAGCAGACCTTGCTGGCGTTGCTGTTCGCGACCGGACTGATACACATGCCGGGTCAGCGGCGTGCCGTTGAGGTCGATGGCTGACAGCGCACCGCCCTTGGCGTAGTGATAATCGAGCTTGCTGTTGTCCGGCAGACGCAGGCGTTTGAGCTGACCGCAGGCGTCATAGGCGTAGCGCAAGGTGCCCCAGCCCTGATGCTCGGTGATCAGCCGGTCCTGACGGTCATACTCGAAGGCCAGCGGATGGTTTTGCCCGTCATCAACGGCAACCAAGCGCCCGAGGCGATCATAGTCGTAGCGGACTTTGAGCCCATCGGGCAGGGTTTTGACCAGCAAACGCCCGGCCTTGTCGCGCTCATAGTGGGTGACCAGACTGGGGCCGAAATCACCAAACTCGGTCTTCTCCAGCAAATGACCATTGAGGTCGTAGACGTAAGCCGTGCGCCGCCCATCAAACCCGGTTTCCTGTCGGATCAATCCGGTCGGCGTGTAATCCAGTCGGTATTTTTCGCCCGATTCGTTTTCAATTTCGGTCAGCAACAGCCGCGCATGGTCATAGCGGTACTGCACGCGGGTGCCGTCGGGGTTGATCCGCCGCGAGACCAGATGCAGGTCGTCGTCATATTCGTAGCGGGTGATGCGCCCGAGCTCGTCGCGCTCAGCGGTGATCTGGCCGTAGGCGCCGTAGCTGTAGGCGCGCGTGCTTCCCGTAGGAGAAGTCGTCAGGATCAGTCGGCCGGCCGCGTCCCACTGCTGACGACTGACAACACCAAATTCGTCATGGGTGGTAATCCGCCGTCCCAGCGCATCGTAGGAAAAGCGCCGCACGCCGCCATCGGGCAGGGTTTCTTCGATGAGCTGGCCGAGCTCGTTCCACACCCAACGGTGGCGGCTGCTGTCCGGATAACGCAGCGACAGCAATTGCCCGCGCAGGTTGTAGTAGTAATGGGTGACCTGGCCGTGGGGATCGACCGCTTCGGTAACGGCGCCTTCAGCGTTGCGCCGGTAGATCCACACCGCATCACCACGGCAACGCTTGTAGAGAAAACCGTTGCGGTACTCGTAGGACGTTGGTGCATCGTCCGGCGGAATCAGCGCGATCAGCCGTCCGAGTTCGTCGTAGCGATATTCGGTGACCGCGCCCAACGCATCCTGCTCGGCGATCAATCGCCCCTGCTGGTCATAAGCCTTGAGCTGCTCGCCGCCATCGGCCGCAACCTGGCGCACCAGTCGCGCGCGCTCGTCGTGGACGTAGACTTCTTCGGTACCGTCGACGTAATGCACGGTCACGCTGGCGTCGTCATCGTTCCAGACGTAACGGGTGTTCATCTGCGAGAACGAAGCCCAGTGCCTCACGCAGCGCGCCGCTTTGCCCTCGCGCTGCCACTCCCAGAAGAAGCTCGCGCCGCCGGTCAGCTGGCGCTGGAGGATGACGTGATGGTCGTCGTAGTCGTAGCGTTCGCTGTCGCCGACCGCGTTGGTCGCGGTCAGCAGGCGTTGCCGGGCATCGAAGCTGTAGGTGGCGAGGGTTTGCTCGGTGGTCCACTCGCCTTGGACGAACACCTGATAATCGATCGCCACCAGTTGCGCGCGGTCATAACGCAACAGCAGGGCGCGGCCGGCGCCGTTGTCCAGACGCTGAATGCGGTCGGAGCGATCGCGTTGCAGGGTCAGACGATTGCCGTAGACGTCGCTGATCGCCGTCAGCCGGCCGGCGCGAAAGTGATAAAAGCGCGCGCTGTCGCCGGCCAAAACCAGAATCAGTTCTTCCGGCTCATCGCCGAGAAAGATCGCCGCCCGCGACAGGCTGTTGTGAATCGCTGGGCGCGCGACGTTGGGCAGGGGAAAACGAGTGCGGCGGTTTTCGTGGTCGATCCAGATCACGCCATCGCCGTCGAAGGACAGGCGATGGGCCAGCGTGTGGCTCCAGCCAAAACCCAGGCCGATGTCGATCTCGACCGCGCTGCTGCGGTACAAGCGGGTGAACTCGAAGGGCAGCACGCCATCAAGCACTGCGTCGGTCAGGGTCAGCAGTTCTTCGCCGGTGACCATCGACACCGGGCAGCCGTTTTTGCAGGTATTGGGGACGCAGTCGGCGGCATCGCCGTTGGGGTTTTTCGCCTGGTCGGGGACGTCGTCGTGGGGCTCGTCTTTCTTCAACATAGCGTTGCGCTTGGCATCCCAGCGCAATTGCATCCGGCCCTTTTTCACCCCGGCGGCGATGCCCCGCGCGGCAACGGCTTTGTAGCGGTCGACGTATTCAATAAAGGCGTTGACGATGCTGAACAGCGCCTTGACCAGACGCTTGGCGACGTTGAACAGCTGCGCTGCGCGGTCAGCCAGACGCAGCGTCAGATAAGCGATCCCCGCCCCCGCTCCGACAAACGTCAGCACCACGCTGATCAACACATCGATGATCAGTTGCACGATCATCATCGACGCCACTTCAGCAGATTTGCCGGCAATCTCGCTGGGCGGCAGCATGTCCAGCCACAGGCTTGCCGACCGCAGCAGCAAGCACATCGCCGCTTCGTCACTGACCAGCAACTGCAGCTTTTCCATGAGATTTGGCGCGGTCTGTGCCAGCTCGATCAGCTCAGCCGCGCCACTGCCCAAACGCTCGGCAAACTTGCCGGGGTCCTGGAGAATTTCCGAGAGCAGTCCGAGGCTGTCCCATACCCCCTCGATGGCCGCCCAACTGCCGGCGAGCATGCCGTTGCTGGCTGCGGTCGCCACCGACTGTGACCACTGCGGCTTGAAACCCTGCCACTCGCTACGCAGCCAGCGTTTCAGTTCGCCGGTCAAACCGTTGTAGGATTTGAACAGCTCGTCGACTTGACTGGAGGTGACAGCGCTGTGGACCAGAACGCGGTAGAACTTGCCCTCTTCGCCTCTGAATTCAGCCTTGCCCTGCTGATCAAGGGTGACCGGGCTGGTTTTGCCGCTATCCACGTCGACCACATCGACGGAAATGTTGCCCAGCGGGATGTCGTAGACCGATTCGAACTTGCTCTCGATCTGCATGAGCCCGCCCTGCGGGCACTGGACAACGCTGGAAGAAAACTCCTCGTCGCTGCTACTGACCGCCGTGCGGCTATCGCCGAAGCGGATGATCCGCTCCATGCCCACCAGCGATGGCAGGTCTGCTGCCTCGCTGATCTGGTCCACCCTGCGACTGAGCCAGTGATCGAGCTGTTTGCGGTAGAGGCTGAGCGTTTGCGGGAAACTGTCGAGTTCCTGCTCGATGCGAGCGATGGCTTCCATCAACACACGCAGGCAGACAAGGTGGGCTGAAAAACGGGCTGAAGCATGAGCGGTCCCTCGCGCAAGAAATTAGTCGCGGGAACTGTGCGGGGGATCAGAAAGGAAAGAAGTCAGGCGAGTAGGCAAAGGATGTAGGACTAATCTGCAATCCAACATCCAGCGAAAAACGTGCAGGCAAAAACGTAAACGCGGCGTGAGGAAAACCTCACGCCGCGTTTACTTAGAAGACATACATGGAATTACTGCGTTGAATCACAAGCCATCAGCTGTTGCAGCTTAAGCTCGGCCAACGGGTGGCCGGCTTCGGCGGCCATGCTCCACCAACGAGCGGCCTCAGCGGGATCCGGCGCCTTGCTCGGGGTACCGGCGAGGCTGATCACGCCGACTTGATACGCCGCTTTACCATCACCAGCCAACGCCGCCAGACGCAGTAAGCGCACGCCTTCTTCACGCGCGCCTAACCCGACGCCGCGAAAAGTCAGAATGTGCCCATAAAAGCTTTGCGCACCGACATCGCCGAGGTTGGCCATGCGTGCAAACTGGCCTTCGAGCCAGCGCCAGCCACGCGGCTGGCGAACGAACCACGACCAATGAAACAGCCTGCGGGCCAGCCAGTAACCGGCCCGCGCCTTGAGGCGCAGAAACACTCAGGCCTCCGCCGATTCCGGGTATTCGTATTCGAAGACGCGCACCACTTCCGACGCATGCCAGGACGCCGCTGCAACGCCATCCGAAGGCCCGGAAAAGCGCCCCAGACGCTCGACACATTCAAAAAAACCGGTACGCGGCAAACGACTGGCGCCCTGACTGATGACCAGCGAACTGCGCAACGGCTGCTCGGCTTTGGCGTCCAGTGCGGCCAGATGCTCCAGCGCAGCCGTCAGTGTCTGCATCGCCGGCGTCGGCAGCTGCAAACGCTCAAGCAAGGCTCGATAAGTGAGAAGATGGCGCTGACGACGCGCCTGGTCCAGTTCCCCCAGCAATCCGTCCCAATGTTGACGGCTGATTCGTACGCTCACGATTCGTCCCTCCAACCCGGCACCGTCAGTTCCCAGGCCAGGCTGCGGCGAATCGCGGCGTCGGGCTGACGCTCACCACTTTCGATCATGGCCAGATAAGACGGGCTGATACCTACCGTGCGGGCCAGCGCCTCGATGGCGATGCCCTTCCCTTCGCGCAAACTGCGTAATTGATCCAGACCCGGAAGAATCGGCTCCGGCGAGGCGGCGAGCGGCGCTGCTGGCTGCTGCACCGGTGTTGCGTTGATCCCTGCTGCTTTCAGTAAAGCCTGATATTGAGCCCACGGCAGAACCGCGTATTCGGGTTCGCCATCGCGTGCAATTATCTGAATATCCATGACTACCCCGTAGGACAACACCACTTAGCGAGTCGGCACTTTTCCCTAGAAGTGTAATCCTAACAGCGGCCAAGGTCGCGAGTGGTATCTATCTGTAGGCAGTCTTCGTCAGTCAGGGCTTTTTCGGGCCTTGCAGCTGCAATTGTTCAGGGGTATCAGGAAGGCGCTCAACCACCGCCAGCTTCTCGGGTTGCTGGCGCTTGCGCCACAGGCGGAAGGCGTTGAGCTCGTCATCGAGGGTTTTCATCAGCCAGGCGAGGACAGCGATGTCATCGAGCATGCCGAACATGGGAATGAAATCCGGAATGGCATCGACCGGGCTGAGGAAATACATCAGGCCGGCCACCACCGAAATCAGCGACTTGGCACTGATCGCGCGATACTCGCCACGCCAGTAGGCCAGGCACAGCGACTGCAGCAAGCGCAGATCATCCTTGAGTTTGCCCAGGCGATTGCCTTGCGCGGCGCCTTTGCTGGCCACGGCAAACAACAGGGTCGGCAAGCGTCCACGGGCCAGCAGGCGACCGGCCAACGGCAGGAATCGAGCGAAATTCCACGGAGCTTTCATCTATTCTTCCCGTTGAAATGTTATCCACACAAATTGTGGATAACCTTGTGAACAGAGCTGCATTTCAGCGCTGAGAGCCCCGTTTCATAAGGGCTGCGCTCAGATCGGGCGTTTTTTACTCACATAAAAAAGCCCAATATTTCATTGACTTGGCGGCTCAGGGCGTCTAGCGCGGGCAGCCTCAAAACTATGACTGTGCTGATCGCTGTCAGTTCGCTCTGTTTACCTTCCCTGACCTGCAGATGCAACAACGCCTCGCATGTGCGAGGCGTTGTTTTCCAGCCGTTGCGTGTTACTTGGCAGCGGCGTCTTCTTTGGCTGGATCCTTGATGGCCAGCAGTTCCAGGTCGAAAACCAGAACCGAGTTGGCCGGGATTGCCGGGCTTGGCGACTGAGCTCCGTAAGCCAGATCGCTAGGGATGTACAGTTTGTACTTCTCGCCAACGTGCATCAGTTGCAGACCTTCAACCCAACCCGGGATCACGCCACTGACTGGCAGATCGATCGGGCTGCCGCGCTCGACGGAGCTGTCGAACACGGTGCCGTTGGTCAGCTTGCCGGTGTAGTGCACAGTGACGACGTCGGTCGGCTTAGGCTGTGGGCCATCGGCTTTCTTCACCACTTCGTACTGCAGGCCGGAAGCGGTGGTGGTTACACCGGCTTTCTTGCCGTTTTCTTCGAGGAATTTCTTGCCGGCGGCTGCCGACTCTTCACTCATCTTGGCCATACGCTCTTCAGCACGTTTTTGCAGCGAGGCGAAGGCTTCGACCAGTTCTTCATCTTTCAGCTTCTGTTCTTTCTTGCCAACGGCATCTTCGATGCCCTGGGCTACCGCTTTGGAGTCCAGATCATCCATGCCTTCCTGGGCAAGGCTTTTGCCCATGTTCAGGCCGATGCCGTAGGAAGCTTTTTGCGCCGGGGTTTTCAGCTCTACGCTGGTCTGCGAGTCACAACCCGCGAGTACCAGGCTAACCAGGGCTACCGCCGCCGCCAACCGATGCTGTTTCATGCTATTTCCTTGTTCATGCGCCGAATGGGCAATCGAGTAAAGCCGCGAGCTTATCAGGCCGCCACGACCAATGGCTACCGGCATGAGAGCAGGAATCTTCCGATAAGTTCAGGGATTAAAACGCATTTGGGCAACGGCTGGATGAAGCTTCTGTCATCCACGGACGACAAGCGTCATCGGAGCTTGCCTCAGCGTCTGGCGTAATGGCCACTTGCCCAGCAGTCATGGCTCAGGCATAACAGCGCAACAATTCGACAAGGATGTTTAACTTGCGCCTTCTATTCCGCGTTCTCACTCTGGTGATCGTGCTGGCGATAATCGCCCTCGCGGTGATCGTCTATTACGTCGCCAGCCCGAAATTGCCCTTCTACACCCCGCCGCAACAGGTACGTTACCTGGATCAATGGAGCGAAGAGGAACGGCAGACCTACTACTTCACGCCGCAAGGAACGCAAGTCAAAGGCCTGCGTTACGAGTGGTTCCAGGCATTGGAATTGCCCTTCTCCGAGCAGCGCTTCGCCTCCCCTGAATATCTCGCCCGTTTCGGCTTCCTGGTCGACCCGCAGCAGAAAGCGAGCGCGAACAACCCCGGCAACCTTCCCGTCGGTTTTGCCCGGCACGAGAATCCCGGCAACGCCTCGGAGCATTATCTGGACATCACCTGCGCCGCTTGCCACACCGGCGAGTTGCGCATCAAAGGCCAGGCCGTACGTATCGATGGCGGCAGCGCACAGCACGTGCTGCCTTCCAGCGTTCCTACGTTGCGCGGTGGCAGTTTCGGACAGGCCCTGGTCGCCAGTCTCGCCTCGACTTACTACAACCCGTGGAAGTTCGAGCGCTTCGCCCGCCAGGTGCTCGGAGATGATTACGAAGCGCGCCGCGAACAATTGCGCAGCGAGTTCAAGACCTCGCTGAACACCTTCGTCAAAGTGGCGTGGAACGACACCCATCGCGGCCTGTACCCGACCGAGGAAGGCCCGGGGCGCACCGATGCGTTCGGCCGGATTGCCAACGCGACGTTTGGCGATGCGATTTCCCCTGCCAACTACCGCGTAGCCGATGCCCCGGTGGATTATCCGCAGCTGTGGGACATGTGGACGTTCGATTGGGTGCAGTGGAATGGCTCGGCCCAGCAGCCGATGGCGCGCAATATCGGCGAAGCGCTCGGCGTCGGAGCCACATTGAATTTCTTCGACGGCAACGGCCAGCCGCTGCAAGGTGCTGAGCGCTACCCCTCCAGCGTGCGCGTGCGCGATCTGCACGCCATCGAAGAAACCTTGCAGCAGTTGAAGCCGCCGACCTGGCCGGAAGATCTGTTCGGTGCGATCGACAAGCCGCTGGCCGCCAAAGGCCGCGCGCTGTTCGCGGAAAACTGCGTCGGCTGCCATGTCCCGCGCCAATCGCAGGAAGGCGAACGCTGGGTGCAGCACTTGCACATGCTGCCCGTAGACGTGATCGGTACCGATCCCAATGCGGCCAACAACGTTGCCAGCCATCGTTTCGACCTGAGCGCGCTGCAATGGGATGTCAAAGAGTTGGAAAAAATGGACGTCAGACTGCACCCCGAACCTAAAGCGCCGCTTGATCTGAGCCAATTGTCGGTGGCCAAGGGCCTGGCTTACGTCACCGCGTTCGTGGAAAACCGTGCCTATCGCGACGCGCAGATCACGCCGGAAGAAAAACCGCGCATGGACGGTTTCGGCCTGCCGATCGGCGTGCGCGAGAAGGTCGCTTACAAGGCTCGACCGCTGGCTGGCGTGTGGGCGACTGCGCCGTTTCTGCACAACGGTTCGGTGCCAAGCATCTATCAGTTGCTGTCACCGCAGGATGAGCGCGCCACCACCTTCTATAAAGGCACGCTCGAATACGACCCGCACCACCTCGGCTATCGCACCGAATCTTTCACCAACGGTTTTCTGTTCGACACGCGCATCAGCGGCAACCATAACAGCGGCCACGAATTCCGCGCCGGCGCTCGCGGCAACGGGGTGATCGGCCGCCTCCTGCAACCAGAGGAGCGCTGGGCGCTGCTCGAATACCTGAAAGTGCTGGGCGGACCACTGGAGG
The DNA here is from genome assembly GCF_057291535.1 of Pseudomonas sp. 1L-E-NC-VB-C3. Classification (NCBI taxonomy): domain Bacteria; kingdom Pseudomonadati; phylum Pseudomonadota; class Gammaproteobacteria; order Pseudomonadales; family Pseudomonadaceae; genus Pseudomonas; species Pseudomonas sp. 1L-E-NC-VB-C3. The sequence goes on along the minus strand of NZ_JBXAWD010000007.1, from coordinate 290,311 downwards.
CGCAGTTGCCATGATCATGCCGACATTCAAAAAAGAACTGCCGCCACTGGCTCGCTTCTGGCTCTGGTTGGGGCGTTTGCTTGGCAAGACGCTGCTGATCCTGCTGATCATCGGCCTGCTCGGCTGGGCCATCGCCGCCGCGTGGTTCGCTTGGCAGCATCGTGGGCCGGTGTCGGCGCAGGAACAGATTCCACCAGGCGAAGCGGCGATGACCCAGGACATCATTCAAACCGCTGTGCGCATCGTCGACCAGCATCGCGAAAGCACGCGTTATCTGCGCGATGCCCACGCCAAAGCGCATGGCTGCGTGAAGGCGCAAGTGCAGGTTTTACCGGAACTGGCGCAATCGCTGCGACAGGGGGTGTTCAGCGAGCCGGGCAAGACCTGGCAGGCGCTGATCCGGTTGTCCAACGGCAATGCCTACCCACAATTCGACAGCATTCGCGACGCGCGCGGGATGGCAATCAAGCTGTTCGAGGTTTCTGGCAAGCAACTGCTCGGCAATCGCCAAGACCAGCATGAACAGGATTTCGTGATGTTCAGCCATCCGAATTTCTTTGTCAGCGATGTCGCCGAGTATCGTCAGAATGTAGCGGCGCAGGCTGACGGCAAGAAGGTCATGGCGTTTTTTCCGACGTGGGATCCGCGCACCTGGCAGGTCCGCCATCTATTCATCGCGTTGGCAACCCTGTCAGCGCCGCCGGACAGTCCGACCGAGACTACATATTTCTCGGTATCGCCCTACAAGTTCGGTGAGGCCAATGCGAAATTCCGCGTCGTGCCGGATCCGGAGCGTTGCCCGGCGTATACCTTGCCCAAACAGAATCACGACTTGCCGAATTTTCTGCGCAGTGCACTGAATCAACAGTTATCCACGGATCGGGTGCCGGCGTGTTTTGCCCTGCAGATCCAGCGCCAGGACGCGAACAAGTACATGCCGATCGAGGACACCAGCATTGAGTGGCGTGAGCAAGATGCACCGTTTGAAACCGTGGCGCGGATCACTCTGCCTGCGCAGGACTTCGATACGCCGGCGCTGAATCTGCAATGCGACAACCTGTCGTTCAACCCGTGGTTCGGCATCGAGGCGCATCGGCCGATTGGCGGGATCAATCGCTTGCGCAAGGCAGTGTACGAGGCGGTGAGCGATTATCGGCATGTCCGCAATGCGGCGCAGTAGCGCGGCGATTTCATAAATCGCAGACAGCAAAAAGCCCGCACAAGGCGGGCTTTTTGTGGTGTCTGGCGTTCAGTTCCAGATACCGAATATGGCGCAGCGGACGGGACTCGAACCCGCGACCCCCGGCGTGACAGGCCGGTATTCTAACCGACTGAACTACCGCTGCGCGAAACGCTTGAAACGAATGGTGGGTGATGACGGGATCGAACCGCCGACATTCTGCTTGTAAGGCAGACGCTCTCCCAGCTGAGCTAATCACCCTTCGCTTCGTTACGGGGCGCATTATGCCACAAGTTTTCGTAAAGTGTTGATTTAATTGAATATTTTTCAAAAAATCTGAAAACCGGTGAAACGATACATCCCGCGGGTACAACCTTGAGACAGAAAAAAACCCGCATCAGCGGGTTTTTCCGTGGTTACCTGGCGTTCAGTGGTCCAGGTTACCGAATATGGCGCAGCGGACGGGACTCGAACCCGCGACCCCCGGCGTGACAGGCCGGTATTCTAACCGACTGAACTACCGCTGCGCTAAACACTTGAAACGAATGGTGGGTGATGACGGGATCGAACCGCCGACATTCTGCTTGTAAGGCAGACGCTCTCCCAGCTGAGCTAATCACCCTTCGCTTCGGTGTGGCGCGCATTCTACGGAGCACCCCAACCTCTGGCAAGCACTTTTTTAAATAATTTTCCGAGGCCTTCCAAAGGCTTAGAGAAGGGTTGGCCTACGCCCCGGCGAAGACAATAATGCCCCCCTTTGTATAAAGGAGTGACTCGCCCCATGTGGTTCAAGAACCTGCTGATCTATCGCCTGACCCAAGACCTGCCTGTCGATGCCGAGGCGCTGGAAACTGCACTGGCGACCAAACTGGCGCGGCCGTGTGCAAGCCAGGAGCTGACCACTTACGGTTTCGTTGCACCGTTCGGCAAGGGCGAAGATGCGCCGCTGGTACACGTCAGCGGCGATTTCCTGCTGATCTCTGCGCGTAAAGAAGAACGTATTCTGCCGGGCAGCGTTGTGCGTGACGCGGTCAAGGAAAAGGTCGAAGAGATCGAAGCCGAGCAGATGCGCAAGGTCTATAAGAAGGAACGCGACCAGATCAAGGATGAAATTATCCAGGCGTTTCTGCCGCGCGCGTTCATTCGTCGCTCGTCGACCTTCGCCGCGATCGCGCCGAAACAGGGCCTGATCCTCGTCAACTCGGCCAGCCCGAAACGCGCCGAAGACCTGCTGTCGACGCTGCGCGAAGTGATCGGCACCCTGCCCGTGCGTCCGCTGACCGTGAAAATGGCACCGACTGCGGTGATGACCGAGTGGGTCACCACGCAGAAAGCCGCCGACGATTTTTATGTACTGGACGAGTGCGAACTGCGCGACACCCACGAAGACGGCGGCATCGTCCGCTGCAAGCGCCAGGACCTGACCAGCGAGGAAATCCAGCTGCACCTGAGCACCGGCAAAGTCGTCACTCAGCTGTCGCTGGCCTGGCAGGACAAACTGTCGTTCATGCTCGACGACAAGATGACCGTCAAGCGCCTGAAATTCGAGGATCTGCTGCAGGATCAGGCGGAACAGGACGGTGGTGATGAAGCCCTGGGCCAACTGGATGCCAGCTTCACCCTGATGATGCTGACCTTCGGCGACTTCCTGCCGGCACTGGTTGAAGCGTTGGGTGGGGAAGAGATGCCGCAGGGGATCTGACTCTGACGAGCATCTAACCTGTGGGAGCGAGCCTGCTCGCGAATGCGGTGCGCCAGCAACATTAATGTATCTGGCTCACCGCTTTCGCGAGCAGGCTCGCTCCCACAATGTTTTGTGGTGTAACCAATAATAAGGATCAAGCCATGCGCGCACTGGCTGCACTCAGCCGCTTTGTCGGCAATACCTTCGCTTACTGGGTTCTGATATTCGCCGTCGTGGCCTTCCTGCAACCGGCGTGGTTCATCGGCCTGAAAAGCGCGATCGTACCGCTGCTGGGTCTGGTGATGTTCGGCATGGGCCTGACCCTCAAGCTCGACGACTTCGCTGCCGTCGCTCGCCATCCGTGGCGGGTGGCGCTGGGCGTGGTTGCGCATTTCGTGATCATGCCCGGTGTGGCGTGGTTGCTCTGCCAGGTGTTTCACCTGCCGCCGGAAATCGCCGTCGGGGTGATTCTGGTCGGCTGCTGCCCGAGCGGCACCTCTTCGAACGTGATGACCTGGCTGGCACGCGGTGATCTGGCGCTTTCAGTGGCGATTGCCGCGGTCACTACCCTCCTCGCCCCACTGTTGACCCCGGCACTGATCTGGCTGCTGGCCTCGGCGTGGCTGCCGGTATCGTTCATGGAGCTGTTCTGGTCAATCCTGCAAGTGGTGCTGTTGCCGATCGTTCTCGGCGTGGTCGCGCAGCGTCTGCTCGGCGACAAGGTGCGGCATGCGGTGGATGTGTTGCCGCTGGTATCGGTGGTCAGCATCGTGATTATCGTCACCGCCGTGGTGGCGGCGAGTCAGGCGAAAATCGCCGAGTCCGGCCTGCTGATCATGGCGGTGGTGATGCTGCACAACAGCTTCGGCTATCTGCTCGGCTACTTCACCGGGCGCCTGTTCGGCTTGCCGCTGGCTCAGCGCAAGTCGCTGGCACTGGAGGTCGGCATGCAGAATTCGGGACTGGGCGCGGCATTGGCCAGTGCGCACTTCTCGCCACTGGCGGCGGTGCCGAGCGCGCTGTTCAGCGTCTGGCACAATATTTCCGGGGCGCTGCTGTCGACGTACTTCCGGCGCATGAGCGAAAAAGAAGATCGCGACAACCTCGCGCAAAGGGCTGCCGACTGAGCTGAAAACTTGATCCCCGGGTTAATGCTCGTCAGTATATTGCGCAACGCGGGGACGACCCTGCGGCTCGATCGAGTCATTCATCTGGGGACGACCCCGTCAATCGATGGAGGTCCTGCATGTCCTGGATCATTCTGTTTTGCGCCGGTCTGTTCGAAGTCGGCTGGGCCGTCGGGCTGAAATACACCGACGGCTTCACCCGCCCGCTCCCCACCGCCCTGACCGTTGCCGCCATGGCTATCAGTCTGGGTCTATTGGGCTTGGCGATGAAGGAATTGCCGTTGGGTACGGCCTATGCGATCTGGACCGGCGTAGGTGCGGTGGGCACGGTGATCGCCGGGATCATTTTGTTCGGCGAGTCGATGGCATTGATTCGGCTGGCCAGTGTGGCGTTGATCGTCACGGGTTTGATAGGCCTTAAAGTCAGCGCTTAAGCCACTCGCGTCTTCGCGAGCAGGCTCGCTCCCACATTCAACCGCGTTCCGTCATTGGAACAGGGTCAACTGTGGGAGCGAGCCTGCTCGCGAAGGGGCCTTTTGATACACCGACTATCTGACAGCCCCGCGCAATTCCCCCACCAACACCTGCAACTTCGCCGGCTCGGTCCCTTCGGTAATTGCCGGCCCCGCCACCAGCGTCACCCGCGACCACAAGCGATGGAACAAACCCTTATTCGGATCGCGACTGAAGAAACTCCCCCACAATCCTTGCAGCGCCAGCGGAATCACCGGCACCGGGGTCTCTTCGAGAATCCGCGTCACGCCGCCGCGAAACTCGTTGATCTCGCCATCGGCGGTCAATTTGCCTTCCGGGAAAATGCACACCAGTTCGCCGTCCTTCAGATACTGAGCGATACGCGTGAAGGCTTTCTCGTAGATCTGGATATCTTCCTGGCGTCCGGCGATAGGAATCGCGCCCGCCGTGCGAAAGATGAAGTTCAGCACCGGCAGGTTGTAGATCTTGTAGTACATGACAAAGCGAATCGGCCTACGCACGGCACCGCCGATGAGCAAGGCGTCAACGAACGACACGTGGTTGCACACCAGCAGCGCCGCGCCCTCGTCCGGGATCGCTTCAAGGTTGCGGTGCTCGACGCGGTACATGGAATGGCTGAGCAGCCAGATCATGAAGCGCATGCTGAATTCCGGAACGATCTTGAAGATGTAGGCGTTGACGCCGATGTTCAGCAGCGACACCACCAGGAACAGTTGCGGGATCGACAGCTTGGCGACGCTCAACAAGACGATCGAAACAATCGCCGACACCACCATAAACAGCGCGTTGAGAATGTTGTTGGCGGCAATCACCCGCGCCCGTTCGTTTTCAGCCGTACGCGACTGGATCAGCGCGTACAGCGGGACAATATAGAAGCCACCGAAAATGCCGAGGCCAAGGATGTCGATCAACACCGCCCAGGTGTGCACGAAGCCCAGCACAGCAATCCAGCTATGGCCGGTGACGCTGTCCGGGATCCCACCGGAATGCCACCACAGCAACAGGCCGAACACGGTCAGGCCAAACGAGCCAAACGGCACCAGACCGATCTCGACTTTGCGCCCTGAGAGCTTCTCGCAGAGCATCGAACCCAGCGCGATGCCCACCGAGAACACGGTCAGGATCAGCGTGACCACGGTTTCGTCACCGTGCATCCATTCCTTGGCGTAGGCCGGGATCTGCGTCAGATAGATTGCCCCGACGAACCAGAACCACGAGTTGCCGACAATCGAGCGCGACACCGCAGGTGTCTGGCCCAGACCGAGTTTCAGCGTCGCCCAGGACTGGCTGAAGATATTCCAGTTCAGGCGCATTTCCGGCGACGAGGCCGCCGCGCGCGGAATGCTGCGGCTGGCCAGATAACCCAGCACGGCAATGCCGACGATCGCGGCGGAGACTACCGGCGCGTAGTGCTCGGTCGACATCATGATCCCGGCGCCGATGGTGCCGGCGAGAATTGCCAGAAACGTGCCCATTTCCACCAGACCGTTGCCGCCGACCAGTTCATCGTCGCGCAAGGCCTGCGGCAGGATCGAATACTTCACCGGGCCGAACAGCGCCGAGTGCGTGCCCATGGCGAACAGCGCCACCAGCATCAGCGACAGATGATCGAAGAGGAAGCCGATCGATCCTACGGCCATGATGGCGATTTCCGCGAGTTTGATCAGACGGATCAGCGCGTCCTTGGCGAATTTTTCCCCGAACTGCCCGGCCAGCGCCGAGAACAGGAAAAACGGCAGGATAAACAGCAGCGCGCAGAGGTTGACCCAGATTGAGCGATCGCCCTCGATGGTCAGCCGATAGAGGATGGCGAGGATCAACGACTGCTTGAACACGTTGTCGTTAAACGCGCCGAGCGACTGGGTAATAAAGAAGGGCAAAAAGCGCCGGGTGCGCAACAGGTTGAACTGTGAGGGGTGACTCATCTTCCGTGTTTCCTGATGTTAGGTAGTGAGGCCTGGGTGCTTGTTATTGGAATCCCGCACCACGATCCAGGCCACACCTTACCTAAACTTTTCGGATTATTTCTTCAAACCTGCAATACACGGCGAGACAAACAGCTCGCCACGCCACGCGCCCTGCACGGTGCGCTTGCCGACGATCAGCCACATTGCCGCCAACAAAATCACCAGCGCCGTACCGAACACACTGAAAAATGTCAGGTTGAGGATACTTGCCAGTTTCAGCGTCGCCAGCGAATACACGCCCAATGGGAAGGTGAAGCCCCACCAGCCGAGGTTGAACGGAATGCCGTCACGCAGATAACGCACGGTGATCAGCAGCGCCATCAACATCCACCACAGACCGAAGCCCCACAGCGTGATCCCTGCCACCAGCCCTAATCCTGAGGCGATTTCACCGACGCCAGCCAGGCCATTGGCGGCAAAAATCGCTGGCGCCTCACCGCCCAACAGCAACATGCCCAGCGCACCGGTGCCGATCGGACCGAGGGCGAGCCAGCTCGACGCGGCCATGTTTTCGTGGGGCAGTTTGTGCAAGGCCATACGCAACAACAGGATGGTCAGAATGCTGAACGCCACCGGCAGGGAGAAAGCCCAGAGCACATAGCTGGTGGTCAGTACGACGAGTTGCCCATGGGCGTCAGTCAGATGCGGGGCGAGCAAGCCGCCGCTGGCCGCTGCTACTTCCGCCGCCACCACCGGCAGCAACCAGACCGCAGTCATCTGATCGATGCTGTGTTCCTGGCGGGTAAACATCATGTACGGAATCAGCACACCGCAGGCCAGCGACATCGCTACATCGATCCACCACAACACTTCAACGAGCTGAATGACACCGTCGCCCCAGCGCGGCAGCCCGAACAACAGAAAGCCGTTGATGATCGTCGCCAGGCCCATGGGAATGGTGCCGAAGAACATCGATACAGTCGAATGGCCGAAAATCCGCCGCGCCTCGTCGAAGAACAAAATCCAGCGCGCGGCGTAGGCAGCAGTAAACAAGCTGAACAACAGAATGTTGAACAGCCACAGCCCCTCGGCCACGACGCGTAATCCGGGAATGGCCAGCGGCAACTGGGCCAGCGCCAATGCCAACACACCGGTGCCCATGGTCGCGGCGAACCAGTTCGGCGTGAACTGGCGGATCACTTCACGCGGATGCTGAAGCTGGCTGAAAGGTTTGTAGCCGGGGGTGACACTGTTAGGGCAAATCATCATGAACTCCTGTCCTCTGGTGAGGTTGAGTTCATGGTAGATCCGAATCGAATATCGATATAACGGGTAATATCTCTAACTGTTATCTGTTTTGCAGATAAGTATCTACACGCGCTTAAGGAGCGCTGCAAACTCTGCCTGTCTGCGGACGCAGACTGAGCAGCAGCGCAGCCACGGCCAGCACGATCAATACAACGCCGTAACCATCAGTGGTCGCCAGCAACCCGAAACTGCGCGCCAGTTGCCCGGCCAGCAACGCCGGCAAACAGAACGCCAGATAACTGAGCACGTAATACGCCGACATCAATCCGGCTCGCTCGTGTGGCGAGGCCAGCGACACCAGACTGCGCACCGCACCGAGGAAACCCGAACCGAAGCCGCAACCGGCGACCAGGGTGCCGAAGAAAAACAACGACAGACTGGCGCCATGCACACCGAGCAGGATCAGGACCAGCCCGATTGGCAGCAAGCTCGCACCCAGCCGCAACGCCTGAGCGGCCGGACGATTGCGCATCATGAAAATCATCAACGCACCGGTCACGGTGAGCGCCGCGACCGTAGCGCCACCAATCAGATTGGAGGTAGAGCCAGTGGCGGTGCGCACCAACGACGGCGCCAGCGAGGCATAAAAACCTCCGAGCGCCCAGGTTGCGGTGTTCAGCGGCAGCACTCGCCACAACGTTGAACGCGCTTGCACCGGCACGTGCAGGGTCGGCCGCAACGACGCCAGCGCCCCACCTTGCCGCGAGACACTTTCCGGCAGGCGCCAGACATACACGCCTTGCAACACAAACAGTGCCAACAGTAACCAATAGGTCAGCTGCAACGGCGCTGGTGCGAATTCTGCCAGTAAGCCACAGCCCAAACCGCCCAAAGCCATCCCGAGTAACGGCGCGACACTGTTGATCAGCGGCCCCTGCTGGCGGTCGGTATCGAGCAATGTTGCGCTCAAAACGGCGGTGGCCATGCCGGTGGCGAAACCTTGCAGCACCCGTGCGCTGATCAACCACGACACGCTGTCGGCATAAATGAACAGCAGCATCGCCAGCGCATTGAGCAGCACGGCACTGAAGATCACCGGTTTGCGTCCGAGATGGTCGGAAAGCGAACCAACCGTCAGCAACGCCGCCAACAGACTGAAAGCGTAAACGGCGAAGATCAGCGTCAACATCGCTGCCGAGAAATGCAGCTGATCCTGATACAAGTGATACAACGGCGTCGGCGCGGTGGAAGCGGCGAGAAAACTGAGTAAGGTGATCGCCAGAAACCACAAGCTCGACTGGTGGGAAGCGACACTATTCAAGGGGCTGGTCATGGGCACACTCCGCAAAAGCTAATTTTTTGCTTTTGCGCAGTGTGCTACCGCCCAGCGCTTAAAGCAAATTCTTTGTGTTAAGGTCTGCCGCATGGCTATTAAAGAAGGTTTACGCCCCGGTGGCCGCAGTGCCCGGGTGCAGGAGTCGATTCATTCGGCGGTCAATGCGCTGCTGCAAGAGCAGGAACGTTCCACCGTGACCGTCCCGCAGATTGCCGCCCGCGCGGGGGTTACGCCGTCGACGATCTACCGCCGCTGGGGTGATCTGGCGGCGTTGCTGGCGGACGTCGCCCTCGCCCGCATGCGCCCGGACAGCGAGCCGGCGAACACTGGCAGCCTGCGCGGCGATATCCGCGCCTGGGCCGAGCAATATCTCGACGAGATGAGCTCGGAGGTCGGGCGCAACATGATGCGCGACGTGCAGGCCAGCGCTACGCCGGGCTATTGCGTGGCGATCATTGGTGCGCAGTTGCAGACCATTGTCGATCGCTATCCGGATGAAAAGACACCGAGTGTCGATCGCTTGATCAATCTGGTGGTGGCGCCGGTGGTGTTCCGGATTCTGTTTTCGGCCACGGCGCTGGAGGTGGATGAGTTGCATCGGTTGATCGATATTGCATTGCGGCAGGACTGACGCCTTCGCGAGCAGGCTCGCTCCCACAAGGGAATGCATTCCAGAAAGTGGGAGCGAGCCTGCTCGCGAAGAGGCCCGCCCGGGCACCACAAAAACCACCCGGTACCCCGCCTGCGACACCCCGCCACGCCACGACCTTGGTCGACACTGACTAACCGTCGCGCGCGTGCGAGACTGTCCGCCCGGGCAGGAGTGCCGGGGAGTCTTTTGTCGGGAGTGCTGCATGTCGTTGTCCACCGGGCTGATCGCCGTCGTTGCCCTGGCCTACATGGCCATCATGTTCGCCATCGCCTTCTACGGCGACCGTCGCAGCACGCCGTTGCCGCCACGGGTGCGCGCTTGGGTGTACAGCCTGTCGCTGGCGGTCTACTGCACCAGTTGGACGTTCTTCGGCGCGGTCGGCCAGGCGGCGGAACAACTGTGGTCATTCCTGCCAATCTACCTCGGGCCGATCCTGCTGCTGGTCGGCGCGCCGTGGGTCCTGCAGAAAATGGTGATGATCAGCAAACAGGAGAACATCACCTCCATCGCCGACTTCATCGCCGCGCGCTACGGTAAGTCGCAATCGCTGGCGGTGGTGGTGGCGCTGATTTGTCTCGTCGGCGTCTTGCCCTACATCGCCCTGCAACTCAAAGGCATTGTCCTCGGCGTGAACCTGCTGATCGGCGCCGGCGCCGATGCCATGGGCACCCGCGCCCAGGACACGGCGCTGATCGTGTCGCTGGTGCTGGCGTTGTTCACCATCGTTTTCGGTACGCGCAACCTCGACGCCACCGAACACCACCGTGGCATGGTGCTGGCGATCGCGTTCGAATCGCTGGTCAAGCTGTTCGCCTTCCTCGCCGTCGGCGCCTTCGTCACGTACGGGCTGTATGACGGTTTCGACGACCTGTTCAATCAGGCGATGCTCGCCCCGCGCCTTGAGGCGTACTGGAAGGAAACCATCAACTGGCCATCGATGGTGGTGCAGACCGGCGTGGCGATGATGGCGATCATCTGCCTGCCGCGGCAATTTCACGTCACCGTGGTGGAGAACATCGACCCGCAGGATCTGCGACTGGCGAAATGGGTCTTCCCCGCCTATCTGGCTTTGGCCGCATTGTTTGTAGTCCCTATCGCCCTTGCCGGTCAGATGATGCTGCCCAGCCACGTGCTACCCGACTCGTTCGTGATCAGCCTGCCGCTGGCCCAGGCCCATCCGGCGCTGGCGATGCTGGCGTTTATCGGTGGTGCATCGGCAGCGACCGGCATGGTGATTGTCGCCAGCGTCGCACTGTCGACCATGGTCTCCAACGACATGCTGCTGCCCTGGCTGTTGCGGCGCAACAACGCCGAGCGCCCGTTCGAAGTGTTCCGCCAGTGGATGCTCTCGGTGCGCCGCGTCAGCATCGTGGTGATTCTGCTGCTGGCCTACGTCAGTTATCGCTTGCTCGGCTCGACCGCGAGCCTGGCGACCATCGGCCAGATCGCCTTCGCGGCGGTGACGCAACTGGCGCCGGCCATGCTTGGCGCGCTGTACTGGAAACAGGCCAACCGCCGTGGCGTGTTCGCCGGGCTCGCTACCGGGACGTTTCTGTGGTTTTACACGCTGGTGCTGCCGATTGCCGCGCACAGTCTCGGCTGGTCGCTGGCGAGTTTTCCGGGGTTGGCGTGGCTGCACAGCAATCCGCTGAACCTGCCGATCACCCCGTTGACCCAAGGCGTGGTGCTGTCGCTGGCCGGTAATTTCACCCTGTTCGCCTGGGTCTCGGTGCTGTCGCGCACGCGGGTTTCGGAACACTGGCAAGCCGGGCGCTTCATCGGTCAGGAAATCAGCGCGCGGCCTAATGCTCGTTCGATGCTGGCGGTGCAGATCGACGATCTGCTGCAACTGGCGGCGCGTTTCGTCGGCGAAGAACGTGCGCGGCAGAGCTTCATTCGCTTCGCCTACCGTCAGGGCAAGGGTTTCAACCCCAACCAGAACGCCGACAGCGAATGGATTGCCCACACCGAACGCTTGCTCGCCGGTGTCCTTGGCGCCTCTTCGACGCGCGCCGTAGTAAAGGCCGCCATCGAAGGTCGGGAAATGCAGTTGGAGGACGTAGTCCGAATCGCTGACGAAGCCTCGGAAGTGCTGCAGTTCAACCGCGCCCTGCTGCAAGGCGCGATCGAGAACATCACCCAGGGCATCAGCGTGGTCGACCAGTCGCTGAAACTGGTGGCGTGGAACCGGCGTTATCTGGAGCTGTTCAACTACCCCGACGGCCTGATCAGCGTCGGCCGGCCGATTGCCGACATCATTCGCTACAACGCCGAACGCGGTTTGTGCGGCCCTGGCGAAGCGGAAGTGCACGTCGCGCGACGCTTGCACTGGATGCGTCAGGGCCGCGCACACACTTCCGAACGGCTGTTCCCCAATGGCCGGGTGATCGAGCTGATCGGCAACCCGATGCCCGGCGGCGGATTTGTCATGAGCTTCACCGACATTACCGCGTTCCGCGAAGCCGAACAGGCGCTGACCGAGGCCAACGAAGGGCTGGAACAACGGGTCAGCGAGCGCACCCAGGAACTGTCGCAACTCAACGTCGCGCTCACCGAAGCCAAGGGCAATGCCGAGGCGGCCAACCAGTCGAAAACCCGCTTCCTCGCCGCCGTCAGCCACGACTTGATGCAACCGCTGAACGCCGCGCGACTGTTCTCCGCCGCCCTCTCCCACCAGAACGAAGGCTTGAGCGCAGAGGCGCAACAACTGGTGCAACACCTCGACAGCTCGCTGCGTTCGGCGGAAGACCTGATCAGCGATCTGCTGGACATCTCGCGCCTGGAAAACGGCAAGATCAACCCGGACCGCAAAGCGTTCGTCGTCAATGAACTGTTCGACACCCTCGGCGCGGAGTTCAAGGCGCTCGCCCAAGAGCAAAAGCTCACGTTCCGGGTGCGCGGCAGTCAATTGCGCATCGACAGCGACATCAAACTGCTGCGGCGGATTCTGCAGAACTTCCTCACCAACGCGTTCCGCTACGCCAAAGGCCCGGTGCTGCTGGGCGTGCGTCGGCGCGGTGGTGAGTTATGTCTGGAAGTCTGGGATCGCGGCCCGGGCATTCCGGAAGACAAACAACAAGTGATTTTCGAAGAATTCAAACGCCTCGACAGCCACCAGACCCGCGCCGAAAAAGGTCTGGGCCTGGGTCTGGCGATCGCCGACGGCTTATGCCGCGTGCTCGGGCATACCTTGCGCGTTCGTTCCTGGCCGGGGCGCGGCAGTGTGTTCAGCGTGACAGTGCCGATCGCCCGCACGCAAACCCCTCCAGTCAGCGCCACGGTGGAACTGAACGGAAAACTGCTCAGCGGCGCGCAGGTGCTGTGCATCGATAACGAAGACAGCATCCTGATCGGCATGAACAGCCTGCTGAGCCGCTGGGGCTGCCAAGTGTGGACGGCGCGCAATCGCGAAGAATGCGCAGCGATATTGAATGAAGGCGTGCGGCCGCAACTGGCGCTGGTCGACTATCACCTCGACCACGGCGATACCGGCACAGAGCTGATGGCGTGGTTGCGCACGCGCCTGGGCGAGCCGGTACCCGGAGTGGTAATCAGCGCGGATGGACGCCCGGAGACCGTGGCGCAAGTGCATGCGGCGGGCCTGGATTACCTGGCCAAACCGGTGAAGCCGGCAGCGTTGCGGGCGCTTTTGAGTCGGTATTTGCCGTTGTAGAAGGTGACCTTGCAGACGCCTTCGCGAGCAGGCTCGCTCCCACAGAACAGCAAAAGCAAGAGCAAGAGCAAGAGCAAGAGCAAGAGCAAGAGCAAGAGCAAGAGCAAGAGCAAGAGCAAAAGATCGCAGCCTTCGGCAGCTCCTACAGTTGGACCGTCGATATCTGAGTGAAATGGTTGGTCGGCAGATTGCCTTCGCGAGCAGGCTCGCTCCCACAAAAGCAAAAGCAAGGCAGCGCAGCTGCCCGCGGCGAAGCCGCCCCACTCAACAATGAGCGCAAGCTCGAGTGCTTTTGATCTTGATCCACCGGCGACGTCGGAAGGCTGAGCGGAGGGATTGATCCGGGCGTGGGAGCGCAGCGACCGTCTGGCGCAGCCAGACACAGCGGAAGGAGGTGCAGCGAAGCAAACCGTAGCCGCTGCGCCCGGATCGATCCCGGAGCGAAGGAACCCGAGCCTGCGAGGGCCGAACGCAGGAGCTAGCGTTTTTTGCTTACTTTTTTTGGCGCTTGTAAAAAAGTAAGTCGCCGTCAGGCGAAACCGCCAGCCGCCACGCCCGCAGCAACGGATATGCCCCCAATCAGCCAGAAAAAAACGAGCCTTTGGATTTACTCAGGCAACTCAACCAACCCATCAACATCCGTCATCGCCCGCTCCAGCAAATCCGCCGGCAAGCTCTTGCTCGCCCGCGCCCCAAGCAACTTCAACTGCTCACTGCGGCTGACCAGATTACCGCGCCCCTCTGTCAGCTTGTTACGCGCTGAGCTGTAAGCCTTGTCCAGTTGCTGCAGACGATTGCCCACTTCGTCCAGATCCTGAATAAACAACACGAACTTGTCGTACAGCCAACCCGCCCGCTCAGCGATTTCCCGGGCATTCTGGCTCTGCCGCTCCTGCTTCCACAGACTGTCGATCACCCGCAACGTGGCCAGCAGCGTAGTCGGGCTGACGATCACGATATTGCGGTCGAAGGCGTCCTGAAACAGCGACGGCTCAGCCTGCAATGCCGCAGAAAATGCCGCTTCAATCGGTACGAACAGCAAAACGAAATCGAGGCTGTGCAAGCCTTCCAGACGCTTGTAATCCTTGCCGGCCAGACCTTTCACATGATTGCGCAGCGACAACACGTGCTGCTTGATCGCGATCTGCCCCAACGTGTCGTCATCTGCCGCAACATACTGTTGATACGCGGTGAGGCTGACTTTCGAGTCGACCACGACTTGCTTGTCGCCGGGCAGATAAATGATTACATCGGGCTGGAAACGCTCACCGTCCGGGCCTTTGAGATTGACCTGAGTCTGATACTCGCGGCCCTTCTCCAGACCCGCGTGCTCAAGAACGCGCTCGAGGATCAGTTCGCCCCAATTGCCCTGGGTTTTCTGGCCCTTGAGCGCGCGAGTCAGATTGGTCGCTTCGTCGCTCAGGCGCAGGTTCAACGCCTGCAAACGCTCCAGCTCCTTGGCCAGCGAGAAGCGCTCGCGGGCTTCGGCCTGATAGCTTTCTTCCACGCGTTTTTCAAAGGACTGGATGCGTTCTTTCAACGGATCGAGTAACTGCCCGAGCCGCTGCTGGCTGGTTTCGGCAAAGCGCTGCTCACGCTCATCGAAGATCTTGCCGGCCAGCTCGGCGAACTGCGCACGCAGCTCATCACGCGAGCCTTGCAGGTCGTTGAGACGTTGTTGATGGCTTTCCTGTTGCTCTCGCAGTTCGGCACTCAGCGAGGCCGCTTGGGCGTCGAGGCGGCGCAACTCAGCGTCCTTGTTGGCGCGTTCGAGGTTCCAGGCGTGGGAGGCATCGCGGGCGTCATCGCGCTCGATCTGCAGCAATTCAACTTCGCGGCGCAGGGCGGCGAGGTCTGCCTGTTTGGCGGCATTGGCCTGGCCGAGATCGGCGATCTCATCGCGGCTCGCTTCAAGCTGCGCGGTGAGGCCGTCCTGGGCCAGTTGCGCCATGGCCAGGCGCTCCTCGAGCAAGGCCAGATCGGCCTGGGCATTGCTGGCCCGGCGTTGCAGTTGCCAGGCCAGCGCCAGCAGCGGCACCCCTGCTGCCGCAAGACCAAGCAATATGCTGGTCAAGTCCATAGCCATAGCGACTCCTGCCAATCGGATAAAGCCTGAAGGTTAACCAAGGTGTCTGGGCTTGGACAGCTCAGTCTTCGATCAGACCGAGTTCCTGCTGTGCGCGACGGTCGCCGGCGCGGGCGGCCTGACGCAGCAGCTCCTGGCCGATACGCCGGTCACGGGCATTGCCGCACTCACGGCAGATCAATTGGCCGAGACGGCTTTGCGCAGCGACTACACCTTCACGGGCCGGTTGCTTGAGCAGGCGGCCCGCGAGGTGTTTGGCGCTGGGGCTGTCGCTCAGGCGCGGCGCATCGAGCAGCCACTCAGCCACACGTACGGAAAAACGCTTGGGAGCGGTAACAGAGGTCGGATTGGAGGTAACAGGGTCTGATACTGAGCGAAACTTCATAAAGCACTGCGGGACAGATCGGAAGGCGCGCCACTTTACTCTCTTTTTCTTACAGGTAAAGTCGAAAAAAACCCGGCACGCCCGTGCTAGAGCAAGCGCTAGGGACAATCCACAGAAGCTGTGGATAAGTCAGTGGACAACCGCTCTGTGATCCTCGCAAAGCCTTATGGAATGGGGCTCGCAGTCAAACTGACGATTTTTTCACCAACAAAAAAAGACGATATTTTTCATTGACTTAAACTTTTGATACAGGCAGCGACTGGAGTCAGGATCGATGTGACAGTTGCGTTACGCTCTGCGCAACTAATGTGCACAAGTACCTGTGCGCCGGTTATATACGTGCGCTTTTTCGGGTCATTTTGCGCAGCTGCGAACGCCCGAAAGGCTCTGCGAAAAGCATGCACGCCGACGGACGGTGTGACACGAACATTCCGTGCGAAGCTTTTTTCGTCATGGGGTTTGCTTCGCCCGAACGAATCCGTTACTATCCGCGGCGTTAGTACCAAGCTGAAAGTCAATTCCGGTCGAACATCTCCCACGGTCAACTTCCAACAGGAAGACACTGCCGAAAAAAGCGGGAACGACCCCTCGATGGTTTCCAGGTAACTCTTGCGACGACGCTGCCTTTGAACGAAAGCAAAGGGCGTTGCGAAGAACACTTACTCTGACCGAACCAACCTGCAAATTGATCAGGATCTTCACCCCGGGCCCAGAACCTTTGCCCTCGCTGTGATGCCTGTCCTCCTAAGTACCTACCTGCCAGCCCAAGCGCGCTCACTTATCAGCGCTTCAAACTGGCTGCTTTGTTCCAGTCGGGTTCTTCGTTCGATCAATGGTGATCAACGTTACTGGAACGTTTTAACGTTGCACGGTTCTTATCCGTGTCATTTGTAGGAACACCTAATAACTATGTCTACTCAAATCCAGACTCAGGATGCCATTCGCACCCTAACCAACGCTTTTGCTCCAATGAACTGCCTGATCATGGCCGCTCGCAAAGGCTGCTTCAGCTTCACCGTGGTCAATGAACACGGTATCGCTCGTCACAGCGAGCGTCTGTACCCCGATCAATACTCCAGCGCCGAACCGCTGCAGGCCGTGATCGAGCGTACCCGTCAGGCACTGGTTGCCTGAAAGCCGGACAGGCTGCAAAAGCAAAGCCCTGCTGAAAAGCGGGGCTTTTTATTGCCTGATATTTCACTTTTAACGCAACGCTTCTAAGCATGTTCCGATCTAACGCCCGGGATGCGATGGCGGAAATATTTTAAAAACAGGCCTTTACAGGCTGAATATGACACTACACTTCAACTCAAGCGGCTTGCCCCGCTTGCGGCGAGCCTGATTCGATCCACTGCTGCCAAAGCCCCTTCAGGACTCGCCCTCAACAATAAGAACCGAGGGTGTTATGGGTATCGCTGCCAGCGAACTGTGCCGCTATGTGATCCGTCCCACATTGATCTATCTGGGACGCCACTGCGCAACCGCCGAATCCCTGCTGCTGGGTATCGCTGCCAGCCAATCCGCCCTCGGCTCTGCCCTGCACGACCGCCGCGGCCACGGCCTCTACCGGATTGCCGAGCATCGCCATCAGGCGCTCTGGGACGATTATCTGGCGCTCGACCCGGAGCGCGCCAGCCTGGTGCGCGGCCTCGCCAGTCAGCATGCATTCCTCAGCGGCCCGCATCTGGAACTGACCGTCAACCTGCGTTACGCCACGGCCATCGCCTGGCTGCTGGTAGAAGAACAGAACCCCATCCTCCCCGCTCCGACCGACCTGCTCGGCATGGCGCGCATCTGGCGCCAGACCTTTCAACCGCAAGGCCGTTTGCGCGACTTCACCTATGCCTGGCAAACCTGTGTTTCACCGTTGAATCAGGTCGCTTGCTGACCGGGCGGTTTCACAAGTTCTCGCAACAAGTCGCCATTTTGGTCGGATTGTCCTACAAAACCGCTCTAACTCAAGGCTTACAAGCTATAGCGCTGGGACGAAAATGTTGGTAATTTTCGCCCCGGTGATCACCAGGAGTTCTAATAATGAAAAAAGTCATGCTCAAAACCACCCTTAGCCTCGCCGTTACCCTTGCCTCCACACAAATCTTCGCGGCAGGTTTTGCCCTCAACGAACAAAGCATCAGTGGGATGGGGACTGGTTTTGCCGGGCGATCTTCTTCTGCCGACGACGCAAGCACTGTTTATGGCAACCCGGCCGGCATGGCGCGCATCAAGCGCGAACAAGTCACCGGCGGCGTCGCCCTGGTCGACGCGCATACCGATATCAGCGATACCAGCTCCAGCCCGAACGGCGGCAGCAACAAGGGCGACATGGTGCCCCTCACTGCCGTACCGATGGGCTTCTATGTAAAACCGATCGATGATCACTGGGCATTCGGCCTCGGTGTGTACGTACCGTTCGGTCTGATCACGGATTACGAAAACGGCTTCGCCGGTCGTTACTTCGGCAGCAAGTCCGAAGTGCAAGTCATCACTTTCCAGCCAACCGTCAGCTACGCCTTCAACGACAAGGTGTCGATCGGTTTCGGCCCGACCATCAACCGCATCGACGGCTCGCTGGAATCCAACCTGTCGATCACCCAGGCACTGCCGGACGGCAAGGTCAAGATCAAGGGTGACGACACCGCGCTGGGCTACAACGTCGGCTTGCTGGTCCAGGCCACCGACACCACCCGTGTCGGCCTGACCTATCACTCCAAGGTCGACTACAAGCTCGAAGGCGACACCAAGGTCAACTACAACGCTCTGGCGCTGGTGGGCGTTGGCGCCAACCAGAAGTACGACGCTTCGTTGAAGATCACCACGCCGGAATCCGTGGACCTGTCGGTCACCCAGGCGATCAACGATCGCTGGAACGTCTACGCCGGCACCACCTGGACCCGCTGGAGCCAACTGGACAAGATCACCGTGAAGAACTCCGGCGTGCAGCCTCTGCTGGCCGGTCAGTTCGGTTCGATCAACGAAGACCAGAACTGGCATGACTCCTGGGCCTATGCCGTGGGTACCTCGTACCAGTTGAACAAGGAATGGGTCCTGCGTACCGGTCTGACCTTCGACCAGTCGCCAACCAATAACGAAGACCGCTCGCCGCGTATCCCGACTGGCGACCGCACCATCTTCAGTATCGGTGCCGGCTGGAGCCCGACCGACGACCTGACCATCGACGTCGCGTACTCGTACCTGAAAGAAGAGTCGGTCAACATCCGCAACGAAAACGCGCGTGGCCAGACTTACGATGCCAAGTATGAAAACTCGGCAAACGGCTTCGGTGTCGGCGCGACATACCGCTTCTGATGCACCGTGGCGAGGCTAACCCCTCGCCCAAGAAAAAGCCCCGCTCTCTTTACAGAGGCGGGGCTTTTTCATGCCTGGGCATCGAACAAACCGGTAGGAGCTGACGAGTGCAACGAGGCTGCGATCTTTTGTTCTTGAATTCGAGGATCAAAAGATCGCAGCCTCGTTGCACTCGTCAGCTCCTACAGGACCATCACAAGGCTTCAGGGCTTCAGCGGTTTGGAGGCAATTGCCTTTTCGATCGCGGCGATAAACTCGGGGTCATCCGGTTTGGTCAAGCTGGAAAAACTCGCCACGACCTTGCCCTGCCGGTCGACCACATACTTGTAGAAGTTCCACTTCGGCGCATTGCTCTGCGCGGCCAGCACCTGAAACAGATGCGTGGCGTCATCGCCGCGGACCTTCTGCGGCTCGGTCATGTTGAAGGTCACGCCATAATTGGCGTAGCAGACCTTGGCGGTTTCCGCGCTGTCCTTGGACTCCTGCTTGAAGTCATTCGACGGCACGCCAAGCATTTCCAGCCCCTGATCCTTATAGCGCTTGTTCAGCGCCTCGAGGCCTTCGAACTGCGGGGCGAAACCGCAGAAGCTGGCGGTATTGACCACCACCAGCGGCTTGTCGGCGTACTGCTTGCACAGATCGATGGATTCCTTGGCGCGCAGCTTGGGCAGCGAGCCTTGCAACAGCTCAGGACAGTCGGCGGCCTGGGCCAGGCCAGTCAACGCCATCAGCAACGCGGGAACAGCACACCAGCGCATCAACATGTCGAATTTCCTTGGGCAGTCATCAGGCTTCGACGTTACTCGCCACGCTGCCATCTAGCAAATGCTCATGCCCAACTGCATCAGCGCCAGACCGCCGCGTTGCCAGCCCCACCACACCAGCGCCAACAGCGCTGCAGCCAGTGCGGTCAGCGCGAATCGCGCGCAGATCCGGCTCATGCTGCGCTCGCCGCAGCTTGCAGGCGCGCCACCGGACGCTCGCGCACCGGCCAGTTCAGCGCCGCCGCGAGCAGGCTCAAGAGAACCGCCACTTGCCAGATCAAGTCATAACTCCCGGTTCGGTCGTACACCACCCCGCCCAGCCAGCCACCAAGGAACGAACCGAGCTGATGGAACAGAAAGACAATGCCACCGAGCATGGACAAATTGCGCACGCCGAACAAGGTTGCCACCGTACCGTTGGTCAACGGCACCGTCGACAGCCACAGGAAGCCCATGGCCATGCCGAACAGATACGCTGTGGTGGTGGTCACCGGCAACCACAGGAACAGCACGATCACCACCGCGCGCAACAGATACAGCGCAGTCAACAGACGCGGTTTGGACATGCGTCCGCCAAGCCAACCAGCGGTGTAAGTGCCGAAGATATTGAACAGCCCGATCAATGCCAGCACCGTGGTGCCGACACTGGCGGGCAGATGCTGATCCACCAGATACGCTGGCAAGTGCACACCGATGAACACCACCTGAAAACCGCAGACAAAAAAGCCGAACGCCAGCAGCCAGAATCCGGAGTGCGAGCAGGCCTCACGCAGCGCTTCGGAAAGAGTCTGTTCATGGCCAAGCACCGGCAGGGGTTTATCCTTGAGCATGCTCACCAGCGGCACAATCATCGCCACCAGCAGGCCCAGCACCAACAGCGCGGCCGACCAGCCGAGCCAGCCGATCAACCCGAGAGTGCCCGGCAACATCGCAAACTGGCCGAACGAACCGGCGGCGCTGGCGATACCCATGCCCATGCTGCGTTTCTCTGGCGGCACAGCGCGACCCACAACACCAAGAATGACCGAAAACGAAGTGCCCGAAAGACCGATACCGATCAGCAGACCGGCACTGAGTGACAGAGTCACTGCCGAATCAGACAGGCCCATGCACACCAGGCCCGCCGCGTAGAGGATCCCACCGACCAGCACCACTTTCGCCGCACCGAAGCGGTCGGCCAGCGCGCCGGTGAACGGCTGCGCCAGGCCCCAGATCAGGTTTTGCAGGGCTATGGCGAAGGCAAACACTTCGCGACCCCAGCCGAACTGCGCGCTCATTGGCGACAGGAACAAGCCGAACCCGTGACGCACGCCCAATGACAACGCCAGGATCAGCGCACTCCCCAGCAACACCCAACCGCACGTACGCCACATCGATGTCATTGTTATTCTCCAGTCGCGGGTATATACCCGCTTGAGCGCGAAGAAACCGGCGTCAGGCCAGTTCGTCGAGCAATTTGAGCAAGGTTTCGCGCTTCTCGGCACCGAGCCGGTCGATCAGCCGCTGTTGCGCCGCCTCCCACGCCGGCAATGCCGCTGCCAGCCGCTGCACGCCGGTTTCAGTGAGGCGCACGATGCGGTTGCGCATGTCCTCGCCTTCGGCCAGCGCCACCAGACCTTCGCCCTCCAGCACACGTAGATTGCGCCCGAGGGTGCTGCGATCCAGGCCCATGGCCTCAGCCAGTTCGGAAATGCTCGGTTGCTCCAGCCGCTGCAGATTGCACAGCAGAGAATACTGGGCAACGTTGATCCCGAAGCCGTCGAGAGCGCCGTCGTAATGCCTGCTGACGCCACGCGCGGCGCGACGCAGGTTGGTGCATAAACACTGAGAAGGAAGCATGATGCGTGTATATACCCGCGAGTGTGTTAAATCAAGTTACAGATCAGTTTACTCTGAACATCATTGTTGCCGGTGAGGCCGCCTTCGCGAGCAGGCTCGCTCCCACAGGGGATTGCATTTCGAAGGTGGGAGCGAGCCTGCTCGCGAAGGGGCCGGCATCATCTACGCAAATCCTTCAGACCAAAGCGAGCCCCACCAACACCCCCATCTCCAGCAATTCCAGCAACGCCCCTGCCGTATCCCCGGTAGCCCCGCCCAACCGCCGCATCATCAATCGCCGCAGCCAGACAAACCCAACCAGCGAAATCAGCACCGCGCCGATACCCGCGATCAACACGCAGCCCAGCGCACTCAACCCCAGCACCCACCACCCCGCTTTGCGCGGCAGATGATCGGCCAGCGCCTGACCCAAGCCACCCGCACGCACATACGGCGTAGTCAGAAACAACCCCAACAGCGCCGCTCGCCCGAGCACCGGGACGATGATCAGCGCCAGGGTATGCCCTTGCTCGATCAGCGCCAGCAGCGCGGCGAATTTCAGCAACAACACCAGCACCAGCGTGACCACCGCGATCGGCCCGCTGCGCGGATCTTTCATGATCGTCAGCGTGCGCTCGCGATCACCGAAGCCGCCGAGCCAGGCATCAGCGCTGTCGGCCAGGCCATCGAGATGCAGCGCGCCGCTGAGCAATACCCACACGGTCAACAACAGCGCCGCATGCAGCAACATCGGCGCGCCGACCAATAACAGATTCAACGCATAGAGGATCAACCCGAACAGCAATCCCACCAGCGGATAAAACAGCAGCGAACGGCCGAGCTGTTGCGGCTCGGGCATGCCCGGCAGGCGAATCGGCAGGCTGCTGAGAAACTGCAAGGCGATCCACAGCGGCAACATCTCAGTGACCTTCCTTGAGCGCGCCATCAGCCTCGACCGTCAGCGCAAACAGCGCGCCGTGGCCGACTTCGACATTGAGCAACTGTTCGCGCGGCAGACCACGTGCCTGCGCGAGCAACAAGCGCATCACGCCGCCGTGGCTGACCAGCAGAATCCGTTCGCCGGCGTAAGCCGCCTGCAACCGCGCGACCGCCGCCAACACCCGCGCGGAAAACGCGCTGACCGGCTCCCCCTGCGGTGGCGTGAAGCCATAGGGATCAGCCCAGAACAGCCCCAGCGCTTCGGCGTCCGTTTCCATCAACGCCGCCGCGCTCTGCCCTTCCCACGCGCCGAAATGCAGCTCTTGCAGATCCTTGTCCAGATGCACGGACAGGTTCAATTGCTCACCGAGTTCGGCGGCGAAGCGCGCACAGCGCTGCAATGGCGAACTGACGATACGATCCCACGGCCCGCCGCCGACCACCGCAGCACGCATCTGCGTCCAGCCGTTTGCGGTCAGCGCATCGTCGAGGCTGCCGCGCAAGCCGCCGCCGAGTTCCGTTTCGCCGTGGCGCAGCAGATCCAGACGCAGACTCATGCCGGGCGATCCGCGACAGCCGCTTCGGCGAACGTCGCCATTTGCCCGTGCAGGTCACAGGCCAGACGCAACAACGGCACCGCCAACGCTGCGCCACTGCCCTCGCCCAAGCGCAGGTCGAGTTCCAGCAACGGTTCGGCGTTCAAGGTTTCCAGCACATGACGATGGCCCGGCTCGGCACCGCGATGGCCGAACAACAGCCACTGGCGACAGGCCGGATTCAAGCGCACTGCGACCAGCGCGGCGACCGTGCAGATAAAGCCGTCAACCAGCACCGCGATGCCTTCCTGCGCGCACGCCAGATAGGCACCAATCAACGCGGCAATCTCGAACCCGCCGAGATTGAACAGTGTCTGCAAGGCATCGCCACGCTGTGCGGCATGCAGCGCCAGCGCGCGTTCGATGACGTGCGCCTTGTGGCTGACGCCAGCGGCATTCAGCCCGGTGCCGGGACCGGTCAGGTGCGCCACCGGGCAATCGAGCAAGGCACAGGCCAGCGCACTGGCCGCCGTGGTATTGCCGATGCCCATCTCGCCGCCGATGAATAACTGGGTGCCGGCGGCTTTCGCGCGCAAGACGCTGTCGCGACCGGCCTGCAAGGCCGATTCGCCCTGCGCCTGAGTCATCGCTGCGCCCTGAGCGAAGTTCGCCGTTCCCGCGCCGATGTTCAGATGGCGCACGCCGGGCAGATTCAGCGTCGGATTCACTGTGCCCAGATCGACCACTTCCAGTTGCGCGCCGAGCTGACGTGCCAGCACGCTGATCGCCGCGCCGCCGCTGACAAAGTTGAGCAGCATCTGCCCGGTGACTTCCTGCGGATAAGCCGATACGCCTTCGGCTACCACGCCATGGTCGCCAGCGAAAATCGCGATCCAGACTTGATCCAGCGTTGGCTTGAGCTGACCTTGCAGACCGGCCAGGTGCACGGCCACCGATTCAAGGCGGCCCAACGAACCGGCCGGTTTGGTCAGTTGCTGCTGGCGCTCGGTCGCTTGCGCGATGATGTCCGAGTTCACGGTTTTGCACGGGTTCAGCCACCAGGTCGGGCTCATAACGCAGGTCCTTTCAAAGTCAGGGGCAGGCCGGCGACGGTCAGGACAACTCGCTGACAACGCTCGGCCAGAGCTTGATGCAGCCAACCGGCTTCATCGACATAGCGGCGAGTCAATTCGCCCAGCGGCACGACACCCATTCCGGTCTCGTTGCTGACAAAAATGATGTCACCCGGCAACGACGCCAGGCAGTCGAGCAGCGCTTCACGCTCGGCGGCGAGACGTTCGGCGTCGTCGAGCATGAGCAGATTGGTCAGCCACAGGGTCAGGCAATCGACCAGCAGGCAGCGCTCGGCGCCGGCGGATTCGCGCAGCACGCGGGCCAGTTCCAGTGGCTCTTCGATCAACGCCCATTCGACCGGGCGGCGCGCGCGGTGATGGGCGACGCGCTGGTTCATTTCGCCGTCGAGCGGTTGGCTGGTGGCGATGTAGGTGACCGCCAGATGGCTGTCGCTGGCGAGTTTTTCCGCCAGACGACTCTTGCCGGAGCGGGCGCCGCCGAGGATCAGTTGGAGCATGGGTTCATCCAAAAATGTGTGGTAAGGCAGCCGCCCCCTTCGCGAGCAGGCTCGCTCCCACGGTTGATCGCAGTTCCCTGTGGGAGCGAGCCTGCTCGCGAAGAGGCCAGTCCAGACAACTCAAATCCCGCAGAGCTGACGCAACAGCCCGGTATCCAGATGCTTCTCCACCAGATCTGCCAGCCGTTCGATATCGCGTTCGCGCAAGCCGTGGTAATCGACCTCTTGTACATCACTCAGCCCGGCCCAGCGCAGCAACGCCGCGCTCGCCTCGGGGGATTCGAACAAGCCATGCAGATAGGTGCCGAACACCTGACCATCAGCACTTTGCGCACCATCGCAACGACCGTCGTCCAAATGTACCGCCGGGTTCTCCAGCGCCGGCCCGCTGGTTACGCCAGCATGTATTTCGTAACCGCTGACTGCGGCGCTTTCCAACGCCAGCCGCCCGCGCACGTTGCGCAATTGCTTCTCGGCTTCGAGTTGCGTTTCGAACGCTAGCAGCCCCAGACCGGCGCTGGAGCCGGCAGCGCCTTCCAGCCCAAGCGGATCGTGTACTTGCTCACCGAGCATCTGCAGACCGCCGCAAATCCCCAGCACCTTGCCGCCGTAGCGCAGATGCCGATTGATCGCAGCGTCCCAGCCGTTGGCGCGCAGATAAGCCAGATCACTGCGCACGCTTTTCGAGCCCGGCAGGATGATCAGGTCGGCGGCGGGAATCGCCTGGCCCGGGCCGACAAATTGCAGATCCACCTGCGGATGCAGACGCAGCGGGTCGAAGTCGGTGTGATTGCTGATGCGCGGCAGCACCGGCACCACCACTTTCAATACCTGCTCGGCCTTGTCGGCCTGGCGTTGGTCGATGCCGTCCTCGGCCTCAAGGTGCAGGTCCATCACGTAGGGCAACACGCCGACCACCGGTTTGCCGGTGCGCTGCTCCAGCCAGTCGAGGCCCGGTTGCAACAAGGCGATATCGCCGCGAAAGCGGTTGATGATGAAGCCTTTGACCCTCGCCTGTTCGCTCGGCGAGAGCAATTCCAGCGTGCCGACCAAATGCGCAAACACGCCGCCGCGATTGATGTCGGCGATCAGCAAAACCGGGCAATCCACCGCCTCGGCAAAGCCCATGTTGGCAATGTCGCCGGCGCGCAGATTGATCTCCGCCGGCGAACCGGCGCCTTCGACCATTACCAACGAGTACGCAGCGCTGAGTCGCTCGTGCGAGGCGAGCACCGCTTGCATCGCGATGGCCTTGTAATCGTGATAGGCAACGGCGTTCATCGTCGTCACCGCGCGGCCATGAATGATGACTTGCGCGCCGGTGTCGCTGTTGGGTTTGAGCAGCACCGGGTTCATGTCGGTGTGGGGTTCGAGAAAGGCCGCTTGCGCCTGCACTGCCTGCGCGCGGCCGATCTCGCCGCCGTCAGCGGTCACTGCGCTGTTGAGCGCCATGTTCTGCGGCTTGAACGGCACCACCGCCACGCCCTGGCGGGTGGCCCAGCGGCACAACGCCGTCACCAAAGTGCTTTTGCCGGCATCAGATGTGGTGCCTTGCACCATCAGAGTGGTCATGGGTGGTCCTTGGCGAATGCTTGCAAAGCCTGTTCGAGACGCAGCGCTTGCGCGGCATCCGCTGGCAGGCCGAAACGCACACTGCTGTTGTGGCTGAACAGGCGCAGGAGGATGCCGCGCCGGGCGAGGAATTCGTGCAGCGCTTCGGCGTGCTCGGTGATCAGCCACTGAAACAGCGCGCAGCCACCCTGCGGTGCAAAACCGCAACGGGTCAGCAGGGCCACCAGCCGTTCGCTCGCTTCATCGCTGCGAATCCGCTGACGGGTGTGACCCTCGGTGTCTTGCAGGCACGCCGTACCGAGTACCCGCGTCGGCCCGCTCACCGCCCACGGCCCGACCTGTTCGGCGAGCAGTTTGAGCAACTTGCGCTCGGCCAGAACGAAACCGAGGCGCACCCCGGCCAGACCGAAAAACTTGCCGAACGAACGCAACACCACCAGCCCGACCTGATGCGCATAGGGCGCCAGGCTCAGTTGCGGCGTGTTGTCCATAAACGCTTCGTCGACCACCAGCCAGCCGCCGCGTTGCGCCAGCCGCGCATGCCAGTCGAGCAGGCGTGCCGGGGTCAGGCTGAGGCCGGTCGGATTGTTCGGATTGACCACCACCAATACATCGAGGCTGTCGAGAAAGAACTCGACTTCCTGCTCGAGCACTTCACGGACGATGTAACCGCTGCGCCGCCAGGCTTCGGCATGCTCGGCATAGCACGGCGACAACACGCCGACCTTGCCGGCCCGGCGCAGACGCGGCAGCAACTGGATGGCCATTTGCGAGCCGGCCACCGGCAACACCTGCGCGGCGCCGTAGTAATCGCAGGCGGCCTGTTCCAGACCGTCGTCGGTTTCCGGCAAGCGCGCCCAGGCGCGCAGCGGGATCTCCGGGATCGGGAACGGCCACGGCGCGAGGCCGCTGGACAGGTCGAGCCAGTCGGCTTCGGCAATCCCGTAATCGAGTGCAGCCTTGCGCAACCGGCCACCGTGCTCAAGCATAAAATTCCGCCCCCAGGCAAAGCATCAGCAGCCATAACCATACGCCGCGCTGGACCAATTGCCAGCCACGGTCAATGGAATCGGCATCCGCCGGCGCACCTTCGCCCAGTTGTGGGCGCTCATGCAGTTCGCCGTGATAGATCGCCGGTCCACCCAACTCGACGCCGAGCGCACCGGCACCGGCCGCCATCACCGGGCCGGCGTTAGGGCTGTCCCACTGCGGCGCTTGGGTGCGCCAGCACTTCAGCGCGAGGCGGGTCTTGCCCAGTAGCGCGTAGGTCAACGCCACCAGACGCGCAGGAATGTAGTTCAACACGTCGTCGATTTTCGCCGCCGCCCAGCCGAAACGTTCAAAGCGTTCGTTGCGATAACCCCACATCGCATCAAGGGTATTGCTCAAGCGATACAGGACCACGCCCGGCGCGCCGGCGACGGCAAACCAGAACAGCGCAGCGAACACCGCATCGCTGCCGTTCTCCAGCACCGATTCAGTGGCGGCACGGGCCACGGCAGTGCTGTCGAGTTCATCGGTCTGGCGGCTGACCAGATAACCGACACGCTTGCGCGCCTCGTCCAGATCATCGGCGCGCAACGCAGCCGCGACCGGCGCGACATGTTCGCCGAGGCTGCGCATGCCGAGGGCGCAATACAGCGCGAGAATCTCGACAATCCAGCCCACATAGGGCGCCCAGGAAAATGCGGTGGCGAGCAGAGTCAGCGGCAGCACCGCGAGCACCCACGCGGTCACACCATGGCTGCGCCAGCCACGGCCGCCGGCGTTGAAGCGTTGCTCGATGCGCCCGGCAAAATTGCCGAACGCCACCAGCGGATGCCAGCGTTTCGGTTCACCAAGCAGCGCATCCAGCGCTACTGCGGCGACACTCAGCAACGCCA
This sequence comes from Pseudomonas sp. 1L-E-NC-VB-C3, assembly GCF_057291535.1. Lineage (NCBI taxonomy): Bacteria > Pseudomonadati > Pseudomonadota > Gammaproteobacteria > Pseudomonadales > Pseudomonadaceae > Pseudomonas > Pseudomonas sp. 1L-E-NC-VB-C3. Next base: position 262,129 of record NZ_JBXAWD010000007.1, on the reverse strand, counting down.
CACTCATTGACTCACTCCCCAATAATTTTCGTACAGCAACTCGTTGAGCGGCCGCGCCTGCGCCCAGCCTTCAAGTACCAGCATCGGCGCCGGATAGAATTCCTTGACCGGGCCGAGACACAACACCGCCAGCGGCTTGGCACCGGCCGGCAACTTGAGCAAATCCGCCAAGGCTTGCGGTTCGAACAACGAAACCCAGCCCATGCCCAGGCCTTCGGCGCGGGAGGCCAGCCACAGATTCTGGATCGCGCAGGACAGCGAGGCCATGTCCATTTCCGGCAACGTGCGCCGACCGAAGATGTGTTTTTCGCGATCGTCCATCAGCGCTGCGACCAACACTTCGGCGCAATCGTTGATGCCTTCGACCTTGAGTTGCATGAACTCATCGCTGCGCTCGCCAAGGGCTTCGGCGGTGCGGATGCGCTCTTCTTCCACCAGATCGCGGATCTGCCCGCGCAGAGCACGATCGCTGATACGAATGAAGCGCCAGGGCTGCATCAGGCCGACGCTCGGCGCTTGATGAGCGGCTTCAAGCAGACGACGCAGCAACTGCGGCTCGACGCTGCCGCCGGTGAAGTGGCGCATGTCGCGGCGCTCGGCGATGGCCTTGTAGACCGCTGCGCGTTCGGCTTCGGAGAATGTGTTGTCGGTCATGGCCCCATCGCTGGCAAGCCAGCTCCCACAGGAGATCGCATTTCTTCAGGAAGCTCACCATTCACTGTGGGAGCGAGCTTGCTCGCGAAGCCGGCCTCACTGTCTGGCGCAAACAATGCCGCAATCGCAGTCGGATTCGATGGGAAATAAAAGTGCACGTACGACGCCGTCATCCGCCCCTCGCGATAAACCGCCTCAGCGCCGCGCCCGCCATTGGGACTCAGCCCACGGGCAATCGGCGTCAGCTCTGTGGTGGTCAGGGAATGATGATAGGTATGCCCACGCAACTCCCCTTCCGGCAATTCAACCGCCTGCAACGCCAGCGCCGCCAGACGCTTCTGCATCACCGCCTCGCCCTTGAGCAAACCGACCAGCTCAGCACGGGTGCCTTCCACGTCGGTCAGCGAATCAAGCAGATAAAGCATGCCGCCACACTCGGCGAGCAACGGCTTGCCCGCCGCATGGTGCGCGCGGATCGCCGCCAGCATCGAGGCGTTTTGCGCCAGCGCGACGTGATGCAACTCTGGATAGCCGCCCGGCAGATACAGGCTGTCCGCCTCGGGCAATTGCGTGTCGCGGATCGGCGAGAAGAAGCGCAATTCGGCGCCCATCGCCCGCAGCAGATCGAGACTGGCGCCATAGGTGAAGGCAAAGGCTTCATCGCGGGCAACGGCGATGCGCACACCTTTTAATAGAGGCTCGGCGGCGATGATCTCAGGCGCGGCGAATTCTACGGCGGGTGGCAGCGCGACCTCGCAACTGCTGGCCAGCGCATCGGCGGCCGCGTCGAGGCGCAGATCCAGATCATTCAATTCGCTGGCCTGAACCAGGCCGAGGTGGCGGCTCGGCAATTCGATACCGGTTTCGCGGGACAGCGCACCGTACCAGCGCAGACCTTCGGTGAGGCTGCCTTCGAGCAATTGCGCATGGCGCAAGGTGCCGACGCGGTTGGCCAGCACGCCAGCGAACGGCAAGTCCGGCTGATACTTGGCCAGGCCCAGCGCCAAGGCGCCAAAGGTCTGCGCCATGGCGGTGCCGTCGATCACGCCGAGCACCGGCACACCGAAGTGGCGCGCCAGATCAGCGCTGGATGGCGTGCCGTCGAACAGGCCCATCACGCCCTCGATCAGAATCAGGTCAGCCTCGGCGGCGGCTTCCCACAACAGCCGGCGACTTTCCTGCTCGCCGACCATCCACATGTCCAGTTGATACACCGGCGCACCGCTGGCGCGCTCGAGGATCATCGGATCGAGAAAGTCCGGGCCGCATTTGAATACGCGCACCTTGCGCCCCTGATTGCGATGCAAACGGGCGAGTGCGGCGGTGACGGTGGTCTTGCCCTGACCGGAGGCCGGCGCGGCGATCAACACCGCCGGGCAGTGACGTGGTTGCTTCAAAGTTCGACGCCTTTCTGCGCTTTGATCCCGGCCTGAAAGGCGTGCTTGAGCATGCCCATCTCGGTAACCGTGTCGCCCATCTCGATCATTTCCGGCTTGGCGCCGCGACCGGTGACCACCACGTGCTGCATCGGCGGGCGCGCTTGCAAATCGCTGAGCACCTGATCGAGATCGAGGTAGCCGTGCTTGAGGGCGATGTTCAATTCATCGAGCACCACCAGACCGATCGAAGGGTCGCGCAACAATTCACGCGAGACTTCCCAAGCGGCGGTCGCAGCGGCGATGTCGCGCTGACGATCCTGGGTTTCCCAGGTGAAGCCTTCGCCCATGACGTGGAAACGCACCTGCTCGGGGAAGCGGCGGAAAAACAATTCTTCGCCGGTGCTGTTGCGGCCCTTGATGAACTGCACAACGCCGCACTGCATGCCGTGGCCCATCGCGCGGGCGAGCATGCCGAACGCCGAGCTGCTCTTGCCTTTGCCATTGCCGGTCAGCACCAGCACCAGGCCACATTCGTCGGGCGAGCTGGCAATGCGTTCGTCGATCACGGCTTTCTTGCGCTGCATGCGCGCCAGATGGCGTTCGTCACGCTCGGGGGAATCAGTCATGGGGGAGCTCTCCGTTGAGGCTGGATAACGGCGGGCAGGAACAAGAATAGACGGCAAAAAGCCTGGCATCGCCCACCGTGATGCCGCTGAGATGGATCAGGCCGGTCTCCGGGCTCATGAGCGGCGTTTCGCCGGACTGCGCGCCTTCCCGCTTCTTTCGAGGCAGTGGCTCAAGGCGCAGTTTTCACTCATTTACCGTTGCGGGGGCAGCGCCGGGATCGTCGTGGCTTCGCTTGAAGACCACCCTCACCGGCTTCCCTGTTTCACTCTGTCGACGCGGGGCCACAGAGCACCTGAAACAAGCGGCGAAGGTTAGAGGGTTGGGGGTGGAGCGTCAATTGAAGAGGCGCTTTGCGCGCGAATAACTGCCGCTGATCCATTGTGCAGCGGCAATCTTGTGCCAGACTGCGACAAGTGATATCAAAGAGCCATGCTTTTCCCGAAAAGCCCATTACAACAATAAGGATGACGACGATGCAAGGCATGATCATCAGCAACCCGCGCCTGGAATTTCTGCGCCCGGTGCTGGAACGCTGGTTTGACTGTATCGATCGCTACAACACTGTACGCGGCGACAACGACACGCCGTACTGGCACGACGAGAAAGCCAATCTCGGCCTGCTCGCGGCAGCGGCGTGGATGGCTGAAATGGTCACGCTGAACGACACGGCCACGCGCAAACAGAACGAAGAAGGCGAACGCAATGCTCGCGCCGACCTGCTGATTGCCGGCGCCGAAGACCGCGCGTTCATTCAGGCCACGCAACGCTGGCCACGGGTCAACAACCTCAACCTGACCCAGGCCCTGCTCGACATCACCGTTGATGCCAAGCGCATCAGCTACGCCAGCGATCTCAAGCTCGGCTGCCTCTTTGTTGCTCCGCAAAAACCTCAGCACAGCGCCAGCCCCGAAGAATTGCAGGACATGGTCGACGACCTGCAAAAGGAACACACCTGCGCCGTGGCCTGGTATTTCCCCTACGCCTATCGCAAATTGCACAGCGACGCGGGCAACTATCATCCGGGCATCGCCGTGCTGTTCAAGGAAGCCCGCGGTTGAGCAGTTGAACCATCGGGCCTGCGCCCTCCTCTATGTTTAGGAATGCATTCATAGGGAAGATCAGCAATGCGCAAGGCCCAACTCGCTCTTATCATCGCCGTCGCTGGCGGGCTCGCCGCCTGCGGTGAAACCTCCAGCCTGCAAGTCTCCGACGGCACCGGCCCGTCGCCGAAACTGCCCGAACCGAACAAGACGCTGATCCCGACAGTCAACATCGCCCCGGCGGTGGGCTGGCCGGACGGCGCGAAACCGACCGCAGCGGCCGGCACCCAGGTCGCCGCGTTTGCCGAAGGTCTTGATCACCCGCGCTGGCTCTACGTGCTGCCCAACGGCGATGTGCTGGTGGCGGAGACCAATGCGCCGCCCAAGCCCGATGACAGCAAAGGCATTCGTGGCTGGGTGATGAAGAAAGTCATGGGCAAGGCCGGCGCCGGCGTGCCCAGCCCGAACCGCATCACCCTGCTGCGTGATGCCGACCACGACGGCGTCGCAGAAACCCGCACGGTGTTCCTGCAGAACCTCAACTCGCCGTTTGGCATGACGCTCGTCGGCAATGATTTGTATGTGGCCGACACCGACCGCCTGCTGCGCTTCAACTACGAGCCGGGCGCCACCGAGATCAAGACCCAACCGATCAAAGTCGTCGACTTGCCCGGCGGCACGCTGAATCACCACTGGACCAAAAACGTCATCGCCAGCAAGGACGGCAACAAGCTCTACGTCACCGTCGGCTCGAATAGTAACGTCGGCGAAAACGGCCTGGATCAGGAAGAAGGCCGCGCGGCGATCTGGGAAGTGGATCGTGCGACCGGCAATCACCGGATCTTCGCTTCGGGCATTCGCAACCCCAACGGCCTCGCCTGGGAACCTACCAGCGGCGCATTGTGGACAGCAGTCAACGAGCGTGACGAAATCGGCAGCGATCTGGTGCCGGACTACATCACCTCGGTCAAGGACGGCGGCTTCTATGGCTGGCCGTTCAGCTACTACGGCCAGCACGTCGATGTGCGGGTCAAACCGCAGAATCCTGATCTGGTGGCCAAGGCCATCGCTCCGGATTACGCGGTCGGTCCGCACACCGCTTCGCTGGGCCTGACCTTCGCCGAGGGCAACCGCTTGCCGGCGCAATTCAAGGAAGGCGCATTCATTGGCCAGCACGGCTCGTGGAACCGCAAACCGCACAGTGGCTACAAAGTGATTTTCGTGCCGTTCAGTGGTGGCAAACCGACCGGGCAGCCGGTGGATGTGCTGACCGGCTTCCTCGACAAGGACGAGAACGCGCTGGGCCGCCCAGTTGGCGTGGTCATCGATCAGCAAGGTAGCTTGCTGGTGGCGGATGATGTCGGGAACAAAATTTGGCGCGTTTCGGCCAGCAATTAAGCTAAGCGCAACGCAAAAAAAGTGGGAGCGAGCCTGCTCGCGAAGCGGTGTATCAGTCAAATCATTGTCGACTGACACTCCGCCTTCGCGAGCAGGCTCGCTCCCACATTTAGTTATGCATACGCACTAGGGGTTATGCGCCAGCTGCCCCGGCTGCAACACCCGCTTGGCGCTCAGATACGCCTTCTGCCAATACGCCTTCGACAGGCTATCGAGCTTGACCGTGCCGCCCGTGGCCGGCGCATGCACGAAGCGCCCCTCGCCGACGTAAATCCCCGCATGACTGACCTGCGAGCCGCCATTGGTGGCGAAGAAAATCAGGTCGCCGGTCTGCAAGCCTTCCTTGCCGACATTCGGCGCCTGCATGACGATCATTTCGCGGGTCGAGCGTGGCAGCGAAATTCCCGCCGCGTCGCGGTAGACAAACCCGATCAGACCACTGCAATCAAAGCCCGAATCTGGCGTGTTGCCGCCCCAGCGATACGGCGTACCGACCAGGCCGAGGGCACGGAACAGCACGTCTTCAGCAACGGGGGAAAAAGCCTGGGAGGGAGCGAACACGATCGGCGCGCGAACCACAGGGGCTGGCGGCGGTGTACGGCTGGCGCAGGCGCTGAGCAGCGCGGCGCAAAGGATCAAGGTGAGGCGGGCCGACATCGTCATAAGCAGAACATCCTGATCTGGCTGCGGCTTTCTCTGCCGAATGGACAGAAACAAAACTGCCTGCGTCATCACGCAGGCGGTTTGCCATCAATATAGATTCAGGATTCTAGCGGCTACGCGGCAAACTTCAAGTAAGACTTTAACTTCACCTTGTAAAGTTTAGGTCTACTCCGTTGCCGTGCCGTTTTGTCGCCGCGAACGCAGCGACATGCAGGTTACTTGCGAGCGGTGACCACGGTCGGCGCCATGGCGAGTGCACGCTTGGCTTCGATGAAGGTCTTGCTCCAGTAGCTGTCACCCAGGCTGTCGATGCGAACACCGCCGCTGCGACGACTGCTGGAGTGAATGAACTGGTTGTCACCCAGGTAGATGCCGGCGTGACTGACACGACCGCGACGACCATTGGTGGCGAAGAACAGCAGATCACCCGGCTCAAGGTTGCTGCGCGAAACCAGGGGCGCATCAACGTTGATCATTTCGCGAGTGGAGCGCGGCAGGTTCATGCCCGCCTCTTCGCGGAACAGGTAACCGATGAAACCGCTGCAATCGAAGCCGGCTTCAGAGGTACCGCCGAAGCGGTAACGAGTACCGATCAGGGACATACCGCGTTCGAGGATGCTGTCAGCCAGTACAGGAAGCTGATAAGGCTTGCTGCCGTTGAACTGGTTGAGTTCTTTTTCGGTGTCCAGCTCTTCCTGGTAAATAACGGAAGACTGGGCGGTAGCAGAATTCTTGACCTGTTGCGGCGGCTCTTGAACCGGAGAATGAGCAGCACAACCGAATAACAGGGTAACGAGTGCGAGAGGCACGAGGGGTGCGAAGCGCTTTAGCATGGGCACGACCGTGGCTGATAGTTGTAAAGAAGCCGAGACTATGCCCGCTATCGTCCTCATTTGCAAATTCAATCGAACTTTATGTGACTTCCCGGTTTCGCGTTTACATCTAAGCGCGTAACTCGTCTGGCCGGTGAATCGGCGCAGGGACGCGGGTTTTCTGGCGCCTGAAAGCTGGCAAAAGCCCACTACTACCAGCCAAGAGTTTCCTTGAGGAAGGGAATGGTCAGCTTGCGTTGCGCTTGCAGGGACGCCTGATCAAGCTGCTCGAGAAGATCGAACAGCGCGCTCATGCTGCGTGTGCCGCGAGTGAGAATGAAGTGCCCGACTTCATCGGTCAGGTGCAGACCGCGACGGGATGCGCGCAATTGCAACGCACGCAATTTGTCTTCATCGGAGAGCGGGCGCATCTGGAAGATCAGCGCCAGGGTCAGGCGCGATTTCAGGTCGGCCAGCTTCACTGGCAATTCGCGCGGCGAAGTGGACGCGGCGATCAGCAGGCGCCGGCCGCTGTCACGCAGACGATTGAACAGATGAAACATCGCCTCTTCCCAGTCGGCCTTGCCGGCAATCACCTGCAAGTCATCCAGGCAGACCAGTTCGTACTGCTCAAGGTTGTCGAGGATTTCCACGCCGCGATCCATCAACTCGGCCAGCGGCAGATATACCGCCGGTTCGCCCATCTGCTCGAAGCGCAGGCACGCGGCCTGCAACAGATGCGTGCGCCCGACGCCGTGTTTGCCCCACAGGTAGATCAGGCTCTCCGTCCACCCGGCGTCGGCTTCGCAGAGACGCTCGACATAGCCGAGTGCAGCGGCATTGGCGCCTGGGTAGTAGTTGATGAAGGTGGCGTCGTCACGCAGACGCACACCTAGGGGCAGCTGAATCGGTTTCATGCTGACTGAACAGTTCTCAAAGGAACCGTTAGTGGCCTCTGTGTAAAGTTGGCGAAGTTTATACCCGTGAGGCTGAGCGCACAATGCGACAGACCCCAAGCAAAATCAAAGGTTTGCGTTGACGCAGCGGTTTGATGACAGATTCTCTGGCGCCCTCGCTCGAACGAAACGCGGCAGCCCGGCCAAGCGCCGGGCGGCCCGCGCCATCACAACTCAGGTTCGTCAACGCCGCTGTAGATCCCGGAATCCTTATACAAGTCGTGGACATGACGCACCAGCACCATGATCACCGCCGCCACTGGCAACGCCAGCAGCACGCCGGTAAAACCGAACAGCTCGCCACCCGCGAGGATCGCGAAGATCACCGCCACCGGGTGCAGACCTATCCGATCCCCGACCAGCAGCGGCGTCAGCACCATGCCTTCCAGCGCCTGACCGACCATGAACACTGCGACGATCCCGACCATCGGGTACAGATCGCCCCCGAACTGGAACAATCCGGCGATCAACGCCGCGCCGATGCCGATGACGAAACCCATGTACGGCACGATCGCCGCGAGCCCGGCAATCAAGCCGATCAACAGCCCCAGCTCCAGACCGACGATCATCAGGCCGGCGGCGTAGATTACGCCCAGCGCAACCATCACCAGCAACTGCCCGCGCACAAACGCGCCGAGCACTTCGTGGCACTCACCCGCCAGCGAAACCACGCGCTCTTCGCGATCACGGGGCAACAGGCTGCGGATCTTGCCCATCATCACGTCCCAGTCGCGCAACAGATAGAAGCTCACCACCGGAATCAGCACCAGATTCGCCAACCAGCCGATCAGCGCCAGGCTCGAGGCCGTCGCCTGACTCAGCACCACGCCGACGATGTCGGTGGTCTGGCCCATGTGCTCGCTGATCGCAGCTTTGACTTTATCGAACTTCCAGAAGCCGTCCGACAGCCCCAGTTTCGCTTGCGCCCACGGCACAGCGGTGTGCTGCAACCAGTCGAGCATCTGCGGCGCCAGCTCGTACAGACGCAGCAACTGCTTGGCGAGCATCGGCACCAGCACCAGCAGCAACGCGGTGACGATCAGCGTGAACAAGGCAAACACGGCGATCACGCCCCAGGTTCGCGACAGCCCGAGCCGCTCCAGACGATCCACCAGCGGATCGAACAGATAAGCCAGCAACAACGCGACCAGAAACGGCGTGAGGATCGGATGCAGCAACCATACAAACGCGCAAAGCAGGACTACCCCACCGAGCCAGAACCAACGCCGCGTATCGGCCATTTACCACTCCTGATGCTTCTATATAAGGAAAGACTTACCAGCGAAACCGCAACGACGGCGCCGCCGCTACCGGGGGTGGCGCTGCAACCGCAGGCGTACCATCCGCCGCTGGCTGGGCAGGCGCCACCGGGGCCGGCGCTTCGGCCGGCAGCTCCTGCAACTTCGCCAGCGACAATTGCGCGCGCAACTGATCGGCGCTGCCATTGACCCGATAGACGATCCGATCGCCCTGCACGCTTTGCAGACGCACGCCGAACGGTTCGAGTAACCGCAGCAGCGCCGCGTAATGTTCCAGATTCATGCCCTGCACTTCCAGGGTCTGCTGACCCGACGCGCCGGGCTTGGCGACAAATCGCGGCGCCAGACGCTCGGCCACCGCCAGCATCACCGCATCGGCAACCGCAGCCTGATCGGCGCCCTGCACGCTGCCGGCCTCTTTCTGATCACCGAGCCACAAGCGCCATTTTGCCTGCCACTGTCCGCGCTCTTCGCGCGCATGCACCGCCAGCAAGGCGTCGGCGTTGTAGCGCTCCGAAGCACTGCGCAAGGGCGCGGGGTCAGCGCTTTCCAGCGCGGGTGCGGTGGCAACCAATTGCTCGCTGAGATCAGCCAGCGGCAAGCGCAGTGGCAAACCGCGATGTTGTGCGGCCGTGCGCAATGCTGAGGCTGCGGTTTGACCGTCACCGACCAGGCTCGCACCTTCAGTTGAATCGTTCAGCCACCAGCCGAGGATCGACGGTCGACTGGCGCCCCACACCGGCAACCCGGCCCGACGCAAGGCCTGCTCGGTGGTTGCCGGATCGAAATCGACTTTCAGCACTTCCGGTGGCCCGGCATCGAAACCGAACTGGCTGATGATCTGCTGCGGGTCCTTGCGGATCGGCGCCAGCCCCGGGTTCTGCGCGGCTTTCGGGTCGCCGGTCAGGCGCAGCACCAGGGTATCGAGCGCCGCCTGCGTGGCGCGATCGCGCTCTTCCGGCGCCTGGCCGTTGACCGGCTGACGCACCTGATACAGACCTTTGAGGTTTTCGGCATGGCTCGCCAGGCTGACCAGCGTCAGGCAGCCTACAAATAACAATTTACAAAAACGCATGGAAAATTCCCGTCGACAGGAGCGGCTGGAACACGCCGCGTGAACCGGTTGAGCAAGGCTGTGACCCCCACCTCTTGCAAAACATTCACACGGTGGCGGTAAGTTTTTGCACAGTCCTAACGATAGACGGTTAATCGCCACACCTTATACAGGCAGTCATACCCTGCGATTGCAAAAAATTTCCGCCGATATGGCCCTGCCCGTCGGTGCGAGGATGGCCGCTGCCCCTCAAGCCTGATAAAATCGCGCGCCTTCGCAGACCGGCAACAGCCGGGCCCCTCGAAACTCGCGTGAGGCGATCGCCCATCGAGTTCGATGTTCCCGCTGAACTCGGTCGTTACCCCCTGAATCCCCTCCCCTAAAGGCCTGGATCATGAGCAAGCAACCCTCCCTGAGCTACAAGGACGCCGGTGTAGACATCGACGCCGGTGAAGCATTGGTCGAACGCATCAAGAGCGTCGCCAAGCGCACTGCGCGCCCGGAAGTCATGGGCGGCCTGGGCGGTTTCGGCGCCCTCTGCGAAATCCCGGCCGGCTACAAGCAGCCAGTGCTGGTCTCCGGCACCGACGGCGTCGGCACCAAGCTGCGTCTGGCGCTGAACCTGAACAAGCACGACAGCATCGGCATCGACCTGGTCGCCATGTGCGTCAACGATCTGGTGGTGTGCGGCGCCGAGCCGCTGTTCTTCCTCGACTACTACGCCACCGGCAAACTGAATGTCGACACCGCTGCCCAGGTTGTCACCGGCATCGGCGCTGGCTGCGAACTGTCGGGTTGCTCGCTGGTCGGCGGCGAAACCGCTGAAATGCCAGGCATGTACGAAGGCGAGGACTACGACCTGGCCGGCTTCTGCGTCGGCGTCGTGGAAAAAGCGGAAATCATCGACGGCTCGAAAGTCGCCACCGGTGACGCCCTGATCGCCCTGCCATCGTCCGGCCCGCACTCCAACGGCTACTCGCTGATCCGCAAGATCATCGAAGTCTCCGGCGCCGACATCGAAAACACCCAGCTCGACGGCAAACCGCTGACCGACCTGCTGATGGCCCCGACCCGCATCTACGTCAAGCCACTGCTCAAGCTGATCAAGGACACTGGCGCTGTGAAGGCCATGGCCCACATCACCGGTGGCGGCCTGCTCGACAACATCCCGCGCGTGTTGCCAAAAGGCGCGCAAGCTGTGGTTGACGTGGCAAGCTGGACTCGCCCGGCCGTATTCGACTGGCTGCAAGAGAAAGGCAACGTTGATGAAACCGAAATGCACCGCGTGCTCAACTGCGGCGTCGGCATGGTCATCTGCGTGGCTCAGGAGCACGTCGAAGTGGCCCTGAACACCCTGCGTGACGCCGGCGAGCAGCCTTGGGTCATCGGTCAGATCGCCGTGGCCGCCGAAGGCGCTGCGCAGGTCGAGCTGAAGAACCTCAAGGCTCACTGATGCCAAAGTCCTGTGATGTCGTGGTGCTGTTGTCCGGCACCGGCAGTAACTTGCAGGCTCTGATCGACAGCACGCGGACCGGCGACAGCCCGGTCCGCATCGCTGCGGTGATTTCCAACCGCGCCGACGCCTACGGCCTGCAACGCGCCCGCGACGCGGGTATCGCCACCCGCTCGCTGAATCACAAGGCATTCGAGGGCCGCGAGGCCTTCGATGCCGCGCTGATCGAACTGATCGACCAATTCAACCCCGAACTCGTGGTACTGGCCGGCTTCATGCGCATTCTCAGCGCTGATTTCGTGCGTCACTACCAGGGTCGCCTGCTCAACATCCACCCGTCGCTGCTGCCCAAATACAAAGGGTTACACACTCATCAGCGCGCGCTGGAGGCCGGCGATACGGAACATGGCTGCTCCGTGCACTTCGTCACCGAGGAACTCGATGGCGGACCACTGGTCGTACAAGCAGTATTACCGGTAGAGTTGCACGACACGCCGCAAAGTCTGGCGCAACGAGTCCACGCCCAGGAACACCTGATCTATCCGATGGCAGTACGCTGGTTTGCCGAAGGCAGGCTGACACTCGGTGACCAGGGTGCTTTACTCGACGGTCAGCCACTCGCCGCCAGCGGCCACTTGATTCGACACTAGGAGATATTATGCGTCGCGCCCTGCTCTTCGCTTGCGCTCTGCTCGCCCTGCCCTTCGCGCAGGCAGCGGACCTTCAACCGTTCTCCGCCAGCTACACCGCCGACTGGAAGCAGCTGCCCATGAGCGGCACCGCCGAACGCAGCCTGACCAAGGAAGCCGACGGCGTCTGGAAGCTCAGCTTCAAGGCCTCGATGATGATCGCCAGCCTGACTGAAGAAAGCACCCTGAAGCTGGACAAGGACACCCTGCTGCCGCAGTCCTACCACTTTGAACGCGGTGGTCTGGGCAAAGCGAAAAAAGCTGATCTGGACTTCGACTGGGCCAATAAACTGGTGACCGGCACCGACCGTGGCGACGCGGTGAAGATCCCGCTGAACCGTGGCATGGTCGACAAGTCGACCTATCAACTGGCGCTGCAGCACGACGTTGCCGCCGGCAAGAAAAGCATGAGCTATCAGGTGGTTGATGATGGCGAAGTCGATACCTACGACTTCCGCGTGCTGGGTTCGGAAAAGGTCGACACCAAGGCCGGCCAGATCGATGCGATCAAGGTCGAGCGCGTGCGCGATCCGACACAAAGCAAACGCATCACCGTGCTGTGGTTCGCCAAGGACTGGGATTACCTGCTGGTGCGCCTGCAACAGGTCGAGACTGACGGCAAGGAGTACAACATCATGCTCCAGGACGGTACGGTCAACGGTAAGACTGTCAAAGGCAGCTGATCCGTCGCAAGAACAGAGAGCCCCGCGAATGCGGGGCTTTTGTTTATCTGTTCGATGATACTGCGCGGCGGCCCTACCCCTCACCCCAGCCCTCTCCCGAGGGAGAGGGAGCCGACCGAGGTGTCTGCCGCTAACCATCGACCTGAGAAACCGAGTCGAATATGGATTCCAAAGCATCGCACGATTAGTCCCCTCTCCCTCCGGGAGAGGGTTAGGGTGAGGGGCTTTTGAAGGTCAAACTCACACCGAAAACCGCGCCACCATCCCGTTCAGATCCACCGCCAACTTCGACAACTCCTGACTCGCCGCACTGGTCTGATTGGCCCCCGCCGATGTCTGCATCGCCAGATCACGAATATTCATCAGGTTGCGATCCACCTCCCGCGCCACCGCTGCCTGCTCTTCCGAGGCGCTGGCGATGACCAGATTGCGCTCGTTGATCAAGGTAAACGCCGAGGCGATTTCCTCCAGGGCCGAGCCTGCGCTCTTCGCCAGCTCGAGGGTCGAGCGCGCCCTTGAGTTGCTTTGCTGCATCGAACTGACCGCCGAATCGGTGCCCTGCTGAATCCCGCCGATCATCTGCTCGATTTCCTGGGTCGACTGCTGGGTGCGATGAGCCAGCGCCCGCACTTCATCTGCCACTACTGCAAAGCCACGCCCGGCATCACCGGCGCGCGCCGCTTCGATCGCGGCGTTGAGGGCGAGCAGATTGGTCTGTTCGGCAATCGAGCGAATCACGTCCAGCACTTTGCTGATGCCATGAACCTTTTGCGCCAGCGCCTCGACCTGCGCGGCATTATTCGTGACATCGCCGGCGAGAAACTCGATCGACGTCACCGTCTGCTGCACTTGCTCGCGCCCTTGCCGGGCGATACGGTCGGACTCGCGGGAGGCTTCGGACGTGGCCACGGCGTTGTTCGCCACCTCTTCCACCGCTGCTGTCATCTGGTTGACCGCAGTGGCGGCCTGTTCGATTTCCTGACTTTGCTGATGCAAGCCGCGAGTGGCATCTTCGGTGACGCTGCTGAGTTCTTCGGCGGCCGAGGCCAACTGGGTCGACGACTCGGAAATGCGCCGGATCGTGTCGCGCAGATTGTGCTGCATGCTTTTCAGCGCTTGCAGCAGGCGCGCCGGCTCGTCTTTGCCAGTGATGTGAATGTCACCGGTCAAATCCCCACCGGCCACGACTTCGGCCACGCTGAGCGATTGCGACAATGGCACGACAATGCTGCGCGTCAGCAGCAACGCCAGGCCGACGGTAATCAGCGCAGCCATGGCGATCATTACTGCGACCCATAGCCGCGATTGCTTGAACACCAGCCGCGCGGCCTCAGTGGCCAGACCGGCATTCTGTTTATTCAACTCGACCAGCTCACGCAAAGTGGCGGCGATCTCATCGGCCAGCGGGCTCATCTGATCATTGAGAATCGTCGCAGCCTCAGCGACCCGATTCTGCGCCGACAGCTGTAGGACTTGTGCCTGAAGCTCAAGGTATTTGTGCTCGGTGCCCTTGAAGCGCTCAAACAATACGCGCTCTTCAGGCAGCACGATCAGACCGTCATAACGCTGCTGCGCTTCGCTCAAGCCACTGCGCAGTTCGTCGAGCTTGGCGACATTCTGCTCCAGTGCCTTGGGGTCACGGTTGAGCAACAGGCGCATGGTCAGCGCACGCAGGCGCAGCATGTCCTGACTCATTTCACCGACCGCCATCACGCTTGGCAGCCAGTTGTTGTCGACTTCATCGGACTGCGCACGCATGTTCGACATTTGCAGCAAAGCGAACGCCCCGAGGGCAAACACCATCAAGGCCAGCAGGCCGAAACCGAGACCGGCGCGCGGGGCAATATTGAGACTACGGATATTCATCACTCTGGCTCCTTCCAAAAGCGCTGCATCAGCCTGCAGCGGGTTGCTTTAGAAGGTATCGGCATTGCCCTGAAATTGCGTAAGACGAAAAGGCGATAGGCGGACGAGCGGCTAGTCCGAACCCTTGGCTGTGACGTTTCAGCGCGGAGCAGCGGGTTTTTCTGTGTTGCGCGGCAATATCGCCAGGAAGTTATCCCGCGCGACTTTGCGCGCCACCGCTTCCGGCAAAGCATCGAGAAACGGCTTGTAGCTGTGCATTTCCTGACCGAGCTTGTTGAACCGTCCTACCACGTCAGAGCCGAGCATGAAGCGCTCGGGGTACTTTTCCACCAGCGCCAGCCATTCGGCGCGGGGCTTACCCTGCTCGTCCAGCAAGTAAGGCGTGAGCATGCTCCACGACAGGTCGATAAACAGATTCGGATAGGCCTCAAGCATGCGCGTCAGGGTTGGCAGGAGAAACGGCAACTGGGTCTGATGCCGATGGATCTCGGCGCTGGTGCCGGCATGCGCCCAGATGAATCGCGTGTGCGGATGATTGCGCAGCGGCTCTTCAACTTCCTTCAGGTACAGCGGATTTTTCTCACGCTTGGAAGTGATGTTGGAGTGCAGCATCACCGGCAGATCGTTTTCCGCAGCGAGGTGATAGATCTTGGTCATTGCCTCGTTGTTCGCTCGAGGCGTGTCGCCGGAGGTCAGCGCGGTCAGGTCATCGTGTCGGGTGAACACCTCGCCGATGCCCTGCCACAACCCCGGATACAGGTCGAGCATGCGCTGGATGTGCGCGGCGGAATTCTTGTCATTGGGATTGAAGCCGGACAGGAACGGATGAAAGTACTGGCGCTGCTCCGGCGCAAGTTTTTCCACCGCGTCGGCAACGATCACGTCAGTGGCGCTGTACCAATAGGCATCGGCGTCATCGCCGGCGTAGTAGCGCGGACGCTTGGGTTCGTCTTCGTGCCATTTCTTCGCCACGGGAATGCCGGAAATCATGACGTGCTCGATGGAATTGTCCTTCATGGCCGTGAGCAATTTCTGCATGCCGGCGCTTTCCTGGAAAAAATCCACGTAATGCAGGTGCGCATCGCTGTAGGTGTATTCGCGGGCACTGGCGCTGCCAGCGAACAGCAGCAGACAGGCAAGACTCAGACGAGACAAGGACACAAGTAATCTCCGGCAGATGGGCATAGCCTAGACCGCGCCCGAACGACAAGGGTTCATCCCTGCCGAAAAGCGGAACGCCCACTGCCGCGAATGCTCTATAACTGCAAGGTCTGTTTTGATCGAACTATTTTTCCTGCCGCCTGTGAGGTTTCCATGACTGTTACCGTCAATACCGTCTCTGCCGAAGGTTTTCGTCACACCGTCCAGATCGACGACCACGAATTGTTTGCCGATGTACCGAAAGCCGCCGGGGGTGAAGGCACCGCGCCAGAGCCACACGACTATTTCGACGCCGCCCTTGGCGCCTGTAAAGCGCTGACCCTGAAGATGTACGCGAAGAAAAAAGACATCCCGCTGACCGGCGTGGGAGTCGAAGTGAAGCGCGACAACAGCCAGGAACAGAAAGGCAAATACGCCCTGCATGTCACCCTGACGCTCAAAGGCGTGCTGACTGACGCCCAGCGCGAGGAACTGCTGCGTGTGGCCGATCGCTGCCCGATCCACAAGCTGATGACCACCAGCGAAGTCAGTATCGAAACCCACGCACCACAAGGCTTTGACAGCCAATAATCCTCCCAATGCCAGCGGCGGGTTATGCTTCTGGCATCACCCGCTCAGCCTGGAATGCACCATGGACACGCCACTCCTGATCATCCGCCCGCGCGCCGAAGACGTCGAAGGCCAGCCGATTCTGCGCCCGCTGCCGTCAGCCAAATGCCGCAACGTCGGGCCTTTCGTGTTTTTCGACCACATGCTCGAAACGATTTATCCGACAGGCAAAGGCATGGATATCCGACAGCATCCGCACATTGGCCTGTCGACACTTACCTATCTGTTCGAAGGGCAATTGCAGCACAAGGACAGTCTGGGCTCCGATCAAGTGGTCGGTGCCGGCGATGTCAGCTGGATGACCGCTGGCAGCGCCATCGCCCACGTCGAGCGCACGCCTGCGCCACTGCTCGCCGAGACCTTCACTCTGCACGGCCTGCAAGTCTGGCTGGCCTCGCCCAAGGCACACGAAGAAGGCCCGGGGCATTACAGTCATCATCCGGCAGCGACGTTGCCGGTCAGCGATAACCTCGGCGTGCAGATTCGCATGATTGCCGGGTCAGGCTTTTGCCTGGTATCGCCGGTGCCGGTGCTTTCTCCTACGTTGTATGCGGAAGTGAAGATGCAGACCGCGACCACATTGCTGATTCCGGCCGAGCATGAAGAACGCGCGGTGTATGTGTTGAGCGGGGATGCGCAGTTGAATGGCGAGGCGATCGAGCCGCATGCGCTGGTGGTGTTGCCAGCCGGCGAAGAGATGAGCCTGTTTGCCGAAAGCGATGTGCACGCGGTGGTGTTCGGCGGCGCGGCACTGGACGGGCCGAGACGGATCAACTGGAATTTTGTTGCAAGCGATCCGGCGGCGATTGATGAGGCACGGCGCAAGTGGGCGGCCGGGGATTGGCCGACGGTGCCGGGGGAAGTCGAGCGGATCGAACTACCGCGCTAGGCCGCTTACCCTCACCCCAGCCCTCTCCCAGAGGGAGAGGGAGCCGACCGAGGCGTCTTGCGTTATACATCGACCTGAAAAGTCTCGGCGATTATGGATTCGCCTATTCACGTTCAGGTCGACGCCACTCCCGAGCAACCCCCAATCAGTCCCCTATCCCAGAGGGATAGGGAGCCGACCGAGGCGTCTTGCGTTATACATCGACCTGAAAAATCCCGGCGATTATGGATTCGCCTATTCAAGTTCAGGTCGACGTCACTCCCGAGCAACCCTCAATCAGTCGCCTATCCCAGAGGGAGAGGGAGCCGACCGAGGCGTCTTGCGTTATACATCGACCTGAAAAGTCTCGGCGATTATGGATTCGCCTATTCACGTTCAGGTCGACGCCACTCCCGAGCAACCCCCAATCAGTCCCCTCTCCCTCCGGGAGAGGGCTAGGGTGAGGGGCTTTTCGCTTTTAACCGTTGAACACTTCATCCAGCAAATCATGCATCGACTTGAACGCGCGCTTGGCGGTCTTTTCGTCGTACATCATCTTGCCCGGCACATTGGCGTGCGGATCGGTAAACGAGTGCACCGCGCCGCCGTAGCTGAGCAGTTGCCAGTCGACTTTCGCCGCGTTCATTTCATCTTCGAACGCTGGCAGTTGCTCTTTCGGCACCAATGGATCGGACGCGCCATGCAGCACCAGCACCGAGCCCTTGATGTTCTGCGCATCCGCCGGGTTCGGCGAATCCAGCGTGCCGTGGAACGACACCGCCGCTTTTACCGGCGCGCCGGTGCGGGCCAGATCCAGCGCACAGCAACCACCGAAGCAGAAACCGAACACCGCCAGTTTCGAGGTATCCACTGCCGCTTCGCCCTGGCTCTGCAATTGCTCAAATGCCACTTGCAGACGTTTGCGCAACAGCGCGCGGTCGTCCTTGAGCGGCATCATTGCTGCCAGCGCCTCATCAGCGTTCTGCGGACGTACGCTCTGGCCATAGACATCCGCAATCAACACCACGTAACCCTTGGCCGCCACGGCTTTGGCAATGTCTTCAGCACCGGCGCTGACGCCCATCCAGTTCGGCGCCATCAGCAAACCCGGGCGCGCGCCCTTGTGCTCGGCGTCGAACGCCAGGCGACCTTCATAGGCCTGGCCGTCAATCTGATAGACCACGGAACGTACAGTGACTTGGCTCATTTCTGACTCCTGATTGAGTAAACACCAGAACGAAAAAACCCGCCGAAGCGGGTTTTTCCTACAACGTGATCAAACCGACAGTTCAACCAGCAGCTTGTTCAGCCGGCGCACATAAGCGGCCGGATCCTTCAAGCTGTCACCCGCCGCCAGGGCGGCCTGATCGAAGAGGATGTGCGACAGATCGCCAAAACGCTCTTCGCTCTGCTCGCCATCGAGTTTCTCGATCAGCGGGTGGCTCGGGTTGAACTCGAAGATCGGCTTCGAATCCGGGACTTTCTGCCCGCTGGCTTCGAGAATCTGGCGCATTTGCAGACCCAGATCCTGTTCGCCGATGGCCAGAATGGCCGGCGAGTCGGTCAGACGATGGGACACGCGAACTTCAGCCACGGAATCACCCAGCGCAGTTTTCAGGCGCTCGACCAGACCCTCTTTGGACTTGGCGACTTCTTCAGCGGCTTTCTTGTCCTCTTCCGAGTCCAGGTTGCCCAGATCGAGGTCACCGCGCGCCACGTCGACAAAAGTCTTGCCGTCGAATTCGCTGAGGTAGCTCATCAGCCACTCGTCGATGCGATCGGTGAGCAGCAGCACTTCGATGCCTTTCTTGCGGAAGACTTCCAGGTGCGGGCTGTTCTTGACCTGCGCGTAGGTTTCGCCGGTGAGGTAGTAGATCTTGTCCTGACCTTCCTTGGCGCGGGCCAGGTAGTCAGCCAGACCGACAATCTGCTCGCCGTCGTCGCCCTGGGTCGATGCAAAACGCAGCAGACCGGCAATTTTCTCTTTGTTGGCGAAATCTTCTGCCGGGCCTTCTTTCATGACCTGACCGAAGTTTTTCCAGAAGCCCTTGTATTGCTCAGGCTCGTTCTTCGCCAGTTTTTCCAGCATGTCGAGCACACGCTTGGTCAGCGCGGTTTTCATCGAATCGATGATCGGGTCTTTCTGCAGGATTTCACGCGACACGTTCAGCGACAGGTCGTTGGAATCGACCACGCCTTTGATGAAGCGCAGGTACAGCGGCAGGAACGACTCGGCCTGATCCATTACAAACACACGCTGCACGTACAGCTTCAGGCCCTTCGGCGCTTCACGCTGGTACAGGTCGAACGGCGCGCGGGCCGGCACGTACAGCAGCGAGCTGTACTCGAGCTTGCCTTCAACCTTGTTGTGGCTCCACGACAGCGGATTCTCGAAGTCGTGAGCGATGTGTTTGTAGAACTCCTGGTATTCCTCGTCTTTGACTTCAGTGCGCGGACGGGTCCACAGGGCGCTGGCGCGGTTGACGGTTTCCCATTCAACGGCCGGAGCCTCTTCGCCTTCGGCCGGAGTGACTTCCTTCGGCAGTTCGATCGGCAAAGCGATGTGGTCGGAGTACTTCTTGATGATGTTGCGCAGACGCCAGCCATCCGCGAATTCGTCTTCGCCGGATTTCAGGTGCAGGACGATGCGGGTGCCGCGCTCTGGCTTGTCGATGGTGGCGACTTCGAACTCGCCCTCGCCTTTCGACGACCAGTGCACGCCTTCGCTGGCATCGGTGCCGGCGCGACGGCTGTAAACATCAACCTTGTCGGCAACGATGAAGGCCGAGTAGAAGCCGACACCGAACTGGCCGATCAGGTGCGAATCTTTCTTCTGATCGCCGGACAGGTTTTTCATGAAATCGGCGGTGCCGGATTTGGCGATGGTACCCAGGTGGGTGATCACATCGTCACGGTTCATGCCGATACCGTTGTCTTCGAGGGTGACGGTCTTGGCGTCCTTGTCGAAGCTCACACGGATTTTCAGGTCAGCGCCACCTTCGAGCAACTCCGGCTTGGCCAGGGCTTCGAAGCGCAGCTTGTCGACAGCGTCAGAGGCGTTCGAGATCAATTCGCGAAGGAAAATTTCCTTATTCGAATACAGCGAATGGATCATGAGGTGCAGCAGCTGCTTTACCTCGGTCTGGAAGCCCAGGGTTTCCTTTTGAGTTTCCACACTCATGGTCATCAAACTCCAATCAGATGGCAGTGGCCGCGACCCGAAATGGTCTGCGGCGGGTTGTCATCTGAGTTGGGGGCGCTGTTCAGGATTTCAAGGGCTCATCAATTTTGAAGTGCGCGCGGGCGGTGGCGATCGGTTCGCCCTCGGTACTCTGCCACGCCGTGACCGCAACGTTGGCCACGCGACGCCCCTGACGGCAGACCTGACACCTGGCCCACGTGTCGCGAAACTGCCCGGCGCGCAGGTAATCGAGGGAAAAATCGATGATCTTCGGCACGCCCGGCGTGCCGGTAAAAATCAGCAGATGCAGGGCCGCGGCCAGCTCCATGAAGCCGGCAATCACCCCGCCATGGATCGCCGGCAATAAAGGGTTACCAATGTTGTCCTTGTTCGCCGGCAGCTTGAACAGCAACTCATCGCCGACTCGCGAGCACTCGATACCGATCAGCCCGGCATAAGGAATCAGTGCCAGCAGCGGCGTGTAATCGCCGTGCGCGTGGGCCTGCTGCAGCTGCTCCCTGAGATCGTTGCTCATTGGCTCGCTCCCTTGATCGCGCCCGCGAAGCCTTTGCTGCCCTTCAGACCAATGCCCATGCGCATGAATGTGCCGACGACGTGGGCAATCGGTTGCTCGGGATCGTCCTGGTAGGCAAAACCACGGGCAAAGATCACGTCGGTGGTGACGCGGTAGCACTGGGCAAAGCCGTACACCGCTTTGTTCGGTTCAGCGGCGTGCATGTAGTCGATGCGCAGATCGAGGGTCGGACAGACTTCGAACTCCGGCAGCACGCACAGGGTCGACATGCCGCATGCAGTGTCCATCAGTGAAGTGATGGCACCGCCGTGGATGACTCCGGTTTCGGGATTGCCGACGATTTTTTCGCTGTACGGCAGGATCACCGTCAGCCCTTCGCTGGAGGCACTGTGCACCTGCAGACCGAGGACCTGACAGTGCCGCAATGCCGATAAAAAGCGCGTCGCGCGCTCAAAAACGGGGTTTTCGGCCATGTGATAATTACTCGCGTTTGGGCCTTGTGCCAGTATTGAGAAAAGCGGCAAAAGTTCCGTGATAAAACAAACTTATATATCTGAAACAATTGAGGAACTTAACCCGTAGCGCCGAGTTCTTAAGGCCAGTAGTTATTTTCCATAAGGAGATACACCCCATGCGTAAGACTTTAGCTATTGCCTTGATGTTGACCGCTTCCCTCGGTCTCGCTGCCTGCGATAAAAAATCCGAGGACAAAGCTCAAGATGCAAACCAACATGCTGAGCAAGCTCAGCAAGACATGAACAAAGCTCAGGATAAAGTGAACGACGCAGCAAAAGAAAACGCCGAAGCTGCCAAAGCTCAGGCTGAATCGAACGCCGCTGCTCAAGAAGAAGCCGCCAAAAAGCAATAAGCTTTGTGGTGTGAAAGGAAAACCCGCCAAGTGCGGGTTTTCTTTTGCCTGCGATTTACCGGTTAGAGCAACACGGTTCTAAAAGTCGGACTAATCATCAGCAACAGCGAACAGATGAAGCCAACTAGCCACATCAGGCTGCGCAACTTCGCCAGATCGGCCAGATAGAACCACAGATAGAAAATCCGCGAGATCACGAAGATGATCGCCAGCGCATCGATCAGCCAACCCGCGGTTTGCGTGGTATGCGCCATCAGCACGCCGACGGCGAAGAGGATGAAGGCTTCGATGCTGTTCTGATGGGCCGCCAGCGCCCTCGCACCGAAGCCAGTCAACTGCGCCTGCTGCTGCCGCGGCAAGTGATTGTCATACCCGCCCTGCTCTTTCATGGCCTTGGCCACCGGCATACGCGCCACATAGATCAATAAAGCACTGATAAACACACACCAGAACGGAATACTCATCAAACAGCCTCTTTGTTCGCCTCAGGGACGGGCGCCTCTGTAGGGGTATAGACCATGACATCGAGAACGTCGGAATGAAACTCGCGGCGATACAAAACCACCACGACTCCCGCGCTCATGATCATGAACAGCCACGGGCTGACGAACCACGCCAGCATGCTCATGCCGAAGTAATAAGAACGCAGGCCGAAGTTGAACTGGTTGGCCGCCATCGAAATCACCCGCGCCGCCCGCGAAGCGAAGGCCTTGCGTTCCTGCTCGGTCACTTGGCGCTCACCGATCATCGGCGCCGACCCGACCAGAATCGCCGCGAAGTTGTATTGGCGCATGCACCAACTGAAAGTAAAGAACGCATAGACGAACACCAGTGCCAGACACAGCAACTTGATCTCCGACATGCCCTGCGACGCCTGCTGCACCATCGGAATATCCGCCAACAACGATACGGCTCGGTCGGACGCACCGAGCACGGTGAGGATACCGGCGAGGATGATCAGCGTGCTGGAGGCGAAGAACGACGCGTTGCGTTCCAGATTGCCGATCACGCTGGCATCGGCGATGCGGTTGTCACGCAGCAGCATGCGGCGCATCCAGTCTTCGCGGTACAGGTGCAACACGCTGGCCAGACACGCCGTATCACGGGCCTTCCAGGTGGCATAACGGGTGTAACCGCCCCAGCAGACGACAAACCAGACGGCGGCGAGCAAGTGGATCAGATTGGCTTGGATGAACGACATTCGTTGTCCTGAGCAAGAGGAATGATGGAGGGAACCCTTCGTTTCGACGTGTTGGCTCGTAAAAAGACACGCTCATTGAAGAGTCAAATTTATTCAAAATAGACCGCAGCTATCAGTTTTCAGAGGCTTATACCTGTCAACTCTGACAGTAGCGCCGAGGGTATGGCGAGGCATAAGGTCGTTTTCTCAAACGGGAACACTGACCGCTCCCCTATCAGACAAGGATTTGAGCATGAGACCTTTGAACGCTGCGCTGCCCATTGACACAACGTTTGGCAACCGGGGGTACGCCGAGTCATTTGCTACGGGAAGCCAGGCTTTGAAAATCGCAGGCTTGCGCCCGGATGGAAAGATCCTTCTCGTGGGACAAACTGTTGTAGAGGGCAAAGTCAGTTTTCATTTGGCGCAATTACTCGCGGACGGTACTAACGATACTGGCTTCAACGAAAACGGTTTGATCGTAGGTACGTTTACAGGTTCGGGACAAGCCAGCGGAACTGGCGCCTGTCTTTATAAAGACGGCAAGGCGCTGCTTTTTGGGTATCAATATGATGAGGACCAAGGAACTCGATTTGCGCTTGCCAGATTCTTCGCTGATGGTGAAAGAGATCGCGATTTCGGTCCCGATGGGACGGTTTACGTCCCTTTCCTGCCACAGTCCGAATCGCAATTGCCAAAACCGGAAGCTTCCATCACGTCGCAATCCAGAACCAGGTTAGTACTGACTGCTGATGAAAAAATACTCGTCGGTCAAAGCGACCGACTGTTCAGACTTGATCAGAATGGAGATTTCGATACCGCTTTCAACAACAAAGGCTGGCTGGATCTTGCAATGGGCATTGCTTCGATTTCAGTAGCAGAGGATGGAGTAATCACAGTTGCAGGTTCGAGGGCTGGAGAAGGGAAGATTGTGCGCCTGAACGTCGATGGAACGCCCCATAAAGACTTCGGCGATGATGGCACCGGGACCGTCTACATTCCATCGGATTACCCGGTCAGCGTACGAAGCCTGATGTTACGTGCTGACGGCAGCTTCTTTGTTGCTGGCCAGGTCGACACATCCCCCAACGACGTTTGGGGGAAAGGACGCAAAGCAATGATGGCCGCGTACAACCCGAACGGTAGACCAAATCTCGCATTCAATCAGGGTAAGCCTGTTGTCACTGATCTTGGATTAACCGACGGTTGCACTTTGTTCGATCTAAGTGGGGAACCTGAAGATGGTTTGGTTGTGGTGGGGAGTACAGGGCAAATAACCAGGGAGCAAATGCTTGCCTGCCGCTATCTGGCAACGGGTGAACTGGACACAACCTTTGGGGACGGCAAGGGATACGTTACTCACTCTATGGGGCCCGGTATGCAATGGATCTCGGTGGCAGTGCAGCCCGACAAGCGAATACTCCTGAGCCGTGACAGCGACAACGTCAATGTGGGAGCTCTGGTCGTACGTTATCTGGGTTGAGGATTATCAGCTCTGATAAAAAATGCCCCGTATCGATTGATACGGGGCATTTCTGTTTAACCGTGCCTGACCCGCTTGTGGCGGGTCACATCACGTCAGGCAGTGACTTCGCTGCGCTTGCCCAGCAGGCGATCACAGACCACGGCGACCACCAGGGTCATCACGCATGGCACCAGCCATGCCAGCCCTTGCTCGCTCAGCGGCAGATGGGTCAGCTGAGTTGGCATCCAGTCGGCCAGACCAGCGCCTTTCAGGGCGTCGATGGTGCCGAAAACGAAGGAAACCAGCATCACCGGGCCAAGAATGCGCCCGTGCTCATGCCAGAAATCCTTGCAGAAGCTCAGTGCGACCAGAACGATGCACGGCGGGTAGATCGCGGTGAGTACCGGAATCGAGAAAGCAATGAGCTTGGTCAGACCGAGGTTGGAGACCAGCAGGGAAAACGCTGCGAGGATAATTACCAGAGTCTTGTAGGACAACGGCAGCACACGGCTGAAGTATTCAGCGCAGGCACAGGTCAGGCCGACCGCCGTGACCAGACACGCCAGCGAGATCAGCACCGCAAGGAAACCACTACCCAGCGAACCGAAGGTGTGTTGCACGTAGGCATGCAACACCGCCGCGCCGTTGGTGGCGCCGACCGCGACTTCATGGCTGCCGGAACCGAGACGGAACAGGCTGACGTAGACCAGTGCCAGCCCCACGCCGGCAATCAGCCCGGCGATGATCGCATAACGGGTGATCAGCGCCGGCGACTCGACGCCACGGGAGCGGATCGCGTTGACGATAACGATGCCGAACACCAGTGCCCCAAGGGTATCCATGGTCAGATAACCATTGATGAACCCTTGCGAAAATGGCGCGGCGACGTATTCCGGTGTGCCGTGACCGATGTCACCCGCCGGCAAGGCGAACGCGGCGATGCCCAGTACTGCCAGCGCAATGATTTTCAGCGGTGCGAGGAAGCGGCCAACGGTATCCAGCAACCGCCCAGGGTAGAGCGAAATGAAGAACACCAGCAGGAAGTACACCGAGCTGTAGAGGAACAGCGCCAGCGGGCTTTCGCCGGTCAACGGCGCCAGACCTACCTCGAAGGATACGGTCGCGGTACGCGGGGTGGCGAACAGCGGACCCACGGCCAGGTAGCATGCCGCCGCGAGGATACCGCCAGCGATCTTGCCGATAGGGCTGCTCAACGCATCCATCGCACCGCCGACCTTGGCCAACGCCACCACGGTGACCACCGGCAAACCAACGGCGGTAATCAGGAAGCCCAGTGCGGCCATCCAGACGTGAGGCCCGGCCTGCAAGCCGACGATCGGCGGGAAAATGATGTTACCGGCCCCGACAAACAGGGCAAACGTCATAAAACCAAGTGCCAGGATGTCCTGACCTTTCAAAACTTTCATTAAGGTAATACCACACTACTGAAATCGGAATTTAGAGGGGGATTGCCCTGTTGGATTAGGGAAATGCTGTCGATCCGTATGGGACTGACCCTTAAAGCGCATAGCTGCCTTGTGGGCGGCGGACGCAAAAATGGCGGCCAGCCTAACGAATTTGGCTGACAAACGCACTGTTAGAGGGCGAACTATCCGATACGCGACGTTTCAGTGTCGCGTTTACATATCTATTTTTCATACAGAGAACCTGTATTCATCACAACGAACCTGTGGCGAGGGGATTTATCCCCGTTGGACTGCGCAGCAGTCCCAAAGAATCCGAGCTGGAACTGCCTGACTGATCATGGTCGCTAGCATGGGGGCCGCTTCGCAGCCCAGCGGGGATAAATCCCCTCGCCACTACAGCTCTCAAAATTCTCATACGCCAGGAACGACAAAGGCCACCCGAAGGTGGCCTTTGTTGCTGGAGCTAAAAAGTCAGCCGAAGCTTACTTCTTCACTTCCCAGCCAGTCAGCTCGGCCAGGGCCTTGCCGATGTCTGCCAGCGAACGCACGGTTTTAACGCCTGCGTCTTGCAGCGCAGCGAATTTCTCGTCTGCAGTGCCTTTGCCGCCAGAGATGATTGCGCCAGCATGGCCCATGCGCTTGCCCGGAGGAGCAGTCACACCAGCGATGTAGGAAACAACCGGCTTGGTCACGTTAGCCTTGATGTAGGCAGCCGCTTCTTCTTCAGCCGAACCGCCGATCTCGCCGATCATCACGATCGCCTCGGTCTTCGGGTCTTCCTGGAACAGCTTCAGGATGTCGATGAAGTTCGAGCCCGGGATCGGGTCACCACCGATGCCGACGCAAGTCGACTGACCGAAACCGGCGTCAGTGGTCTGCTTCACAGCTTCGTAGGTCAGGGTGCCGGAACGGGAAACGATACCGACCTTGCCTGGCAAGTGAATGTGACCTGGCATGATGCCGATCTTGCATTCGCCTGGGGTGATCACGCCTGGGCAGTTAGGGCCGATCAGGACTACGCCCAGCTCGTCGCACTTAACTTTGGCGTCCAGCATGTCCAGGGTAGGAATGCCTTCGGTGATGCAGACGATCAGCTTGATGCCGCCGAATGCCGCTTCCAGGATCGAGTCCTTGCAGAACGGAGCCGGAACGTAGATCACGCTGGCGGTAGCGCCAGTGGCAGCTACTGCGTCTTTTACGGTGTTGAACACTGGCAGACCCAGGTGCTCGGTGCCGCCCTTGCCCGGAGTTACGCCACCAACCATCTTGGTGCCGTATTCGATGGCTTGCTGGGTGTGGAAACTACCTTGCGAACCGGTAATACCCTGGCAGATAACTTTGGTGTCTTTATTGATCAGGACGCTCATTATTTGCCCTCCGCAGCTTTGACAACTTGTTGAGCAGCGTCGGTCAGGCTGGTAGCAGCGATGATGTTCAAACCGCTTTCTGCCAGTACTTTAGCGCCCAGCTCAGCGTTGTTGCCTTCAAGGCGAACAACAACCGGGATTTTCACGCCGACTTCTTTCACGGCGCCGATGATGCCTTCGGCAATCATGTCGCAACGAACGATGCCGCCGAAGATGTTGACCAGTACTGCCGCGACGTTCTGGTCGGACAGGATGATCTTGAACGCTTCAGTAACGCGTTCCTTGGTAGCGCCACCACCTACGTCGAGGAAGTTGGCCGGCTTGCCGCCATGCAGGTTGACGATGTCCATGGTGCCCATGGCCAGACCGGCACCGTTGACCATGCAGCCGATGTTGCCTTCCAGCGCTACGTAGTTCAGTTCGAACTTGGCAGCGTGCGCTTCGCGCGGATCGTCCTGCGACGGATCGTGGAAAGCCTTCAGCTTAGGCTGACGGTACATGGCGTTGGCGTCGATGTTGATCTTCGCGTCGAGGCAGTGCAGATCGCCGTCAGCCTTGATCACCAGCGGGTTTACTTCCAGCAGAGCCAGGTCGTGGTCTTTGAACAGCTTGGCCAGACCTACGAAGATCTTGGCGAACTGAGTGACCTGCTTGCCTTCCAGACCCAGCTGGAATGCCAGCTCGCGACCCTGGGATGGCTGAGCGCCAACCAGTGGATCGATAGTGGCCTTGAGAATTTTTTCTGGAGTGTCGTGAGCGATTTTCTCGATGTCCACGCCACCTTCGGTGGAAGCCATGAACACGATGCGACGGCTCGAACGGTCAACGACAGCGCCCAGGTACAGCTCTTTAGCGATATCAGTGCACGATTCAACCAGGATCTTGGTGACTGGCTGGCCATTGGCGTCAGTCTGGTAAGTCACCAGACGCTTGCCCAGCCACTGCTGTGCGAAGGCTTTGGCGTCTTCTTTGCTGCGAACCAGCTTTACGCCGCCCGCTTTACCGCGACCACCGGCGTGAACCTGGGCTTTGACGACCCACTCGTTGCCGCCGATTTTGTCGCAAGCTTCTGCTGCTGCTTCCGGGGTGTCTACTGCGTAACCAGTGGAAACTGGCAGGCCGTATTCAGCGAACAGCTGCTTACCCTGATACTCGTGAAGATTCATGCTTTTTACCGTCTTCGTTAGGTACTGCGCATTCGGCGCTGCGCTCGTTTGAGTGCCGCGCCACCTGTGACTGCTGCTTGCGTAGCTGGGCTACGCAAGACTGCGTCCGGCGGACATTCCGCGGTGAGTCTTGCTCGCAAGGCTCACGACGGGCCGTTGCCGCCGTGGTTTCTTATTATGTCTTAACGCTTCTTGCGGTTGGCAATGTGAATGGCGCCGCCATTCACTGCCAGAGCAGCTTCGTGCAAGGCTTCGGACAGGGTCGGATGGGAGAAAACCATCATGCCCAGGTCTTCAGCGCTGGTGCCGAATTCCATACCGATCGCGCCCTGCTGAACCAGTTCTGCAGCGCTCGGGCCAATCACGTGCACGCCCAATACGCGGTCGGTCTTGGCATCGGCGATGACCTTGACGAAACCACCGGTATCGTTGGCAGCCATGGCACGGCCGGAAGCGGCGAACGGGAAGGTGCCGACGTTGACTTCAACGCCTTCGGCCTTCAGCGCCTGCTCGGTTTTGCCAACCCACGCGATTTCCGGGTGAGTATAAATAACCGAAGGGATCAAATCATAGTTCATCTGAGCCTTGTGGCCCTTGATGCGCTCGACAACCATGATGCCTTCTTCCGAAGCCTTGTGGGCCAGCATCATGCCGCGAACCACGTCACCGATGGCGAAGACGCCCGGTACAGCTGTGACGCAATGGTCATCGACCGCGATGAAACCGCGCTCGTCGATTTCCACGCCGCAGTCGGCAGACAGCAGATCAGTGGTCACCGGACGGCGACCAACGGCTACGATCAGCTTGTCGAAAGTGATGGTCTGTTCGCCGTTGGCATCGGTGTAGTTGACGACGACTTCTTCGCCGTTGACTTTCGAACCGGTAACGCGAGCGCCCAGCTTGATGTCCAGACCCTGTTTGGTCAGGGTTTTCAGCGCTTCCTTGGAAACAGCGGTGTCCGCTGCCATCAGGAAAGTGTCCAGTGCTTCGAGAACAGTCACTTCTGCACCCAGACGCGACCATA
The DNA here is from genome assembly GCF_057291535.1 of Pseudomonas sp. 1L-E-NC-VB-C3. Lineage (NCBI taxonomy): Bacteria > Pseudomonadati > Pseudomonadota > Gammaproteobacteria > Pseudomonadales > Pseudomonadaceae > Pseudomonas > Pseudomonas sp. 1L-E-NC-VB-C3. Next base: position 232,745 of record NZ_JBXAWD010000007.1, on the reverse strand, counting down.
CCGAACCCAGCTCCAGACCGATCACGCCAGCGCCGATCACGCCCAGACGTTTAGGTACGGACTGGAACTCCAGAGCGCCAGTCGAATCGACGATGACTTTCTGGTCAACCGGAGCCGGTGGAATGTCGATCGGACGCGAACCTGGCGCGAGAATGACGTTTTCCGCTTCGATGACTTCAACCGAACCGTCCGGCTTGGTGACTTCGACTTTCTTGCCGGCCAGCAGCTTGCCGTGGCCCTGGATCGAAGTAACGCCGTTGGCCTTGAACAGGGTGGCAACGCCGCCGGTCAGGTTCTTGACGATGCCAGCCTTGCGGCCAACCATCGCAGCGACGTCCATTTTGACTTCGCCGGTCGAGATACCGTGAACGTTGAAGCTCTCTTTGGCTTCCTTGTATTTCCACGAGCTGTCGAGCAGCGCCTTGGAAGGAATGCAACCTACGTTCAGGCAGGTACCGCCCAGGGCTTGCTTGCCCTCTGCGTCGGTGTACTTCTCGATGCAGGCAGTGGTCAGGCCCAACTGAGCAGCCTTGATGGCCGCTACATAGCCACCAGGGCCGGCACCGATCACTACTACGTCAAATTTCTGCGACATTCAAAAAATCCTCTTTAGCAATAAAGCTACAAGCCGCAAGCTTCAAGCTGCAAGCCCACCCGCTCGCCCTGAGCTTGAGGCTTGTAGCTGAAAGCTTGCAGCTGCTTTTTAGATATCCAGCAACAGACGAGCCGGATCTTCCAGCAGGTTCTTGATGGTCACCAGGAAGGTCACAGCTTCTTTGCCATCGATCAGACGGTGATCGTAGGACAGAGCCAGGTACATCATCGGACGGATCACGACCTGACCGTTGATGGCCATCGGACGCTGGATGATGTTGTGCATGCCCAGAATCGCTGCCTGCGGCGGGTTGACGATCGGCGTCGACATCATCGAACCGAAGGTACCACCGTTGGTGATGGTGAAGGTACCACCGGTCATCTCGTCCATCGACAGTTTGCCGTCACGGGCTTTCTTGCCAAATGTTGCGATGCCGCCTTCGATTTCAGCCAGGCTCATCAGCTCGGCGTTACGCAGAACCGGTACCACCAGGCCACGGTCGCTGGAAACGGCAACGCCGATGTCTGCGTAGCCGTGGTAAACGATGTCGCCGCCGTCGATCGACGCGTTGACAGCCGGGAAGCGTTTCAGCGCTTCAGTGGCCGCTTTCACGAAGAACGACATGAAGCCCAGGCGTACGCCGTTGTGGGACTTCTCGAACAGGTCCTTGTACTTCGAACGCAGCGCCATGACTTCGGTCATGTCGACTTCGTTGAACGTGGTCAGCATCGCCATGTTCGACTGGGCTTCAACCAGACGCTTGGCCACGGTGGCACGTACGCGAGTCATCGGTACGCGCTTCTCGATGCGGTCGCCGGCAGCGAACACAGGCGCAGCAGCCGAAGGAGCAGCAGCCTTGGCAGGTGCGGCAGCCGGAGCGGCTTTCTTGGCAGCAACCGCTGCTACCACGTCTTCCTTGGTCACACGACCGCCCTTGCCGGTGCCGGCAACGGAAGCGATGTTGATGCCGTTTTCTTCAGCCAGCTTGCGCGCGGCAGGAGCGGCGATCGGGTCATCTTCGCCATCGGCAGCAGCTGGTGCGGCAGCGGCAGTAGCGGCCGGAGCAGCAGCGGCGGCAGGAGCGGCAGCAGCAGCGCCGCCCTCTTCGATCGAGCCCAGGACCTGGTTCGACAGAACGGTAGCGCCCTCTTCGGCAACGATTGCGCCCAGCACGCCGTCTGCTTCAGCCAACACTTCGAGCACGACTTTGTCGGTTTCGATGTCGACGATCAGGTCGTCACGCTTGACGGCCTCACCTGGTTTCTTGTGCCAGGTGGCAACGGTGCCATCGGCAACCGATTCCGGGAATGACGGGGCTTTGATTTCGATAGCCATTATCTGTGGGTCCTTAAAATTCGGTTTCAGTCAGCGCGAAGGCGTTAAACAGTGAAAGCATCTTGCAGCAGTTTTTCCTGCTGCTCGGCGTGCATCGATGCGTAACCACAAGCTGGCGCAGCCGAAGCCTCACGGCCCGCGTACTCAAGTACGAGAGTCTTGTCGAGGTTGGCGATGCTGCGACGCAAGTGATGCTGGCTGCAGTACCAGGCACCCTGGTTCATCGGCTCTTCCTGACACCAAACGGCGTGTTTGACGTTGGTGTACGGAGCCAGGACTTCTTTCAAGTCGTCCTCAGGGAACGGATACAGCTGCTCGATACGCACGATGGCGATATCTTCGCGGCCTTCGGCACGGCGTTTTTCCAGCAGGTCGTAGTAGACCTTGCCGCTGCACAGAACCACGCGCTCGACCTTTTTCGGGTCCAGTGCGTCGATTTCCGGGATCACGGTCTGGAACGAACCTTCGGCCAGATCTTCCAGCGTCGAGATGGCCAGCTTGTGGCGCAGCAGCGACTTCGGCGTCAGCACGACCAGCGGCTTGCGCAGCGGACGGATCACCTGACGACGCAGCAAGTGGTAGATCTGTGCTGGCGTGGTCGGCATGCACACCTGAATGTTGTGCTCGGCGCACAGCTGCAGGTAACGCTCAAGACGAGCCGAGCTGTGCTCAGGGCCTTGGCCTTCGTAACCGTGTGGCAACAGCATGGTCAGACCGCAGAGACGGCCCCACTTGTGCTCGCCGCTGGTGATGAACTGGTCGATCACGACCTGAGCACCGTTGGCGAAGTCGCCGAACTGGGCTTCCCAGATCACCAGCGCGTTTGGCGTGGTGGTCGAGTAACCGTATTCGAATGCCAGTACCGCTTCTTCCGAGAGGAACGAGTCGTACAGGTCGAAACGTGGCTGACCGTCGTACAGGTTCTGCAGCGGAATGTAGGTGCCCGCGTCTTTCTGGTTGTGCAACACAGCGTGACGGTGCGAGAACGTACCGCGGCCGATGTCCTGACCGGTCATGCGGATCGGGTGACCTTCGAACGCCAGGGTCGCGTACGCCATGGTTTCAGCGTAACCCCAGTTGATCGGCAGGCCGCCGGCTTGCATCTTCTGACGGTCTTCGTAGATCTTCGCGACCTGGCGCTGAACGACGAAGCCTTCCGGAATTTCCAGCAGCTTGGCGGACAGCTCTTGCAGGGTCTTGAGATCGAAACGCGTGTCGTGACGCGCAGTCCAGGCGTGGCCCAGGTACGGACGCCAGTCGACGAACAGCTCTTTGTTCGGCTCTTTGACCAGCGATTTCACTACGTGCAGACCGTTGTCCAGCGCGTTGCGGTATTCGTCGACCTTGGCCTGAACGCGTTCAGCGTCAAGCACACCGGCCTGAGTCAGGCGATCAGCGTACAGCTCACGGGTGGTGCGCTGCTTGGTGATCTGCTGATACATCAGTGGCTGGGTGCCGCTTGGCTCGTCGGCCTCGTTGTGGCCGCGACGACGGTAGCAGACCAGATCGATCACCACGTCACGCTTGAACTGCATGCGGTAGTCGATGGCCAGCTGGGTCACGAACAGCACGGCTTCCGGATCATCACCATTCACATGGAGGATCGGCGCCTGGATCATCTTGGCAACGTCGGTGGCGTACTCGGTGGAGCGCGAGTCCAGCGGGTTGCTGATGGTGAAACCAACCTGGTTGTTGATCACGATGTGCACGGTACCGCCGGTCTTGAAACCGCGGGTCTGCGACATCTGGAAGGTTTCCATGACCACGCCCTGACCGGCGAATGCCGCGTCACCGTGGATGGAGATCGGCAGAACTTTCTCACCGGTCAGGTCGTTGCGACGGTCCTGACGGGCGCGCACCGAACCTTCGACCACCGGGGAAACGATTTCCAGGTGGGACGGGTTGAACGCCATGGCGAGGTGAACTTCACCTCCGGTGGTCATCACGTTGGACGAGAAGCCCTGGTGGTATTTAACGTCACCGGAACCCAGCTCGACCTTCTTCTTGCCTTCGAACTCGTCGAACAGCTCGCGCGGGTTCTTGCCGAAGGTGTTGACCAGTACGTTCAGACGGCCACGGTGGGCCATGCCGATGACGACTTCCTTGGTGCCGTACGAGCCGGAACGCTGGATCAGTTCGTCGAGCATCGGAATCAGGCTTTCGCCGCCTTCCAGACCGAAACGCTTGGTGCCCGGGTATTTGGTGCCGAGGTATTTTTCCAGGCCTTCACCGGCAGTCACGCGCTCAAGCAGGTGGCTCTTGATGTCGGCGGAGTACGTCGGACGGCCACGCACGCTTTCCAGACGCTGCTGGAACCACTGGCGCTGCTCGGAATCGGTGATGTGCGTGAACTCAGCGCCGATGGTGCGGCAATATGTCTGCTGCAACGCTTCGTGAATTTCGCGTAGGCTCGCTTCCTCTTTGCCGATGAACAGGTCGCCGGCACGGAAGGTCGTATCAAGATCGGCATTGGTCAAGCCGTAATGATTGATCGACAGGTCTGCAGGTGCAGGACGCTGCCACAGCCCCAGCGGGTCAAGCTGGGCTGCCTGGTGGCCACGCATACGGTAGGCCTGGATCAATCGCAGCACTTCAACTTGCTTCTTCTCGTGCTCACTGCTCACGCTGCCGGCGGAAACCGGTTGGGCGCGGCGCTGGTTCTTTGCCAGCAGCACGAAATGATCGCGAATCGTCGAGTGCGAAACATCAGTGGCAGAGTTGCCGTCGGCTGGCAACTTCTGAAAGTAGGTGCGCCACTCTTCTGGCACAGCGTTAGGGTCGTGCAGGTAGAGCTCATAAAGCTCTTCCACATAGGCAGCGTTTCCACCTGAAAGGTAGGCGCTGTTCCACATGCGCTGCATCACGCTTTCTTGCATGCTTGGTCACCCTCGGTTAGGGGAACACCATCGGTGTCGACACCGAGCAAACTTGCAGAAGTCCGAATGCAGCGACTAAAACAAGCCACCTAGGATCACACTGATAGTCCGGGTACCAGCCCGGATGCCCCTGCTTGTCTCATTTCTTCAAAAGAAGAGCTGCAGCTTATGGCTACGGCTCTGGTTATAGCCATGACGCGGGTTGAAGCCCGCGCCACAGCCTCTACGGTACAACGGTTACAGCAGCTGAATCACACGCCGCTCGAAAGCAGCATGTTACGGATGTGACCGATGGCCTTAGTCGGGTTCAGGCCTTTCGGACATACGTTGACGCAGTTCATGATGCCCCGGCAGCGGAAAACGCTGAACGGGTCGTCAAGTGAAGCCAGACGCTCGCTGGTCTTGGTGTCGCGACTGTCTGCCAGGAAGCGGTAGGCTTGCAGCAGCGCAGCAGGACCCAGGAACTTGTCCGGGTTCCACCAGAAGGACGGGCAAGAGGTCGAGCAGCAGGCGCACAGGATGCACTCGTACAGACCGTCGAGCTTTTCGCGCTCTTCTGGCGACTGCAGACGCTCGATGGCCGGAGCCGGCGTGTCGTTCTGCAGGTAAGGCTTCACCTTCTCGTATTGCTTGTAGAAGATGCTCATATCGACAACCAGGTCACGGATAACCGGCAAACCTGGCAGCGGACGAACGATCAGTTTGTTGCCTTTTACAACGGCAGACAGCGGCGTGATGCAGGCCAGACCGTTCTTGCCGTTGATGTTCATGCCGTCGGAGCCGCAGACGCCTTCACGGCAGGAGCGACGATAGGAGAAACCTTCGTCCTGCTCTTTGATCAGGGCCAGCACGTCCAGCACCATCAGGTCTTTACCACCGGTATCGACCTGGAAATCCTGCATGAACGGCGCGGCGTCCTGATCAGGGTTGTAGCGATAAACACTGACTTGCAACATGGCGGTCACCCTTAATAAGTCCGGACTTTAGGTTCGAAAGTCGGAACAGTCTTCGGCGAGAAGTTCACGGCACGCTTGGTGACGCGCTTGTCACCCGGGAAGTACAGGGTGTGGCACAGCCAGTTTTCGTCATCACGGTCTTCGAAGTCTTCACGGGCGTGAGCGCCGCGGGACTCTTTACGTACTTCGGCCGCGATGGCGGTAGCTTCAGCCACTTCCAGCAGGTTCTGCAGTTCCAGCGCTTCGATACGTGCAGTGTTGAACGCTTGCGACTTGTCGTTGATCTTCACGTTGGCGATACGCTTGCGCAGATCGGCCAGCTGAGCGATGCCCTTCTGCATGTATTCGCCGGTACGGAATACACCGAAGTAGTTCTGCATGCAGCTTTGCAGCTCGCGACGCAGGGTGGCAACGTCTTCACCGTCGGTACGGTTGTTCAGCGCGTTCAGACGCGACAGTGCAGCTTCGATGTCGGACTCGGTAGCGTCGTCGTATTCGATGCCATCGGTCAACGCCTTTTCCAGGTGCAGGCCGGCAGCGCGACCGAAGACCACCAGGTCGAGCAGCGAGTTGCCGCCCAGACGGTTCGCACCGTGTACCGATACGCAAGCCACTTCGCCTACCGCGAACAGGCCAGGGATGATCTGGTCCTGACCTTCGGCGTTCTGGGTGATCGCCTGGCCATGAATGTTGGTGGCAACGCCGCCCATCATGTAGTGGCAGGTCGGCACAACCGGAACCGGAGCAACTACCGGGTCAACGTGGGCGAAAGTCTTCGACAGTTCGCAGATGCCTGGCAGACGGCTGTGCAGCACTTCCTCGCCCAGGTGGTCGAGCTTGAGCATTACGTGGTCGCCATTCGGACCGCAACCGTTGCCGGCGATGATTTCCTTAACCATCGAACGGGCAACCACGTCACGACCTGCAAGGTCTTTCGCGTTCGGAGCATAACGCTCCATGAAACGCTCGCCGTGCTTGTTGATCAGGTAACCACCTTCACCACGGCAACCTTCGGTAACCAGTACACCGGCGCCGGCGATGCCGGTCGGGTGGAACTGCCACATTTCGATGTCTTGTACCGGCACGCCAGCACGCAGAGCCATGCCGACGCCGTCACCGGTGTTGATCAGGGCGTTGGTGGTGGACGCGTAGATACGGCCTGCACCGCCAGTGGCCAGAACCGTGGCCTTGGCACGAATGTAGGAGGTTTCGCCGGTTTCGATGCAGATCGCGATCACACCAACGAATTCGCCTTCCTGGTTTTTCACCAGATCAACAGCGTAGTACTCGTTGAGGAACGTGGTACCGGCTTTCAGGTTGCCCTGATAAAGGGTGTGCAGCAGCGCGTGACCGGTACGGTCGGATGCAGCGCAGGTACGTGCAGCCTGACCGCCCTTGCCGTAATCCTTGGACTGGCCACCGAACGGACGCTGGTAGATGCGGCCTTGCTCGGTACGCGAGAACGGCAGACCCATGTGGTCCAGCTCGAACACGGCAGCCGGGCCTTCCTGACACATGTATTCGATAGCGTCCTGGTCACCGATGTAGTCGGAACCCTTTACGGTATCGTACATGTGCCAGCGCCAGTCATCGTTCGGGTCGGCGGAAGCGATGGCGCACGTGATGCCGCCCTGTGCGGACACAGTGTGCGAACGGGTCGGGAAAACCTTGGTGATCACCGCAGTCTTGTGGCCGCCCTGTGCCAGCTGCAGCGCAGCGCGCATGCCGGCACCGCCACCACCAATAATGATGGCGTCGAAAGAAATCGTTGGAATGTTAGCCATGAATCAGATACCCCAGAGAATCTGCACACCCCAGACGAAGTAAGCGAACATCGCAACGCCGCATACTGCCTGGAAAAGGAAACGTATCGCCGTTGCGGACTTGCCGAACGCCATTGGCGTCAGGTAGTCGGTCGCGATGGTCCACATGCCGACCCAGGCGTGAGCGCCCAGAGCAACAAGGGCCAGCAGGCTGAAAATACGCATTCCGTTGTGAGCGAACAGTTCATGCCACTGGGCATACTCGAGGCCAGGGTTGGCGACGATGTATCCGATCAGAAAGATGAAGTAAGCCGCGAGAACGACCGCAGACACACGCTGTGCCATCCAGTCATAGAGGCCCGAACGCGACAGGTTAGTGACGTTAGTTACCATATCCAGACTCCTGCCAGAACGATTACCACCACGGAAACGGCGATAACGATTTTCGAGCCCAGTTTGCCGCCTTCCAGCGTCTCACCGATGCCCATGTCCATGATCAAGTGGCGCACACCGGCTACCAGGTGATACAGCAGAGCGGACAGGATGCCCCAAATCACTAGCTTGGCTAGCGGACTGGTCAGACACGCTTTCACCTGACCGAAGCCTTCCTCGGAGCTCAGCGACTTGTCCAATGCGTAAAGCATGATGGCAAGGCACACGAAGAGGATGACACCGGAGATACGGTGAAGAATGGACGTGTAAGCAGTGACTGGGAGTTTGATGGTCCTTAGGTCTAGGTTTACAGGTCGTTGGCTTTTCACGGCTTTTTTTTCACACTGAAGAGCCCCTAACAATCAGGGCAAAGTTGTTGGGGAGTGCACTGGTCAGGTAACCACCACCCAGGGATGCGACCCCCAATGAAAGCAAGCCCAAAAGCCCTTGGCGGTCGGTGGCCGAGTATAGACAGTTAGGCTACTAATGACAACGCGTTCACCTACCCCCAATAGCGGATTGCACAAGTTGCATAAAAGGCGTAAATGGCAGGCAATTTCGAGGAAAAAGTCGGCTTAAAGCCTTCTGGAGCAAGACTTTAGGCAAATTGACATTCGAATTTATCTCACTATAGTGGTGCGGGCCCTGCGTGGGGGGTCTGTCTGATGGTTCAAGCATAAATAGGAGGCCACATGGCTGACAAAAAAGCGCAGTTGATCATCGAGGGCGCAGCCCCCGTCGAGCTGCCCATTTTAACCGGCACCGTTGGTCCCGATGTAATCGATGTTCGGGGCCTGACGGCCACGGGCCGCTTCACTTTCGACCCGGGTTTCATGTCGACCGCTTCGTGCGAATCGAAAATTACCTATATCGACGGCGACAACGGCATTTTGTTGCACCGCGGCTACCCGATCGAACAGCTGGCTGAAAAGTCGGACTACCTGGAAACCTGCTACCTGCTGCTCAACGGCGAATTGCCGACCGCAGAACAGAAGGCCCAGTTCGTCAGCACCGTGAAGAACCACACCATGGTTCACGAGCAGCTGAAAACCTTCTTCAACGGTTTCCGTCGCGACGCCCACCCGATGGCCGTCATGTGCGGTGTAGTCGGCGCCCTCTCGGCCTTCTACCACGACTCCCTGGACATCAATAACCCGCAGCATCGCGAAATTTCCGCGATCCGTCTGGTTGCGAAGATGCCGACCCTGGCAGCGATGGTTTACAAGTACTCCATGGGCCAACCCATGATGTACCCGCGCAACGATCTGACTTACGCGGAAAACTTCCTGCACATGATGTTCAACACCCCGTGCGAGATCAAACCGATCAGCCCGGTACTCGCCAAGGCCATGGACCGGATCTTCATCCTCCACGCCGACCACGAGCAGAACGCTTCGACCTCCACCGTGCGTCTGGCCGGCTCTTCGGGTGCCAACCCGTTCGCCTGCATCGCTGCCGGTATCGCCGCACTGTGGGGTCCTGCCCACGGCGGTGCGAACGAAGCCGTGCTGACCATGCTCGACGAGATTGGCGATGTGTCGAACATCGACAAGTTCATCGCCAAGGCCAAGGACAAGAACGATCCGTTCAAGTTGATGGGCTTCGGTCACCGCGTCTACAAGAACCGCGACCCTCGCGCGACTGTCATGAAGCAGACCTGCGACGAAGTGCTGAAGGAACTGGGCATCAACAACGATCCGCAACTCGAACTGGCCATGCGCCTGGAAGAGATCGCGTTGACCGACCCGTACTTCATCGAGCGCTCGCTGTACCCGAACGTCGACTTCTACTCGGGGATCATCCTCAAGGCGATCGGCATTCCGACCAGCATGTTCACGGTGATTTTCGCCCTGGCGCGTACTGTGGGCTGGATTTCGCACTGGAAAGAAATGCTTTCGAGCCCGTACAAGATTGGCCGTCCGCGCCAGCTGTACACCGGTTACGAGTCGCGTGACATTACCAAGCTGGAAGATCGCAAATAAGGGTTTTTCTTTTTTGTGATGGTTTAGTGGTGTGTCAGGAACGGCCTCTTATATAGAGGCCGTTTTTGTTTGTGGTTTCAGCGGCCTTCGGGCCGACTGGTTCTTGGATTTTGGGGGCATATCCGTTGCTGCGGGTGCTGCCGCTGGCGGTTTCGCTCTTACAGCGAGTCACCTTTTCCAAACGCCGAAAAGGTAACCCAAAAGGCTTTGCCCCGGCGTACGGCCCGCTCGCTAGGGCTCGGGGTACCTTCGTTACGGGACCGATCCGGGCGCAGCGGCTCCGGTTGGCTTCGCTGCACCTACACTCGCTGTGTACGACTACGTCGTACGGTCGCTACGCTCCCACCCCCGGATCGATCCCGTAACGAAGCCTGCCGAAGGGGCAAAAGATCAAAAGCAAAAGCCAAAGCCAGATCAAGAGCCCCTCACCCTAGCCCTCTCCCAGAGGGAGAGGGAACTGACCGAGGTGTTTGGGCGAAACACGCCGACTTGCGATACCGAGTCGAATGCAGGTTTTGAACACCACACAAATCGGCTCCCTCTCCCTCGGGAGAGGGCTGGGGTGAGGGGCGAATCCACCGAAAATCTCAAGCCATGCGACGCTTCTAACCACTCAACAATGAGCGCAAGCTCGAGTGCTTTTGATCTTGATCCACGGGCGACGTCGGAAGGCTGAGCGGAGGGATTGATCCGGGCGTGGGAGCGCAGCGACCGTCTGGCGCAGCCAGACACAGCGGAAGGAGGTGCAGCGAAGCAAACCGGAGCCGCTGCGCCAGGATCAGTCCCGGAGCGAAGGAACCCCGAGCCCCAGCGAGCGGGCCGAACGTAGGAGCTAGCGTTTTTTGCTTACTTTTTTAGGCGCTTGTAAAAAAGTAAGTCGCCGTAAGGGCGAAACCGCCAGCCGCAGCACTGCAAAAAACGGATATACACACCAAACCAACCGATAACCGCCCACAAAAAAAACGCCCCAATCTCTCAACCAGGGCGTTTTCTTGAAGCTTGAAGCTTGAAGCTTGCAGCTTGCAGCTTACAACTGATCTCTTAGTGCGAAACCGCCCCACTCGCCCCCAACCCGGTCTGCGAACGCACAAACTGCGGGAAGAACAGCGCCCGCTCGTTATCCGCAGCCGCCGACTTGTCGGTAATCGAGAAGAACCAGATCCCGATGAACGCAATCATCATCGAGAACAGCGCCGGATATTCGTAAGGGAAGATCGCCTTATCGTGATGCAGAATCTGCACCCAGATGGTCGGGCCGAGGATCATCAGACCAACAGCACTGACCAGACCCAGCCAGCCACCAATCATCGCGCCGCGAGTGGTCAGCTTCTTCCAGTACATCGAAAGCAGCAGCACAGGGAAGTTGCAGCTCGCCGCGATGGAGAACGCCAGGCCGACCATGAACGCAATATTCTGGCTTTCGAACAGAATGCCCAGACCAATCGCCAGCACCGCCAGGGCGATGGTGGTGATCTTCGACACGCGAATCTCATCTTTCTCGTTGGCCTTGCCCTTCTTGATCACACTGGCGTACAGGTCGTGAGAAACCGCCGAAGCACCCGCCAGCGTCAGACCGGCTACCACAGCCAGAATGGTTGCGAACGCCACTGCCGAGATGAAGCCAAGGAAGATGCTGCCGCCCACCGCGTTGGCCAGGTGCACCGCCGCCATGTTGTTGCCGCCGAGCAAGGCGCCCGCTGCATCTTTAAAGGCCGGGTTGGTGCTGACCAGCAGGATCGCGCCGAAGCCGATGATGAAAGTCAGGATGTAGAAGTAGCCAATGAAACCGGTAGCGTACAGCACGCTCTTGCGCGCTTCTTTTGCGTCACTCACGGTGAAGAAGCGCATCAGAATGTGCGGCAGGCCAGCGGTGCCGAACATCAGCGCCAGACCCAGCGAGAATGCCGAGATCGGATCCTTCACCAGACCGCCGGGGCTCATGATCGCTTCGCCCTTGGCGTGAACCTTGATCGCTTCGGAGAACAGTGTGTTGAAGTCGAAGCCCACATGCTTCATCACCATCAGCGCCATGAACGAGGCACCGGACAGCAGCAGCACTGCCTTGATGATCTGCACCCAAGTGGTCGCGAGCATGCCGCCGAACAGCACGTACATGCACATCAGCACGCCGACCAGGATCACCGCAACGTGGTAATCGAGGCCGAACAGCAGCTGGATCAGCTTGCCGGCACCGACCATTTGCGCGATCAGGTAGAACGCCACCACCACCAGCGAGCCGCAGGCGGACAGGGTGCGGATCTGGGTTTGCCCGAGGCGGTAGGACGCCACGTCGGCAAAGGTGTATTTACCCAGGTTGCGCAGGCGTTCGGCGATCAGGAACAGAATGATCGGCCAGCCCACGAGGAAGCCGATCGAGTAGATCAGGCCGTCATAACCGGAGGTGAACACCAGCGCGGAAATCCCCAGGAAAGACGCCGCCGACATGTAGTCGCCGGCAATCGCCAGGCCGTTCTGGAAACCGGTGATCTTGCCGCCCGCCGCGTAGTAGTCGGCGGCCGAATTGTTTTTCTTCGAAGCCCAGTAGGTGATGTACAACGTCGCGCCGACGAAGGCCACGAACATCAGGATCGCCGGGATGTTCAGCGGCTGTTTGGCCACCTCCCCCGTCAATGCGTCAGCCGCCCAGACACTCGGCGCGAAAGCCGCAACACTCAATAAAGCCAGTAGACGCCGGATCATTGCTGAGCCTCCTTGAGAATCGCATTGTTCAGGTCGTCGAACTCGCCATTGGCGCGGCGCACGTAGATGCCGGTCAGGACGAAGGCTGAAATGATCAGGCCGACACCGATCGGGATGCCCCAGGTGATCGAGGATTCAGGACTGAGTTTCGCCCCGAGCACGTGCGGCCCGTATGCGATCAGCAGGATGAATGCGGAGTAGAGCCCAAGCATGATTGCCGAGAGAATCCAGGCGAATCGTTCCCGTTTCTGAACCAGCTCCTTGAATCGGGGACTGTTCTGAATCGAGAGGTAAATGCTGTCGTTCATTGTTTTTATCCTCGCAGCACAAATTATTGTTGGAACGTAGCTAATGTATGCGGCTGCGAGAGAGGTTCCAGACGACCTTAGTAGTAGATGGCCATGATGTTTTAGCCATTTTCCGGTACACAGAAAAAAACTGTGGGAGCGAGCCTGCTCGCGAAGGCGTCGTATCAGTCGATATTGCATCAACTGACAGATTGCATTCGCGAGCAGGCTCGCTCCCACAGGGGTGTGGCGGTGTTTAAATTATTTGGTCCAGTCAGCTACACGATCCGGGTGTTTGGCCACCCAGTCCTTGGCCGCTGCATCAGGCTTGGCACCGTCCTGAATCGCCAGCATGACCTCGCCGATTTCGTCTTTCGAGGCCCACTGGAAGTTTTTCAGGAACTTGGCCACTTCCGGCGCCTTGGCGTCCAGGCCTTTGCTGCCGATGCTGTTCACGGTTTCAGCCTGGCCATACACGCCTTTCGGGTCGTCGAGGAAGCGCAGTTTCCACTTGGCGAACATCCAGTGCGGCACCCAACCGGTGACGGCGATGGATTCGTTCTTCTTCTCGGCGCGGGTCAGCTCGGCAATCATGCCGGCGCCGGAACTGGCCTTGAGGCTGTATTTGTCCAGGCCGTAATCCTTGATCGCCTGATCGGTCTTGAGCATTACGCCTGAACCGGCGTCGATGCCAACAATGCGGTTTTTGAAGGTATCGTCGGTTTTCAGGTCTTCGATCGATTTGGCTTTGACGTACTCCGGCACGATCAGGCCGATCTTCGCGTCCTTGAAGTTCGGGCCGTAATCGACGACCTGATCCTTGTTTTTCGTCCAATAGTCACCGTGGGTCACGGGTAGCCAGGCCGAGAGCATCGCATCGAGTTTGCCGGTGGCCACGCCCTGCCACATGATCCCGGTGGCGACGGCTTGCAGCTTCACGTCATAACCGAGCTTCTGTTTGATCACTTCGGCCGCCACGTGGGTGGTCGCGACGCTGTCGGACCAGCCGTCAACGTAACCGATGTTCAGGGTCTGTTTTTCAGCGTTGGCGAAAGTGGAACTCATCGCAAGCACCAAAGCGGCACCTGCGCCTAAAAGTCGTCGCATCTTCATCGTTTACTTCCCCGAAATGCTGCGCCCGACGGATGCCGGGCATCGTCAACGTATTGTTATGGTGCACAGCGCCCCCATCACGCCGGACCTCACACACCGAACATCAGCCGATTTTTCAAAAAGGGTACTGATGGTTTGATCATCAACCTCAAGCGGCCGGCGACCTGCTCTGTCAGCGACCTCAAGGCAGCGAGAAACGACATCAGAAAGCCATTAATCAAGCGAGATTAATTGACGCCAGACAATCCGCCCGAACTTTGCATGTACAACGCCTGCGAGCCACCTGCCCTTCTATAAATGCAGGTAACATGCGTCGCTTTGCAGCCACTCGGCCTGACCATGTCCGCAACGTACCGATTTCCTTTTCTGCCTTATCTGTTCGCCTGCCTGCTCGGGCTCCTGGCCCTGGGCAGTTTCTGGTATGGCCTCGGCCAACCGGTGATCCTGCCGGACGCCGCGACGCCGACGCACAAGTTGCACTGCGCCTCCTACACACCGTTCGACAAAGACCAATCGCCGTTCGACGTGCCGTTCAAATTGCGCCCCGAGCGCATGGATGCCGACCTCGCGCTGCTGGCGACGCGCTTTGAATGCATCCGCACCTACTCGATGACCGGCCTCGACGCCCTGCCCGATCTGGCGCGCAAACACGGTCTGAAGTTGATGATCGGCGCCTGGGTCAACAGCAACCCGGTCGACACCGAACAGGAAGTCGAGCTGCTGATCAAATCGGCCAATACCAACCCCGACGTGGTTACAGCGGTGATCGTCGGCAACGAAGCGCTGCTGCGCAAAGAGGTCACTGGCGCACAACTGGCCCGGCTGATCAACAAGGTCAAAAGCCAGGTCAAGCAACCGGTGACCTACGCCGACGTCTGGGAATTCTGGCTCAAGCATCCGGAAATCGCCCCGGCCGTGGACTTTCTGACCATTCACTTGCTGCCGTACTGGGAAGACGATCCGTCGAATATCGACGTGGCGCTGCGGCATGTGGCGGATGTACGTCAGGTGTTCGGCAACAAATTCGCTCCGAAAGACGTGATGATTGGCGAAACCGGCTGGCCCAGCGAAGGCCGCCAGCGCGAGACCGCCGTGCCGAGCCGGGTCAACGAGGCGAAATTCATTCGTGGATTCGTGGCGATGGCCGAGCAGGAAGGCTGGCGTTACAACCTGATCGAAGCCTTTGATCAACCGTGGAAGCGCGGCAGTGAAGGCGCGGTCGGCGGCTACTGGGGGCTGTTCGATGCGGATCGGCAGGACAAAGGCGTGCTCGCCGGACCGGTGAGCAATGTGCCGTACTGGAAAGAATGGCTGGCAGTCGGTGCTTTGATTTTCCTCGGCACGCTGATCCTTGGTGGACGCGTGCGCACCACTCGTTCGGCGTTGCTGCTACCGCTGCTGGGCGCTGTCGCTGCTTGCTCGATTGGCGCTTGGGGCGATCTGGCTCGATTGACCACACGGTTTGCCGGTGAATGGCTGTGGGTCGGCTTGCTGACCGGGTTGAATCTGTTGGTGCTCGCGCATGCCGCGCTGACGTTGAGCGCACGCAGCGGTTGGCGCGCGCGAGCATTCGATTTGCTCGAGCGTCGCGCCGGCTGGCTGATCGCGGCGGCCGGTTTTGCCGCGGCGGTGATGATGCTGGAAATGGTCTTCGACCCGCGCTATCGCAGTTTCGCCAGCATGGCGTTCGTCCTCCCGGCGCTGGTCTACCTGTGCCGCCCGGTAAGCGTGCCGCGTCGGGAGGTTGCTCTGCTGACCTTTATCGTCGGCGCGGGGATTGCACCGCAGTTGTATCAGGAAGGGATGTTGAATCAGCAGGCGTGGGGCTGGGCGCTGGTCAGTGGATTGATGGTGGTGGCGTTGTGGCGCTGCCTGCGGGTTCGCAAGGCCTGATTTCAGCGCTTTCGAAATCGCCATCGCTGGCAAGCCAGCTCCCACAGGATTTCTGCTGCACACAAATGTTGTGTTCACCTCAATCCCTGTGGGAGCGGGCTTGCCCGCGATGACTGACTGTCAGGCGCTGCGGGACTCGCGGACCAGGCGCAATCCGGCAATCACCACCGCAAATACCGCTAATGTGGTGTTGTACAACGCCAGCGCCGGCAGGCCGAACACCAGCGCCAGCACCCCCAGCCACCACCCTGCCCGTCCCGGCAATACAAACGCCAATACCGCCGCGCCCACCGCCGCCCAGCCCAGCACCTTGAAATGAATCATCAGCCCGAGGTTCGACCGCACCACGCATTCCCAACGGCCGGTCTCGTCGACACAGATGCCCACCCACTGCCCGTCTTCCATGAAGCCATAGCGCGCGGCATAACTGCCGGCCAGCCACAGCGGCAACAAAACGAGCAGCACAATAACGGGCAAGCGGCGGGACATGGAGCACTCCAATCTGCGGAAATCGGCGGCCAGCTTAATCTGCCGACCGGCATTCGCAAGCACTAACAACTGTTAACTGTTCAGCGAGCCCTTGCAACGTGTATCGTCCAGCTACTATTACCCCGAATTCCGCCTGTTTGGTGCCGCAGCATGGCACTTTGGCGCACGGCCGGTGGTCATAGCCTGCGAACTTCAATCGGCACCTTCCTCTAAGGGATCTAGTCATGCTCCGTTCCTTGCGCTTCGCCGCGCTGTTCAGCGGCCTTATCTTGAGTGCGTCCGCGCTGGCGGTGGATATCGACGCCGCCAGCTATGGCTATCCGCTGACCAACCCGTTCGAGGCGACGATCGCCACGACACCACCGGACCTGCGTCCGGAGCTGCCGCTGGACGACGACATCAATCAAACGGACCGCAGCCTCACCCTGCGCCCGGAGCGTGAATTCCAATTGCCGGACAATTTCTGGGCAGTGAAGAAACTCACTTACCGCATCGCCACGCAGGACAAACCGGCGCCGCTTATCTTCCTGATTGCCGGCACCGGCGCGCGCTTTGACAGCACGCTCAACGAATACCTGAAAAAGCTGTATTACAAGGCCGGCTACCACGTCGTGCAGTTGTCCTCGCCGACCAGCTTCGACTTCATCAGTGCCGCCTCGCGTTTCGCCACCCCGGGCGTGACCAAGGAAGATGCCGAAGACATGTACCGGGTGATGCAGGCCGTGCGGGCGCAGAACCCGAAACTGCCGGTCACCGAGTATTACCTGACCGGCTACAGCCTCGGCGCCCTTGATGCCGCGTTCGTCGCGCATCTGGACGAAACGCGCCGTAGCTTCAACTTCAAAAAAGTCCTGCTGCTGAACCCGCCGGTCAACCTATACACCTCGGTGACCAACCTCGACAAGCTGGTGCAGACCGAGGTCAAGGGCATCAACAACAGCACCACGTTCTACGAACTGGTATTGACCAAGCTGACCCGCTACTTCCAGCAGAAAGGCTACATCGACCTCAACGATGCGCTGCTGTATGACTTTCAACAATCCAAGCAACATTTGACCAACGAACAGATGGCCATGCTCATCGGCACGTCGTTCCGCTTTTCGGCAGCCGACATTGCCTACACCTCGGACCTGGTCAACCGTCGCGGCCTGATCACCCCGCCGAAATTCCCGATCACCGAAGGCACCAGCCTCACGCCGTTCCTCAAGCGTGCGCTGCAATGCGATTTCGACTGCTACATCACCGAGCAGGTTATTCCGATGTGGCGCGCACGCACCGACGGCGGCAGCCTGCTGCAACTGATCGATCAGGTCAGCCTGTATGCGCTCAAGGACTACCTGCACGACAGCCCGAAAATCGCCGTCATGCACAACGCCGACGACGTCATCCTCGGCCCTGGCGACTTGGGCTTCCTGCGTAAAACCTTCGGTGATCGCCTGACCGTTTATCCACTGGGCGGCCACTGCGGCAACCTTAACTACCGCGTCAACAGCGACGCCATGCTGGAGTTCTTCCGTGGCTAAATATCTCCTGCTGATTGCAGCGTTCCTCTGTGCAGGCGTGGCCCAGGCCGACAACAGTAAAGCCGATGCACCGGTGGTGGTCGACAGCGATGGCTTCAAGCAGCCGCTGACCAAACTCAAGTTCAACCCGGGCCTGGATCAGCGCGAATTCGAACGCTCCACGCTCAATGCGCTGAACGTCTATGACCCGCTGGAATCGTGGAACCGCCGGGTCTACCACTTCAACTACCGCTTCGACCAGTGGGTGTTCCTGCCAGTGGTCGATGGCTATCGCTACATCACCCCAAGCTTCGTGCGTACCGGGGTGAGCAACTTCTTCAACAACATTGGCGACGTGCCGAACCTGGTCAACAGCCTGCTGCAGTTCAAGGGCCAGCGCTCGATGGAAACCACTGCGCGCCTGCTGCTCAACACCACGATCGGCATCGCCGGTCTGTGGGATCCGGCAACCGCCATGGGCCTGCCGCGCCAGAACGAGGACTTCGGGCAGACTCTGGGCTTCTACGGCGTACCGGGCGGCGCCTACTTCGTACTGCCGATCTTCGGCCCGTCGAACATCCGCGACACCGCAGGTCTGGCCGTGGATTACACCGCCGACACCGCGATCAACTTCCTCAACGTCGCGGAAGTCAGCTCCAACCACCCGGAAGTCTGGGCCTTGCGTGCGATCGACAAGCGCTACCAGACCAGCTTCCGCTACGGCCAGATGAACTCGCCGTTCGAGTACGAAAAAGTGCGGTACGTGTATACCGAAGCGCGCAAGTTGCAGATCGCCGAGTAAATCGGCTGGCGCAAAACACTGTGGGAGCGAGCCTGCTCGCGAACGCGGAGTTTCAGTCAACATCGATATTGACTGGAATACCGCATTCGCGAGCAGGCTCGCTCCCACATTTGTTATGTGTTGCTGATTAACCCTTCAGCGCTTTCCAGAGCTTGCCTACGACCGAAACCACCGCCAACACCACAGCACCGGCAATAATCCCCGCAACACCATTGAGCAGCATCGGTACGGCAAACCCGGCACTGCCCGCCGCTGCGCCGACACCTTCGATCCAGTGATGCAGCACCGGCACGCCATGGGTCAGGATGCCGCCGCCGACCAGGAACATCGCTGCCGTGCCAACCACCGACAGGGTTTTCATCATGTACGGCGCGGCGCTGAGAATGCCGCCGCCGATCTTTTTCGCCATCTGCCCGGGTTTCTGCGTCAGCCACAGCCCCAGGTCGTCGAGCTTGACGATGCCCGCCACCAAACCATAAACGCCCACGGTCATGACAATGGCGATGCCGGACATGACGACCACTTGCTGGGTCAGCGAGGCATCTGCCACGGTGCCGAGGGTGATCGCAATGATTTCTGCCGAGAGAATGAAGTCAGTGCGGATCGCGCCTTTGATCTTGTCCTTTTCGTACGCCACCAGATCGGTCGCCGGATCGGCCACTGCTTCGGTCAACTGCGTGTGCTCTGCCTCGTCTTCCTCTTTGCTGTGCAGAAACTTGTGCGCGAGTTTTTCAAAACCCTCGAAACACAGGTACGCGCCGCCGACCATCAACAGCGGCGTCACCAGCCAAGGCACAAAGGCGCTGATTGCCAGCGCCGACGGCACGAGGATCAGTTTGTTGACGAACGAGCCCTTGGCCACCGCCCAGACCACGGGAATTTCCCGCTCGGCGCGCACGCCCGATACCTGCTGGGCATTGAGCGCCAGATCATCACCGAGCACTCCGGCGGTCTTCTTCGCGGCCATCTTGGTCATCAACGCAACGTCATCCAGAACGGTGGCGATGTCATCGATCAGCACCAGCAAACTGCTTCCTGCCATGAATCCTGTTTCCTTCTGTGTATGAATGTTGCCAAGCATAACGCGACCGCCGGCCACAGGCTGCATTGTTGAGCGCCGCTCAAGGCCGGTGCTACCATGCGCCACCGCCAGAACAGGCAAGGAACCACCGGGTTTATGAGCACAATCCGCGAGCGTAACAAAGAACTGATCCTGCGCGCCGCCAGCGAAGAGTTTGCCGACAAGGGCTTCGCGGCGACCAAAACCAGCGACATCGCCGCCAAGGCGGGATTGCCCAAGCCCAACGTCTACTACTACTTCAAATCCAAGGAAAACCTCTATCGCGAGGTGCTGGAAAGCATCATCGAGCCGATTCTGCAGGCCTCGACCCCGTTCAACCCGGACGGCGTGCCGAGCGAAGTGCTGAGCGGCTACATCCGCTCGAAGATCCGCATCTCCCGCGACCTGCCCTACGCCTCCAAGGTGTTCGCCAGCGAAATCATGCACGGCGCCCCACACCTGAGCGCTGATCTTGTCGAGCAGCTCAACGCCCAGGCCAAACACAACATCGCCTGCATCCAGAGCTGGATCGACCGCGGCCAGATCGCCCCGATCGATCCCAACCACCTGATGTTCAGCATCTGGGCCGCGACCCAGACCTACGCCGACTTCGACTGGCAGATTTCCGCGGTGACCGGGAAAGACAAGCTTGATGAAGCCGATTATGAAGCGGCGGCGCAGACGATTATCCGGTTGGTGTTGAAGGGGTGTGAGCCGGATCGGTGAGATCGGGGGAACCGCTTCGCGAGCAGGCTCGCTCCCACATTTGGAATGCATTCTCCTGTGGGAGCGAGCCTGCTCGCGAATAGCCGCACTGCAGACCTCAACTCATAACCAGATCGAATCCCACAACGGATAGTCGCCAAGGCTTTTGACCAGCCCTGCCCGCAATGGGTTGGCAATGACATACCTAGCCATCTTCACCAGATTCTCCTCTTTACGCAGTGCCCGGTCATGGAAGCCAGGTTGCCAAAGGCTGGACTTTCTACCGGTCGAAAGCGTTACCGCTTTGGTGCTGAGGGATTTAGTTCGCTGCATCAATTCGCCGAGCGAGCCACTCTTCAATTCAATCAGCCAGTGAAAATGATCTGGCATTACGACCCAAGCCAGAGAATTGGCCAATCCCGTTTCCTCAGCTGCCCGAAATTGGTTTACAAGCAATCTGCCCAGGAAGAAATCGCTGAATACGGGTTCTCTCCCGGCGGTATTGGCGGTCAGAAGGTAAATGCGGTTGTGTTCTGAATAGCGTCCGATGCGCAAGCGATGTGAAGCAGATAAACCCGGCATTCCGTTGCCTTCTCATATGTTGATCATGAGAAGGCTAGCCGTGGAGATGGCAAAGGGAGCGTCAGACTTTTAGCAAGATGTGTAGCGCAGATCGTATTCGCGAGCAGGCTCGCTCCCACAGTGGGCTTCAGGTGTTCAGACATTTTGTGTCCAACCCTGATCCAATGGGGGAGCGAGCCTGCTCGCGAAAGCGGTTATTCAGACACTGACATTCAACCAACCACCCCACCATCCGCCCTCAAATCCAGCGCCTCCACCGCTCTGATCGCCACCTGCTCATCCACATCCGACAAATCCCCACTGACCCCGATCGCGCCCAGCACCTCACCGGCCTGGTTGCGAATCAACACGCCACCCGGGGCCGGCACAACGCTGCCCTGCCCCATGCTGTTCAACGAAGAAAAAAACGCCGGGCGTTGTTGCGCGTCCTGGGCGAGCAGGCGTGAGCCCTTACCGAGAGCGATGGCGCCCCAGGCTTTGCCGATGGCGATGTCCGGGCGCAGCAGGCTGGCGCCGTCTTCGCGTTGCAGGGCGATCAGGTGGCCGCCGTTATCGAGTACCGCGATGGTCAGCGGTGCGGCGTTGATGCCGCGTCCTGCGTTGATGGCTTCGCTGACCAGGTTGACTGCGACTTTCAAGGTTAAAGCGCTCATGGTGCCGTCCTCATTTTGTTATAGGGAAAGTCGTGGGACTGCGCGTTTGTGCCGCAGGCCGATGCCACAAATAGAACACAATGAGTTATTTTTTTGTATACAATAATTCTCGAAAAGCGCCACATGCGACGAAAAGCCACAGCACTTCGGGCTTCCGACGAATGAAACAGGCGCTTGAGAAAATGGATTGACCTGCGCCGTCCGCCGTGAATACACTCTGCGCAAAGCCACTTGTATACAATTACAAAACGTAAAGAGGCACAAAACCATGAGCAAAATGAGAGCAATCGAAGCCGCCGTTCTGGTGATGCGCCGTGAAGGGGTTGATACCGCTTTTGGCATCCCGGGCGCAGCGATCAACCCGCTGTACTCCGCCTTGCAGAAAGTCGGTGGCATCGATCACGTCCTTGCTCGCCACGTTGAAGGCGCCTCGCACATGGCCGAGGGCTACACCCGCACCAAGGCCGGCAATATCGGCGTGTGCATCGGCACGTCCGGCCCGGCCGGCACCGATATGGTCACCGGGCTCTACAGCGCCTCGGCTGACTCGATTCCAATCCTCTGCATTACCGGTCAGGCACCCCGCGCCCGTATGCACAAGGAAGATTTCCAGGCTGTCGACATCACCAGCATCGTCAAGCCAGTCACCAAGTGGGCGACCACGGTTCTCGAACCGGGCCAGGTGCCTTATGCGTTTCAGAAAGCCTTCTATGAAATGCGCTCCGGCCGTCCAGGCCCTGTACTGATCGACCTGCCGTTCGACGTGCAGATGGCCGAGATCGAATTCGACATCGACGCTTATCAACCGCTGCCATTGGCCAAACCGACCGCAACCCGCGTACAGGTCGAGAAGGCTCTGGCGCTGCTGGATCAGGCCGAGCGTCCATTGCTGGTCGCCGGCGGCGGCATCATCAATGCCGACGCCAGCGACCTGCTGGTCGAGTTCGCCGAGCTGACCGGCATTCCGGTCATCCCGACCCTGATGGGCTGGGGCACCATCCCTGACGATCACCCGCTGATGGTCGGCATGGTCGGTCTGCAGACTTCGCACCGTTACGGCAACGCCACCATGCTCAAATCCGACGTGGTGCTGGGCATTGGTAACCGTTGGGCCAACCGTCACACCGGTTCGGTGGATGTCTACACCGAAGGCCGCAAGTTCATTCACGTCGACATCGAAGGCACGCAGATCGGCCGCGTGTTCACCCCGGATCTGGGCATCGTTTCCGACGCCGCTGCCGCGCTGACCGTATTCATCGAAGTGGCCCGTGAATGGCAAGCCGCCGGCAAGCTGAAAAACCGCAGCGCCTGGCTGCAGGATTGCCAGCAGCGCAAGGCCAGCCTGCATCGCAAGACCCACTTCGACAACGTGCCGGTCAAGCCGCAGCGCGTTTACGAAGAAATGAACCAGGTGTTCGGCAAGGACACCTGCTACGTCAGCACCATTGGTCTGTCGCAGATTGCCGGCGCGCAGTTCCTGCACGTCTACAAGCCGCGCCACTGGATCAACTGTGGCCAGGCCGGCCCGTTGGGCTGGACCATTCCGGCGGCGCTGGGCGTGGTCAAGGCCGATCCGAGCCGCAAAGTCGTGGCCCTGTCGGGGGACTATGATTTCCAGTTCATGATCGAAGAACTGGCGGTCGGCGCTCAGTTCAAACTGCCGTACATCCACGTCGTGGTGAACAACTCGTACCTGGGCCTGATCCGTCAGGCCCAGCGCGGGTTCGAAATGGACTACTGCGTGCAGCTGTCCTTCGATAACCTCAATGCGCCGGAACTCAACGGTTACGGGGTTGACCACATCGCAGTCGCCGAAGGCCTCGGCTGCAAGGCACTGCGTGTGTTCGAACCGTCGGAAATCGCCCCTGCCCTGCGCAAGGCCGAACAGATGATCGAAGAGTTCAAGGTGCCGGTGATCGTCGAGATCATTCTGGAGCGTGTGACCAACATCTCCATGGGTACCGAGATCAACGCGGTCAACGAGTTCGAGGACCTGGCACTGGTCGGCAACGATGCGCCGACGGCGATTTCGTTGCTCGATTGATTGCTTTTAGCCCCCTCTCCCTCTGGGAGAGGGCTGGGGTGAGGTAGAGGTTTTGCGGTGTTCGCACAATCGGGATCAGACTCAGGATTCCCCCTCACCCTAACCCTCTCCCCAAGGAGAGGGGACTGATCGCGTTCAGTCTGACCTACCGTGCCTCATCAGTTTTTAGGAGACCACCATGCCGCGTTTCGCAGCCAACCTGTCCATGCTGTTCACCGAACAGGATTTCCTTGCCCGTTTCGACGCCGCCGCCAAGGCCGGTTTCAGTGGGGTGGAATACCTGTTCCCGTACGACTTCAGCTCGGCTGAAATCAAGGCAAAACTCGAGGCCAACGGGCTGACCCAAGTGCTGTTCAACCTGCCGGCCGGTGACTGGGCCAAGGGCGAGCGTGGCATCGCTTGCCTGCCGGATCGGGTCGAAGAGTTCCGCGCCGGGGTCGATCTGGCGATCGCTTACGCACAAGTGCTGGGCAACACCCAGGTCAACTGCCTGGCCGGTATCCGCCCGCAAGGCGTTGACGATGCCACTGTGGAAAAGACCTTCGTTGCCAACCTCAAATACGCCGCCGACAAGCTGCAAGCGGTGGGCATCAAACTGGTGATGGAAGCGATCAACACCCGCGACATTCCAGGTTTCTACCTGAACAACACGGCGCAGGCCCTGTCGATTCGCGAGCAGGTCGGCAGCGCCAATCTGTTCCTGCAATACGACATCTATCACATGCAAATCATGGAAGGCGATCTGGCCCGCACCCTGCAATCGCACCTGGGCGAGATCAACCACGTGCAACTCGCGGACAACCCGGGGCGCAACGAGCCGGGCACTGGTGAGATCAACTACCGCTTCCTGTTCGAACACCTTGATCGCATCGGTTATCAGGGTTGGGTCGGTTGCGAATACAAACCGCTGACCACCACCGAAGCGGGCCTGGGTTGGTTGAAATCACACAACGCAATCTAAGAAACACAGCAAATCCCCTGTGGGAGCGAGCCTGCTCGCGAATGCGGTGGTTCAGTCAACACGGATATTGAATGTTCCACCGCATTCGCGAGCAGGCTCGCTCCCACATGAAAAGCAGCTCCCCTATTTGCTTGAGCACGAAAAAAACAAGAGGATTTTCTCATGGCTAAAATCGGATTCATCGGCACCGGCATCATGGGCCACCCAATGGCGGCGAACCTGCAGAAAGCCGGTCACAGCCTGTTCCTGTCGCAACACCACGACGCGGCCCCGGCCGATCTGGTCGCCGCTGGCGCCGTCGCCCTGGCCAACCCGCGCGAAGTGGCGCAGGAAGCCGAATTCATCATCGTCATGGTTCCGGATACCCCGCAGGTCGATGACGTGCTGTTCCGCGCCGACGGCGTCGCGGCCGGTATCGGCAAGGGCAAAGTCGTGATCGACATGAGCTCGATTTCGCCGACCGCCACCAAAGCCTTCGCCGCCAAAATCAACGAGAAAGGCGCGCAGTACCTCGACGCTCCGGTTTCCGGCGGTGAAGTCGGCGCCAAGGCCGCAACCCTGAGCATCATGGTCGGTGGCGACGCCGATGCCTTCGAACGCGCCCTGCCGCTGTTCCAGGCCATGGGCAAGAACATCACCCTGGTTGGTGGCAATGGCGACGGCCAGACCGCCAAAGTGGCGAACCAGATCATCGTCGCGCTGAACATCCAGGCCGTAGCCGAAGCCCTGCTGTTCGCCTCGAAAAACGGTGCCGATCCGGCCAAGGTGCGTGAAGCGCTGATGGGCGGTTTCGCTTCTTCGAAGATCCTCGAAGTGCACGGCGAGCGCATGATCAAAGGTACCTTCGACCCGGGCTTCCGCATCAGCCTGCACCAGAAGGACCTGAACCTGGCCCTTCAAGGCGCCAAGGAACTGAACATCAACCTGCCGAACACCGCCAATGCCCAGCAGGTATTCAGCACCTGCGCGGCCATCGGCGGCAGCAACTGGGACCACTCGGCGCTGATCAAGGGCCTGGAGCACATGGCCAATTTCTCGATTCGCGACAATAAATAAAGCCTGCACAAAACCCTGTGGGAGCGAGCCTGCTCGCGAAAGCGGCTTCACATTCAACATCCATGTTGGCTGACATACCGCGTTCGCGAGCAGGCTCGCTCCCACAAGGGACCTGAGTCGCCCTTTCGAATAACAAGAATTCCGGGAGCCCGCCATGTCGGTCGATCCGCAACAACTGCTGCGCGAGCTGTTTGCCACAGCCATCGACGCGGCCCATCCGAACCAAGTCCTCGAAGCCCATTTGCCTGCCGATCGCACGGGTCGGGTTATCGTCATCGGTGCCGGCAAAGCCGCTGCCGCCATGGCGCAAGTGGTCGAGCGCTGCTGGGAGGGTGAAGTCACCGGTCTGGTGGTGACCCGCTACGGTCACGGCGCCCCGTGCGAAAAAATCGAAGTGGTCGAAGCCGCGCACCCGGTGCCGGACGCCGCCGGTCTGGCCGTGGCCAAACGTGTGCTGGAACTGGTCAGCAACCTGACTGAAGACGACCGCGTGATCTTCCTGCTCTCCGGCGGCGGCTCTGCCTTGCTCGCCCTGCCGGCCGAAGGCATCACCCTCGCTGACAAGCAGTCGATCAACAAAGCCCTGCTCAAATCCGGTGCGACCATCGGCGAGATGAACTGCGTGCGCAAGCACCTCTCGGCGATCAAGGGCGGCCGCCTCGGCAAGGCCTGCTGGCCGGCGACGGTTTACACCTACGCGATTTCCGATGTGCCGGGCGACCTCGCCACCGTCATTGCGTCCGGCCCGACCGTGGCCGACCCGAGCACTTCGGCCGAAGCACTGGCGATCATCAAGCGCTACGGCATCGACATTCCCGCCTCCGTGCGCACCTGGCTGCAAAGTCCGGAATCGGAAACCGTCAAACCCGGCGACCCGTCCCTGGCGCGCAGCCACTTCCAGTTGATCGCCCGCCCGCAGCAATCGCTGGACGCGGCGGCGGTGAAGTGCCGTCAGGCCGGTTTCAGCACCTTGATTCTCGGCGATCTCGAAGGCGAATCCCGCGAAGTGGCGAAAGTCCACGCCGGCATCGCCCGACAGATCATCAATCACGGCCAGCCACTGGCGACGCCGTGCGTGATTCTTTCTGGCGGTGAGACCACGGTAACCGTGCGCGGCAATGGCCGTGGCGGGCGTAACGCCGAATTCCTCCTCAGCCTGACCGACAGCCTCAAGGGCCAGCCCGGCGTCTACGCGCTGGCCGGCGACACCGATGGCATCGACGGCTCGGAAGACAACGCCGGCGCAATCATGACTCCGGACAGCTACGCCCGCGCCGCCGCACTGGGTCTGAGCGCCAGCGACGAGCTGGATAACAACAACGGCTATGGCTACTTCCAGGCGCTCGATGCGCTGATCGTCACCGAGCCGACCCGCACTAACGTC
Organism: Pseudomonas sp. 1L-E-NC-VB-C3; assembly: GCF_057291535.1. Classification (NCBI taxonomy): domain Bacteria; kingdom Pseudomonadati; phylum Pseudomonadota; class Gammaproteobacteria; order Pseudomonadales; family Pseudomonadaceae; genus Pseudomonas; species Pseudomonas sp. 1L-E-NC-VB-C3. The sequence continues at coordinate 205,575 of NZ_JBXAWD010000007.1, read as the reverse complement.
AACGACTTCCGCGCCATTCTGATCCTTGAGAACTGCAAATCATGACGCCTGATAAAAAGGTCAAAATCCTCGCCACCCTCGGCCCTGCGGTCGACGGTATCGACGACATCCGCGAGCTGGTCGAGGCCGGGGTCAACATCTTCCGGCTGAATTTCAGCCATGGCGATCACGCCGACCACGCCAAGCGCTATCAATGGATCCGCGAAGTCGAGCGCCAGCTCAACTATCCGCTGGGCATTCTGATGGACCTGCAAGGGCCGAAACTGCGTGTGGGCAAGTTCGCTGACGGCAAGGTGCAGTTGCATCGCGGTCAGGCGTTCCGCTTGGATCTCGATGCGACACCGGGCGATGAGCGCCGGGTCAACCTGCCGCATCCGGAAATCATTGCCGCGCTGGAAGCGGGCATGGACCTGCTGCTCGACGACGGCAAGCTGCGCCTGCGCGTGGTCACCAAGTACGCCGATGCGATCGACACCAGCGTGCTCAACGGCGGCGAACTGTCCGATCGCAAAGGCGTGAATGTGCCGCAAGCGGTGCTCGACCTCAGCCCGCTGACCGCCAAGGATCGCCGCGATTTGAGCTTCGGCCTGGAATTGGGTGTGGACTGGGTCGCGCTGTCGTTCGTACAGCGCCCGCAGGACATTGTCGAAGCCCGCGCATTGATCGGCGACAAGGCGTTTCTGATGGCGAAAATCGAGAAGCCTTCAGCGGTCGAGCAACTACGTGAGATTGCTGAGTTGAGCGACGCGATCATGGTCGCGCGCGGCGATCTTGGTGTGGAAGTGCCGGCGGAGAGCGTGCCGCAGATTCAGAAAAACATCATCACCACCTGCCGCGCGCTGGGCAAACCGGTGGTGGTGGCGACGCAGATGCTCGAGTCAATGCGCTTCTCCCCTGCCCCAACCCGTGCCGAGGTGACTGACGTCGCCAACGCCGTAGCCGAAGGCGCCGATGCGGTGATGCTCTCGGCGGAGACCGCGTCCGGCGAATACCCGCTGGAAGCCGTGCAGATGATGAGCAAGATCATCCGTCAAGTTGAGAACGGCCCGGATTATCAGACCCAGCTTGACGTCAGCCGACCGAAAGCCGAGGCGACGGTTTCCGATGCGATCAGCTGTGCGATCCGCCGGATCAGCAACGTGCTGCCGGTGGCGGTGCTGGTCAATTACAGCGAGTCCGGCGCCTCGACGTTGCGCGCATCCCGGGAACGGCCGAAAGCACCGATCCTCAATCTGACGCCGAACCTGCAAACGGCGCGGCGCTTGAGCGTAGCGTGGGGCATTCATTCGGTGGTCAACGATCGCCTGCGTCAGGTCGACGAAGTCTGCTCGACCGCACTGGAGATTGCTCAGGCGCAAGGCATGGCCGAGCGTGGCGACACGCTGCTGATCACCGCCGGCGTGCCGTTCGGGCAGCCGGGATCGACCAATTCGCTGCGCATCGAGACGTTGATTTAACCCCCCATAAAAGTGGGTGCATAAACTTGTGGCGAGGGGATTTATCCCCGTTGGGCTGCGAAGCGGCCCCCAATCGGAGAATGCGGTTTCTCTGTGGAAACCGTCACACCCTCAAAAGCGACGACTGCTGCGCAGCCGAACGGGGCGGTGCGACGTTTCGCTAAATCCCCTCGCCACAGTGACTTGCAAGACCTTTTGATGTTCCAACTGCCCAGATTTTCTCAACATGCCTGCCAATCACTTCAACACCCACTGCCCCGACTGGGCCGAGGCTTTGCTCAACGGTTTCAGTCAGATTTTCTTTCAGCGCCACCCGCTGTGCGGCCTGCTGTGTCTGTTGGCGATTCTGCTGACCGCGCCGGTGCTGTTCGCCGGCGCGCTGCTTGGTGGCGTCGCCGGTCTGCTCACCGCGCAACGGCGCAACTACGCCAAGGCCGATCGCCAGGCCGGGTTGTTCAGCTACAACGGCGTGCTGCTCGGCCTGCTGCTGAGCCTGTATTTCCCTTGGTCGCCACTGCTGCCGCCGTTGATTCTTGCAGCCGGTGGCTTGAGCGCGATGCTTACTCAGCAATGGCTCAAACACGTGTACCGCAGTCGCGCCATACCGGCGTATACCTCGCCGTTCGTGGCGCTCAGCTGGGTGCTGCTGATGTTCGCCGAGCCGTCCGCGCCGGCGGCATCGGTCGACCTGAACACGACAAATCTGCTGGCCGCTGAACTGCGCGGATTCGGCCAGGTGATGTTTCTCGACCATCCATTGGCCGGGGCCTTGATCGCCAGCGGCTTGCTGCTCGCCGATCGCCGCGCGTTCTGCTGGGCGCTGCTGGCGTCGGCGATCGGCCTCGGCTCGAGTCTGCTGCACCACGACACGTCCGCCGCACTGCTCGGGCTCGGTGGCTACAACGCTGTACTCGCCGCCCTCGCCTTCAGCGCTCAGCGACAAAATCCGTGGCTGCCGCTGCTCGCCATTGTCCTGGCCTTGCTGGTGACGCCGCTGTTTGCCGCCCTCGGGCTGGCCACGCTGACCGCGCCGTTCATCCTCGCCTGCTGGTTGATTCGTGCCGGCATTCAAATGCTTGGCAAAGCGTCGCTCGCGCATGAGTCTTGCGCTCATGAGGAGAATCACCCTAGGCTGCGCTGATCTTCGATTCAGGCGTTATCCATGGACAGCAGCAACAATTGGCGCGAACGGCTCTACGTCATGATTTTCCAGAGCGACACCCCGGCCGGGCGTCGCTTCGACGGCATTCTGCTGTTGATCATCCTCGCCAGTCTGGTGATCGTGATGCTCGACAGTATCGACAGCATCCACCGTAATTACGCCGACGTTCTGGCCTATATCGAGTGGGGCTTCACGGCGATTTTCCTCGGCGAGTACATCCTGCGTCTGTACTGCTCGCCCAAGCCGCTGCGCTATGCCTTCAGCTTTTACGGCCTGGTGGATCTGCTGGCGATCGTGCCGGGCATCCTCGCGCTGTATTACAGCGATGCGCAGTATCTGCTGATCATCCGCATCATTCGGATGCTGCGGATTTTCCGCGTGCTCAAGCTCAGCCCGTATCTCAAGCAAGCCAACTATCTGATGTCGGCGCTGCGCGGCAGCAAGCAGAAAATCGTCGTGTTTCTGGTCAGCGTGTGCACGCTGGTGACAGTGTTCGGCACGCTGATGTACGTGATCGAAGGCCCGGAACATGGCTTCACCAGCATTCCCAAAGGCATCTATTGGGCGATCGTGACCTTGACCACTGTGGGCTTCGGCGACATCGTGCCGAAGACGCCGCTGGGCCAGGTGATTTCCTCGCTGGTGATGATCACCGGTTACTCGATCATCGCCGTGCCCACAGGGATTTTCACCGCTGAGCTGGCCAACGCCATGCGCGGCGAACAGCTGCAACATGACTGCCCGGGCTGCCAGAAAAAGAGCCATGAACAGAGCGCAGCGTTCTGTTCGCGCTGCGGCAGTCAGCTGTTCAAGAAAGTGGAATAAGCACAGAGCTTTTTAATCTTTAAGCGACTATGCGAGGCCCGCTATAGTCGCTGGCAAATGGCCTCACTTTTTACACAACACCCCCACAGAACAAGGAATGCGCAGTGAAAAAACTCTTTGGCGCCTCACTTCTCGCCGCCGGTCTGGCCTTGGCCAACATCGCCCAGGCAGCACCGACGCTGCTTAACGTTTCCTACGACGTGATGCGCGATTTCTACAAGGACTACAACACTGCGTTCCAGAAGCACTGGCAAGCCGAGCACAACGAAAACATCACCGTGCAGATGTCCTTCGGCGGCTCGAGCAAGCAGGCGCGTTCGGTGATCGACGGCCTGCCGGCTGACGTCATCACCATGAACATGGCCACCGACATCAATGCCCTCGCCGACAACGGCAAACTGGTCCCGGACAACTGGGTCACGCGCCTGCCGAACAACAGCGCACCGTTCACCTCGGCGACGGTATTCATCGTTCGCAAGGGCAACCCGAAAGCTTTGAAAGACTGGCCTGACCTGCTCAAGGATGGCGTTCAGGTGATCGTGCCCAACCCGAAAACTTCGGGTAATGGCCGCTACACCTACCTGTCAGCCTGGGGCTATGTGCTGAAAAACGGTGGCGACGAGAACAAGGCCAAGGACTTCGTCGGCAAGCTGTTCAAGCAGGCGCCGGTGCTCGACACCGGTGGCCGCGCCGCCACCACCACGTTCATGACCAACCAGATCGGCGACGTACTGGTGACCTTCGAAAACGAAGCGGAAATGATCGCCCGCGAGTTCGGTCGCGATCAGTTCGAAGTCATCTACCCGACCGTCTCAGCGGAAGCCGAGCCACCGGTTTCGGTGGTCGACAAAGTGGTCGACAAGAAAGGCTCGCGCGCTGCGGCTGATGAGTATCTGAAGTACCTGTGGTCGCCGGAAGGTCAGGAAATTGCGGCGGCCAACTACCTGCGCCCGCGTGACCCGGCGGTGCTGGCGAAGTACACCGACCGTTTCCCGAAAGTCGACTTCCTTTCGGTGGAGAAGACCTTTGGTGACTGGCGCACGGTGCAGAAAACCCACTTCAATGATGGTGGCGTGTTTGATCAGATTTATAGCGGGCAGTAAGGCTTGATCTGAAAAAATCAAAAGGCGACCCACCGGGTCGCCTTTTTGTTGCGCGGGAATACCGGTCATTACACTGCGTAATAACAGTTATCATCCGAAAACGTCTTCTGCCAGTCCACGTTGTCCATTAGCCTCAGCGCTTTCCTGTGCCCGACCCGAGATCCCCTATGACCACCACTCCTCACGCAATGACCCGAGGCATGGTCCTGCTGTTCGCGTTCTGCTGCGGCGCCATCGTTGCCAACATCTACTACGCACAGCCGATCATCGGCCTGATCGCGCCGGACATCGGCCTCTCCGACACCATGGCCAGTTTCATCGTCTCGCTGACGCAGATCGGTTACGCGTTGGGCCTGTTCTTTCTGGTGCCGCTGGGGGATCTGCTGGAGAACCGTCGGCTGATGATCATCACCACGGTCGTGGCGATCGCCAGTCTGCTTGGCGCCGCGTTCACTGAACAGCCGAACGTATTTCTGCTGATCTCGCTGCTGGTCGGCTTCAGCTCGGTGTCGGTGCAGATCCTGATTCCGCTGGCCGCGCATCTGGCGCCGGAAGAGTCCCGTGGTCGCGTGGTGGGCGGGATCATGGGCGGTTTGCTGCTGGGTATTCTGTTGGCGCGACCGGTGTCGAGTGTGGTCGCCGATCACCTCGGCTGGCGCGCCATGTTCATGATCGCCGCGGCGTTGATGGCGGCAATCAGCGTGGTGCTGGCACTGACCGTGCCCAAGCGCCAGCCAGATCACAGCGCAACTTATGGCCAATTGATCGGCTCGCTGTGGACGCTGCTGCGCCAGCAACCGGTGCTGCGTCAGCGGGCGTTTTATCAGGGCTGCATGTTCGCCACGTTCAGCCTGTTCTGGACCGCCGTGCCGCTGGAACTTGCACGCAACCATGGCCTGTCGCAAAGCGAAATCGCGATCTTCGCCCTGGTCGGCGCGATCGGTGCCATCGCCGCGCCAATCAGCGGCCGCCTCGCTGATGCCGGTCACACACGCATCGCCTCGCTGCTGGCCATGCTCTTCGCCAGCCTGAGCTTCCTGCCCGCCTTCATTCACCCGGCCTACAGCGTCATCGGCCTGGCCGTGACCGGCGTGGTGCTGGACTTCTGCGTGCAGATGAACATGGTCCTGGGCCAACGCGCGGTGTACTCGCTGGACGCGAAAAGTCGTGGCCGTTTGAACGCGCTGTACATGACCAGCATCTTCATCGGCGGCGCGTTCGGCTCGTCGGTGGCCAGCGCGGTGTACGAGCATGGCGGCTGGTTGTGGATCGTGATTGTCGGCAGCGTCTTTCCGTTACTGGCGTTGTTGCGGTTTTTGAGTGCATCGCAAAACGCTGCGCTGGCGCAGCGAAAAGTCGCGTCCTGACGCGATGTCATAGTGGGAGCGAGCCTGCTCGCGAAGGCGGTGTGTCAGCCATAGATCAGTGCCTGACCTGACGCCTTCGCGAGCAGGCTCGCTCCCACAATTGCGCAGACCGTCAATACCGGACCAGTTTCTCCATCGCCGCATCCGCCAGAAACGAGGAGCGGCTTTTGACGTTATGCTCGCGTACATAGCGATCAATACGCTGAATCACATAGCCGGGCAGCGTAACGTTGACCTTTTCGGTCTTGCCAAGGTACGGCGAGATATCCAGCTCCAGCATGCCCCAGCCCATCTCGGCAAAATCCGGATGATTGCGATGCGCCGCTGCCGAGGTCGGCATCGGAATCGCCTGACCGGCCGCCGCGATCTCCTGCAGCATGAGGTGAGCCACTTCCACGGCCGCGTTGTAGGCCTCCTCAAAGCTGTCCCCGGCCGTGACTGCGCCGGGAATATCGGGGATCTGAATACCGATGGCAGTGTTCTCGTCACCCCACTCGATGCAGATGGGATATTGCATTACGGATCTCCTTCATGACGGGTTGGCGGGCTGAATAACCCCGCGCGCCGCCGAATGCTTTTGACTGTCCCCAGCGGTAAATCCTTCTTCGGATGCGGGACGGCAATCGTGTTCGGGTTGTAACGATGAGTGAAGATGTGATGACTGCCCGCAACCCGATCCAGCGTCCAGCCCGCCTCCTCCAGCTCCTTCATCAATAGCCTGCTCTGCACCAACCGCCTCCTTGGCTTGGCCCATTAAAAGTAACTCTAGAGTTATCTTTACTCAAGCACAGAATGGGACGGGGTGATGGTTGGTAGTTTTACAAAGTATTCCTGAACCAGTTTCGTTTATTGCGAATTTCGTTTGATTCGAATAACGTCCGCGGATCTTCCTTACAATGCTGGAACTGTCTTATGACCACCGCTACTCCATCTGCCATCAACCTGCCTGTCGAACGAGAGGTCAAAGCCGCGATTGAAGGCCAGCGCGCCCTGACCGCATTTCTCGCAAGCGGTTTTGAAACTCAGCGAATCCAGATTTTTGATGAACAGAACGAAGCCCACAGCGTCGAGCTGCCAACATCGGCGTTGCGCTTGCTGAGCGATATCCTCGCGGCGCTGGCGCAGGGCAACGCTGTGAAGGTGGTACCGATCCACGCGGAGCTGACCACGCAGGAAGCTGCCGATCTGCTCAACGTCTCACGTCCGCACATGATCAAACTGCTGGAGCGCGGTGAGATTTCCTACCATAAAACAGGCAAGCACCGACGTGTGCGTTTTGCCGATCTGATGGAATATAAAACCCGGCGAGACACCGCCAGCGAGCAGGCAATGATGCTTCTCGCGGAGCAGGCACAGGCGCTAAGGACAGGATACGAGTGAGGCATTCCTCTTTCACTGCTGTATACGATGCATGCGTTTTATATCCGGCCCCTTTAAGAGATTTCCGTGGCTCGCGTTGTCAGGGCTGTATCGGGCTCGCTGGACTCAGGAAATACACCACGAATGGAAGCGTAACTTATTGAAGAACAGGTCCGACCTGCCCCTCGAACAACTCGATCGCACATCGCAATTGATGGACCTGGCCATTCCAGACGCGTGTATCGATGGCTATGAAGACTTGGTGTCAGGCCTGACACTGCCTGATGAGAACGATCGCCATGTTCTAGCGGCCGCAATCCGATGCGGTGCCGATGTAATAGTGACGTTCAACCTGAAAGATTTCCCCACCCGTCACCTCGCGCCATACGGCATTGAAGCTCAGCACCCGGATGAGTTTGTGGAAAACCTTTTCCATCTTGATTCGGCTGCCGTCGTCGCTGCGGCTCAAAGCCAGCGACGGCAATTGAAAACGCCCAATGTGGAGGTGGACAAATATCTTGGCTTTCTCCAACGGCAAGGATTGGTCGAGTCGGTAAAGGCGTTAGGTAACTATCGTGCGATTCTCTGAAAATCAGACGCAAAAAAAACGGCGATCCCAGGATCGCCGTTTCTCTCACTGCCCGAACTTCTTGCCCAACCCCGGCGGGACGCCGTGGATGTTGGTGTCTTCCCACGGGCCGTTGGGGCTGACCGAGCGGCTCCAGCCGTTGTTCCAGCGGTAGTAGGTGCGCTGGCGGTAGAAGGTGTTGGTCTGGTCGTCGAGCACGTAGACGCCGAGCTTCTGGTCCCAGTGGCTGTTGCCGCCCGGTGGCGGGGCGAAGCTGGCCGAGGTGCGGGGCACGGGCTTGGCGGGTTTGGCCGGGATGCTCTTGCCGGGGCTCGGCGAGGTCGACGGGGTCGGGCTTGGCTGCGAGGGCGGGATTGGCGGCAGGCTGGTGGTCGGTTCCGGGCGTTGTACCGCACATGCACTCAAGCCCAGGGCCAGTGTGAGGACTGTGATGCGGGCGATGGTGTGCATGGCGGTGCTTTCCTGTTGGGTCCGGTTACTTGTCCGGGCTGTCGATAGTCAGTTTTTGTGGCGCGGTGGTGCTGCTGGCCACTGGGCCGCTGCGACCGATCCACTCACCGGCAGTCGGTTGACCGGCTCGTGAGATGCGCGCAACCAGTTGGACTTCAGGGAAGTTGGACAGTTTCAACTGCGGCATCATCGCGTCGGCATCGCCCAGTTCGACGGTCACCGGCAGGTCGGCGACGGTCAGGCGTTTGGCCGCCAGCGGCGCCGGTGGGCCAGAAGTGGCGCGGGCGAAGATGAACACGCTGTCGCCCGGTTGCACCTTGCTCTTGAGTTCGCTGGCCAGATCAACGCTGACTGTCAGCAATGCCGCTTTCGGCGCCTGTGCCTGGGCAACTTTGCCGCCGCTGGCTTTCAAGCGTTCGGCGGCACGCTCGATGCCGCCTTGCAGCGCAGCGCGAGAGTTGTCATCCGGCGGCAGTTGCGCGAGCAGGCGATTCCAGTAGTCGATGGCCTCCTGATAACGCTCGCCTTCGAACGCGGCGATGCCGAGCAGGCCGAGGCTGGTAACTTCCTTCGGATCGGCCTTCAGCGCTTCGTCGGTCAGTTTCTGAATCTGCTCCGACCACTTTTTACCGTCAGCAAAATACTGCGCCTGCGCCCACTGGCCGAGCAGTTCCGGCTGGCGACCGGCGAGGTTGGCGGCGCGTTCGAACATCTTCGCCGCGTCTGCCGGACGGTCCTGAGCCATGTAGGTACGGCCGAGGAAATACAGACCTTCAGCGGAATCCGGTTGTGCGGCGACCGCACGTTCCAGACGCTGGGTCATCTCTTCCATCGACTGCGGTGCCTGAGCGAATTCGCGGGTCAGTTCGACCTTGTCGGCGGCGCCGAAATGCAGGTACAGACCGAGACCCAGCACCGGTACCAACACGGCGGCCAGCAGCGGCAACGGCTTGCCCAGGCGGGAGACACGCGGTGCGGTGACGCCTTCGGTGTCAGCGAGCAATTCACGCGCGGCTTCTGCGCGGCCGCTGTCCAGTTGCGCGGCGTCGAGCACGCCTTCGGCCTGCTGCGCTTGCAGCTCGGCAACCCGTTCCTGGTACAGCGCGACGTTCAACGCGGTGCGATCTTCTTCCCGCTGAGCGCGGCGTTCGCGCAGTACCGGGATCAGCAGAAAACTCAGGGCGACCAGAAGCAACAGCCCTGCGGCGAGCCAGAAATCAATCATTCTTGGTTTTTATCCAACAGTTGGTCGAGGCGCTGACGTTCTTCGGCAGACAGCGATGACGGCGTTTCGGCGCGTTGCCCGCGACGCCTGCGCACGATCAGCACGATCACCACGAAACCACCGAGCAGCAATCCGGCCGGACCGAACCACAGCAGCGCGGTCTTGGCATTGAGCGCCGGTTTGTAGCGGACGAAATCACCGTAGCGATCGACCATGAAGTCGATGATCTGCTGATTGTCCTTGCCCTCGCCGAGCATGCGGAAAATCTCTTTGCGCAGGTCGGCGGCAATCGGTGCGTTGGAGTCGGCGATGTCCTGGTTCTGGCATTTGGGGCAGCGCAGTTCCTTGGTCAGCTCGCGGAAACGCTCGCGGTCACCCTCTTTGGCAAATTCGTAGGTATCGATGGCCGCGTGGGCGACACCGGCCAGGCTCAAACCCAACACGACCGCAGCGAGAAAACGCTTCATGGCTTGGCCTCATCGACCAGCGCCTGATACTTGGCCGCGAGTTTTTCGCGCCAGACCTGCTCGTCGATCACCCCGACGAACTTGTCGCGGATGATGCCTTTGGCGTCGATGAAGAAGGTTTCCGGCGCGCCGTAGACACCGAGGTTGAGGCCCAGCGAACCCTCGTCGTCACGAATATCCAGCGCATACGGATTGTGAAACTCGGCCAGCCATTTCAAGGCGTCGGCATTGGTGTCCTTGTAGTTGATGCCGTAGATCACCACGCCGCGCTCGGCAAGTTTGTTCAGCACCGGATGCTCGACCCGGCAGGAAATGCACCAAGTGCCCCAGACATTGACCAGCGCCGGTTTGCCGAGGATGTCGGCCTTGGTCAGCGTCTTGTCACCCTGCACACTCGGCAGGGAAAACTCCGGGAACGGCTTGTCGATCATCGCCGACGGCAGCTCCGCCGGATCCAGGTACAAGCCGCGATAGAGAAACACCGCCACCAGCAGAAAAATCGCCAACGGCAACAACATCAACCAACGCCTCATGCCGCCGCTCCCGTCATGCCCAGCGCTTCGCGCACTTTGCTTTTCACCTTGACCCGATAACGCCGATCCAGCGCCGCCAGCAAACCACCCAATCCGGTCAGCAAGCCGCCGAACCAGATCCAGCGCACGAACGGTTTGACGTGAACGCGCACGGCCCAGGCGCCGTTATCCAGCGGCTCGCCGAGGGCGACGTAGAGATCGCGAGTGAAACCGGCATCGATCCCGGCTTCGGTCATCACCGAGTTCTGCACGGTGTACAGACGCTTTTCCGGGTGCAGCACGCTGATTTCCTCGCCGTCACGAATGACGCGGATGGTGCCTTTGTCCGAGGTGAAATTCGGCCCTTCGAAATGCTTCGCGCCCTCGAAGACGAATTGATAGCCGGCCAGATCCATCGACTCGCCCGGCGCCAGACGCAGGTCGCGTTCGGCACTGTTCTGGCTCGACAACACCACGCCCAGCGCGCACACGGCGATGCCGAGGTGGGCGATCTGCATGCCCCAATAACTGCGGGTCAGCGTCGGCAAACCTTTGATCAGACCTTTGTGCCGCGTCTTGTCGAACAAATCGCGCACACCGGCAAGCAACACCCACGCCGCCAGCAGGAACGTCGCGATCACTGCCCAGTTGAAATCGCCATAAGCCACGCCGGCCACCACGGCCAATGCGACGCTGCCGAGCAGCACCGGAGTGAGCATGCTCGCCAGCCATTTCACTGGCGTGTCCTTCCAGCGCACGATCACGCCGATCGCCATGACCAGCATCAGCAACGCCATCAACGGAATGAACAACGCATTGAAGTAAGGCGGGCCGACCGACAGCTTGGCGCCACTGATGGCATCAAGAATCAGCGGATACAAGGTCCCAAGGAGGATCATCGATGCAGCGACAACCAGCACCAGGTTGTTGCCCAGCAGCAAGGTTTCCCGTGACCAAAGATTGAACCCGACCTGGCTTTTCACCACTGGCGCGCGCAGGGCGAAAAGGGTCAGCGAACCGCCCACCACGAACAGCAGGAAAATCAGGATGAACACGCCGCGCTCGGGATCCGAAGCGAAGGCATGCACCGAAGTCAGCACGCCTGAACGTACGAGGAAAGTGCCGAGCAGGCTCAACGAGAACGCGGCGATCGCCAGCAACACCGTCCAGCTCTTGAACACGCCGCGTTTCTCGGTGACCGCCAGCGAGTGAATCAACGCGGTGCCGACCAGCCATGGCATGAACGAGGCGTTTTCCACCGGGTCCCAGAACCACCAGCCGCCCCAGCCGAGTTCGTAATACGCCCACCACGAACCGAGGGTGATGCCGATGCCGAGGAAGGCCCAGGCGACGATGGTCCATGGCCGCGACCAGCGCGCCCACGCCGCATCGAGACGCCCGCCGAGCAGCGCGGCGATGGCAAACGCGAACGCCACGGAGAAACCGACATAGCCCATGTACAGCATTGGCGGATGCACGATCAGGCCAATGTCCTGCAGCAACGGGTTGAGGTCGCGACCGTCCGCGGGAATCTGCGGCAGGATCCGCGAAAACGGGTTCGAGGTAAGAATCAGGAACAGCAGGAAACCGGTGCTGATCATGCCCATCACCGCCAGGACGCGGGCGAGCATGACTTGCGGCAACTGCCGGGAGAACACCGACACGGCGAAGGTCCAGCCGCCGAGGATCAACGCCCACAGCAGCAGGGAACCTTCGTGGGCGCCCCACACCGCGCTGAATTTGTAGTACCAGGGCAGCGCGCTGTTGGAGTTCATCGCCACGTAGCCGACGGAGAAATCGTCGGTCATGAACGCATAGGTCAGGCAGCCAAAGGCAAACAGCAGAAAGGCGAACTGGCCCCACGCAGCCGGTTGCGCCAGGCTCATCCACAAGCGGTCGCCGCGCCACGCGCCGAGCATCGGCACCAGCGCTTGGACCAGTGCAAAACACAGGGCGAGGATCATCGCCAAATGGCCCAGCTCGGGAATAAACAGTGCAGCAGCCATCGATCAACCCTCCTTCACAGGCGTCGGTGCGGATTGACCGCTGTCCTTCAGCGCTTTGGTCACTTCCGGCGGCATGTACTTCTCGTCGTGCTTGGCCAGCACTTCATCGGCGACCACTACGCCATCAGCGTTGAGCTTACCGAGGGCAACGATGCCCTGCCCTTCGCGGAACAGATCCGGGAGGATGCCGCGATAGGCGATGGTCACGGATTTGTTGAAATCGGTGACGACGAATTTGACGTCCAGCGAATCCTTGGAGCGTTGCAGCGAACCGGCCTCGACCATGCCGCCAGCGCGGATGCGCGTGTCCTGCGGCGCTTCGCCGTTGGCGATCTGCGTCGGTGTGTAAAACAGATTGATGTTTTCCTGCAACGCGCTCAGGGCCAGGCCGACAGCAGCGCCCACTCCGACCAGAATCGCCAGAATGATGATCAGACGTTTTTTGCGCAGCGCATTCACTTGCCGTTCTCCCGGCGCAGACGACGCGCCTCTTGTTGCAGATAACGCTTGCGCGCCGCAATCGGCGCCACTACGTTGAGGGCCAGCACCGCCAGGCAGATGCCGTAGGCCGACCAGACATACAGGCCGTGATGGCCCATGGCGAGAAAATCGCCGAATGAAGCAAAACTCATCGTGCCGCCTCCAGACTCTGCTGCACTTCGGCTTTCACCCAACTGGCGCGGGCCTCGCGCTTGAGTACTTCCAGCCGCATGCGCAGCAACAGCACGGCGCCGAAGAAGCAGTAGAAACCCAGCACTGTCAGCAGCAGCGGCAGCCACATTTCCGCTGGCATCGCCGGTTTTTCCGTAAGTGTGAACGTCGCGCCCTGGTGCAGGGTGTTCCACCACTCCACCGAGTATTTGATGATCGGAATGTTGATCACGCCAACGATCGCCAGCACCGCGCAGGCCTTGGCGGCGCTGTCGCGGTTGCTGATGGCATTGCCCAGCGCGATCACACCGAAATACAGAAACAGCAGAATCAGCATCGAGGTCAGGCGCGCATCCCACACCCACCACGAGCCCCAGGTCGGCTTGCCCCAGATCGCCCCGGTGACCAGCGCCACGGCGGTCATCCACGCACCGATCGGTGCGGCGCATTGCAGGGCAACGTCGGCCAGCTTCATTTTCCACACCAGCCCGACTACGCCGCACACCGCGAGCATTACGTAGATCGACTGGGCGAGCATCGCCGCTGGCACGTGGATATAGATGATGCGAAAGCTGTTGCCTTGCTGGTAGTCCGGCGGCGCGAACGCCAGGCCCCAGATCACGCCAACGCCGATCAGCAGCAATGCTGCAATGCTCAACCACGGCAGGAACTTGCCGCTGATGCCGTAGAACCACTTGGGCGAGCCGAGCTTGTGAAACCAGGTCCAGTTCATACTGTTTCCATCACGGTTGCCGCTCATCATCGCGAGCTGGCAGAGGGTCATGCCTTTCTTCTGGAAGAAGTGGTCAATTTTTGACCAGGCCTCATTATTATTCGCCGACGCTGATCTTCAGGCCAGCGGCTATTGCAAAGGGTGTCAGGGTGATCGCCAGCGCTGTGAGGCTGGCCATCCACAACAGGTATCCAGTCGCCGGCATGCCTTGCAACGCCGCTTGCAACGCGCCACTGCCAAGGATCAACACCGGGATGTACAACGGCAGAATCAGCAGCGCCAGCAACAGCCCGCCGCGCTTCAGGCCGACCGTCAGCGCCGCACCGACTGCGCCGAGCAGGCTCAACACCGGCGTGCCCAACAGCAACGACAGCAGCAGCACCGGCAGGCACGCAGCGGGCAAGCCGAGCATCAGCGCCAGCAACGGCGACAGCAGCACCAGTGCCAGACCGGAGAACAGCCAGTGTGCCAGCACCTTGGCCAGGACCAGAAGCGGCAGCGGGTGCGACGAAAGGACCCACTGTTCCAGCGAGCCGTCTTCGAAATCACTGCGGAACAATCCGTCCAGCGACAGCAGGACCGACAACAACGCCGCCACCCAGACTAACCCCGGGGACAGGTTTTGCAAGACTTGAGTTTCCGGGCCGACGGCCAGCGGGAAAAGGGCAATGACGATGGCAAAGAAAATCAGCGGATTGGCCAGCTCCGCCGGGCGGCGGAACAGCAGTCGCGATTCGCGGGCAAGCAGCAGGCCGAAGACACTCATACCGCCCATTTCCCCAGATCGATGTCGCGATAACCGGCCGGCATGCGGCTCAGGGTGTGGTGGGTGGTCAGCACCACCAGACCGCCGCGTTCGCAGTGGCCGGCCAGATGCTCTTCCAACTGAGCGACACCCTGCTTGTCCAGCGCGGTGAAAGGTTCATCGAGAATCCACAACGGCGGGCTGTCCAGATACAACCGCGCCAGCGCCACACGGCGCTGTTGACCGGCGGAAAGGCTGTGGCAGGGAACGTCTTCGAAACCGCGCAATCCTACCGCTGCCAGCGCCTGCCAGATCGCCTCGCGTTCGGCGGGATGATGCAGGGCGCACAGCCACGACAGGTTTTCTTCGGGAGTGAGCAGATCCTTGATCCCGGCAGCGTGGCCGATCCACAACAGGTTTCGCGCCAGTTCGCTGCGTTGCTCGGTCAGCGGCTGACCGTTGAGCAGCACCTGGCCGTCGGTGGGTTGCATCAAACCGGCGAGCAGACGTAAAAGACTGGTCTTGCCGCTGCCGTTGGGGCCGCTGATCTGCACCATGTCACCACTGGCCAGGCGCAATTCGAGGTTTTCGAAAAGCAGCCGCAGATCGCGTTCACACGCCAGGGCAACGGTTTGCAGGACAGGACTGGTCAAGGGATCACGGGCCTTATACGGTTCAAGTCGGCTCTAGAGCGGCCGTTAAAGAGATGCAGCATAGATGCTTTGATCGCTCGATCTGGCGAGCTGGATCAAACAATTGCCAGGTTTTTTGAACGAAGCGCACGACGCGCGGCATTATACATGCCGTGCCTTACTCTCAAGAGCGCAATTTCCTCAGGTTGTGTCCGCGTATGACAGGCGAAATGAACATCCTCCCGCTGCCGCCCACCGTGCCGGCGAGCGCTCGCCCGCAGATGGGTGAACTGCTCAAGCTGCTGACACCGGTCGAAGGCTTGATCGGCGCGGGACAAAGCGCCAAGGCCGAGGTGTTGTCGCTCAAGCAGGCTGATCAGACCTTTGAATTGCTGCTCAAAGTGACCCTCGACAGCGGTCGCCAGACCACCGTGCAGGCCAGCAGCAACCTGCCGTTGCCACAGGGCACCAACCTGGCGATCACTCAGCCCTCGGCCGGCAATCTGGCGATCACCGTACAACAAGCGATTGCCAGCAGCGTCGCCACCCTGACCCGCATCGATACCGCGCAATTGCCCGCCGGCACCCTGCTGCAAGGCAAAGTCGTGACCTCGCAGGCCCTGCCGCAGACGCCGGGGCAAGCGGCGGTATTTCGCTCGATGGTCACCCTGCTCAACACCGCATTGAGCGGCAGCACTTTGACCGTCGACAGCCCGCAACCGCTGCGCATCGGCACCTTGTTGTCGGCGCAGGTGCAGGATGCGCAAACCCTCAAATTCGTGCCGCTGAGCAGCCGCCAGGAACAACTGGCGGTGAGTCAGCAATTGCTCGGTCAGCAAAGTCGTCAGGGCTCGCTCGATGGTCTGCTGAAGATGTTGCAGAACCTGCCGCCATCCAGCGATCAGACTTCGGCCGATCTGCGCACGGTGGTCGACAAGCTGCTTGCCAGCCTGCCGGACGTGCAACAAATGAGCACCGCCAAAGGCGTAGCGCTGGCCTTGGCCAACAGCGGCGCGTTCCTCGAAGCGAAATTGCTCGGCGGACAAAACCCGACTCTCACCCCGGACATGAAAGCCGACCTGCTCAAGCTGATCGCGCAACTGACCCCGGGCCTGCCGAGCAACACCAATTTCAATGCGATCATCGCCGCCAATACCCTGGCGCAAGCGCTGCCGAGTTTCGTCCGGAACGCCCTCGGCACCCTCGGCCAGGTCAGCGCCAAACCGGTGCCGAGCAGCTTCCCGTTGCCCGAACGACTGCTGGCGAAACTCGAAGGCGAAAGTGATCTCGAACAACTGCTGCGCCTCGCCGCCGCAGCGGTGTCGCGTCTGCAAAGCCATCAGTTGTCGAGCCTGGAACAGACCGGCGTCACCGACGATGGCCGCCTGCTCAGCACTTGGCAACTGGAAATCCCCATGCGCAATTTGCAAGACATCGTGCCGTTGCAGGTCAAATTCCAGCGTGAAGAAGCGCCGGAGCGCGAACCGCAGCCGCATGAACGCCGCGATGAACGCGAAGCCAAACAGCAATTGTGGCGCGTCGATCTGGCCTTCGATCTGGAACCGCTCGGGCCAATGCAGATTCAGGCGCAATTGATCGCCGGCAGCCTGTCCAGTCAGCTGTGGGCCGAGCGGCCGTACACCGCCGACCTGATCGAGAACAACCTGTTCGCCCTGCGCCAGCGCTTGCTCGATTCCGGGCTCAACGTCGGCGACCTCGACTGCCACCACGGCACCCCGCCGCAAGGCAACCAAACCCGCCTCGAACACCGCTGGGTCGACGAAACCGCATGAACGATTCCACCGCCCCACGCCAGGCCATCGCCCTCAAATACGACGGCAACCACGCCCCGACCCTCACTGCCAAGGGCGACGAGGAACTGGCCGAAGAAATCCTGCGTATCGCCCGCGATTACGAAGTGCCGATCTACGAGAACGCAGAACTGGTGCGCCTGTTGGCGCGGATGGAACTGGGCGACAGCATTCCCGAAGAGCTCTATCGCACCATTGCCGAGATCATCGCGTTTGCCTGGAATCTGAAGGGCAAATTCCCCGATGGACAGGACCCGAACGCGCCGATGGTCGAGAAGGACATCACCGCGCGCGGGGATGACTACTGAGCCGCAGTCGCAGTCTCTTCTGCGCCCTGCCATATACCGTTTGTCGCTACTGTCAGGTCTGACAGTAGCGCATGCCCGATCCCGCAGCGCTTGATTACGGACCAGACCTGACCAGGTTGCCCGCAGGTCCACAATCTCGAGGGATTGATTCCATGCCAAACGAGAAAGATGAATTGCCCCTGAAGATAAACGCTGAAGGCGGACTGCTGGTCATGGGCGCACGCGGCAATCGGGGTGGTCTTGGCAACTTCTACACGCGCAGCTGGCGACTTGTAGCGCTGGACGCCTCAACGCTCAAACCGTTGAACGTCACGTGGCAGTATGTTGGAGACAAGCAGCCAGCCACTGGTAGCGAATTTTTCGATGTCCGGCCTTATGAGGAACTGGTCGTCTGGTCGGGCAAGAAACGGATAACCCTGAACCCGTCAAACATTATCGGTACATCATTCGCCCTGTGCGCTGTTTTGGACAGCCGGGCAGTCCATGCATGGGGTCACGTCGATGGCGGCGGCACTTTGCCGGAACCGGTAAGAGAAGCGCACGACGTCGTAGAGTTGTCGGCGGGGATGAGAGCCTTTGCGATTCGGCGCGCGCAAGGCAATGTCCTCGCTTGGGGACTTCAGCCCAGCGGGACCGTCCCCGAAGATATCGCACAGCTGAATACGGTTGTCGCGGTGTCGGGAAGCACTTATGTTTTCGTAGCCCTTCTTGAATCGCGCAAGCTTGTCGCATGGGGCATGCCCGAGATGGGAGGCGCACTTCCGCCCGAAATCGCCGATTTGACCGATATCATGCAAGCGTCGGGTGGCCAGTATGGTTTCGCCGCGCTGCGCAGCACTGGCAACGTCGTCTGTTGGGGCTATCATGACCATTCAGCGCAGCTGCCGGACGATATCGCGTTGCTCACCGACATAACCAGACTGGCTTGCTCGACTCATGCTTTCGCAGTACTGAGCGACAATGGCCAAGTGCGCGCATGGGGGCATGAATCGCTTGGAGGCCAAGTGCCGTCGGACATCGCAGCGCTGAGAGATATCGTCGACCTGGCCAGTAACAGCTCAGCCTTTGCAGCATGCAGAAGCAATGGCGCACTGGTCGTATGGGGACATATGCCGCCCATGCCAGAAGAGATTGCCAGTCGCAACGACATCGTCCACGTCATAGGCTCCGGATCCGGATTTGTCGTACTGTGCGGGGATGGCTCAGTGCACGCTTGGGCTACCCTCCCCAGCGATATCGTTAACATTCCGCCAGACATTCGCCAGTTGAGAGACATTGTCGCCATTAATGCCAACCAAGACGCGGTCGTAGCATTGCGCAGCAACGGCGTGGCAGTTGCGTGGGGAAGAGAGAACGGCGGCGGCGATACCAGCGCAGTTGCCCATTTGCTCACTGACGTGCGTGCTGTGTACGGAGGAGGCGATACCTTCGTGGCACTCAGGGCAGATCGTCGGGTAGTGGCCTGGGGCAACGCCGACTTCGGCGGTAACGGTGAGCAGAAAGCCCTGTATCAACTGATCAGTTACACAAAAACTTCGGCGAGCTGATCCGGACAACTGCGGATCGCTATGCCTGCGATGCAATCGAGAAAAAAGATCGCAGCCTTCGACAGCGCTTACACGAGATTTATGCAGGCGCTGCCTCCGATGCGATCTTTTGATCTTGCTTGCCGCTTGAAGCTTGAAGCCCCTAGCTGCCCTTGTGCAACTTGCGCATCAACTCCGCCTCAGCCTGGGTCAAGCCGCACGACTGAGTCAGTTCATCGACGCTGGCGCCCATGCCCACCAGTTTCGCCGCCTGGGCGAATGACAGGCTCGACGGGTCGCGTTGTTCAAGTGCAACGATCTTGTCCGGCAACGGGCTTACCACCGCGCGCAACTCGTGCAGGGCCTCGCCCATGCGCACGTTGCCGTTCTGGTAGTCGTCGACGCGTTTGGCCAGTTCCTTGATGCGCTGATCACGCAGCGCATCACCCTGGGCCTGCTGTGCAGCGATCACTCGCTGCGCCTTGATGTACGAGACGAACATCGCCAGCGTGCCGGCCCAGAACAGGAACAGAACAATTACCGCAACCTCGAGAATCAAATCAGATGCTCTCCAGTTCCGACCATTCTTCTTCGCTCATCATCTTGTCCAGCTCGACCAGAATCAGCAGTTCGTTGTTCTTGTTGCACACGCCCTGAATGAACTTGGCCGATTCTTCGTTACCGACGTTCGGCGCAGTTTCGATTTCCGACTGACGCAGGTAAACCACTTCGGCCACGCTGTCGACCATGATGCCAACGACTTGCTTGTCGGCTTCGATGATGACGATACGGGTGTTGTCGCTGATCTCGCCGCTGTGCAGGCCGAAGCGCTGACGGGTGTCGATCACGGTGACCACGTTACCGCGCAGGTTGATGATGCCCAGCACGTAGCTCGGTGCACCCGGCACCGGCGCGATCTCGGTGTAGCGCAGCACTTCCTGCACGCGCATCACGTTGATGCCGTAGGTTTCGTTATCCAGTTTGAAGGTCACCCATTGCAGGATCGGATCTTCAGAACCTTTTGCATTCGACGCCTGACTACTCATACCCTGACCCCTCGAAAAAACCGCCCCGGGCGGTGTGTGTTCTGTGTGGTGGCATTGGAAAATGCCATCGCCTGATTGTTATGTCGGCTGCTATGTCGGTTTATGTAGCGGCTTGTTGCCACTCAAGTGCTTTGCCCCGCCGCTGGCGATCAACTCGGCCAGCGCGGATACGTCAAGCAATGCACACATGTGCTCGATCACGGTGCCGGCGAGCCATGGCCGCTGACCCCGGTGACTTCTCCATTTGATTTCATTCGGGTCCAGGCGCAACGAGCGGCTGACCTGATGCACTGCCAGCCCCCACTCGTAACCTTGTACCGAAATCACGTATTGCAGGCCCTGCCGGAAGTCATCGCGGTAACGATCCGGCATGACCCAGCGCGCGGTGTCCAGAACTTTCAGGTTGCCAGCCTGGCTCGGCAGAATCCCGAGGAACCACTCCGGCTGACCAAACAGCGGCGTCAGCTCGTGGCCGGCCAGCGAATAGATCGAGCCGAGGCACACCAGCGGCACCGCCAGGGTCAGCCCGGCAACGTCGAACAGCAAGCATTCGAATGCATCGGCAGCCCAGGCCGGACGGCCATCGGGTTCGACCGGTGGCGGCGGGTTGTTCGGTGGCAGGTGCACTTCGACCAGCGGCGGGACCAGCACCTTCGGCTCCGCAATCTGCGGCGCGGGTTCTGGCTCCGGCTCGGGTTCCGGCACGGTCAATAATTGCGTTTGCAGCAGCGGCGCCAAGGTCGACAGCGGCGCGCGCGGTTCGTCGATCAGCGCGACTGGCGCTTTGGCCACGGGGGCAGCAGCGGGCGCGGCAATTGGAGCGACGGATTTCTGCGCGTCGCGGGCCTGTTCTTCCAGCACCGCGGCCTGGAACTCGTCCATGGCCTCGGTGCTTTCCACCACTTCAGGCTGCGCCTGTTCGACGACTGGCGGCGGCGCTTCGACCGGCGCAGGCAAGTCCTCGGGCAGGTCGAGCAACAGGTCTGCCAGATAGGACTGCAAGGCCTGTTGCGGACGTGACGTGAGTTTCACTGGGCGGTTCATCGGTGATCAGCGCCTGACAGGGAAACCGCGTTGTCCGCTTCGCGAGCAGGCTCGCTCCCACAGGGTTCGGGCAAGCGAATAAAGATCATGCTCAGGCCACCTGCGGAACAAGTTGCTGCGCGAGCAGGTGCTTGAGCAGCGCACGATAGGCCAGCACGCCACGGCTCTTGCCGTCGAATTGCGAAGGCGTGACGCCCGCCCGGCTGGCGTCGCGCAGACGGGTATCGACCGGGATGTAGCCGTGCCAGATGTCTTCGGGAAATTTGTCACGCAGCACACGCAAGGTGCCCATCGACGCCTGCGTGCGGCGGTCGAACAAAGTCGGCACGATGCTGAACGGCAACGGTTGTTTGCGCGAACGATTGATCATCGCCAGGGTGTTGACCATGCGCTCCAGACCTTTCACGGCCAAGTGCTCGGTCTGCACCGGGATCACCAGTTGCTGGCTCGCCGCGAGGGCGTTGACCATCAGCACACCGAGCAACGGCGGGCTGTCGATGATCGCGTAATCGAAGTCCTGCCACAATTGCGCCAGACTCTTGGCGATCACCAGGCCCAAGCCACTCTGCCCCGGCGACTGCCGCTCAAGGGTGGCCAGTGCAGTGCTCGATGGCAGCAGGGAAATGCGCTCGTCGCTGGTCGACAACAGCAACTGCCCCGGCAGGCCTTGCGGCACGCTGCCCTTGTGCAGAAACAGATCGTAGTTGCTGTGCTCCAGGCTGTCGGGGTCGTAGCCGAAATAGCTGGTCATCGAGCCGTGCGGGTCGAGATCGACCACAACCACGCGCTTGCCCGCCTCGGCCAGCAACCCGGCTAGAGCGATGGAGGATGTGGTTTTACCGACACCACCCTTTTGATTGGCGACTGCCCAGACTCTCATTCAGTTCGTTCCTCCCGGCCAGACGGCTGGCCGAGACATGCTTCAGCGTGTTAATGCGGGCGACGGAGAATTGACGGCACTCTCGCGTCCCGGCGTCTTGACCGGGGTCGGTGCAGTTTGTGTGCCAGCGCGCTTCAACGCCGCATCAGGTTGCGCATTGGCGGTTCCGGTGCCGGTGAGGCTGCGGCGTACATCGAGATTGCGCGACACCACCAGCACCACTCGACGGTTCTTCGCCCGGCCTTCGACCGTGGCATTGTTGGCCACTGGCTGGAATTCGCCGTAGCCCACCGACGCCAGTCGCCCAGGGTTTACGCCCTGCATGGCGAGCATGCGCACGATGCTCGCCGAGCGCGCCGAGGACAGTTCCCAGTTGGTCGGGTACTGCGCGGTGCGGATCGGTTGATCGTCGGTGAAGCCTTCGACGTGGATCGGGTTATCGAACGGTTTGAGGATCGCCGCGACCTTGTCGATGATGTTGAACGCGATGTCGCTCGGCATGGCATCGCCGCTGCCAAACAACAGGCTGGAATTGAGCTCGATCTCGACCCACAACTCGTTGCCGCGCACGGTCATCTGGTTGGAGCTGATCAAGTCACCGAAGGCGGCACTGATGTCATCGGCGATGCTTTTCAGCGGATCGCTGGCCCCGGAAATACCGGCGTCGACCTGTTCGGCATCCTTGACCAGCGGCTTGGCCGGGGTCACGGTTTTCGGTCGTTCGTCGCCGATCGGAATCGGTTTGAGCGAGCGGTCAGAGTCGGTAAACACGCCGATCAGCGCTTCGGAAATGACTTTGTATTTGCCTTCGTTGATCGACGAGATCGAGTACATCACCACGAAAAACGCGAACAGCAAAGTGATGAAATCCGCGTAGGACACGAGCCAGCGCTCGTGATTGACGTGTTCTTCCTGGTGGCGACGACGAGCCATGAGGTTATTCCCTTAGTCCATGAAGCCTTGCAGCTTCAACTCAATGGAACGAGGGTTTTCACCTTCGGCGATCGACAGAATTCCTTCCAGCAACATTTCGCGATAACGCGACTGCCGCAACGCGATGGACTTGAGCTTGGCCGCGACCGGCAAGAGGATCAGGTTGGCACTGGCCACGCCATAGATGGTCGCGACGAACGCCACGGCAATGCCGTTACCCAGTTGCGACGGATCAGCGAGGTTGCCCATCACGTGAATCAGGCCCATCACCGCACCGATGATGCCGATGGTCGGCGCGTAGCCGCCCATGCTCTCAAAGACCTTGGCCGCTTCGATGTCGCGGGATTCCTGGGTGTAGAAATCCACTTCGAGAATGCTGCGAATGGCTTCCGGCTCGGCGCCGTCGACCAGCAATTGCAGGCCCTTGCGCGAATAGCTGTCAGGCTCGGCGTCGGCTACGCCTTCGAGGCCAAGCAAGCCTTCCTTGCGCGCCGTCAGGCTCCAATTGACCACGCGGTCGATGCCGCCGGCCAGATCGACACGCGGCGGAAAGAAGATCCAGCCGAGAATCTGCATGGCGCGCTTGAACGCACTCATCGGCGATTGCAGCAGCGCAGCACCGACCGTGCCGCCCAGCACGATCAGCGCTGCCGGGCCGTTGGCCAGCGCGCCGAGGTGACCGCCTTCAAGGTAGTTGCCGCCGATGATGGCGACGAACGCCATGATGAGGCCGATTAGGCTGAGAACATCCATCAGATACACGCCTCGACGATGTGCTTGCCGATGTCGTCCAGACCATACACCGCGTCAGCCAGATCGGCTTTGACGATGGCCATCGGCATGCCGTAGATCACGCAGCTAGCTTCGTCCTGCGCCCACACCGAACTGCCGCCCTGCTTGAGCAGACGCGCGCCTTCGCGGCCGTCGGCGCCCATGCCGGTCAGCACCACTGCCAGAACTTTGTCGCCGTAAGACTTGGCTGCAGAACCGAAGGTAATGTCCACGCACGGCTTGTAATTCAGACGTTCGTCACCCGGCAAAATCTTCACCGCGCCACGGCCGTCGATCATCATCTGCTTGCCACCCGGCGCCAGCAGCGCCAGGCCCGGACGCAGGATGTCGCCATCCTCGGCTTCCTTGACGCTGATGCGGCAGAGCTTGTCGAGACGCTCGGCAAACGCCTTGGTGAACGCCGCCGGCATGTGCTGGATCAGCACGATCGGCGCCGGGAAGTTCGCCGGCAACTGCGTCAGTACGCGTTGCAGCGCGACCGGGCCGCCCGTCGAGGTGCCGATGGCAACCAGTTTGTAGGCTTTGCGTTTCGGAGCCGGCGACGAAGCGCTGGCAGCGGATGCACGGGCAGGCGCAGGCGCAGGTGCCGGACGTGCCGGGACAGGGCTGCTGTGGCTCGTGTGGCTGCCGTAGCTCGACGCTGCCGGAGCAGGCGTCGGCGCTGGCGCAGCGGCGGGAGCCGGCGCGCTGTAGGCACTGAAACGACGGTTACTGCGCGAGATGCTGTGGACTTTCTCACACAGCAACTGCTTGACCTTTTCGGGGTTGCGCGAGATGTCTTCGAAATTCTTCGGCAGGAAATCCACCGCGCCGGCGTCCAGCGCATCGAGGGTTACCCGCGCGCCTTCGTGGGTCAGCGAGGAGAACATCAACACCGGGGTCGGGCAGCGCTGCATGATGTGCCGCACTGCCGTGATGCCGTCCATCATCGGCATCTCGTAGTCCATGGTGATCACGTCAGGCTTGAGGGCCATGGCCTGATCGATCGCCTCTTTACCGTTGGTGGCCGTGCCGACCACCTGGATGCTCGGATCCGCCGAAAGAATTTCCGAGACGCGGCGGCGGAAAAAACCCGAATCGTCCACCACCAGGACTTTGACTGCCATAAACACTCCATTAGGTGCAGCGGCGCGTCATCGCGCCGCCGCCCCGGATTCAAATACGCTTTGTGGCGTAACGCTTGAGCATGCTTGGAACATCGAGAATCAGCGCAATGCGGCCGTCACCGGTGATGGTGGCGCCGGACATGCCCGGAGTTCCCTGGAGCATTTTGCCCAATGGCTTGATGACCACTTCTTCCTGGCCGACCAGTTGATCGACGACGAAGCCGATGCGCTGAGTGCCCACCGAAAGAATCACCACATGGCCTTCGCGCTGCTCTTCGTGAGCGGCGGAGCTGACCAGCCAGCGCTTGAGGTAGAACAATGGCAGCGCCTTGTCGCGCACGATCACCACTTCCTGACCGTCGACGACGTTGGTGGTCGACAGGTCGAGGTGGAAGATTTCGTTGACGTTGACCAGCGGGAACGCGAACGCCTGATTGCCCAGCATGACCATCAGCGTCGGCATGATCGCCAGGGTCAGCGGCACCTTGATGACGATCTTCGAACCCTGGCCCTTGGTCGAGTAGATGTTGATCGAACCGTTGAGCTGGGAAATCTTGGTCTTCACCACGTCCATGCCGACACCACGGCCGGACACGTCGGAGATTTCGGTCTTGGTCGAGAAACCCGGAGCGAAAATCAGGTTGTAGCACTCGGTATCGCTCAGGCGATCGGCGGCGTCCTTGTCCATCACACCGCGTTTTACCGCGATCGAACGCAGGACGTTCGGGTCCATGCCTTTGCCGTCGTCGGAGATCGACAGCAGGATATGGTCGCCTTCCTGCTCGGCCGCCAGCACCACGCGACCGCCACGGGCCTTGCCCGATGCTTCGCGTTCTTCCGGCGACTCGATGCCGTGGTCGACGGCGTTGCGCACCAAGTGGACCAGCGGGTCGGCCAGAGCCTCGACAAGGTTTTTGTCGAGGTCGGTTTCTTCGCCCACCAGTTCCAGGTTGATCTCTTTCTTGAGCTGACGTGCGAGGTCGCGAACCAGACGCGGGAAGCGCCCGAAGACCTTCTTGATCGGCTGCATCCGCGTTTTCATCACGGCGGTCTGCAGGTCAGCGGTGACCACGTCGAGGTTCGACACAGCCTTGGACATGGCTTCGTCGCCGCTGTTGAGGCCCAGACGCACCAGACGGTTACGCACCAGCACCAGCTCGCCGACCATGTTCATGATCTCGTCGAGCCGCGCGGTGTCGACGCGCACGGTGGTTTCCGCTTCGCTGGCCGGTTTTTCTGCCGGTGCAGCGGCTGGCGCACGGGCCGGAGCCGGTGCAGCAGCGGCGGCCGGTTTCGGCGCCTCGGCTTTCGGCTCAGGCTTGGCGGCAGGCTTCGGCGCAGCAGCGGCAGCCGGAGCTTTCGCCGCTGGCGTGGCGACGCTCGACACGGAGCCGGCAGTCGCAGCGCTGGCGTCAAACTTGCCTTTGCCGTGCAATTCGTCGAGCAGCGATTCGAATTCGTGATCGCTGATCAGATCACTGCCGGCCGCAGCGGCTGCCGGTGCAGCAGGTGCTGACGGGGCCGAAGCGATGGCCGATTCCAGCGCGTCAACGGCGAAGTTGCCCTTGCCGTGCAACTGATCGAGCAAGGCTTCGAATTCGTCGTCGGTGATGTCCGAGCTGTCACCCGCAGCAGGCGCGGCCGGAGCAGCCGGCGCTGCTGGTGCCGCCGAAGCGACCGCATCGACAGCAAACTGGCCCTTGCCGTGCAGCTGATCGAGCAGCGATTCAAATTCGGCGTCGGTGATTTCATCGCTCGCCGCCGTGTCGGCAACCGGCGCGGGCGCCACAGCAGCGGCCGGAGCCTCAGCCTGGGCCTTGACGGCATTCAGCGAGTCCAGCAGTTGTTCGAATTCGTTATCGGTGATGTCGTCCGAGGAGTCGCTTTCAACGACCAGTTCTTCGATCATCTCGGCAACCGGCGAAGCCGGGGCTTCATCCGCCGATTGCGGTTCGGCCAGACGCGCCAGCGCGGCCAGCAGTTCCGGCGTGGCAGCGGTGATCGGTGCACGCTCACGGACTTCGCTGAACATGCTGTTCACCGCGTCCAGTGCTTCGAGCACCACGTCCATCAGTTCTGCATCAACGCGACGCTCACCCTTGCGCAGGATGTCGAAGACGTTTTCGGCGATGTGACAGCACTCCACCAGCTCATTGAGCTGAAGGAAGCCGGCGCCCCCTTTTACAGTGTGGAAACCGCGA
Organism: Pseudomonas sp. 1L-E-NC-VB-C3; assembly: GCF_057291535.1. Lineage (NCBI taxonomy): Bacteria > Pseudomonadati > Pseudomonadota > Gammaproteobacteria > Pseudomonadales > Pseudomonadaceae > Pseudomonas > Pseudomonas sp. 1L-E-NC-VB-C3. Next base: position 178,645 of record NZ_JBXAWD010000007.1, on the reverse strand, counting down.
AAAATTGCATTGAGCAGATCTGCATCATCCGGGCGGCTTTCCAGCTCGACCAGTTGTTCGGACAGTTGCTCAAGAATCTCGCCGGCCTCAACCAGGAAATCCTGAAGGATCTCTTCATCGGCGCCGAAGCTCATTAATGGGGTGCTCCTACAGGTCTAAAAACCCAAAAAACCCGAATTCCGAAACTCTAGAATCCAAGGCTGGATAACAAATCGTCCACATCGTCCTGACCGGACACAACGTCTTCTCGTTTATCGGCATGAATCTGCGGACCTTCACCCTGCGAGAGATGTTTTTGTGGATCTTTTTCAGCAAGCATTGCGGCGCGGTCATGTTCGATGCCCGCAAAGCGGTCGACCTGACTGGCCATGAGCACGAGTTTGAGCAGATTGCTTTCGACTTCGGTGACCAGTTGGGTCACACGCTTGATCACTTGACCTGTGAGGTCCTGGTAATCCTGAGCAAGCAGGATGTCGTTGAGGTTGCTCGACACCGCACGGTTGTCCGTGCTGCTGCGTGACAGAAAACCGTCGACCCGGCGCGCCAGTTCACGGAACTCTTCAGCCCCGACCTCGCGACGCATGAAGCGGCCCCAATCGGCGCTCAACGTCTGCGCTTCATCAGCCAGACTGTTGACCACCGGCGTGGCGCTTTCCACCAGATCCATGGTGCGGTTGGCCGCGGCTTCCGTCAGCTTGACCACATAGCCCAGGCGTTCGGTGGCGTCGGTGATTTGCGACACTTCCTCGGCCTGCGGCATGTGCGGATCGATCTGGAAATTGACGATCGCACTGTGCAGTTCACGTGTGAGCTTGCCCACTTCCTGATACAGGCCGCGGTCACGGGTCTGATTGAGCTCATGGATCAGTTGCACCGCGTCGCCGAACTTGCCTTTTTCAAGGCTCTCGACCAGTTCGACCGCGTGTTTTTTCAGGGTCGATTCGAAATCGCCCTGTGATGATTCGTTATGCTCCATAGCTCCCCCGCGCATTCATCAGCCGATGCGTTCGAAAATCTTCTCGATTTTGTCTTTCAACGCTTGAGCCGTGAAAGGTTTGACCACGTAACCGTTCACACCGGCCTGAGCGGCCTCGATGATCTGCTCGCGCTTGGCTTCAGCAGTCACCATCAACACCGGGAGGTGCTTGAGTTTTTCATCGGCGCGCACGTGACGCAGCAGGTCGATACCGGTCATGCCCGGCATGTTCCAGTCCGTTACCAGAAAGTCGATGCTGCCGCTGTTGAGCACCGGAATGGCAGTGGTGCCATCGTCGGCCTCGACGGTGTTGGTGAACCCAAGATCGCGCAGCAGGTTCTTGATGATCCGCCGCATCGTTGAGAAGTCATCAACGATGAGGATTTTCATGTCTTTGTTCAATTCGACCTCCAAGCAGTCTTAAACGCGCCCAGCACCTGGACGCGCCACTTCAATCAATCGGCGCAGCACTTAAAGTTTGTCTGGAGCACAACGGATCGAGACCGGCGCCGTTCATCACCGCACCAGCCTCGTTTCGCAGTGTCCCCACACTGCCTTCAGCGCGCTCGCCACTCCCCCAAACGCCCCCGCAGACGGGCCGCGCACTGGCTGTGTAACTGGCTGACCCGCGATTCACTGACGCCAAGGACTTCACCGATTTCCTTGAGGTTCAGCTCTTCGTCGTAGTACAGCGCCAACACCAGTCGCTCACGCTCCGGCAAATTGGCAATCGCGTCCGCCAGCGCCGCCTGAAAGCGTTCATCTTCCAGATCGCGTGACGGCTCCATATGAGCACTGGCGCCATCCTCGTGCAGCCCTTCGTGTTCGCCGTCCTGCAAGAGGTCGTCGAAACTGAACAGGCGACTGCCCAAGGTGTCATTCAGAATCCCGTAGTAATCGTCGAGACTCAATTGGAGTTCGGCCGCAACCTCGTGATCTTTAGCGTCACGGCCGGTTTTAGCTTCAATCGAGCGAATCGCGTCGCTGACCATCCTGGTATTACGGTGAACCGAGCGTGGTGCCCAATCCCCTTTGCGCACTTCATCGAGCATCGCGCCGCGGATTCGAATGCCCGCGTACGTTTCGAAACTGGCGCCTTTGCTGGCGTCGTATTTGGTCGAGACTTCCAGCAAACCGATCATCCCGGCCTGGATCAGGTCTTCGACCTGCACGCTGGCCGGCAGGCGCGCCAGCAAGTGATAGGCAATGCGCTTGACCAGTGGCGCGTAACGCTCGATCAATTCGTATTGCGCGTCACGCGCCGACTTTTTGTAAAGATTCATGCCACTGGCGGTCATATCACAGGCCCTGCGGTTTGCTGCACGAGACGCTCGACGAAAAATTCCAGATGCCCGCGCGGGTTGGCGGGCAGCGGCCAGGTATCGACCTTCTGGGCGATGGCTTTGAAGGCCAGTGCGCACTTGGAACGGGGAAAGGCTTCGTAGACGGCGCGCTGCTTCTGCACTGCCTTGCGCACGCTTTCGTCGTATGGCACGGCGCCGACGTATTGTAGGGCGACGTCGAGGAAGCGATCCGTGACCTTGGTCAACTTGGCGAACAGGTTGCGCCCTTCTTGCGGGCTCTGCGCCATGTTGGCCAGCACGCGGAAGCGGTTCATGCCGTAGTCGCGGTTGAGCAACTTGATCAGCGCGTAAGCGTCGGTGATCGAAGTCGGCTCGTCGCAGACCACCAGCAACACCTCTTGCGCGGCACGAACGAAACTGACTACCGAGTCACCAATACCCGCAGCGGTGTCGATCACCAGCACGTCGAGATTGTCGCCGATGTCGCTGAACGCCTGGATCAGGCCGGCGTGTTGCGCCGGGCTCAGGTGCACCATGCTCTGCGTGCCGGAGGCCGCCGGCACGATGCGAATCCCGCCCGGGCCTTGCAACAGCACGTCGCGCAGTTCGCAACGGCCTTCGATAACGTCGGCCAGTGTGCGCTTGGGTGTCAGCCCCAGCAGAACGTCGACGTTCGCCAGGCCCAGGTCGGCGTCCAGCAGCATGACCCGACGGCCAAGCTCTGCCAGCGCCAGCGACAAGTTCACTGACACGTTAGTCTTGCCGACGCCACCTTTGCCGCCGGTCACCGCGATCACCTGTACGGGATGCATGCTGCCCATGTTATTTCTTTACCTTGTCTTGCATAGACGGAGGCCACATTACTGGCTGCGCGTTCCTGATCGGAACAATGCGTGGCAGACCATCGATGTAGGTACAAAAACTGTTCATGATTACCTCAGCCAACCTGCTTGGTCGGGCTGTGATAGATATCAGCGAACATGTCAGCCATGGCTTCTTCGCTGGGTTCTTCCTGCATTTGCACGCTGACGGCGCGGCTGACCAATTGATGACGACGCGGCAGATGCAGATCATCCGGAATCCGTGGGCCATCGGTCAGGTACGCGACCGGCAATTCATGACTGATCGCCAGGCTCAACACTTCGCCGAGACTGGCCGTTTCATCCAGTTTAGTCAGGATGCAACCGGCCAGCCCGCAACGCTTGTAACTGTGATAAGCGGCGGTTAGAACCTGTTTCTGGCTGGTGGTTGCCAGGACCAGATAATTTTTTGAGCGAATGCCACGCCCGGCCAGGCTCTCAAGCTGCATGCGCAACGCCGGATCACTGGCTTGCAGCCCGGCAGTATCGATCAAAACCACGCGTTTGCGTAGCAGTGGATCCAATGCCTGCACCAGCGACTGGCCCGGATCGACGTGCGTCACCGGCACGTTGAGGATGCGTCCGAGGGTTTTCAGTTGTTCCTGCGCGCCGATGCGGAAGCTGTCCATGCTCACCAGTGCGACGTTCTGCGCGCCGTACTTGAGCACGTAACGCGCGGCGAGCTTGGCCAGCGTGGTGGTCTTGCCCATGCCGGCGGGGCCGACCATGGCAATCACACCGCCCTCTTCCAGCGGCTCGACTTCCGGTACGGCAATCATCCGCGCCAGGTGCGCGAGCAGCATGCGCCAGGCCTGACGCGGCTCTTCGATATCGGTGATCATCGCCAACAGGTCGCGCGACAGCGGGCCGGACAGGCCGATGCGCTGCAGACGGCGATACAGATTGGCCTGGGCCGGACGGCTGCCTTGCAGCTGATTCCAGGCCAGGGTGCCGAGCTGCACTTCCATCAACTCGCGCAAGCTGTTCAATTCAAAACGCATCGAATCCAGTGCACGCGGATCGACACCCGCCGAGGCCTGCGCAGGCGCTGCGGCCGGGCGCGTCGGTGCGGCGTAGGTCGGCTCGCTCAGTGGTTCGGCAGCAGTCAGCGGCAGGCCTGCGGTCAACGGCAGCCCGGCGAACAACTGCTGATTGGTGTTGCCGTCGGCTTCGCCACGCAGGCTCAGCTCGGCCTGGGCGGTGACGATGCGCGACTGGGTCTTGCGCAGCTCGTCTTCGAGTTCCATGTTCGGAACCCGTGGCGCCAGCGCCGACAATTTGTAATCCAGAGCCGCCGTCAACTCGACGCCGCCAGCAATGCGGCGGTTGCCGATGATGGCGGCATCAGCGCCCAGCTCATCGCGAACCAGCTTCATGGCCTGACGCATATCGGCGGCGAAAAAACGCTTAACTTGCATAAACCACTACCTCAGCCGTTGGGCCCTACTGTCGCAACGATGGTCACTTGCTTGTTGTCCGGTACTTCCTGGTAGGCCAGTACATGCAGCCCTGGCACTGCGAGGCGACCGAAGCGCGAGAGCATCGCGCGAATCGGGCCTGCTACCAGCAGGATCACCGGTTGGCCTTGCATTTCCTGCCGCTGGGCCGCTTCGATCAACGAACGTTGCAGCTTCTCGGCCATGCTCGGCTCCAGCAGAACGCCCTCTTCCGAGCCTTGTCCTGCCTTCTGCAGACTATTGAGCAATATCTGTTCCAACCTTGGTTCCAATGTGATTACAGGCAGCTCGGACTCAGTGCCTACAATGCTTTGGACGATGGCGCGCGATACGCCGACCCGCACAGCGGCGACCAGCGCGGCGGTATCTTGACTCTTCGCGGCGTTGTTCGCGATCGCCTCGGCGATGCTGCGGATGTCGCGCACCGGCACGTGCTCGGCGAGGAGCGCTTGCAGAACCTTGAGCAACTGCGACAGCGAAACCACGCCCGGCACCAGCTCTTCAGCCAGTTTCGGCGAGCTCTTGGCCAGCAATTGCATGAGTTGCTGCACTTCCTCGTGGCCGATCAGCTCACTGGAGTGCTTGTACAGAATCTGGTTCAAGTGGGTGGCGACCACGGTGCTGGCGTCGACCACGGTGTAGCCGAGCGATTGCGCCTGCGCACGCTGGCTGATTTCGATCCACACCGCTTCCAGGCCGAAAGCCGGATCTTTGGCGTTGATCCCGTTGAGCGAGCCATACACCTGGCCGGGGTTGATCGCCAGTTCGCGGTCCGGGTAGATCTCGGCCTCAGCGAGAATCACGCCCATCAGCGTCAAGCGATAAGCGCTCGGCGCCAGATCGAGGTTGTCGCGGATGTGCACGGTCGGCATCAGGAAGCCCAGATCCTGCGAGAGCTTCTTGCGCACACCCTTGATCCGCGCGAGCAATTGCCCACCCTGATTGCGGTCCACCAGCGGAATCAGGCGATAGCCGACTTCCAGGCCGATCATGTCGATCGGCGTCACGTCGTCCCAGCCCAGCTCTTTGGTTTCCATGGCGCGGGCTGGCGACGGCAGCAGTTCCTGCTGACGCTTGACCTCTTCCAGCGCGACAACCTTGGCAACGTTCTGCTTTTTCCAGAACAGGTACGCGCCGCCCGCAGCCAGCGCGGCCATGCTCAGGAAGGAGAAGTGCGGCATGCCCGGCACCAGACCCATCACCGCCATCAAACCAGCGGCCACGGCCAGCGCTTTCGGCGAGGCGAACATCTGGCGGTTGATCTGCTTGCCCATGTCTTCCGAGCCGGAAGCACGGGTCACCATGATCGCCGCTGCTGTAGATAACAACAGTGATGGCAATTGCGCCACTAAACCGTCACCGATGGTCAGCAAGGCGTAAACCTTGCCCGCGTCGCCGAAGCTCATGCCATGCTGGAAGATACCCACGGCCATGCCGCCGATGAGGTTGATGAACAGAATCAGCAGGCCGGCGATCGCGTCACCACGGACAAACTTGCTGGCACCGTCCATCGAACCGTAGAACTCCGCCTCCTGGGCGACTTCCTGACGGCGCGACTTGGCTTGATTCTGGTCGATCAGGCCGGCGTTGAGGTCGGCGTCGATCGCCATTTGTTTGCCGGGCATCGCATCGAGGGTGAAGCGCGCGCTCACCTCGGAAATCCGCCCGGCACCCTTGGTCACCACGACGAAGTTGATGATCATGAGGATCGCGAAGACCACGATACCGACCACGTAGTTACCGCCAATCACCACCTCACCGAAGGCCTGAATCACCTTACCGGCAGCGGCGTGGCCGTCCTGACCGTGGAGCATGACCACTCGCGTCGAGGCCACGTTCAGCGCCAGTCGCAGCAACGTCGCCACCAGCAGGATCGTCGGAAACACGGCGAAATCCAGCGGCCGCAGCGCGTACACGCAGACCAGCAGGACGACGATGGACAGGGCAATGTTGAAGGTAAAGAAGACGTCGAGCAGGAACGGCGGTACCGGCAACATCATCATCGCCAGCATGACCAGCAGCAACAACGGCACGCCCAGATTGCCTCGACTGAGGTCGGCAACGTTGGTGCGTGCTGTATTGAATAACTGAGTGCGATCCACCGGTTTTCCCCGTTCCTTTAAAGCAAACTTTTGACGCCCCGAACGGGCGCAGGGCGGCTATTGCAAGAAGCTTTCCAACTTTTGCCGGGGAATGAAATAGAGCGGTTTTACTTGGGATTTATCGGCTGATTGGGCTGGCCCCTTCGCGAGCAGGCTCGCTCCCACAGTTTGACATGCATTCCCAATCGGACATTTGGAATACGGCCCCTGTGGGAGCGAGCCTGCTCGCGAAGAGGCCATCGAATGCGGCGCATTTTGTCGATTTAAACGAAGCTGTTTAAAAGACACCTGCAGACACGGTCTCAAGGCTACAAATCCTTGCGCCATTGCCTACAGCCAAGCCAGAATCCGCCGGCTTGTGCGCTTTGGGGTCGAGTTCTATCGTGGTCCGGTCGCTGACGAATCAGCGATCGGGTTTAGCGACTCGAACTCAAGTCAAAGGTGCATCAGCGTTCCAGGCTTCGTTGCGGATCTGTATTTTCGCGATTTCGTCATGGTGGCTGTATGCGGGAGACCTTCGGGTCTGCCGGGTGCCTTTGACCGGTTCGCTAACCCGCGTACAGCCGCCACCCTCCCTGTTTAGCGACAGGTTGTCGCGGCTCCATTTCAAAGGAGCTTCACCATGATCAAACCAACACCCAACCCGCCCGAATCCGACCCCACCTCCCCCTACGAATCCCTCGATTCAAAAAAACTCCACGAAGCCGCCGATCGCGCCCTCGACCACTACCTCTGCCCACCCGGCTCGACCCCACCACCCTTCAGCCCCCGCGCCATGTACGCCGTCACCGCCGACACCAAAAACGAAGACCTCCTGGCCAACGCCTGCGAAACCCTCGCCTCGGCCAAAACCATCGCCCAGGAATTCGCCGGGCTGGTCAAACCATCGCAGCGCCGAACGCTGATGGGGATTGCGCAACTGATCATGCTCGGGGAACTGGCGGTAAATCGGGTGCTGGATAATCTGGAGTTGCCTGGATGATGCGGTTCGGCTGAGTGATTCGAGTGAGAGAGCCGGCCTTTTGGCGAGCAAGCGCGCTCCCACATTTTGATCTTCTTGGATGCAAATCTTGCAGCGGCTGAAGATCCTGTCGAGTGCAGCTTGCGCGAGCTAGGCCTCTCGGCGGCGCAGGAGCGCCCACCCCTTCAGCGATACCATTGGTCGGAAAACCGTCCCCACCTGTCAGATCTGACAGGTGACGGGCGCCTCGTTCTGCGTTGTGATGAACCTTGCCTGCCATTGTTCCTGGAGAACAGAATGAGCGTTCAAGTCCATTCAACCGAAGCCAACGCTGCCCTGGCCTTGTATCCCGTGTACCCCCCGCAATGGATAACACCGGTGCTGCCTCCAGGTACTGCCGATGGTGGCCTTCCTCTCTCGGCATTCACTCCATCTGGGGTAGAACTTGTCATCGACCCCATAACCGGCTTGCGGAACTGGGTCATGGCGGCTTATGACGTCGTGACTATTTTTGTCAACGGAGTCAGCACCGGCATCAGCAAAACCATCTATCCCGGTGAGGAGCAGGAACGCATTCTTTTGCGCGTGCCGGCGAGCTGGTTCACAAACGGTGTCAACGATGTCCACTACAGAGTGACCCGAGCCAGCGGTAACGACGCTGACTCACCCACACTCAAGCTGCTCTACAACAACCCGGCGCCTACCGTCACCGTCAGCCATCCACCCAGCGTCGCACCGGGGCAGACGGCAGTCATCACGATCACCGTCGGTTACCCACGGTCTCACGACACGGTCACGCTCACCATAGGCACCTGGAGCATCACATTTCCCAACCCCACAAGCCCGATCACCCATACCCTGACGGCTGCCGAATTGCAGTTGATTGGCGACGGCACCCATTCGGTCTTCGCCAGGGTGCGCGATCAATTGACCAACAACAATGAGTCGGCGACGACCCCGATCACTATCACCGCCAATCAGAAGGTGTACAACTCGCCGATAATCGCTGAGGCCGTGGACGGCATGCTCGACGTGGCCGCACTGAGGGGCCAGGACGCCACGCTACGAGCACGCAACTGGACGGGGATCCAGGTCGGTCAGCAGGTGTGGCTGAAGCTCACCGGCCAGAAACCCGACGGCTCGGCGCACGTCCTGCAATTCTGGAATGGTGACACCCACAAGGTGAATGCGACCTGGGTCAGTCAGGGGTTCTGGGATAAACCGCTGCTCATAGCTTTTCTGAAAGAATTGAAAGAAGGATCGCTGTTGAAACTGGAATTCTGGGTATCGGAGGACAAGAGCAATGACTTCGCTAGCGCCACGCGGTTTCCGGATCAGGTGTATACCGTCATTGGCCTGCAACTTGACCTGCCACCCCCGACCTTGAACCCGCCCACAGTGCCGATTGACGTTTTGGCTAATCCGGATGGAGTGAAGCTTCAGATAACAGGCTTCGCAGCAGAGAAAGACGATAAAGCTCAATTCGTCCAGGTGAACGCGCCGGCCGGTGCGCCGCCGTTTCCGGTGGTGGATTTTGTTGGTGGGATTGCAGAGATTTCATTGAGCGCTGCGTTTCTGGCGGCTTGGCATGGCAAGGCGATTGAGTTGCGGTGGGATTTGATTCGTACCGGAGTTCCGGCTGGAGAATCACCAACAGTCAGGTTTGATGTCATGACAATCGCTGATGGAGACCCGCGTTTGCCGACACCCGTAATTCTCCAAGCAATTGGGCCGGACGAAGGAAAAGTACTTGATTTATCGACTTTTGATGGCGATGCGACTGTGACAGTCGATACCTGGACAGCCATGGCAAAGGGACAAAAGTTCTGGCTGCTTTGCGTAGGAAAAAAAGATGATGGATCGGACTACGAAATTTCGTTGGCTAATGGAATTGAAATTGAAATGCCAGGTAAATTGAGCAGAACGCTTTTGCGTTCGGAACTAGACCGCCTTGTTGATGGATCTCTTCGCGTGGACATTAGTGTTGGATTCAGCACCAACGGGGACAAAAACGACGCTACTCTGTTCCCTAGTCTAAATGTAGGCCTCAAGGTACGTGCAAAACTCATCATAGATGATTCACCTTTAGAGTTGTCAGGCAGGACAGTGTCAATCGTGAATACCAGTGGTCAGTACATCGATAGATGGCGCCTTACGGGTGTTCATCCGTCTGGAGCCTCAGCAAATCGTCAAGCGTCAGGAGGAGTGGGTCAAATTACTTATCAATCGGATAATCCAAAAATCGCAAACGTCAATGACGTCGGGTTAATCTGGAGTGAAGGTAATGGCAGCACCACCATCAATGTAAGAGATAGCTCAGGCCAACATGCCTCAATTTCTGTTTCTGTAAGCAACGTCGAACAATGCATTGTCTCACCATCACTTATAGCTGATTCAAAGATTGATCAGTGGGTCAATGCGAATGGCCGTGCTGTAAAAACGTCAGACCTGGTTTTGTTCCGAACTAAATTTTTTGTGACTCAGCCCGCTGCCTATGGAATTCGCTCAGACGTTAGTTTGTATTGGGGGTTGTACAACGAAGGACACGGGTGGAGAGAGCATGCTTATCATTCTAGCCCTGGACACACTGTCTTGTGTTTGCGGTAGTGAGTCGACGCTTCGCCTCATCAGAATTGAGAGAAAAGGGGACAGGAGTAAAGGGAACGGATTTATTTAACCAGTGATCTAGAACAGCGGGGCTTGAACTTGGTTGTTTTCCTGACCGGGATGACCCCTTAGCGAGCAGGCTCACTTTCGACGGTTGATCGCATTACAAGTGGAATCAAGTTTGCTCGCGAAGGCTACTGACAGGCAATAATCGCCCAAAAAAACCGCCGTTGCGCATCATCGGGACGGCGGTTTTCTTTTCAGGTGTTTGGCGATGAGGGCAAACTGCCGGTCAATACCGAAGGATTTTCACTTTCCCATTTTTGGTCCTGGGCAATTCGAACTCGACTTCGCCGCCCACTTTGATCTTCGCCTGCAAGGCCTCAGCCAATGGAACGCTGAATCGGTACTCTTTGGCAGTCAGAAAAAATTCGTGGCTTCGGCAAAGGAAAGGCATCGTCCCGTCGGCTTCGGCGTGATGGTGCCTTTGCCGGTTTTTTCATCGTAGCTGCTGAAAATACCTTTCATCGTCGTGCTCCCTTGCACTCGCTCGCCTGACCGCGCCAGTACGCAGCTGCATCTTGCATCAAACTGCAAAATCACGGCGACTGCACCTGTCAGAGTTGACAGTAAAGGGGAATCTCAGACAAAAGGCTGCGCAGCAACGTCAGGAATCCCGCCGCAAGTCCGGTGGAATCGGCAGATCATCCTTGAGCGGGTCCGGCCGTTTGCCCTTGCCCGCCTGGTGTTGGCGGATCTGGTAGACGTAGGCTAATACCTGCGCCACCGCCAGATACAGTCCACCGGGAATTTCCTGCTCAAGCTCAGTTGAGTAATAGATCGAGCGCGCCAGCGCAGGCGACTCGAGCAGCATGACGTTGTTGGCCACTGCGATTTCGCGGATTTTCAGGGCGATGAAGTCGCTGCCCTTGGCCAGCAGCACCGGCGCGCCGCCCTTCTCCGAGTCGTACTTGAGCGCGACCGCGTAGTGGGTCGGGTTGGTGATGACCACGTCGGCTTCGGGAATCGCCGCCATCATCCGTCGCTGGGACATTTCGCGCTGGGTCTGGCGAATGCGTTGTTTGACCTCGGGGCGGCCTTCCTGGTCCTTGTGTTCGTCGCGCACTTCCTGCTTGGTCATCTTGAGCTTCTTCATGCTCTCCCAGATCTGCACCGGCACGTCGACGGCGGCGATGATGATCAGACCGCAGGCCAGCCACAGCGTGCTCCAGCCCACCAGCAAGACGCTGTGGATGATCGCCATGTCCAGTGGTTCGTGGGCGATGCGCAGCAAGTCGTCGACGTCGGCGGACAATACCAACAGCGCCACGCCCAAGGTAATCAGAAACTTCGCCAATGCCTTGAGCAGTTCAACCACAGCCTTGAACGAGAACATCCGTTTGAGGCCGGCGGCCGGGTTCATCCGGCTGAATTTGGGTGCCAGCGAACTTGCCGCGAACAGCCAGCCACCCAGGGAGATTGGCCCGATGATGGCGGCGAGCAACAGGGTGATCATCACCGGCTGAATCGCCAGCAACGCGATCAGGCCCGACTCCAGCAAAAATCGGCCCATGGCGCCCTGATCCATGACCACTTCGCGGGACAGGGTGAAGTTCAGGCGCATCACGTCCATCATTTCTTGCGCAAGCATGCCGCCGAAAATCAGCAGCGCAGAGGCGCCGGCCATCATCACGGCCAGGGTGTTGAGCTCTTTGGAACGGGCGATTTCACCCTTCTCACGAGAGTCCTTTTTGCGCTTCTCCGTGGGGTCTTCCGTTTTGTCCTGACCGCTTTCGCTCTCTGCCATGACTCAGCGCGCCCGTGCCAGTTCGCGTAGCAACTGCAAGGCCTCGCTGGCCAGCGGTTGATACTGGTTGAGAATGTCCGCCAGGCCCACCCAGACGATGAACAGGCCGAGCACCAGGGTCAGCGGAAAACCGATCGAGAAGATGTTCAGTTGCGGCGCGGCGCGGGTCATCACGCCGAAGGCGATGTTGACCACCAACAGTGCGGTGACGGCCGGCAACACCAGCAGCAATGCGGCGCCGAGGACCCAGCCGAGTTTGCCGGCCAGTTCCCAGTAATGCGCAACCATCAAACCGCCGCCGACCGGCAGCGTGGTGAAACTTTCAGTGAGGACTTCGAACACCACCAGATGGCCGTTCATCGACAGGAACAGCAACGTCACCAGCATGGTGAAGAACTGCCCGATCACCGCCACCGAAACGCCGTTGGTAGGGTCGATCATCGAGGCGAAGCCCATGCCCATCTGCACCGCGACAATCTGCCCGGCGACGGCAAACGCCTGAAAGAACAGTTGCAGGGAAAAGCCGAGCACGGCGCCAACCAGAATCTGCTCGCCGATCAGCAACAGGCCGCTGAGATCGAGTGGGCTGACGGCGGGCATCGGCGGCAGCGCCGGGGTGATGACCACGGTGATCGCCACGGCGAAATACAGGCGCACGCGGCGCGGGATCAGGGTGGTGCCGAATACCGGCATGACCATCAGCATCGACGCCACGCGAAACAGCGGCAGCATGAACGACGCCACCCAGGTGCTGATCTGGGTGTCGGTCAGCTGAAGCAGCGATTGCATGGCTTAGCCGATGACCATCGGAATGTTTTTGTACAGCTGGATGATGTATTCCATGAACGTCTGCACGATCCACGGACCGCCGATGATCAGGGTCACCAGCATCACCAGAAGACGCGGCAGGAAGCTCAGGGTCTGTTCGTTGATCTGCGTGGCGGCCTGGAACATGGACACCAGCAGGCCGACCAGAAGGCTCGGCACCACCAGGATGGCAACCATCATGGTGGTCAGCCACAGGGCTTCACGAAAGATATCGACCGCGACTTCCGGCGTCATGGCGAAACACCTCCAAAACTGCTGGCCAGAGTACCGATGATCAGCGCCCAGCCATCGACCAGCACGAACAGCATGATCTTGAACGGCAACGAAATGATCAGCGGCGAGAGCATCATCATACCCATGGCCATCAGCACGCTCGCCACGACGAGGTCGATGATCAGGAACGGAATGAAGATCATGAAGCCGATCTGGAAGGCGGTTTTAAGCTCGGAAGTCACGAACGCCGGCACCAGAATGGTCAACGGCGCCTGATCCGGGCTGGCAATGTCGGTGCGCTTGGACAGGCGCATGAACAGCTCCAGATCGCTGGTGCGGGTCTGCGCGAGCATGAAGTCCTTGATCGGCACCTGAGCCTTTTCCACCGCTTGCTGGGCGGTGAGGGTTTCCGCCAGATACGGTTGCAGCGCGTCGTTGTTCACCCGGTCGAACACCGGCGCCATGATGAACAGCGTCAGGAACAGCGCCATGCCGGTGAGAATCTGGTTCGACGGCGTCTGTTGCAGGCCGAGGGCCTGACGCAGGATCGAGAAGACGATGATTATCCGCGTGAAGCTGGTCATCAGGATGACCGCCGCTGGAATAAAGCTCAGCGCGGTCATGATCAGCAGGATCTGCAGACTGACCGAATATTCCTGCGCGCCGTCGGCATTGGTGCCCAGCGTGATCGCCGGGATCGACAACGGATCGGCGGCCAACGCCAGCGGCGCGGCCAGCAACAGGACCAGCGTCAAGACGATGCGGAGCGCACCCATTACTTCGTATCCTTTTGGTCCTTGCCAAGAATCTTCAGCAGATGCTGAGCAAATTCCGGCGTCGCTTTTTCACTGGCGGTGGGGACTTCGACCGGCTCTTTGAGCACGTGCAGCGCGGTGATGGTGCCGGGGCTGAGGCCGAGCAGAATCTGCTCGTTGCCGACCTGCACCAGCATCAAGCGGTCACGCGGACCGAGCGCGCGTGAGCCGATCAGCTCGATCACCTGGCCCTTGCCGGCCGGCCCCGCCTGCTGCACGCGGCGCAGCAGCCAGGCGAGGAAGAAAATCAAACCCAGCACCAGCAGCAAACCGAACACCAGTTGTGTCAACTGACCGGCCACGCCGCTATTGACCATTGGCGCGGTGGCGGCAGGCGCGGCAGTGGTTGCGCCCGGCTCGGCAGCCAGCACGCTCAACGGCCATGCCAGCAGCACCCAGAGAAACCTTTTCACTCAGCGCAGCTTCTTGATGCGTTCGCTTGGGCTGATCACGTCGGTCAGGCGGATGCCGAACTTCTCGTTGACCACCACTACTTCGCCGTGGGCGATCAAGGTGCCGTTGACCAGCACGTCGAGCGGCTCACCGGCCAGACGATCAAGCTCGATCACCGAACCCTGGTTGAGTTGCAGCAGGTTGCGGATGTTGATGTCGGTACTGCCGACTTCCATCGAGATCGACACCGGGATGTCGAGGATCACGTCCAGGTTCGGACCGTCGAGGGTCACCGGATCATTGTTCTTCGGCACGCTGCCGAACTCTTCCATCGGCAGACGGTTGGAGCTGGAAGTGCCGGCGTCGGCGGCCAGCAGTGCATCGATGTCAGCCTGGCCGGCGTCACCGGTTTCTTCCAGGGCCGCAGCCCATTCATCGGCCAGTGCCTGGTCGTCCTGCGCGTTCATATCGTCGTTCATCATGTGTCCTCGGCGGGCAACAATTCGGTTAAATACGGGGGTGAAAAGCGCCGCCTCAGCGACGCTCGATCGGCTCGATCACCTGCAACGCGAGGTTGCCTTTGTGCGAGCCCATCTTGACCTTGAAGGCCGGCACGCCGTTGGCGCGCATGATCATGTCTTCCGGCATCTCGACCGGGATCACATCCCCCGGTTGCATGTGCAGGATGTCGCGCAGCTTCAACTGGCGGCGGGCCACGGTGGCGCCGATCGGCACGTCGACATCGAGCACGTCCTGGCGCAGGGCGTTGACCCAGCGCTCGTCCTGATCGTCGAGGTCGGACTGGAAACCGGCGTCGAGCATCTCGCGTACTGGCTCGATCATCGAGTACGGCATGGTCACGTGCAGATCGCCGCCACCGCCATCGAGTTCGATGTGGAAGGTGGAGACCACAATTGCTTCGCTCGGGCCGACGATGTTGGCCATGGCCGGGTTCACTTCCGAGTTGATGTACTCGAAATTGACTTCCATGATCGCCTGCCAGGCTTCTTTCAGATCGACGAAAGCCTGCTCGAGCACCATGCGCACTACGCGCAACTCGGTCGGGGTGAACTCACGCCCTTCGATCTTGGCGTGACGGCCGTCACCACCGAAGAAGTTGTCCACCAGCTTGAACACCAGTTTGGCGTCGAGGATGAACAGCGCGGTGCCGCGCAGCGGTTTGATCTTGACCAGGTTGAGGCTGGTCGGCACGTACAGCGAGTGCACGTATTCGCCGAACTTCATCACCTGCACACCACCGACAGCCACGTCCGCCGAGCGGCGCAGCATGTTGAACATGCTGATGCGGGTGTAGCGGGCAAAGCGCTCGTTGATCATTTCCAGCGTCGGCATGCGTCCACGGACGATGCGATCCTGACTGGTCAGGTCGTAGCTTTTGACACTGCCGGGTTCGGCAGCATTATCGGTCTGTACCAGACCATCATCGACGCCATGCAGCAGCGCATCGATTTCATCCTGGGACAGCAGATCCTGCACGGCCATGTCGTGTTCCTACTGCAGTACGAAATTAGTGAAAAGCAACTGTTCGATGACCACTTTGCCCAGTTCTTTCTGCGCCACTTCCTGGACGCTGGCGGTGGCCTTCTGGCGCAACATCTCTTGGCCGACCGGTGTCGCCAGTGTGGCGAAATCCTGACCGGAGAAGAGCATTACCAGGTTGTTGCGGATAACCGGCATGTGCACTTTGAGCGCGTCCAGATCGGCCTGATTCCGCGCCAGCATGGTGATGCTCACCTGCATGTAGCGCTGACGGCCGTTCTGGTTGTAGTTGGCCACGAAGGCCGGCGCCATCGGCTCGAAAATCGCCGCCTGCTTGCCGACCGGCGCTGCTTCAGCGGCCTCGGCAGGCTTGCTTTGCGCGCCGTGCATGAAGAACCAGGTCGCCCCGACGGATGCACCAATGGCCACCAGCAACGCCAGCACGATCACGATGATCAGCTTGAGTTTGCCTTTGGTTGCGGGGTCTTTTACTGCTGCAGCTTCGCTCTTCGCCATGCCAATAATCCGTCACTAATCGGGGGTTTCACAGTCGCACGGCAAGGCAAGAGCAAGTGTTATGCCAGAAGTGTCGGAGGTCGAGAACGACGCTAAAGTCAAAAGCACCCTCACCCCAGCCCTCTCCCTGAGGGAGAGGGGGCCGACCGAGATGTAATGGGGCTGGACATCGACCTGCACAACCGAGGTGATTGCAAGTTCAGGGCGGGAATCAACAGGTCGCCGAATGTCGAACGGATTCAGCGATGCTCGTTCAGGTCGGCGTAGTTCTTCAAGATTCCCCAATCGGTCCCCTCTCCCTCTGGGAGAGGGCTAGGGTGAGGGGGCTCTTGATTTGCTCAGGCGTAATAGTCGACCGCGCTGCTGCCAATTACGCTGGTAGTCTGCGCCGCCACTTCAGCGACAGTAGCCGGTGCCAATTCCTCATCCGCCGAATCCAAGCGGCCACCCGCAGCGCTGGTCCGGCCACTCTGCCCCTGCTGCGCCTGTTCCTGACCTTGCTGCCCCTGCCAGCCACGGTTCTGGTCGGCGACGTTGACGTCCACCTGGCCCATGCCCTGCTGGTTGAACATGTCACGCAGGCGGTGCATCTGGCTGTCGAGCGCTTCACGCACGCTTGGGTGTGCGCTCATAAAGGTGACCTGGGTTTGCTGATCGGGAACCATGTTCACGCGGATATCCAGACGCCCAAGCTCCGCCGGCTGCAACTGAATGTCGGCGGCCTTCAGGTTGACGCTGGACAGGTACATGACGCGGTTGACCACTTCTTCGGTCCAGCCGCTCTGGTGCATGGCGATCGGCTGATTCACCGGCAGCGCATTGGCGGTTTTCGGCGTAGCGGCCTGGGTCAGTGCCGCCAGACGGTTGGCGAAGTCATCGACGCGGGTGTCGCTGGTAGCCGATTTCAGATCCTTCAGACCATCGTCGATCAGCCCGCTGAAAGCTTGTTCGCCGCGCTGACTGGTGCTGTCCTTGTCGTCCTGCACGTCGAGCATGCTGGCCATGCCGGCGGCAAAGTTCTGCGCGGCGGTCAATTCACCGTCAGCCTGAGCTTGAGCAGGCGTGGCTTTCGGTTGCGCCTGACTGGCGGCGGAAATATGCCCGCCCTGCTCCATCGCCATGCGCACGGCCGGCATCGAGTCGAGCGGGTCGGCCGATGGATCGAAATCGCTGTCGGTTGCCGCCGGATCTTTGACCATGCCCGACACGACCGCCAGTGCAGGCGTTTCGGTTTCCGGCTGGGCTGGCGTGGCGACTGTTGGCGTTTGCACCACAGGCGCTGCCACCAACGGCTGAACGACTTGCGCCAAGGCCGGATCAAGGGCCGGGTCTACAGGCGCGGCATCGGCCACAGGGGGTTGTATGGTTTCAGCGGTGTCATCGGCAGTGGCAGTCGCGTCGTCGCTCGCCGCCGCTTTGTCGGCAGGCAACGCTTTGCCGCTATCGGCAACTGCTGGCTGGGGCGCGGCAGATTGATCTTTGCCGATATCCTTTTTGCCGCTGCTGTCCGCGACCTTATCGCGTGCCGGCCTGACTGAATTGTCAGCGCTCACGGCGGGCTTGGCCGGCGCCTGATCGGCAAACACTTTGGCGAAGCTGGAGGCCTTGTCCCCGGCGTCTGCGGCCATTGCCGACGATTTGGCAGAGGCGGCTTGCGCCTTGGCCTGAGCGGCGGTCTGAAGAAGAATGTTGGGGGTCGCAGGCATGACACGGTCTCCGCTGCACTGGGATCGTAGGTACAGTTGAGCAAGTTGACTGCAAGTGCCGGGCCAGTTTGGCCAGACACTTGCGAAAAGCGCCGGACGGCAGCTTCAGTGGATGTGGGCGTGGTGCTTTTCGCTTTCGTACACCGGACGTACTTCGGCGAATTCAGAATGGATATCGGCGACTAGCTGAGCGAGCGCTTCCGGGCTTTTGTCCTTCGCGTTCGACTCCAGGTCCTGGCACAACTCGGCCAGTCGAACCGCGCCCATGTTGCTGGCGCTGCCCTTGAAGCTATGCGCTACATCGGAAAGCGCTTTGGCGCTGGTGCTGTCCTGCAACTCGTGCAGGCGGCTTTGCGAATCTGCCAGAAAAGTCTCCAGCAATTCCGTATAGCCGTCCTCCATCACCTCGCGCAAAGTATCGAGGACTTCGCGATTTACATGTGGGTCTGTCACTTGCTCACTCCTTGATCAAGAATGGGCGGATTATGCCTCAATCTCCCAGAAAAACTCCACGCTGGCACTACGACCTTGGTCCGACCAACTGGCGTTGCGCCCCAGCTGCCGGACCAGACCGATGCCGCGTCCCGACAAGCGGACGTTATCCACGGGCCTTTCCATGACCCGCGCCACATCAAACCCCTTGCCGCTATCCTCGACGCGGATGACCAGCCGCCCACCCTCGCCTCGCGGTTGTACCTGCAAATGCACTCGCACGAAACCGTCTTGCAGCGCCTCCAACCGCGCCGCGCGCATTTCATAGTAGCGGGCGAAACCTGCCGCATCGCGTTTGAGGCTCGAGTCCAGCCCGAGCACGCCATGCTCCAGCCCATTGGAATACAACTCGGCGAGCACGCTGTACAGCGCCCCGCTTTGCGCGCGCAGGCCATGCACCTCAAGCAGCAACTGCAAGAGGAACGGCAATGGATTGAAGCGCCTGAGTGTGGCGCCGCGAAACTCGAAACTGGCCGACCAGTCCAGCGGGCACGACTGGCCGCTGTCGGAATACACCGGCGCTGCGCCGTGGGCCTTGGCCGACTCGAGCAGACTGACTTCGACCATGCTCACATCATCACGGGCCTGCCCACGAAAATCGCGCAACGCTTGCTCGATATCCTCGAATAACCGATCCGGCTCACGGTTCGCCGCAAACACCTGCTGCAAGCGTTCGACGCCGAACAACTGGTCATTGGCATCGCAGGTATCGATCACCCCGTCCGATAACAGAAACACTCGATCATCGACGGCCATCGGATAGACATCCGTACGGTCATCGAAGGCTTGCGCGCTGAGAATCCCCAGGGGCAAATGCCGCGCCGGCAAGGGCACGCGCTCGCCACTGGCCATGCGATGCAAGTAACCGTCGGGCATGCCACCGTTCCACACCTCCACCGAACGGCTCTGGAAACTCAGACTGAGCAAGGTGGCACAGCAGAACATGTCCACCGGCAGGATGCGCTTGAGCTTGGCGTTCATCTCGCGCAGGGTTTCGGCCAGGCCATAGCCCTTGGCGGTCATCCCATAAAACACTTCGGCCAGCGGCATCGCCCCCACCGCTGCCGGCAAGCCATGCCCGGTGAAATCGCCGAGCATGACGTGCATGTCACCGGCAGGCGTGTACGCCGCCAGCAACAAGTCACCGTTGAACAGCGCATACGGCGATTGCAGGTAACGGATGTTCGGCGCACTCAGGCAACCGGAATGTGCGACCTTGTCGAACACCGCTTTGGCCACGCGTTGTTCGTTGAGTAGATAGTCATGATGTTTTGCGATCAGATCACGCTGCTGCAGGACCGTTGCCTGAAGGCGCCGCAAGCGATCCATCGCCTTGATTTTGGCGGCAAGGATCACCTGGTTGTACGGCTTCGCCAGAAAATCGTCGCCGCCAGCCTCCAGACACCGAGCCAGCGCTTCACTCTCGGTCAGCGACGTGAGGAAAATGATCGGCACCAACGTTTCACCCGCCAGCGCCTTGATCTGCCGCGCCGCTTCGAAGCCGTCCATCACCGGCATCAGCGCGTCCATCAACACCAGATCGGGTTGTTGCTGCTGGAAGCATTCGACCGCCTCCGCACCATTGGCCGCCGTCAGCACCTGATGACCTTGACGGCGGACAATGGTCGACAGCAGCAGCCGGTCGGCGGCGCTGTCTTCGGCGATAAGAATGGTCAGCGGCTCTTGCGCCTGCATGGGCGTCAACTGATGTCGAAGAGTTTGTCGAAGTTGGAAATCGCGAGGATTTTCTTCACATCGGAGCTGCTGTTGACGACACGGATATCCGAATTGTCGCCACCGGCGTGATCACGCAGCAGAAGCAACATGCCCAGCGCGGAGCTGTCGAGGTAAGTGGCCTCTTTGAGATCGACCACGATGGATTCGGGTTTGTGTGGGAGCCGTTCATACGACTCGCGAAATTCCTGATGGCGACCGAAATCGAACCGGCCTTTGACGGCGATCGTGAGCTTTTTCTGGTCTGGAGAGACTTCTGTAACGACTGACATTGACTGGCTTCCTTGTCATTGACGAACCTGTACAAGGTTTAGCACCTGGATAGGCTTGGGGCAAGGCGCAACAGTGGAACAAGTGTGGGAGCGAGCCTGCTCGCGAAGGCATTCTGTCAGTTGACTACAGGATTGACTGACACGGCGCTTTCGCGAGCAGGCTCGCTCCCACAGGGTTTGGCGGTGAGGTTTAGAAGGCATCACGCCTTGGCAACCGCTGCGACAGTTCATCGAGCAGCTTCTGCTCCCGCTTGTCTTCCAGGCGTTGCGCTTCATCACGATAGCGCTGCACCAGTTTGCGCAAGCCCTCGACGCGGGCGAATGCCTGTTGCCACTCTTCACGCGCCTTGTCGAGCTTGTTCTGGTGCCAGACCAGGCTCTGCCGTTGCTGGTCGACGGCGGTGTCGAGTTGCGCCAGGAAACCCTGAAAGCCCAGCAGCCATTGCCCGGTCACGCCGGTGCTGCCGCGCACGATCCACTGCTGCGAGTAATCCAGACGAAAGGCATTGAGGTCGGCCAGTTTGCTTTCGGCAACTTTGACCTGGCCCTGAAAGTAGGCGAGGCGCTGCACGGCGGCTTTCTCGGCCTTCTCGGCCATGTCCACCACCGGTGCCAGGCGCGCAGCGCGGCTGACGGCCATGGCCGGTTACCCGCCCGCCGCAGGGGCGAACAGGGTTTCCAGATAGGCCTGGCTTTCACCCAGATTGATTTTGTCGTTGAGGCCCTGGCGCTGATACCTGACCAATTGCGGCTGCAGGGAAATCGCCAGATCGGTCTCGCGATCACCACCGGCCACATAGGCACCGACGCTGATCAAATCACGGCTCTGCTGATAGCGCGACCAAAGCTGCTTGAAATACTGCGCGCGCTGCATGTGATCCGGCGAAACCACCGCCGGCATCACCCGGCTGATCGACGCTTCGATGTCGATCGCCGGATAGTGGCCTTCCTCGGCCAGGCGCCGCGACAGGACGATGTGGCCGTCGAGCACGCCACGCGCCGAGTCGGCAATCGGGTCCTGCTGGTCGTCGCCTTCGGACAGTACGGTGTAGAACGCCGTGATCGAGCCACCGCCCTTCTCCGCGTTACCGGCGCGCTCCACCAGTTTCGGCAGCTTGGCGAACACCGAGGGCGGATAGCCCTTGGTTGCTGGCGGTTCGCCGATGGCCAGCGCGATTTCGCGCTGGGCCT
Source organism: Pseudomonas sp. 1L-E-NC-VB-C3 (assembly GCF_057291535.1). Taxonomy (NCBI): domain Bacteria; kingdom Pseudomonadati; phylum Pseudomonadota; class Gammaproteobacteria; order Pseudomonadales; family Pseudomonadaceae; genus Pseudomonas; species Pseudomonas sp. 1L-E-NC-VB-C3. Next base: position 156,911 of record NZ_JBXAWD010000007.1, on the reverse strand, counting down.
GGGCGAAACGGGTCAGCGAGTCCATCAGCAGCAGCACGTTCTTGCCCTTGTCGCGGAAATACTCGGCGATGCGCGTGCAATACATCGCCGCGCGCATACGCATCAGCGGTGCATCGTCTGCTGGCGAGGCAACCACTACCGAGCGTTTGAGGCCCTCTTCACCGAGGATGTGCTCGATGAATTCCTTAACTTCGCGGCCACGCTCACCGATCAGGCCGACGACGATGATGTCGGCTTCGGTGAAGCGGGTCATCATGCCCAACAGCACCGATTTACCGACACCGGTACCGGCGAACAGACCCAGACGCTGGCCACGGCCGACCGTCAGCAAACCGTTGATGCAACGGATGCCGACATCCAGCGGTACGCTGATCGGATCACGGTTGAGCGGGTTGATGGTCGGGCCGTCCATCGGCACCCAGTCTTCGGCCTTCATGCCACCCTTGCCGTCCAGCGCGCGGCCGGCACCGTCAAGAACACGGCCGAGCATGCTCATGCCCATCGGCAAACGACCGGTGTCGGCCAGCGGCACCACACGAGCGCCCGGGGCAATGCCGGCGACGCTGCCGACCGGCATCAGAAAGACTTTGCTGCCGGAAAAACCCATGACTTCCGCTTCCACCTGAGACGGATGGTAGCTGTCGTCATTGATCACCATGCAGCGGGTGCCCATGGCGGCGCGCAGGCCTTCGGCTTCGAGGGTCAGGCCAACCATGCGCAGCAGCCGACCTTCAAGGATCGGCGCGCCGGCAATCTCGGTGGCCTCGGCGTAGGTGCTCAGGCGCTTGGCGAAGCTGGTGCGTTCAAGGCGCATCGCTGGCGTCCGCGCGCGGCTCGTCAGAGTCGACAGCCGCTGGGGTGTCTTCAGGAATGTCCAGACTCAAGTCAGGCGCTGCCGGATGCAGAGCCTGCTCATGCAATTGGTCGAACAGCTTGGCCATGACCTGGGTCACCCGTGACTCGACGCTGGCGTCGATTCGGCTGTGCTCGGTTTCAACCCGGCAACCGCCCGGCAACAGCGACTCGTCCTCGACGATGCGCCAGGTTTCTTCGTGGCGTTCGCGCAGGGCTTTGACCTGGGCGAAATCCTGCGGATTGACGTACAGGCGCACGTTTTCCACGCCCAGCGGCAACAGCTTGAGGGCATCGCGCATGACGTGTTCGATCTGTGTCGAGTCGATGGCCAGTTCGCGCTTGATCACTTGTTTGGTGATGTGCTGCACGAGGTCGACCAGCGACTTTTCAATCTGGGTGTCTTGCTCGGCGATCGGTTCGAACAGGTTGGCCATCAACAGCTCAAGGCTGGCGATTTTCGCCGCCAGCGCCGTTTCTGCTTCCTGACGCACCTTCAGCGTGGTGCTGTGAAAACCTTCTTTTTCGCCGATGGCGAAGCCCTCGTTGTAAGCCTCCTGACGGATGCTTTCGAGTTCTTCCAGGGTCAGTGGCTGGACTTCTTCCAGCGGCACTTCTTCCATTTCGGGCGGTTCGGGCTCCGGCTCCGGCTCGGGTTCCGGTTTCGGCGGGTCGAAGCTGGGCAGCGCCCAGGATTCGAAACCACGAACATCGCGGGCGCGGATCAGATCCGTCACAGACTCGTCAGGCTTATCCATGGGCTTAGATCATTTCCTCGCCGCCCTTGCCACCGAGCACGATCTCGCCGGCTTCGGCCATACGACGGGCAATAGTGAGGATTTCCTTCTGCGCGGTTTCGACGTCGCTGACGCGCACCGGGCCTTTCGCCTCGAGGTCGTCGCGCAACAGTTCGGCGGCACGCTTGGACATGTTCTTGAAGATCTTTTCCTTGACGCCCTCGTCCGAGCCCTTGAGGGCCAGCACCAGCACATCGGAAGAGACTTCGCGCAACAGCGCCTGAATGCCACGGTCGTCGACGTCGGCAAGGTTGTTGAAGACGAACATGAGGTCTTCGATCTGACCGGACAGGTCTTCGTCGACTTCGCGGATCGAGTCCATGAGCTGGCCTTCGATCGAGCTGTCGAGGAAGTTCATGATGTCGGCCGCACGCTTGATGCCACCCAGGGTGGTGCGCGAGGCGTTCGAGTTGCCGGAGAACTGTTTCTCGAGAATCTGGTTGAGTTCTTTCAAGGCGGCCGGTTGCACGGTGTTCAACGACGAGACGCGCAGGATGATGTCCAGACGCACTTTGTGGTCGAAGTTGCCGAGCACTTCACCGGCCTGATCCGGGTCGAGGTACGCGACCACGATCGCCTGGATCTGCGGGTGCTCATAACGGATGACGTCGGCGACGGCGCGCGGCTCCATCCATTTCAGGCTGTCGAGGCCACTGGTGTTGCCACCGAGCAGGATGCGGTCGATCAGGCCGTTGGCCTTGTCTTCGCCCAGGGCCTGGGTGAGCATCTTGCGTACGTAGTCGTCGGAACCGACGCCGAGGCTGGTCTGATCGCCGACGATGTCGACGAACTCGCTCATCACCTGCTCGACCTGTTCGCGATGGACGTTGCCCATCTGCGCCATGGCCACGCCGACGCGCTGAACCTCTTTGGGTCCCATGTGGCGCAGCACTTGCGCAGCATCGGTCGAACCCAGGGACAGCAGCAGAATCGCGGCTTTGTCGACCTTGGTCAGTTTGACGGTGGCGGCTCGGTTATCACTCATCTGCGTTAATCCACTCTTTCACGACCTGAGCCACGCGACCCGGGTCTTCAGCTACCAGACTCTTGATTGCATTCAGTTGTGCGTCATAACCCTCGCTCGGGCTCGGCAACAGAATGCTCTGCGGACCACCGAGGCTCACGCGGTCGTTGGCCAGTTCGCCGTCCAGGCCGCCCATGCCACCGAGTTCCACGTCGCTGCCCAGACCGGCCAGCTCCTTGCCTTTGCCACCGCCGGTGATGTTGTTGAGCACCGGACGCAGCACACCAAACACCAGTACGAGGATGAACAGCACACCCAGCACTTGTTTGACGATGTCCCAGAACCAAGGCTGGGAGTAGAACGGAATATCGGCAATCACTTCGCCGCGCTCGGCGGAGAACGGCATGTTGATCACGCTGACGCTGTCGCCACGGCTGGCGTCGAAACCGACGGCGTCCTGCACCAGACGGGTGAAGCGCGCCAATTCGTCGGCGCTCCACGGCGCACGGCTGGTTTCGCCGTTGGCCGGGTTGATCTTGACCTGATCGTCGACCACGACCGACACCGACAGGCGATTGAGACGGCCCTGCTGCTGCTTGGTGTGGCTGATCGAACGGTCGAGCTCGAAGTTCTTGGTGGATTGTTGACGCTTGTCCGCCGGGTACGGTGCGAGCATCGGCTGGCCGGTGGCCGGGTCCATGATCTGCTGACCGTTGGCGTCAACCAGTGGCTGACCCGGCTGGATCATCCCGGCCGGTGCGGCGGTGCCACCGGTGGTCTGCGGCGCCGAGGCAGGCGACGGCGGCTGGTTGCTCAGGGCACCCGGCACACCTTGCGGGCCATTGCTGGCGGTGCGTTGTTCGTTGACCGACTGCTCGCTGCGCAACGCCGGTTGGTCCGGGTTGAACTGCTCGGCGGTCGATTCGACGGCACTGAAATCGACGTCGGCGGAGACTTCAGCCTTGTAGCGATCGTTGCCCAGTACCGGTTGCAGAATGTTGTGCACGCGCTGGGTGAGCATGCTTTCCATGCGGCGGCTGTAATCGAACTGCTTGCCGGCCATGGTCATTTCCGAGTTCTCCGCCTGATCGGAGAGCAGGTTGCCCTTCTGATCGACGACGGTGATCTGCGATTTGCTCAACTCGGGCACGGAAGTCGCGACCAGGTTGATGATCGCCACCACCTGACCCGGCTCCAGCGAACGCCCGCTGTACAGCTCGACCAGTACCGAAGCGCTAGGCTTGCGCTCGTCACGGACGAACACCGAACTCTTCGGAATGGCCAGGTGCACGCGGGCACCCTTGACGTTGTTCAGGCTGGAGATGGTCCGCGCCAGTTCGCCTTCGAGGCCGCGACGATAACGGGTCGCTTCCATGAACTGGCTGGTGCCCAGACCCTGTTCCTTGTCGAGGATTTCGAAACCGATATTGCCGTCGCTGGGAGTGACACCAGCGGCAGCGAGTTTCATCCGCGCACGGGACAGGTCGTCGGCCTTGACCAGCAAGGCGCCGGAATTGGGTTCTACGTTATAGGGAATGTCAGCGGCGGCCAGGGTTTCCATGACCTGCTTGGCGTCCATGCCGGCAAGGCTGCCGTACAGTGGACGGTAATCCGGCTGCTGCGACCACAGCACCACGGCAAAGCCAATCGCCACGCTCGCCGCCAGACCGACCAACAGGCCGACCTGACGCAGCACGGTCATCTGGGAAAGGTTTTCCAGAAAGGACAGGCCGAACAGCGGCGGTTTGCCGTCGATCGGGGTGGCCTTGGCCGGAACGTTATCAGCGACTGCTTCTGCCATGACTTATTTCGCCCTTAAACCGGCATCTGCATGATGTCTTGGTAAGCCTGGACCAGCTTGTTGCGCACCTGGGTCAGAGCCTGGAACGACACGCTGGCTTTTTGCGACGCAATCATGACGTCAGTCAGGTCGACACCGCTCTTGCCGATCTCGAACGCGTTGGCCAGTTGAGTCGACGCCTGCTGGGTATCGCTGACTTTATTGATCGCCTGACCGAGCATGTCGGAAAAGCTGCTGCCCGCGATTTCAGGGACAGCGGCAGTCGATTTACGCGCAGACATGGCATCCACTTTCATGGCCTGCATGTCCATCATCAACCGATTAAATTCAATACCTTGGCTCATGGTCTACTCTCTTGGGCGGCCCGCAATTTTTTGACACTCACTCGGCGGGTACACAGGTATTAGCAACAAGGGTGCCAGCTAGTGGGCACCCTTCTGAGAAAAGCATCTGGAATGTTTTGCAGCATCGATCAGGTGGCGAACAGATAACCTTCGACATCCATCCCGGCATCGCGCATTTGCGCCAGTTTGTAGCGCAGGGTGCGCGGGCTGATGCCGAGCTTTTCGGCAGCTTCCTTGCGTCGGCCACGCTCGGCGCGCAGGGTGTCGATGATCATCTGAAACTCCCGGCGGCGCAGGTCATCGCCCAGCGCGCCGGAAGAATCCGCCTCGATTTCCACCTCGCGGATCACCGGTGCCGTGATCGGCAACGGCGCAAATGTCACCGCACCGCTCAGGCAGAAATCCTGCGGCTGAATCAAACCGCCCTGCTGCAGAATCAACGCGCGCTGAATGGCGTTGTCCAGCTCCCGCACGTTGCCCGGCCACGGGTACGCGGTCAGGCAAGCTTGAGCTTCGGGGGACAGCTTGGCTGCTGCGTGCTTCATTTTATTGACGTGTTTGGCCAACAATTTTTCCGCCAGCGGCAGGATATCGGCAGTGCGCTCGCGAAGTGGACGCCAGGCCAAGGGGAAAACCGACAAGCGGTAAAACAGGTCTTCGCGAAAACGCCCCGCCGCCACTTCACCGGCCAGATCGCGGTTGGTCGTGGCGACCACGCGAATATCCAGACTGATCGGCTTGCGCGCGCCCACTCGCTCCACTTCACGCTCTTGCAGAACGCGCAGCAACTTGGCTTGCAGGGCCAGGGGCATTTCGGAAATTTCGTCGAGCAGAATGGTGCCGCCGTCCGCCTGCTCGAACTTGCCGGCCTGCGAAGCGATGGCGCCGGTGAACGAGCCCTTCTCATGGCCGAACAGTGTTGCTTCGAGCATGTTGTCGGGAATCGCCGCGCAGTTGATCGCAATAAACGGCTGGCTCGCCCGTCGCGATTGCTGGTGAATGTAGCGCGCCAGCACTTCTTTACCGGTGCCGGACTCGCCGGAGATCAACACAGTCGAGTCACTGCGCGCGACCCGTGCCGCCAGCTCAAGCAACTGCGCACTGGCCGGTTCAACGGCGACGGGGCCTTCCGCTTCGCCAGCATCAATGCAGCCCAGCGCATGCCGCGCCACCAGATCGAGCAATGCCTTGGGCTCAAACGGCTTGACCAGATAATCCGCCGCGCCTTGGCGCATCGCATCGACCGCACGCTCGACGGCGCCGTGGGCGGTCATCAATAGCACCGGCAATTGCGGCTGGCGTGCGCGCAGCAACGCAAGCAATTGATGACCGTCCATGCCCGGCATGTTGACGTCGCTGACCACCAGGCTGAAAGCTTGCTGCGCGACGGCCGTCAGCGCTTCTTCGGCGCTGCCGACGGCGTGATAGTCGTGGCCGGCGAGCAGCAGCGTATCGGCCAGCGCCTCGCGCAACGAACGGTCATCCTCGACCAGCAACACCTTGATGCCCATGACGTTTATTCAACTCCTTGTGCAGCGGAAAACAGCGGCAGACTGACCTGCGCGCAAGTGCCGCGCCCGACTCGCGAACGCAGGGTCAATTCTCCCTGATGCGCACGGGCCACCGCTTTGACCACGGTCAGGCCGAGGCCGGTGCCGGTGACCTTGGTAGTAAAAAAAGGCTCGCCGAGGCGCGCCAAAACTGTCGGCTCAATGCCGCTGCCGCTGTCGCTGACACACAGACGCAGGGTGTTGCCTCTGGTGTAGCAATGCACTTTCAGGCGCGCTTCGCCAGCGCTGGCCTGAATGGCGTTTTCAATCAGATTCAGTAATGCGCCGACCAGTGTGTCGCGGTTGCACAGCAACTCACCGGCATGGCTGTCGCACTGCCAGCGGATCGGCAGGTCCTGCACATGGGTCAGCGCCGCAGCCTGCAGCGACTGCATCAAGGCACCGGGCGTGAGGCGGTCGGTCAGCGGCAATTCACCGCGAGCGAACACCAGCATGTCGCGCACTTGATGTTCGAGTTCGTGCAGACGCTCTTTCAGGCGGCCGGCAAAGCGTTGCTGGGTTTCCACTGGCAGTTGCTGTTCAGTCAAATGACTGGCGTAGAGCAAAGCGGCGGACAGCGGTGTTCGAATCTGATGGGCCAGCGAGGCAACCATGCGCCCCAGCGACGACAAACGCTCATGCCGTGCCAGTTGATCCTGAAGATGCCGGGTTTCGGTCAAGTCGTTGAGCAGCACCAACTGCCCCGGCTCGGCATCCAGCGAGCGGGTGGAAATCGACAGACGTCGACCGTTTTTCAAGGAGATTTCGTGACCGTCGTCTTCACGGGGAGCGAAGCAGCGTGCGATCACATGGCGCCAGAGTTCGCCCTCGAGTGGCGAGCCAAGCAGATCGATGGCGGCAGGATTGGCTTCGCGCACCAGACCGTGGCCGTCAATGACGATGACGCCGCCGGGCAACAGGTCGAGAAGGTTTTGCAGGCGATTGGCCAGGCGTTCTTTTTCCGCCAGCTCCTGCATGCGCTGGGCGCTGACCACGGCCAGCTCACCTTTGAGCTCGGTGACCCGCGCTTCGAGCAGACTGTAGGAGTCGGTCAGCTGGCTCGACATCTGGTTGAACAGCTGGAAGGCCTGCTCAAGTCCCTGACGACTTGCCTGCTCTACGGACGAGGGTTGCCCCACGATATTGGAGGCAGAAGAGATCTGGGCGGCATGGGGCATTGGGCTCTCTCGCTTGGCTGACCGTCAGTGAAACGGAACGTTGCGAGGGCTATAGCAATACCCGTGCCTAAAAAAAACCGCTTATAAATGAAGCGCTTGAAAAACAGGCGTCAATCATCCGCCTGTTCATCTCCTCCGGCCCGGCTCATGCCGTACTTGCGCATCTTCTCGACCAAGGTTGTGCGACGGATGCGCAGACGCTCAGCGGCGCGGGCAACAATGCCATTGGCGTCGTCCAGCGCTTGCTGAATCAGGCCCTGCTCCAGGCCACCGAGGTAATCCTTGAGGTCGAGACCTTCAGGCGGCAGCAGTGCATTGGCGCTGAAGTCCGGCGTATGGCCGTTGATGGCCACGCGTTCTTCCAGATCGCTGCGCAGGCTGTCGACCATCTGCTCGTCTTCGTCGTCGACGTAGCGGAATTTCTTCGGCAACTCGACCACGCCAATCACCCCGTACGGGTGCATGATCGCCATGCGCTCGACCAGGTTGGCGAGTTCGCGGACGTTGCCCGGCCAGCCGTGACGGCACAGCGACATGATCGCCGCCGAGTTGAAACGGATCGAACCGCGCTTCTCGTGCTCCATGCGCGAGATCAGTTCGTTCATCAGCAGCGGGATGTCTTCGACGCGCTCACGCAGCGGCGCCATCTCGATCGGGAACACGTTCAGGCGATAGTAGAGGTCTTCGCGGAACGAGCCGATCTCGATCATGCTTTCGAGATTCTTGTGCGTTGCGGCAATGATGCGCACGTCGACGCTCTGGGTCTTGTTGCTGCCCACGCGTTCGAAGGTGCGCTCTTGCAATACGCGCAGCAGCTTGACCTGCATCGGCAGCGGCATGTCGCCGATTTCGTCGAGAAACAGCGTGCCGCCATTGGCCAGCTCAAAGCGCCCGGCACGGCTGGTGATCGCGCCAGTGAAGGCGCCCTTCTCGTGGCCGAACAGTTCGCTTTCCAGCAGCTCTGCAGGGATCGCCCCGCAGTTGACCGGCACGAATGGCGCGTCGCGGCGTTTGGAGTGATAGTGCAGGTTGCGCGCGACCACTTCCTTGCCGGTGCCGGACTCGCCGAGGATCAGCACGCTGGCGTCGGTGTCGGCCACTTGCTGCATCATCTGCCGGACGTGCTGAATCGCACGGCTGGTGCCGACAAGACTGCGGAAAAGATTGGGTTCGCGATGACGGCCGCGTTCGCGGGCCTGGTCGTACATTTCGCGATAGACCTGGGCGCGATGCAGCGAATCGAGCAATTTGCTGTAGCTGGGCGGCATTTCCAGGGTCGACAGCACGCGGCGACGCTGGTCTTCAGGCAGGTCAACGGAAGAATTATCGCCCATTAACAAAACCGGAAGGAACTCATCCCAGGTTGCGAGTGTCTTTAGCAAGCCCAAAAGCGCGCCAGGAGCATTAACGGTCCCGATCAGTACGCAAATGACTTCACGACTAGACGACAAAGAGCCGACTGCCTGCTGCCAGTCATGGCTGCCGCAGGGTAAATTTTCTTCGCCAAGAAAATTTAGAATCACCGCCAGGTCGCGGCGGCGGACGCTATCGTCATCGATCAGCAGAATTTTGGTTTCACGCCACATGCAATAGCAACTTCCCTAGTCAACTCAATGCCCGAAAAATAAGGCAAGCGAGACGCTTGCAGGACACCATGTGCCTGTAGACGCCCTAAACCTGATAATAGCCACTAGTTAAGTCAAAAAACCGTGCACAGTCAAATTTATGGCGCACATCTCTGGTTTAACTGACGGTTAATCAACCAAACAGATGGTAAACCTTTGCAGCCTTTTGCGCTTGGGTGATCTGCGACATCTCGTTGGCTATCGCCTGCCGCTCCCCCATTGCCACCTCGAGAAGCTCTTTGTAGACGAATAGCAGCTCCTCGAGGTTATCGCGCAACGCAACTTCGTCCAGCGAAGCTTCCGCCATGACGTCTTCCATGCAGGAACGGCAAGCCAGATCCAGCTCGCCGATGGCTTCCCAGTTTCGTTCGGCCAATGCTCCGACCAACGCTTCACGGGTATCGGCAATTCGCTGCAATACAAGACTCATGGTGATCTCCTTCAGAACTGCGGAGCCGGCACGGGCGCGATGGCGTCCCAACCTTCTTTGACCGTGGTCAGCAGGCCGGCGACTTCGTCGAGTACACGGGGATCGCTGCTGATGTTCGCCTCGGCGAGGCGCTTCATCATGTAGATGTACAGGCCATCCAGATCGGCCAGTGCCTCTGCATTGTTTTCAAGGTCGAGACCTTCACGCAGGCCACTGACAATGCCGATGGCCTTGCTGATCGCCGTGCACTTGCCGGGAATATCCTTGCGCTCAATGGCGCCCTTGGCCTGCGCAATCCGGGCCAGGCCACCTTCCATCAACATTTGCACCAGGCGGTGCGGGCTCGCTTCGGACGTCTGCGCATGGGCGCCGACTTTCTGGTACTGCCGAAGGGCTAACATCGGGTTCATGTTCTACCTCATTGCCACGTTGACTCGTATAACCAGTGTATCGCCAACCGGCCCGAAAACTTTAGATCAAAAGACAAAAACCCGGCGCACGCCGATAAAGCGTAGCCGGGTTTTTGTCGTTACTGACTGTTACTTCGCCGACTGCTGAGCGTTCAGCGAGCTGAAGAACGACGTGATGTTGCTCGCCGTTGCCTTCATCTGCCCTACCAGCAAGTCCATGGCGTTGTACTTGGCGGTCAATGTCGACGTCAGATTGGCAACCCGCAGATCCAGCGCCGCCTGCTGCTTCTGCAAGCCGCTCGTCAGACTCGCCAGGTTGGAGCTGCGCTGATCCAGCAGCCCACCGGTCTTGACGTACGGATCAACCGCCGCAGTCATACGCGCCAACAGACCATTCTTGGCGTCGGTGCCGCTGAAGAGCTGCTGAACCTGGCCAGCCATGCCTGGGATTTCCATACGCTTGTTGAACACTGCAGTATCGAGCGTCAGCAAACCGGTTTTACTGTCAGTCAACACACCCATCTGTGAAAGCACGGACAATTGGCCTGCTCCGCCCGCCCCTGGATCTGTCAACTGAGCGCGCACGTCCGCCATCAACGAACGCGGCAGAGCGTCACCAGTGAACGCCGCCGAAACGGTCAGATTGCCATCGGCATCCGGCGTTGCCTTGGACAAGGTGTCGATGGTTTTCTTCAGGGTGTTATAGGAATCGATGAACGATTGCAGCGATGTCTGGATGCCGGCGGTATTGGTCGCAACCGATACAGTAGCCGGCGTTGGCACGCCGCCCACGACGGGACTCGCAGTGACCAGATTCAGCGTCATGCCGCTGATCGCACCGGTGACGGTGTTGGTCTTGCTGGTAACGGCCAGTCCGTCGATGGTCAGGCTCGCGTCCTTGGCCACATCACCGACCGCACCGGATGCCCCTGCCGCAGGACTGTCACCCATCTTCTGGGTGCCATCGATCTCGAGACCGGCGATACCGCTGACCTGCAGGTCCATGCCGGCGCCCGTCTTGTTGGAGCTCAGTACCAGACGCGAGGCGCCGGTACTGTCAGTCACGATGTTCGCGGAAATGCCATTGCTGGACTGCGCGGTGTTGATCGCATCGCGCGTGGACTGCAAGGTGGCATTGGCCGGAATCGCGACATTGTAATCAATGCCATTCTGACTGATTTTCAGAGTACCACTCGGAATGGCACTGGCGGCCCCGCCGGCAAAGGCGGCACTGGCAACTTTGGAGCCGGTGGCCAGGTTTTTCACGACTACGCTGTAAGTACCCGGCACGGCGGTTTTATCCGAAGTGGCACCGACGACAGTTGGCGTATCCGAGGTTGCAGTAAAACCGGCAAACGCCGGGCTTGTTGCCTTGTTCAGATCACCCATCGCTTTCTGATAGGCCGCCAGTGCACTTTTCAGCGAACCAACGCCGGAAATCTTCAGGCTGTTGCTTTTGGTCGCGGTATCGATCTGCGTCTGCTTGGCAGACTTGTCGGCGTTGACCAGCGCGGTCACGATCGCGCCGATGTCCAGGCCGGAACCCAGTCCGGAACCCGGTAAAATTGGACTTGCCATGTGCATCTCCCTTCAGATTGCTGCCATTCTTTTGACCGTTACACGCGTCCTGAGAACGAACAAACACTATTCATGCCATTTATCAGACCTTGGCGTCGAACAATACATGACTTGCATTGGCGAGGCTGTCGGCCAGTTTGAGGGCTTCGGCGGAAGGAATCTGTCGAACGACTTCACCCGTCTCGCTCGCGATCACCTTGACGATGACCTTGCCGGAATGCTCGTCAATCGAGAACTCCAGATTACGCTTGATCGACTGGACGAACTTTTCGATCTCTTGCACCGCCAGCTTCAACTTGGCGCCGTCCGAATCCTGATCCTTGGCAGCGACCGGTGCTTCAGTCTTTTGGACTTTAGGCAGCTCTGACGGTTTGTCAGCAACCGGTGTCACTGGCTTGGGAGCCGGATAAGACACGTTAAGCTTTACGCTCATGTCCATGCCCATCACCTCTTAACGTAAAAAAGCGAGAGAGCACGACAAGCGCACTCCCCCGCCTAAACTTGTTCCGGATTACTGAAGCAGCTTCAGTACAGCGGAAGGCAGTTGGTTGGCTTGAGCCAGTACGGAGGTCGAAGCTTGCTGCAGAGTCTGCTGCTTGGTCAGGTTAGCAGTTTCTGCGGCGAAGTCGGTGTCCTGTACACGACCCTGAGCAGCGGTGGTGTTTTCAGTGATGTTCTGCAGGTTGGAGATGGTGCTGGTCAGACGGTTTTGCGAAGCACCCAGGCTGGCACGGGTTGCACCGATTGCAGCGATAGCGGCGTCGATTGCAGTGATCGCGTTGTCGATGTTCTGCGAAGCAGAACCAGCACCAGTACCCGAAGTACCGGTCAGAACTACAGTACCGCTACCTACCGACAGGCTGACGGCGTCGAACTTGGAGCTCAGTACCAGGTCGATGTGGTTAGCCGAACCGGTGTTTGCGCCAACTTGCAGGGTCACAGTACCAGCCGAACCGTCCAGCAGGTTTTTGCCGTTCAGGTTGGTAGCAGCCGAGATACGGGTGATTTCGTCAGACATCTGAGCGAATTCAGCGTTGGTAGCGGTCTGGTCAGCGGTGCCGTTGGTACCGTTACGAGCTTTAACAGCCAGTTCACGCATACGCTGCAGGATGTCGGTCGAAGCTTGCAGAGCGCCTTCAGCGGTCTGGGCAACGGAGATACCGTCGTTGGCGTTCTGGATGGCCTGGGTGTTACCGCGGATCTGCGAGGACATACGGTTGGAGATCTGCAGGCCAGCGGCGTCGTCTTTGGCGCTGTTGATTTTCAGGCCGGAAGACAGGCGCTGCATCGAGGTGGACAGAGCGTCGGAAGCGCGGTTCAGGTTTTTCTGAACGTTCAACGATGTGGTGTTGGTGTTTACTGTTAAAGCCATGACGAATTCCTCGTTGGTTGGGTACTGCGGCTTCCGGCCCTGGCAACCGCCGGGTATGGCCTAGAGAACCTTCGTAATAGTTATCGTCGGGTTTGCAGGTTGCTTGAGGGCTTTTTGAAAAAATTTTGCCATCACCACGCCACCCCCGATAAAACAATGACTTAGCTGTACTTCAACCGCATAAAAATGACGCCATAAAACTGCCTGTCACGCAAAGCCGCGGGCCAGTGCTGCGCAGCAGTTCAGCGCCTGGCACTTTCCAGCAATTCAACCAGTTCGTATTCCATATAGTCGGCCAGTCCCAACCAGTCCTGGCGCTCCTGGCAATCGAGCATTTGCATGAGCACCTGTGCCCACGCCTGCTGGATATCCACTGAGGCAGACGACAGAGATTGATGGGCCTGTTCGAACACATCGACCATGGTCAACGCCGCCTCGACATCACGCCCCAAGCGAAACAAAGCCGCGCACTGGCGGCACTGATGCTGACTCTGGTTCAGCGCACTCATTGCACGAACTCCGGATTGAAAGCGGTCCCGGCAATCGATGCACCGGCGCGGCTGCTGTTGAGAAACTCGACCTGCGGATGCGCAGCGATATAACGCTCAAGCACACATAGATAGCCGCGAAAATTCAGCTGAGTGCTGACGCGCTGACCATGACCATCGCGCACCCAGTGCCGCGCGTGGGCCAGCGGCGGGCCTAAATCGCCGTCGTCCCAACCGGCGTGGGTCTTGTTCATCGGGAAGGCGAAGTCGGCGCCGAACAGAGTGATTCGACTCGCGCCCATTTTTACCGCGAGATCCACCGCCGGATGGATCACGCTACCGCCGACATGCAGCTCACCGCGTGGATACTGTTCTCGCAGGTCGCTGTAGATCGGGCTGGCCGAATAGCCGCCATAACGCTTGCCCTTCCATGCCTTCAATACCTGCGGATCGCTCATCGGCAAGTACACCAGCGCAATGTTCTCGGACGCCTCGCACGGCAGATGCCGAAAGCCGATGCGCTGATCGATGCTCACCACCAGATCAGGCTCGATGCCGTGCTCACGCAATGGCCGATAGGCCGTATCAACGCAGATGAACAACGGCCGCTCAGCAAGCTGACGGATCGCCGCCAGACGTTCGAAATGCTGCTCCAGTGTCGGCCCGGTGGCGATCACGTAGATTTCACGTCCAGCGCAACTGCCGAACAGCTGCGCGGCATCGTTATCGCCAAGCAGCACCGGCAGACATTCCTGCAAGCGTTGCTGGATTTCTGGCGACTGCGGATCGAAATCGCGATTGTTGAATGTCAGGTGTACTTCATTGATCAGCCGGTCGCGGATCTTCGCGTTGAAGTCATCGGCCAATAACATCTCGGCCGGCAGGGCAAAGAACGGGGTGAAAAAGTCCGGGTGATCACCCGCGTAAAACAGTTCGACCCGGGGATCCTGCAGCCACTGGCGCTGATCGAGCAGTTGCAGTACCAGCGCGAACAGCGCGCCGTTGAGAATGTGCACGTACAGACGCTCCAGCCCTGCGCGCTCAAGCAGCACACCGGGCAAATCGCCGAGGCCAGTGCCATAGACGTGAACATGCGGTTTTTCCGGCAGGCTCGCCGCCTGGATTTGCGCCTCATGCAGACGATCATGGCGACTGGTGAGCTGAATGCCATCGACGCTCAGCGTCGAGCCCAGCCCTTGCACGAGTTCGGCCTGTACGGACGCGCTGTCTTCGGCCATCAATCGCTCGAACAGCGCCGGCCAGCGCCGTTGCAACACCTCGGCATTGGCTTGGAAAAACTCGCTCATGGCGCCTCGCGCTCCTTCTCGGGCAAAAAAATAGCGTTCAAGGTTAACCTTGAACGCTATTTTTGTATCAGAGGTTTTTGCTGCGGCTTACGGACGATAGATGATCGCCGAGCCCCACGACAGACCGACACCAAAACCGCTCAGCGCAACGCGCTGCCAGTCGGAATCGAGCACGTGTTTTTCCAGCAGTAGCGGAATGCTCGACGACACGGTGTTGCCGGTTTCGACCATGTCCTTGATGAACTTCTCCGGTTCGCCTTCAAAGCGTCGCGCCACGGCGTCGACAATCGCCGCGCTGCCCTGGTGAATGCAGAATGCGTCGATGTCATCGGCCTTGAGATTGGAATCGTCGAGCAACTCGTGCAAGTGCGCCGGCACTTTCAGCAGAGCGAAGTTGAACACCTGACGACCATTCATGAAGAACACGCCGTTGCTGACTTTCAAATGCGGTGCGCCGGAACCGTCGGTGCCGAACTTGGCCTTGCCCAGCGCCCAGGTCGGGTTTTCGCCCATCCAGGTGGCGGTGGCGGCATCGCCAAACAGCATGGTGGTGTTGCGGTCTTCCGGGTCAACGATTTTCGAATACGGGTCAGCGGTGATCAGCAGGCCGTTCTTCAGACCGGCGGCTTCCATGAAGCCCTTGATCGCGTAGATGCCGTATACATAACCGGAGCAGCCCAACGAGATATCGAACGCTGCGACATTGGTCGGCAGGCCGAGCTTGTCCTGGACGATTGCTGCTGTGTGCGGCAGGCCTTCTTCATCACCGTTCTGGGTGACGACAATCAACGCGTCAATCGATTCACGCTTCAGTTCAGGATTGCTGGCAAACAGCGCATTGGCCGCTTCCACGCACAGATCGGAGGTTTCCTGCTCAGCGTCTTTGCGCGGCAGGAACGCCGAACCGATCTTGCCCAGGATGAATTCTTCATCCTTCTCGAATTTTGCACCTTGTGCGTAATTGTCCACGCCGGCTACAGGAACGTAGCTCGCAATGCTTTTTATGCCAATCATTACGGCTTCCCAATAAAAAACAGCCCAAAACCACCGCTCGCAAGGATTCGAGGGGCGCCGACAAACAGAAAACGGCCGCCACGACGGGCAGCCACGGGAAGCGCAAAGGGCTATCACTGGAACCGCAAAACGGGCCAGGCGCCATCTCCCCGGTCAATACAATACAGTGAAGATGCGCGTTATGACTCGCAGGTCACGCTATTTTGCCGAATCGATGGCAGATTGGCCTATTCGACCAGCGACCAGTCCAGCGGCGTACCGCGCTTGATCGCGGTGCGCGCACGGCGTCCGAGGACGGCTTCGGTGTGCTTGGGCGGCAGACCGAGACCGGGGCGAATGGCGCGCAGATTGTCTCCGGTAAAGGCTTCACCGGCAGCCATGTCAGCGGTGACATACAGCGAGCGGCGATAGACCAGCGACTTGCGCTCGGCCTCGGTCGGACCGTACTGAACACGCCCCATCGCCTGCCAGGCACGCTCGGTTTCGACGACCAGACTGGCCAGCTCCGCAGGCTCCAGGGAGAAACTCGCGTCCACGCCACCGGCGGAACGATCGAGGGTGAAATGCTTCTCCACCACCGTCGCCCCCAGCGCCACCGCCGCCACCGACACGCCAACGCCCATCGAATGATCTGACAGCCCCACCTCGCAACCAAACAGCTCGCGCAGATGCGGGATCGTGCGCACATTGCTGTTGAGTGGCGTGGCCGGATAAGTGCTGGTGCACTTGAGCAACACCAGATCCTTGCACCCGGCCTCGCGGGCGGCACGCACGGTTTCATCCAGTTCGGCGATGCTGGCCATGCCGGTGGAGATGATCAGCGGTTTGCCCGTAGCCGCCACACGGCGGATCAGCGGCAGATCGGTGTTTTCGAAACTGGCGATCTTGTACGCCGGCACTTCAAGGCTTTCGAGAAAATCCACCGCGCTGTCATCGAACGGCGTCGAGAATGCGAGCATCCCCAACTCCTTGGCCCGAGCAAAAATCGGCGCGTGCCACTCCCACGGTGTGTGGGCTTTTTCGTAGAGATCGTAGAGCGACGTGCCGGCCCACAGACTGCCCGGATCCTTGATGAAGAATTCACCTTCAGCCAAATCCAGCGTCATGGTTTCGGCGGTGTAGGTTTGCAGCTTCAAGGCATGCGCCCCGGCCTTGGCCGCCGCCTCGACGATTTGCAGAGCGACGGCGAGGGACTGGTTATGGTTGCCGCTCATCTCGGCAATGATGAACGGCGGCGCATCGGCACCGATGGTGTGGTGGCCAATCTTGAAACTAGACATGCGGGTGATCCTTCAAAACACGGCTGAACGCGCAGGTTTCCTGGATGAACCCGGCGTCGCGAAAGACTTTCAATGAGGACTGATTGGCCGGCATGACCCGGGCAGTGATGCGTGTCAGTTGCGGCCAGTGCGCAGCGACAAACGCTTCGCCACGGCTGAGCACTGCCCTGCCCCAACCGAGGCCGAAACGCCCTTCCAGCAGATAAATCGACACTTCGGCTTCGAACCCGCGCAAGTCGTAACGCAGCACCCCGACCGGGCCGTCGTCCGCCTCGGCGATCAACAGCAACCGTTGCGGATTGCGCAGGGTCGCTGTCAGCCAGTTCAGATGCTGAGTCCAATCGATCACACCGGTTTCCAGCGACCAGCGCCGTACCGCTTCAGCATTGCGCCCATCGAACAGCAACTGCGCATCGTCCAGCGTCGCCGGGCGCAGTTTCAGCACCGCGCCGGCCAGCGCCGCCGCCACGCGTTCGGCACCGCGTCCGTCGACCAGTTGCCGCGAACGCTCGGCGAGGCTGCGGCGCAAAAAATGATTGTTCACGACGAAGCCGACCGCATCACGCAACTGCTCGACGCTGACCTGCTCGCGGGCGCCCATGAACACATGCGCACCGGCAGCGGCCATGACTTCGCCATTGGCCTGCTGATTGTTCGCCACAGCGATGCAGATGGTCGGCAAACCCAGCGCCGCGCGCTCCCAACTGGTGCCACCGCCGGCGCCGATAAACAGATCGGCCTCAGTCATGCGCTGATGGAAATCGCTAACGAAACTGTGCAGGCGCCAGTTCGGTCGCGTCTCGGCCAACGCTTGCATCTGCGTCCACGCCGGGTTGTCGGCGCCAGCGACGAAATCCACCTGCAACTCAGTGAAATCAGCCAGCGCCAGCATCGCATGGTGAGTCTGCCTCGCCGCGTCGAAACCGCCGAAATTCACCAGCACCCGGCGGGCCTTCGGTTTGATCTCGATGGCATCGCAGTTGAATTCTTCGCGCAGCATGGCGTAGCGCGGGCCGAGCAAGGTGCGACAGCCTGGCGGCAGCAGCGGCGCGTAGTTTTCGCTAAGACCGGACAGGTTCTGATTGAGCAGCAGATCGACGCTGTAACGCCGCGTGGCCAGATCATCCACGGCGGCGATTCGATGCGCCCAGCGCCGGGCCGCGGTTTGCCAGTGATGATCGAGGCCGTAATGGTCGACGATGATCCAGTCGAACGGTGCCTGCCCATCCAGCAGCAGGCCCAGTGCATCAATATCGAACTGCCACGGCAACATCGATTCGATGGCCTGCAGCGGGTCTTCGTCGCGATAGCGCTCGGGCAGCGCGAAGGTCTCGAAGCCCTCGGCATTCAGGGCATCCAGTCGATGCCCGGGCAAACGCCGGCAGGCGAATGCGACATGACTGCCCTGCTGTTTCAGCACCCGCGCCAGCGTCAGGCAACGGGCGACGTGGCCGCTGCCAATGGTTGGCGAGGCGTCGGCGCGGATCAGCACTCTCATTGCAGTTCTCCGCCGGCCTTGAGCGCGGCGTACAGGTATTCGGCGCGTTTCCAGTCCTCGGGGGTGTCGATGTCCTGGACCAGATGACGCGGCAGGATCACCGGCAGACTCGCTGGCGAGAACAGCGTCTCGCCGCGCAACCACGCTTCGCTGCGGCCCCAGTAAAACTGCCCGGCATCCTGAAACGCTTCGGGCAGATCCTGCGAACGGGTGGTGCGATATTCCGGATAAAGCGACATCAAGGCGCCCTCCTCGTCGAGGGTCAGTGCGCGCTGCACCGGGAAGCCGAAGCCGCACACCGAAAAGGCAAACGACTTGTGCGGATGCTGCTTGAGCAAATCCAGACCCTGACGCAGATAACGCGCCTGCAACAACGGTGCAGTCGCGTATACACAACAGGCGTAATCGAACGTCGGCAATTGCTGCAAGGCATGCACGATCACCGCAGCGGTACCGGTGAAATCATCGGCCAGATCGGCCGGTCGCATGAATGGCACTTCAGCGCCATGTGCTCGTGCGACGTCGGCGATTTCGTCATCGTCGGTGCTGACCACAACGCTCTCGAACAGCCCTGACTCCAGCGCCGTGCGAATCGAGCGGACGATCATCGGCACGCCGTCGAACGGTTTGAGATTCTTGCGCGGGATGCGCTTGCTGCCACCACGGGCGGGGATGATCGCGACGCAGCTCACGGTGCCTTACTCCTCCAGTAGCAGCCGACGCAGTTGCTCGACCACCTGATCCTGTTGTGCTTCGCTGAGCAAAGGGAACAGCGGCAAGCTGATCGCCTCGGCGTAATAGCGCTCGGCCTCGGGGAAATCGCCCTCGGCAAAACCCAGCTTGCGATAGTAAGGCTGCAGATGCAGCGGAATATAGTGCAGATTCACGCCGATGCCGGCGGCGCGCAAACCTTCGAACACCTGGCGATGACTGAGGTTGCAGCGCTCGACCTGCACGCGCACCACGTAAAGGTGCCACGCCGATTCGGCCTCCGGTTGCGCGCTCGGCAAGGTCAGCGGCAGGTAGGCGAGGAGTTGATCGTAACGCGCGGCCAGTTCCCGGCGACGTGCAACAAACTCATCCAGTTTGGCCAGTTGCGACAGGCCCAGCGCCGCTTGCAGATCGGTGATCCGATAGTTGAAGCCCAGCTCGATTTGCTGGTAATACCAAGGCCCGTGGCTGGGCTCGGTCATGTGCTCGGCTTCGCGGGTCATGCCATGGCTGCGCAGGCGTCGCAGACGTTCGGCCAGCACCGGGCGATTGGTCAGGACCATGCCGCCTTCGGCGCTGGTGATGATTTTCACCGGGTGAAAACTGAACACCGTCATTGCCGCAAATTCGCCGCAACCGACCGGGCGGCCGGCGTAGCTCGCCCCCACCGCGTGCGAGGCGTCTTCGATCACAGTGAAGTTGTAGCGCACCGCCAGATCGGCGATCTTGCGCATATCGCAGCTCTGCCCGGAGAACGCGACGGCGACGAGGACTTTGGGCAACGCGCCGTCGCGCTCGGCCTGTTCGAGCTTCGCTTCAAGGGCAAAGGCATCGAGGTTCCAGGTCAGCGGATCGATGTCGACGAAATCAACATCAGCGCCGCAATAACGCCCGCAATTGGCCGAAGCCAGAAACGTATTCGGCGAGGTCCACAAGCGATCGCCCGGCCCCAGGTCAGCGGCCAGACAAGCAATGTGCAGCGCCGCCGTGGCATTGCACACCGCCACGGAAAAATCGGCCTGGCAACGCGCGGCCATGGCCTGCTCGAAGCGTTCGATGGTCGGCCCTTGAGTCAGCCAGTCCGATTGCAGCACCTCGACCACCGCATCGATGTCCGCCTGATCAAGGCTCTGCCGACCGTAAGGAATCATACCGACAGCTTCGCGTGCAGATCGGCGATCTGCCCCACTGAAAGGAAATGCGGGTTGGTGTCCGAGCGATACTCGAAATACTCGTCCACTGCACGGCCACGTTCACCGAGTTTATCGACCGCGAAATCGACGTCGACGCTGGTAAAACGAATCGACGGCTGAATCGTGTAATGGTCGTCAAACTCAAGGGTCATGCGCGCATCGTCCAGCGGCACCATCAGTTCGTGCAGCTTCTCACCGGGACGAATGCCGACGTTCTTGTGTGGCAGATGCTCGGCCATGCCGCGCGCCAGATCGACGATGCGGATCGACGGGATCTTCGGCACGAACACTTCGCCGCCATGCATGC
The DNA here is from genome assembly GCF_057291535.1 of Pseudomonas sp. 1L-E-NC-VB-C3. Classification (NCBI taxonomy): domain Bacteria; kingdom Pseudomonadati; phylum Pseudomonadota; class Gammaproteobacteria; order Pseudomonadales; family Pseudomonadaceae; genus Pseudomonas; species Pseudomonas sp. 1L-E-NC-VB-C3. The sequence continues at coordinate 136,212 of NZ_JBXAWD010000007.1, read as the reverse complement.
GGGCGAAGCTGTCGAGGACGAACTGCACGCCGTGGTCGAGGGTGATCCAGAACCGCGTCATGCGCTCGTCGGTGATCGGCAATTCTTGCGCGCCGTCAGCGATCAGCTTGCTGAAGAACGGCACTACCGAGCCGCGCGAACCGGCGACATTGCCGTAGCGTACTACGGCGAATCGGGTCTGCTGCTCGCCGGCAATGTTGTTGGCGGCGACGAACAATTTGTCCGAGAGCAACTTGGTCGCGCCGTACAGATTGATTGGGCTGGCGGCCTTGTCGGTGGACAGCGCGACGACTTTCTTTACGCCGTTATCGATCGCTGCGGCGATGATGTTTTCCGCGCCGTTGACGTTGGTGCGGATGCATTCGGTCGGGTTGTACTCGGCCGCCGGCACCTGCTTCAACGCGGCGGCATGCACCACGTAATCGATGCCGCGCATGGCCTGACGCAAGCGCTCGGCGTCACGCACATCACCGATGAAATAACGCATGCACGGCGCGTTGAACGTCTGCTGCATCTCGTACTGTTTCAGCTCGTCGCGGGAGAACACCACCACACGCTTGGGCTGGTATTGCTCGAGCAAGCGACGGATGAAGTTGCGCCCGAACGAGCCGGTGCCGCCGGAGATGAAGATCGATTTACCGTTGAACATATTTTGATTATTCCGTCCCTGTCGCCAGGCTTAAGCGAGCAACTGTGCCCAGTCCAGTGAAGCATTCTCATCGAGCACGAAGCCTTTGCCCTTCAGGCTCAGGTTCGCGTTGTAGGCCTGATCCTGAACGAATGCCGCCGGCCATTTTTCGCGCAGGGCCAGCAGCGCTTGCGGGGCGTCAGGCATACCGCCCTGATGGATGACTTGCACCGCCGGAGTCCATACCGTCAGATAACCGGCCTGCCCGGCGCTCAGGCACAGATCGACATCGCCGAAGCCTTCGGCAAATGTGCTTTCGTCCAGACCGCCGAGCGCCTCGTACAGCTCTTTGCGGACCATCAGGCACACGCTCGATACCGCCGAGTAGTTTTGTTCCACCGCCAAGCGGTGCAGGTAACCATCGGCATCGTGCTCTTCACCGACGAAGGGCGAATCGACCCCGCCGTTCAGGCCCAGGATCAATCCCGCCTGGCTGATCTTGCGATCACGGTCGATCAGTTTCGGCCCGACCACGCCAACCTCTGGACGCAGAGCATGGTTGAGCAAAGAGTCGAGCCAGTTCGGATTGACCACTTCCGCATCGGCGGCGAGCAGCACCAGGTACTCGCCACGCGCCTGACGACTGGCCGCGTTGAATAATCCTGCTTCGCTCAACGTCCGGTCAGTACGCAGCACCTGCACTCTGGAGTGCTTGTAAGTGCCGAGCCAGTCATTGATCTCAGCCGTCTGATCCGCAGCGGTGGCGATCAGCACTTCATAATGATGGTAACGGGTACGCAGCAGCACACCTTCAAGGCAACGTTGCAGCACCGCCAGATCGCTGCCCGCCGGAATAACGATCGATACCAGCGGACGATCACTGTGGTGATAGTCGATCTGGTAAACCCCTGGAACCGCTGACGTCACTTTGGCCTTGTAGCCGCGATTGCCCAGATGGCGCAGCAGCGCCAGGCGCTCGTCAGCATTCTCGACCAGCTCTGGTGCCTGGCTGATCAATAGCGGCTCGTCGAGGTGAGCCAGGCTGTTGAGGCCGTGTTCTTCGATAAGACGCAGCAGCACATCGAGCTCCAGTGCCTGACTGAAATCAGCGCGATAGCCGCCGATTTCGACCAGCGCATCGCGCCGTACCAGCCAGTGCCGCGCCATCAGCGTTGGCAGGCTCAGCAGCAGATCAAGGTTGAAGCCCGGCCGGAACACGTCGGTCAGGGCACCGTTTTCCTGACGCTGGATTTCGTCGGTGGATACCGCGCGGCAATCGCCGGCGTTCATCAACTCCAGGCTGGCGCGCAACAATCCGCTGGCAGTGAACTCATCACCGGCTTCAGCCAACAGCAGCCAGTCACACGGCGATTGACGAGCGCTTTGATTGAGCTTGTCGATCAGATTGCCCGCGGTCACTCGGACAAAATGCAGGGTGTTCTGTGCCGTGGTCGCGGCGGGCGCTTCGCCGGTGGTGAACACGACAATGCGGAAGGCCTTGCACTGCCCTTCCAGCAAGCTGTCGAGAGACACCTGAAGCTTGTCGATGTCGTCGTCCAGATCCAGCAGAAAAATGCCGAACTGCGGCCCACCGCCATTCACCGCCAGATGTTGGCCGATTGCCTCAAGATGAGCGCCGGGCGCACGTGCGGCCAGCCAGTTGAGCAGGCGACCGGACTGCATCTTGTCCATGACCGCATGATGGTCATCGACGGTCAACGCTTCGAGACGCTCGATCCAGGCCTGCATCGCTTGCGCCTCTTCGGCTTGGCCCATCGAAGTCAGCTGAGCCGCCAGCCGCTTGATCACGGTGCGATTGAACGCATTGAGATCGTGAGCCTGCCACAAACGGTCGAGAACGCTTTCCGGGGTGTCGTTGTTGCGTGCTTGCAGCAAGTGCGCCTGACGGGTCCAGACGCCCTCCAGGCCTTCAAGTTGGATGCGCCCCGCCGGCATGGCGTGCAGCATGAATTCGAACTGCGCCAGGCGGTCGAAAAATGCCTCGTTGTAGAACGGCATTTCCACGTACTGCAAAGGCCCGAAACGGCGATCCGGGTACTTGAGCTCCTGATTCCAGGTGGACTGGATGATCAGTTCCGCGGTCAGCGCTCGATTCGATTGCAGGCTGTCGACCATTGCCTCGAAGCTTTGCAGGGCAAGCGCTTTACCCTGCTCGGCGTCCAGCCCTTTGATCTGGGTTGGCAGCGCGGCAAGGAACTCGGCAAAGGCTTCACGCTCGGCCACCGATTTGGCATCGACGTAGGTCAGCGAGTGATACACCTCGGTGCTGTGTTCGGAGGCACCGTAGTTGATCTCCCGAACCACATAAGGGATCGGCAGAATCCGCGCTTTGGCACTGGCCAGCAGGAAATAGACATGGCCGATTTCCTGCCACTGGAAGCTGGTGCCAGGTGGCAATGCCGAGTGCCAGGTCTTCATCAGATCAGTACGGGTCACCGCATAGAACGGCGGGATGTACTGGCTCATGTAATCGATGACCCGCTCCTGAGCCTGTTCGGAGCAGTAGTCTTCCTGGACTTTTTTGTCGCGGCGGTAGTAGCTGACGCCACCGGCCAGCGTCAGGTACATCAGGCAGTAGCCGTGGCACATGCCGTAATCCGGATTGGCCTGCAGGAAACCCACGGATTCGGCCAATGAATCATGCAGGATGAAGTCGTCATCGGCCGCCAGCACCATGTACGGCGTGGTCAGTTGCTCGACACCATAGGCCAGTTTGGCCTGCATCCCCCAGTACGCGAATTGCGGCACATGATGGTAATCGACGGCGGAAAAATCGCCTTCCGGACGCTCCGGCGAGGAGTCCAGCACCATGATCTTGCAGGGCAAGTCGCTGTAATACTTCACAGCCCGACGCAGGAACGCCGGTCGGTTGTGGGTAATCAGCACCACCGTCAACAGCTCATCTAGCGGTAGCGTCAGTTCAGAACTGTACTTGCCTTGCATAACTTCTCTCCACAACCGGCGACTCGCCGAAACAACTCTGGGTAAATGTTGCGAATTAACGAACGCGACGCAGGTAGCCGTCCGGCGCCACGGTGATCAGCAGTTTGTTCTGCAATTGCTGGTCGATTTCGAAGTCCTGGTTTTCTTCCAGGTACTTCCACACGGCGGTTTTCGGGTTGTCGCCCGGGCCCCATGGACGATCCGGGAAGAAATCGGCTGGCATGTCTTCAACCACGGTGTCCATGACCACGCAATAGCTGTCGACCGATACCAGCGGCGCGTAGAGACGCAGTTCTTCGAGCACGTGATCGTGAGTGTGATTGGAGTCGAGGACCAGAATGACTTTCTTGCCTTTGGCGGCGGCCTGCACCTGAGCGGCAATGGCCGTGTCGATGCTCGAACCTTCGATCATTTTGATGCGCTTGGCCATCGGGTGGCTTTCGATGGCTTCACGGTTGTGCGGGCGAATATCGAGGTCGATACCCAGCACTTCGCCGTGACCTTGCAGCTCGAGCAGCGAGGCGTAGTAGATGATCGAACCGCCGTGGGCAATGCCGCACTCGATAACCAGGTCCGGCTTGACCTGCCAGATGATCTCCTGCATGGCCATCATGTCTTGCGGCAGCTGGATGATCGGGCGGCCCATCCACGAGAAGTGGTAGCTGTATTTGTGCTTGGCCGATTCGTTGAAGAAATCGCGGGCCAGGCCGGTCAGTTTGGGGTCGTCACCTTGCTGGGCGATCTGCTCGCGGCACTCGGCTTCGAAGGCTTGGTTGATGCTGTTGTCGGTCATGTTGGTCATCTCAAGGGTCACTGAAACGAAGCGCTGTCGACGGCGTGATAGACGTAGCGTCCACCGGTCATCCGCTTGATCTCTTCGAGGTAATTGGAATTCATCACAAACAGGTGCGCGCCTTCCGGCAGCGCATCCATAGCCTCTTGCGGCGAGGACACGCGCGCGCCGCTCAGCGGCAGATAACGCCCCTGCTTGGCCGGGTTGATATCGACTACGCGATCGACCGCAACGCCGGCGCGTTGCAGGTACAGCGAATAGATCACGCCTTTGGACGAGGCACCCCAGATCGCCGAACCCTGCGCAGGCGCCGAGCGGATGATCTGCACAGCGCGGTCGAGACTGGCGCTGAAATCTTCAGGCAGAGTCAGGCGCGGCACCGGTTGTTCGGGTATCAGGCGCAACGTCGACAGATCAGCGACGATGTACAGATATTGGCCGCCGAACAGATGCCCGGCCTCGTGCACCGTGCCGAACATCCGGCGCAGGTCATCGAGACGGAAATAATTGACGTGTTCGTAGAACAGGTCGAACCAGGCCTTGTGCTCGAGGATCCAGTCCAGGCACGGCACTTCGATGTAGATCTGCCCGCCCTGATTGGCCTCGGCGATCACGGCCAGAAAGCTCACCGGGTCTTCGATGTGCTCCAGCACATGACGCAGCACAATGGCGTCTGCCGCCAGGCCGAGGCCGCGCGTGAACGGCGCCTTGATCACCTCGGGATTTTCGCCTTCATAAGCAGGGTCGATGCCGGTGATCGAATAGCCCAGGCCTTTGAGCAACTCGAGAAAGTAGCCCTTGCCGCAGCCGACTTCGATCAGTTCCTGGCCCTTGAAGTGCTTGCCGATGATGCCTTCGACATCGCGCAGGTGTTGCTGGAACTGGCCGGAGTGCGCCTGCTCGTTCTGATAGTCGGCGTCATAACTGAGCTTGTCGGCATCGAACGCGGCGTTGAAGACCAGACCGCTGCGCTCGTCCTGCACCAGCAGCATGTCGGCGCTGGCCGAGGCACGCGCCGATTCGGCATCGGCGAAAGTGCGGTTCTGCAACACCGGCAGGCCGGTGGCCCGGTACAACTCGTGCCTCATGGCGACTCTCCCAATAACTGTTGCAAGCGCTCGGTGACGGCCCAGAACGCCAGCGGTTCGTGGGTCGGATACGGGTAGTGGCCGAGGTTCAGATCCAGTGTTGCGCCACGCTCACGCAAGCGCTGTTCGACCAGCGCACGCACCGACACCGGTTGACCGCTGGCGCAGTTGATCACGCCGTCGAACTCGCGCTGATGGAGGATCGCAGCGAGATGACTTGCGGCGGTTTCAATCGCGAGGAAATCGCGCAACTGCTCACCGGCCGACATGTTGAACGACGCCTCGCCAGCATCGATTGCCCGGTCCAGCGCGGCCAGCAGGCTGTTGGGGTTCTGCCCTTGACCATGCAGATAGAACAACCGCGCCCACTGCAATGTGAACGGTTGCTCCTGCTGCAAATTCTGCAGAAACAGGTGCAGCGTATGTTTGGCCAGACCGTAGGGATTGCTCGGCCGTGGCTCGGTTGACTCGCTGAGCGGACCGCTCTGCATGCCGTATTCGAAGCAGGTGCCGGTCACCAGCACCTGCGACACGCCTGCCGCGACCACGCTCTTGATAAAGCGGTAGTCGGCCATCAGGTTATGCTCGAAATGAAACAGCGCCCGATAGTTCGGCAGCCCAGGCCAGGCCAGATGCGCCAGCGCGTCGATGCCTTCGGTCAGCGCGACAACATTCAGGTCGGCAGCGTGAATGTCTGCCGCGACGAATTCGACGTGGTTGATCCATGGCATGCCCTGCGCCGTTTCTGCGTTGCGCGCCACCGCGCGGACTTCGCAGCCGCGCGCAAGCAATGCAGCAACCAGATGCCGACCGACAAAGCCCGTGGCGCCAGTGACCAGAACTTTCACAGCACTTTCAACTCAGGCACGGCGATGACGAAGCGCCCGTCCCACTGACGCACCTGCGCCAGTTGCTGACTGACTTCGTGCAGCAGGTTCCACGGCAGCACCAGCACGTAGTCCGGTTTCTCAATGTCAATCTGCGCTGGCGCAACAATCGGGATGCGACTGCCCGGCAAGAACTTGCCCTGTTTGTGCGGGTTGGCATCCGCGACCCAAGCGAGCAAGTCTGGCTTGACCCCGGCGTAATTGAGCAAGGTATTGCCCTTGGCTGCCGCGCCGTATCCGACCACACGTTTACCGTCGGCCTTGGCCTGCAACAGGAAGCGCAGCAGGTCATGTTTGATGCGTTCGGCAGCAGGCGCGAGGGTCGCGTAGTACTCAGGGGTTTTCACCCCGGCATCGAGTTCTGCCTGCAGTTGTTGCTGAATTGCCGGGAGAACAGCGCGGCGCTGGCCGTCCTTGCGCTGCACGAATACGCGCAGCGAGCCGCCGTGAGTGCTCAATTGGCTGACGTCGAACACTTCCAGGCCATTGCGCTCGCACAGGGTCTGCACGGCGGTCAGCGACAGGTAGGAATAATGTTCGTGATACAGCGTGTCGAACTGCGCGCCAGCCATCAGCGTCAGCAGTTGCGGAAACTCGAAGGTGGCGACGCCGGTCGGCTTGAGCAACGTCGCGAAGCCGGCGAGGAAATCGTTAATGTCCGGCACGTGCGCGAGCACGTTGTTGGCCGCCATCAGGTCGGCGCTCCAGCCTTCGTTGCGCAATTGCGTGGCGGTGTCGCAGCCGAAGAACAGCTCACGAATCTCCAGGCCTTTCTCGCGTGCAGCCTGTGCGGTGCTGCGAGTCGGCTCGACGCCCAGGCATGGGATCCCGTGCGCGGCGACGTATTGCAGCAGGTAACCGTCGTTGGCGGCGACCTCGACCACACGGCTGTCGGCGGTCAGACCGAAACGCTCGCTCATCTCGGCGACATAGCGCTCGGCGTGATTCAGCCAAGTGCTGGAGAACGAACTGAAGTAGGCGTACTCGGCATCGAACAGGCTGTCGGCACTGGTGTAGTCCTCGGTCTGAACTAGCCAGCATTGCTGGCACACCGCGACTTTGAGCGGCACCCATTGCTCGGCCTGCTCCAGGCGATCGGCGTGCACGTAGGCGTTGGACGGCGGCGAAGTGCCGAGGTCGATCAGCGGCAGATTCAGCGGTGCGGCGCACCCACGGCAATTCATAGACGCACTCCAGCAAAGTGTTGATCGAGCGCAGGATGGCTGGAATCGCGCGCTGACAAATTATTGACAGGCAACGGCCAGGCAATCGCCAGCCGAGGATCGTTCACCGACAAGCCGCCCTCGTGCTCCGGCGCGTAATCGGCGCTGTGCAGATAGAGCAATTCGGCGTCTTCGGTAAGCGTCTGAAAGCCATGAGCGAAACCGCCCGGAATCAACAGGCTGCGGCCATCGCCCGCCTTCAAGTGCTCGGCGTGCCAGTGCAAAAACGTCTCCGAGTCCGGGCGCAGATCCACCGCCACATCCCAGACCTCACCGCGCAGGCACGTGATCAGTTTGGCTTCCGGGGCGTTGGCATTCTGATAATGCAGGCCACGCACACTGCCCTTCTCGCGGGTGCAGGAATGGTTGATCTGGCGGATATGAAATTCATTGCCGAACGCACTCAGGCTGCCCTCGCAGAACAACCGGGCGAAGTGCCCGCGCTGGTCTTCGAAACGTTTATGCTGAACGCTGAACAGGCCGGCCAATGGCAACGCTTGCAGGGAAAACTCGCTCACAGCGCGCCTCGGTACAGATTCAATTGGCCCAGAGTTACGGCGCGCATATCATCGCCGTTCTGCCACGCCAAGTGCCAATCGAGGGTCTGCGCCAGGCACGCCTGCAACGACCAGCGCGGCTGCCAGCCGAGCACCTGCCGCGCACGACTGCTGTCCAGACGCAGCAGACCGGCTTCGTGCAATTCACTCGGCTCGATGCGCAAACCACGGGCCTGCGGCCAACGGTTGGCGAGCAGTTCAACCACTTCACCGACGCTGCACATGTCGGCCTCACCGGGACCGAAGTTCCACGCACCGGCGTATTCCGGGCCGTACTCGTAGAGAGCAGCAGCCAATTGCAGATAACCGGCCAGTGGCTCCAGCGCGTGCTGCCACGGGCGCACCGCTTGCGGGTAACGCAGGGTCACTGGCTCGTCGGCGGTCCATGCCTTCAATACGTCGGGAATCAGTCGCTCCGGGGCAAAATCACCACCGCCCAGCACATTGCCGGCGCGTGCGGTAGCCAGGGCCAAACCGTGTTCGGCATGTTTGTCCGCCGGGAAGAACGACGCGGCGTACGACTGCGCGAGCAATTCGCAGCAGGCCTTGCTGCTGCTGTAAGGATCGTGGCCACCGAGGGCTTCGTCTTCGCGATACGGCCACAGCCATTCCTTGTTGGCGTAGACCTTGTCGGTAGTGACCAGCACGCAGGCGCGCACGCCGCCGACCTGACGAATCGCTTCGAGCAGGTTCAGCGTGCCCATGACATTGCTTGAATAGGTGCCGAGCGGATCGCGATAGCCCTCGCGCACCAGAGGCTGGGCCGCCAGATGCAGGACTATTTCCGGCTCGGTCTCGGCGATGATTTCCAGCAAGGCGCCGAGGTCACGCAAATCGCCGCGTTGATCATTGATGCCTTCGTGCACGCGCGCCAGTTCGAACAGGCTTGGCTCAGTCGACGGATCCAGCGAAAAACCGCTGACTTGCGCACCAAGGCTTTGCAGCCAAAGGGTCAGCCAACTGCCTTTGAAACCGGTGTGTCCGGTGACGAGAACACGCTTGCCACGCCAGAACTCCGCACTCAGGCCCATTGCTTCCATGGGGCCTCCCCGCTCTGCCACAGCGCTTCGAGATGGTTCTTGTCGCGCAGGGTGTCCATCGGATGCCAGAAACCTTCGTGCTCGAAGGCTTTCAGTTGTTCGTCCTGAGCCAGACGGGCCAACGGCTCGGCTTCCCAGGTGGTGCTGTCATCGCTGATGTAGGGCAGCACTTTTGGCGACAGCACGAAGAAACCGCCATTGATCCAGCCACCGTCCCCACGGGGTTTTTCAGTGAAACCCAGCACCTGGTCACCTTGCCGTTCAAGCGCGCCGTAACGACCTGGCGGCTGCACCGCAGTGACGGTCGCCAGGCGGCCGTGAGCCTTGTGATAGTCGACCAGCTCAGCAATATTGATGTCGGAAACGCCATCGCCATAGGTGAAGCAGAACGCCTCTTCATCCTTGAGATAACGCGCGGCACGCAACAGGCGGCCACCGGTCATGGTTTCCTCGCCGGTATCGATGAGGGTCACACTCCACGGCTCGCTGTAGTTCTGATGGACGTCCATGCGGTTGTTGCGCATGTCGAAAGTGACGTCGGATGTATGCAGGAAGTAGTTGGCGAAGAAGTCCTTGATCGCGTAGCCCTTGTAGCCCAGGCAAATGACGAAGTCGTGGATCCCGTGGGCGGAATACTGCTTCATGATGTGCCAGAGAATTGGCTTGCCGCCAATCTCGATCATCGGCTTGGGCTTGAGGTGCGACTCTTCACTGATGCGCGTGCCGAGGCCACCCGCCAAAATTACTGCCTTCATCGTCTCCCCTCTCGTACGTCACCGGGCTGCGCACTGCTTTTTTGAGCGTCGCAGGCCTTCTGGCCAAACCTTCTGCCGCTACGGGCGCAGGAGGAAACACCGCGAGCGCTCGTTTTATGGCGATTTGCGGGGCACTTGCAGGAAACGCGCCAGCTCAGACTCGGGTTTTCGGAGATGGCTGATAGAGGCGTCGGTGGAAGTGGCAACAGGCTGATGGGCAGGCTGAGGGCGTGAAGGGGCAAGAGATCGAAAGCCAGAGCAAAGATCGTCCGATCGCGGCCCGAGCCTTCGGCAGCTCCAGTTGGATCGCGTGCATCCAGCAAGAAATGGGTCGGCTGTCAGGCCGCCTTCGCGAGCAGGCTCGCTCCCACAGAACAGCAAGAGCAAGAGCAAGAGCAAGAGCAAGAGCAAGAGCAAGAGCAAGAGCAAGAGCAAGAGCAAGAGCAAGAGCAAGAGCAAGAGCAAGAGCAAAAGATCGCAGCCTTCGGCAGCTCCTACAGTTGGATCGTGGGCATTTGGGAGAAATGGGTTGCTCGGCAGGCCGCCTTCGCGAGCAGGCTCGCTCCCACAAAAGCAAAAGCAAAGCAAAGCAAAGCAAAGCAAAGCAAAGCAAAGCAAAGCAAAGCAAAGCAAAGCAAAGCAAATCAAAGCAGCGCAGCTGCCCGCGGCAAAGCCGCCCCACTCAACAATGAGCGCAAGCTCGAGTACCGCTTTTGATCTTGATCCACCGGCGACGTCGGAAGGCTGAGTGGAGGGATTGATCCGGGCGTGGGAGCGCAGCGACCGTACGACGCAGTCGTACACAGCGGAAGGAGGTGCAGCGAAGCAAACCGGAGCCGCTGCGCCCGGATCAGTCCCGCAGCGAAGGAACCCGAGCCTGCGAGGGCCGAACGCAGGAGCAAGCCTTTTGGGTTACCTTTTTGGCGTTTGAAAAAGGTGACCCGCCGTAAGGGCGGAACCGTAATCAGCAACACCCGCAGAAACGGATCTACACCCAAAAACCCCAACAGCCTGGTCGGCCCAAAGGCCGCCAAGGCCCCAAAGAAAAGGCAACCCCAAAAAGCCACCTATATAAACGATCAATCCGCCAGCCAGCCATTCTCCCAATACCGCAGATTGTCACCACGCAACACATAATCGCGCATGACCACCTCGTGCAGCTCGTCACCCATGCGATAACTGGCGTCAGGGTCGGCCAGATGCATGCGAATCGCCTGCAGCCATTCATCAGTGCTGTTGGTCTTCACCCGCGTGCACGGCAGATAGCCCTGATAGGCTTCGGTATCAGTGCAGATGACCGGGTAACCGCAGGCGCCGTATTCCAGCAAACGCAGATTGCTCTTGCAGTCATTGAAAATGTGAAACTCCAGCGGTGCCAGAGCCAGGTCGAGGTTCAGACTGGCCAGCTTGGCCGGATAGACGTCCAGAGGAATCACACCGTGGAACTCGTGCATGTACGGACGCAGGTCATCCGGGCACATGCCAAAGAATACCCAGTCGACTTCGTTGGCCAGCTCACGCACGACATCGGCAATCACCGCCAGATCGCCATGGTGGCTGGTGCCTCCGCCCCAACCCACGCGAGGTTTTTTCGAGGTGCGGCGCTGACCCCGCAAACCGGTCCAGAGGTTTTGCGCGAGCATGTTGGGGACTACGCGAATGTCGTGGTGCATGTCCGACAGCGCATTGGCCAGTGGTTGAGTCGACACCACCACGCGGTCGCACAGGCTGATCGCCTGGCGCACCATCCGCTCCATTTCCTGCTTGCTGGGCATGTTGCGGATATGCGCATTGCGATGCGGAACATCAATCACATAGTCATCCAGCTCGAAGATGCGCCGGGCATGGCAGAATTTTTTCAGCGGCGGGATTTCATCGATCGCGCCCTGGGAATATCGCCCTTGCAGGACGATGACATCCGGCGACTGACGCTCGATTTCAATGATCGACGGCAAGCCGTAACGAATACACCCTTCGGCCCGGTTCGCCGCTTCCAGCTCTATCAGCGGCTGACTCATGCGGTAATGGCCAATGGCTGAGGCATTGATCGGCACAGCGAGTACGTTGGGCAATTGCGGCCTGGAAAAAGCAGTCCACCCCGTACGCAGGCCCGGCTCAAGGCTGAAACTGGTCGCTCCGACGCCCTGCAAGGACAGGTTGACATTGAAGGCCGGATCGCGGGCAATGCGCGGCAGCCAGCGCTTGTAGAAGATCTCCTGCTCGTGCACATGTTGCTGGCCTTGCTCAGCTGTCGACTCGACAGTCGGGCGCACGCCCTGAGCCAGCAAGGCATAAGGCGTCCACACTACCATGTAGCCTTCCTGGCCGATGCGCAGGCACAGATCCACCACGTTCAGCGCCTGCTTCAAATCCTCTTCATCAAGCCCTGCCACCGCCTCGAAAACCGCCTTGCGCACCATCAGGCAATCACCGCCGACCGCACTCAGATCGTGGGCGGCCTGCAGCCGGAACATATAACCGTCCGACTGCAGCGACTGTCCATAAAATGGCAACCCGACCGCGCCCTGCATCCCCAGAATCATGCCGGCATGCAGCACATAACCATCCGGGTTGAACAACTTGGCGCCAACCACGCCGACTTCCGGGCGCTGCGCATGATTGAGCAGTTCGTCCAGCCAGTCGGCGTGGGTGATCACTGCAAAGGTATTGAGCAGCAGCACATATTCGCCACGAGCCTTGGTCACGGCAAAATTGTGCAGGGCAGCCATGTTGTCCGGCTGCGGGTACGTCAGCACGCGGATCCGGTCGCCACCCAATTGCGCGATGCCGTCCAGCCATGCTCTGGCCTCAGCGGTTTCGCTGCCGTTGTCGACCAGCAGCAGTTCGTATTCGGCGTAGGCGGTTTTTTCCAGCACGGTCTCGACACACCGCTGCAAGGCAGCGGTCTGATCCCGGGTGACGATGATGATCGACACAAGCGGACGGCGCGCGTGCCGATAGTCGACACGATTGAGCAAGTGGCAACTGCCACGGCGGATTTCATGGGCGACGCCAATGCGTTGCAGATGCGCTTCGAGCACACGAGGGTTCTGTTCGATGACGCCTGGCTCGGCCAACCACCGCGACAGATCGAATGGCGACTCCAGCAGAACTTCGGCGACATGCCCGATCACTTGGGTGCCGTCGCTTTCGACCATGCGCCACAGCATGTCGTGAGGAGCCAGTTCGGTGAACGTCGTGTCAAAACCACCCAGCGCCAGAAAGCGTTCGCGCTTGAACGCCAAGGCGCGCCCGACATACGGGTAGCTGCGCATCAGATCAAGGTTGAAATCGGGTTTGAAGGCGGGTTCCACGGACTCACCATCGCGCAGACCGCCTTCATCGCTGTACACGCAACCGAGCGACGGCGAGTGCGCGATCCGGTCAGCCATGACCAGCAAGGCCGGCACCATCAGCCGGTCACCGGCCTGCAACAGGTAAAACCAGTCGGCGCCCTCCAGTTGGGGCAACAACGCGTTGATCTGACCCAGCCCGTCACCTTCCAGTGGCATGTGGAATACGCGGCCATCCAGCGTCGCCTCGTTACAGGAAGCGGACAGCACCAGAATCAGTTCAGGGGCATAGTCCTGCCGAGCAAGCGCCTCAAGCGTGCGCTCGACTCCATCGCGACTGCCCTGGGCATCAATGACGATCGGCACTATTCGCGGCTGTTGTGGCCAGGCGGCCAGAGTTTCCGGCAGTAACTTGCGCTGCCCTTCAGTGAGACTGCGGCATTGCAGCCAGTGCGCGTAGAGTTCGGCGAAGCTCCAGCTATCGATGCCGACGCACCACTCCTGGCGACTCTGCTTGGTACCCAGCGTACGGCTCAGGGGCAGCTCTTCCCAGACGCGCGGCATTACGTCAGCCTTGGTCAGCGGGACATAGCGCACCCAACCCGGCGCTGGCGCCGACTCGCCGCTGCGCGCCTTGAGCATTTGCAGAATCCACTCGCGCTCGACCTCGACCGCGTCTTTCATCGGCTGCTGAGCACTCAAGCGCTCCGGATACAGCCGCTCGGCACTGAGCACGGTGTTCGACATCGCCAGATTGCCGCGCCGCAGCAGGCATACGTACAAGGCGAAATCCAGGGTGGCGACAAAGCAGTGGCCGTCCTGAGTCAGCGCCGGCAACAAGTCGACGAGGTCCGAACGACGAAACAAGGCGCTGGAGAAACCGCCCAGCACATTGACCGGAAATTTTTCGAAGATGCCCAGCAGGTCGTCACCCTTGAACAGACCGCTGGCCGGTGACAACGAAGTGTTTTCCAGGCGCGCCGGCAGAATGATGTCGTCGGCGTCCCAGAACAGCCGCTGAGCCAGCACCAGGCTGACTTCCTCACGCAACATCTCGTGCGCCTGCTGCTCGATGCAGGCGGCATAGAGATGGTCGTCGTCACACATGAACTTGACGAATTCACCCTGCGCCTGATCAAGGCACGCCTTGAGATTGCCGACCATGCCCAATGTGCGCGGGTTGCGCACATAGCGCACGGCAACACCCGAGCGCTCGGCCACAGCGCTGACAATCCCTTCGATCTCATGACCACGACTGTCGTCGCAGACAATGATCTCAAGAGGCGCGTATGTCTGGCTGACGGCGCTGTTCAATGCCCGCTCGAAAAAGCGCGGATTGAACGCAGGGATGGCAATGCTGACGAGGGGGAGTGAATTCACGGCGGGCTCACAGGCGGTACGAGCCCGCTCGCAAAAACGAGCCCTTGATACCGCAAAAAATCATTAACAGAGGGACAACGTTGGCGGGCGCGCACGCGCCCGCCAATCATCAGATCTTGTTGAACAGCCCCAACTGACTGATCTTGCTGAACGCCAGTTGCGCGGCTTGCAGCATGGTCTGTTGCAGCGTCAGACGGGTCATGACTTCAGCCGGATCGGAATCACGGATCGAACCCTGGGTCGTGCTGTTCGCCGTGGTCAGACTGTCGTTGGTGATGGTCTGCATGTCCAGCGCCTGGCCGCGGGCACCAATGGTGGTCACCGCCGTGCCGATCTGGTTGGAAGCGGCATCGATATTGCCGAGGCCCGCCTCCATCGCGCCCTGCAATTTCTGCTTGGCAACCGGGTCACCGTCGACTGGCGTATTCAGCGCGGTGATCATCTGGCCCAGGGTGTCGAGCACGTTCTGGGTCTGATGATTGTTCGGCTGGATCGAGAACTGATCACCAGCGGCCGGCGCGCTGCCCAGGGCGAAAGTCACACCGGCAGCGGTGGCGTTACCGCCGGCAACCGTGCCCGAGGAAACCGGCTTGCTGTCGGCCGTCACCGGCGCGGCATACAGATCGAAATCGGTGGCGCTGGTGAACTTGAGCACCGCGCCGCCCTGCGGGAACGCTGCGGTGTAGGCTGCCTGATCGGTGATGGTCGAACCGGTGATCACGCTGGTCGACGGGTTACCCGGATTACGCGTGGTGGTGAACGAGTCCGGCGAGGCCGACAGCTGAAAACTGTGCCCTGCGATAACGGCGTCCGGATTGGTATCGCCTGCCTTCAGGTTGACGTTCAGCTTGAGGTCGACGCCACGGAAGCTGACGGTCTGGTTGGCGCCGCTGCTGTTGCTGATCAAGCCATTCTGGCTGGCCTCGGCGGTCACATCGTTGCCTAAGGCATCGGTGATTTTCAGCTGGGTGCTGCTGACGAAATCGATGGTATACGGCTGCCCGGCGGTGAACTTGGCGTCGTAGGTGGCGGCAGTGCCGACGGTGCCGTTGGACAGCACGACACGGCCGTCATCCACAGCTGGCGCAGCCATTTTGGTGTTGGTGCGGCCGGTGTTGATGGTCTGCTGGAACGCGTCCCAACCGGTGGTGTTGGTACCCACGGTCATGCCGTCGCCGATGCCCAGATCGATGGTGGTCTGGTCGCCGTTGTAGCTGAACGTGCCGTCAGAATTCTTCGAATACGGCGCGGTGTCGGTTTTCGAACCGGAGAACAGATAGTTGCCGTTGGCATCCTTGGCGTTCATCAGGCCCAGCACTTGCTGCTGGATCTCACCCAGTTCCGAGGCGTACGCCTGGCGATCCTTGTCGGTGATGGTGCCGTTGTTCGCGGCCAAGGCCAGCTCTTTGGCTCGCGCCAACGCCGTGGTGATCGAATCCAGAGTGGACTCCTGCACGGTCAAGGCGCTTTTGGTGGTGTTGACGTTGGTCTTGTACTGATCGAGCATCGCCGCCTGCTGACCCAGCTGCAGCAAGCGCCCGGCACCGATCGGATCATCGGCGGCGGTGTTGATACGCTGCAGGCTGCTCGCCTCGCTCGCGGTAGCGACAGCCTTGTTGAAGTTACGCTGATAATCCGAGGCTTGCGTTCCGTAATACTGGGCGGTGGAAATGCGCATGAATTACGACTCCTTAAAGGCTGTTGATCAGCGTGGCGAAAGTTTCCTGCGCAGCTTTGATGATCTGCGAAGACGCTGTGTAGTACTGCTGGTACTTGACCAGGTTGCCGGTTTCTTCGTCCAGGTTGACCCCGGACAACGAATCGCGGGCACCCTTGGCGTTCTCCAGAATCGCCGTGGTTGCGGCGCTGTCGGACTTGCCTTGGGCGGTCTTGGTACCGACGTTGGTCACCAGGGTGTTGTAGGCGTCGGTCAGGCTGATGCCCTTGCTCGCCGAACCGGTGTCCACGGTCTGTTTGGTTTGCAACGCGACCAGTGCCTGGGCGTTGCGGTTGTCCGAAGACGCCGCACCGGTCAGGTTCATGGTGAAGGTCTCGCCGGTTTTCGGCGTGCCGCCCACGGTGGTCTGCACGGTGAAGGTCTTCTGTACGTTCGGCGTGACGGTAGTGTCCATCACCGGGTTGCCGCTGGCATCGACGATGCCGACTTTCAGGTTCAGCGTGTTCGACTGGCCAGGCACGATGGTGCCGGTGCCGATGGTCGCGCCCTTGGCGTCGACCAGGTTGTACGACTGGCTGCCACCGCTGGCTGCACCGAATACCAGTTTGACCGGCGTTGAATTCTTCAGCGCCGCCTGCATGTCAGCCTGGGCGGTCGGGTTGTAGATATCGATCTTGTCGCTGAGCGTCGGCTGGGTGTAAGTGCCCAGACCGTTGGCGCTGGCGACGCCGGTCAGCGGACCTGCCGCAGCGATTTTCTTCGGATCGGTCAGGACCGTCTGAATGCTCGCCGCCGCGTTGCGGGTCGGCGTGATTTTGAACGAGTCACCCGCGCTCAGCGCGCCGCCGTTCAAGGCCAGGGTGAAGCCGTCGATCACTGGCGGCGGATTGGTCGTGGTGCTGAATGCACCCAGATCGGTGCCGTCGGAACGTTTGACGGTGTAATCGGTAGCGCTGGTGAAGGTCACCTGATAATCGCTGGTGGTCAGCTTGCCGGTGTCCTTGATGGTCACATCGAGGTTGCCCGAACCGGCGCTGTTGCCATCCTTCGCAATGCTGCGCTGACTGATCAGGGCGGCACTGTTGATGTTGTTGAAAATCGCCGCGCCGAAGTCACCGTTCTTGTCGATGCCTTGTGCTTGCTGGCTGTTGATCTGATCGGCAATCACCAGGGCCACGCGACCGAGCTCGTTGAGCGATGGGTCGAGGACTTCCTTGCGATAGGTCAGCAGACCGCCGATTTCGCCGCCGCTGATCACCGAAGTGATGTCGATGGTGCTCGAACCGCGATCCATCTGGATCGACATGCGCGACGGGTCGGTCTTGCTCGCGACCATGCTCAGGCTGTTGGTGGTGTTGCCGATGACCAGCGGCTGGCCGCTGCCGACATAAATGTCGAAGCTGGTGCCGCGCTCGACGACTTGCGCACCGGTAAGCTCGGAGAGTTGACGCACGGCTTCGTTACGGCTGTCGAGCAGGTCGTTCGGCGCCCCGCCGCTGGTGGAGATTTCGCCGATCTTCTGATTGAGATTGGCAATCGCCGTGGCGAGCTTGTTCACCTGGGCAGTCATGTCGCCGAGGCTGCCGTTGATCGTGGTGTTCTGATCGTTGAGCTGCTTGGCCAGGGTATTGAAACGGCTGGTCAGCGCCTGTGCACCGGTCAGCACCGACTGACGCGAAGTGTCATCGGTGGCCGACGTCGATACGCCCTGCATCGAGGTGAAGAATTTCTGCAGTACACCGGTCAGGCCAGTGTTGGTGTCCGACAGCATCGCGTCCAGCGGCGTCGCCTGCTTGAGGAAGGCAGCCGATTCGCTGTCCAGCGACGTCGCGGTGTGCAGCTGCGATTCCAGATACGAGTTGTACACCCGGCGCACGTCGGCCAGGGTCGTGCCCGTGCCGATGAAAACGCTGCCGTACTGCTGCGAGGACTTGGTGCCCTGCACGGTTTGCTGACGTGAATAACCGGCGGTGTCGACGTTGGCAATGTTGTTGCCTGTCGTAGCCAGAGAGGACTGGCTGGCCGACAGTCCCGACATCCCGATATTGAGCAAACTCATGGTTCAGACCTTATTACCTGGTGCCTTATAAAGGCGTGGTGGAGACACCCGCCGCAGCGTAGTTTTCAAAACTGTTCATCTGCTTGGCAATTTGCGAAATCTTCGTCGCGTAGTTCGGGTCGGTGGCGTAACCGGCCTTCTGCAACTCGCGTACAAACTGTTCTGGGTTATCGGCCGACTTCAGCACTTCTTGATAGCGATTGTTGCTCTGCAGCAACGTCACCAGATCGTGGAAGCTGTCCTTGTACGAGGCATAGGAACGGAACTCGGCCGTCTCCTTGACCATCGCGCCATTGCGGAACTCGCTGGTGATCGCGCGGGCCGAATCGCCCTTCCAGTTGCTGCTCGCCTTGATGCCGAACAGGTTGTGGCTGCTGCTGCCATCCTGAGCGCGCATGACCGATTTGCCCCAGCCGGTTTCCAGTGCCGCTTGCGCCACCAGATAACGCGGATCGACGCCGATGCGGTCAGCGGCTTCCTTGGCCATCGGCAGCATGGTGTTGACGAATTCGTCGGCGGAACTGAAGGCCTTCTTCGCCGGTGCCAGCGGAATCTGCGCCATGGCGCGGCCGTAAACCTGCATCTGCCCGCCAGCGGCTTTCTGCTCTTCGGCACGGGCCAGCCAGTCGCCGTTGTACAACGCGCCGGAGCCTGTGACGGCGGTAGTCGCAGCCCGTTGCGGCAAGGCGTTGGTCGCTGCCGCCGCAGTGCTGGCAGTGGCCGCGCTCGGCGCCGACGGCACCAGACCGGCGAGCAACCGGTCGGCCAGTTTCGGCGGCAGCGCCAGACGCCGCTGGTTGATCAGCGCCATGTCGTTGCGATGGGAAATATCGGTGTTGTTCGGAGCATGCACCGAGCGCGATGCCCACAACGGACGCTCGCCGTTGACGCGGGACAGCGGACCGGTGGCGACGGTGCCGGCGGCAATCGGCGTCGGTACGGCGGCGGCCTTGGCCAGCGCTTCCTGCTGCTTGGCGGCGGACGCGGCTGCAGCCTCGCCCGGCGCCATCGGTTTGTTCTTCGACATCTGGCGGATCAGCACGTCGGCCAGACCGATACCACCGCCCTCGCGGGACATCGAAACCGCCAGTTGCTGGTCGTACATTTCCTGATACTGCTTGGCCGCCGGCGTGTTCAGCGGGTTGTCCTGACCAAGCGCTTCGGTGGCCGAGCGCATCGACTTGAGCATTTCGCCGAGGAACAGCGACTCGAATTCCTGCGCAACCTTGCGCATGTTTTCGTCGCTGTTCTTGTCGCCGACCTTGAGCTGGTTCAGACGATTGAGGTCGGAGTAGGAACCCGAATCGCTGCTGCTGACCAGACCGCTTTTGCGCATATCCATGGTGTCCGGCCTCAGATCACGATCAGGTCGGCTTGCAATGCGCCGGCCTGCTTCAGAGCTTCGAGAATCGCCATCAGGTCACCCGGTGCTGCGCCGACCTGGTTCACCGCACGGACGATCTCGTCGAGGGTGGTGCCCGGGCCGAACTTGAACATCGGTTTGGCTTCCTGTTCGGCATTCACTCGCGAGCGCGGTACGACGGCAGTCTGGCCGTTGGACAGCGGGCCCGGCTGGCTGACGATCGGGTCTTCGGTGATGGTCACGGTCAGGCTGCCGTGGGTCACGGCGGCTGGCGACACTTTCACGTTCTGGCCGATGACGATGGTGCCGGTGCGCGAGTTGATGATGACTTTTGCCACCGCCTGCCCCGGATCGATTTCGAGGTTTTCCAGGATCGACAGGTAGTCGACGCGCTGGCTCGGATCCAGTGGCGCAGTGACCCGCACCGATCCGCCGTCGATGGCTTGGGCGACGCCAGGGCCGAGCATGTCGTTGACCTTGTCGACGATGCGCTTGGCGGTGGTGAAGTCGGAACGGTTGAGGTTCAGCGTCAGGCTGTTGCCCTGGTTGAAACCGCTCGGCACCGCACGTTCCACCGAGGCACCGCCAGGGATGCGACCGGCCGACGGAACGTTGACGGTGATCTTCGAACCATCGCGGCCTTCAGCGTCGAAACCGCCGACCACGAGATTGCCCTGAGCGATCGCATAGACGTTGCCGTCGATACCCTTGAGCGGCGTCAACAGCAAGGTGCCGCCGCGCAGGCTCTTGGAGTTACCGATCGAGGATACGGTGATGTCGACCTGCTGACCCGGTTTGGCAAACGCTGGCAGATCGGCGCTCACCGACACCGCCGCGACGTTCTTCAACTGCACGTTGCCCGATCCCGGCGGCACCTTGATGCCGAACTGCGAGAGCATGTTGTTGAAGGTCTGCAGGGTGAACGGAGTCTGCGTCGTCTGGTCACCGGTGCCGTTAAGCCCGACCACCAGGCCGTAACCGATCAACTGGTTGGAGCGCACGCCGGAAATGCTGGCGATGTCTTTCAGCCGCTCGGCGTGTGCGGTGAACGCCGCAGACATCAACAACGCGGCCACCATAAGGCTTTTCAGATTCAACGTAGCCACCTAGAAAGGGAACAGCGGGCTGAGGAAGAAACGGTCGAACCAGCCTGGCTGACTCGTATCGGCAAACGCGCCGGTACCCGAGTAGGTGATGCGCGCATCGGCGACACGGGTCGACGACACGGTGTTGTCGGTCGCGATGTCATCGGCGCGGACCATACCGGCGATGCGCACCAGTTCGTCACCGGTGTTGAGCGTCAGCCACTTCTCGCCACGCACGGCGATGATGCCGTTGGGCAGCACATCGGCCACGGTCACGGTGATCGAACCGGTCAGACTGTTGCTCTGCCCGGACTTGGCGTCACCCTTGGTCGAACGGTCGGCGCTGTAGCCGGCGTTGAGGCTCAGGTCACCGCCACCAATCGGGTTGTTGGTGGTCAGGCTGGAGCCGAACAACGAGGTCAGACCGATCGAGTTATCGCTGTTCTTGTCCATCTGCGAGTTGGCGTTCTTGCTCGCCTGGGTGCGCTCGTTCAGGGTGATGGTGATGATGTCACCGACCCGGAACGCCTTGCGGTCGCTGTACAGGTTCTGCTCGAAGCCGGCCTGATAGATCGAGCCGTTATTGGCAGCCGCCGGCAACGGTGTGCGCGGCAACACCGGGGCGTAGTAAGGGTCATTGGGCTTGGGCGTCGGGGCGACGCAGCCCGCGAGCGAGACGACCCCACTCAATGCCAGAACAGATACAAAGCGCTTCATGACCCTACCTCACGGTGTTGCTGGCGACCTCAGGCCGCCCCAAAGACTGGATTACAGATTCTGCGTTACGAACGAGAGCATCTGGTCGGCGGTGGAGATCACCTTGGAGTTCATCTCGTAGGCGCGTTGAGTGGTGATCATGTTGACCATCTCTTCAACGGTGCTGACGTTCGAGGTTTCCAGGGTGTTCTGCAGCGTGGTACCGAAACCGTTCAGGCCCGGGGTGCCGATCTGCGGCGCGCCGGAAGCAGCGGTTTCCAGGAACAGGTTGTTGCCCACTGCTTGCAGACCGGCCGGGTTGATGAAGTCGGCGGTCTGCAGGTTGCCGATCACTTGCGAGGCCGGGTTGCCGGCGATGGTGATCGACACGGTGCCGTCACGGCCGACAGTGAAGGTCTGCGCATCGTTCGGGATGATGATCGCCGGTTCCAGCGCGAAACCGCTGGCGTTGACGATCTGGCCATTGGAGTCGAGGTGGAAAGTACCGTCACGGGTGTAGGACGTGGTGCCGTCCGGCTGCAGGATCTGGAAGAAACCGCGACCGTCGATGGCCATGTCCAGCGGCTGCTCGGTGGTTTGCAGGCTGCCGGCGGTGAAGTTTTTCTGGGTACCGACAATGCGCACACCGGTACCCACTTGCAGACCCGACGGCAGTTCGCTGTCCTGGGTCGACTGGGCGCCTGGCTGACGCTTGATCTGATAGAGCAAGTCCTGGAACTCGGCACGGTCACGCTTGAAACCCGTGGTCGAAACGTTCGCCAGGTTGTTGGAAATGGTGGTCAGGTTGGTGTCCTGGGCGGACAGACCGGTTTTGGCAACCCATAGAGCCGGAAGCATTCGATTCTCCTCGTGCGCCTGTTTTACGGCGCGACGTTCTGATAATTAGCTGATCTGCAAGACCCGAGCCATGGCCTGGTCGTCGTCTTTGGCGGTGTTCATCATCTTGACGTGCAACTCGAACTGCTTGGCCAGGGCCAGCACCGAAGTCATTTCTTCCACGGCATTGACGTTGCTCGACTCAAGGAAACCCGAGACCAGTTTGACGTTGGCGTCGGCTTGCGCCGGCTGGCCGTCTTTGGTGTAAATCGAACCGTCGAGGCCTTTGTTCATGTTCTTGATGTCCGGGTTGACCAGCTTGATCCGGTCGACTTCGGCCATGACGCGGGGGCCTTCGCCCATTGCGCGAATGCTGATGGTGCCGTCTTCACCGACTTCGACCTGCTGCTCGGGCGGCACAGCGATCGGGCCGCCATTACCGATCACCGGCATGCCGTTGCCGGCGCGCAGTACGCCGAGGGCGTCGATGTTGAGGCTGCCGGTACGCACGTAGCTTTCACCACCGCTGGGGTTTTGTACGGCGATGAAACCGTTGCCGGATACCGCGACGTCGAGTTCACGACCGGTCTGCACCAGCGAGCCCGGCGTGAAGTCGGTGGCAGGACGTTCGCTCATGGCAAACGCGCGCGCCGGAAAGCTGTCACCGAACACCGGCATCGAACGCGCCTGCTCGAGGTCGCGCTGGAAGCCGTTGGTGGAAATGTTCGCCAGGTTGTTGGCATGCGCCCGCTGCGCCAGTGCGTTCTGGCTGGCGCCGGTCATTGCCACATAAAGGTACTTGTCCACAGTGTTTCCTCTGCATGCCGGACGTTTGCCGCCCACCGCTGTACTGCTCAGCCATAAGCAATTTGCAGACCAACTTTTTATTGGCGGGGGAAGGCCCGGTAAACAGGGGACTTGAGGGGATCGGAGGGGGAATCTGAAATGGGTCGAAGACGAAAAACCGGCGGTGTCATGCCGGTTAGTGGCAATCCTGAGTTCGGCGGGGGATGGAGATCCTGTGGCGAGGGGATTTATCCCCGTTCGGCTGCGCAGCAGTCGCCAAGCCTGCAAATGAGGTCGCCGGGAAGAAAAAGCGGGGCGGCTTCGCCGCCCATCGGGGATAAATCCCCTCGCCACAAAGGCTCTATTTAGCTTTCGGAGGTTTTGCCAACCTCATACTCACGCAGCTTGTTGGCAATGGTGGTGTGCGAAACACCGAGCCGCTTGCCCAACTGCCGACTGCTTGGATGCTCGGAATACAAGCGTTCCAGCACCGCTTTTTCGAAACGCCCGACGATCTCGTCCAGACTGCCGTCGAGGGAAAAATCGCCAAGCGGCTGACGCACGCCGTAATCCGGCAGGCGAATATGTTCGGCCTTGACCGTGCCGCCGTCGCACAGGGAAACCGCCTGGAACAGCACGTTCTCCAGTTGCCGCACATTGCCCGGCCAGTGGTAATGGCTGAGGCGATCCATCGCCGCCGGGGCCAGTTTCGGCAGCGGACAACCGATCTGCCGACTGGCCTGGTCGAGAAAGTGTTCAACCAGCGGCGTCAGACCGTCGAGGCACTCGCGCAGCGGCGGGATGTGCAGCGACAGCACGTTCAAGCGGTGATAGAGATCCTGGCGAAACTCGCCGCGCGCGCACAATTCGGACAAGTCCACCTGCGTCGCGCAGATCACCCGCACGTCCAGATACACCTCTTCATCACTGCCGACGCGACGGAAGCAACCGTCCTGAAGAAAGCGCAGCAATTTGACCTGCAAACGCGGGCTCATCTCGCCGACGCCATCGAGAAACAGCGTGCCGCCAGCGGTCAATTCGAGCAGGCCAAGCTTGCCTTCGGCCCGCGCACCTTCGAAGGCGCCGGGGCCGTAGCCGAACAACTCGGTCTCGGCCATCGACTCCGGCAACCCGGCGCAGTTGAGCGCCATCAACGGTGACTGTCCGCGCGGGCTGGCGAGGTGGCAGGCGCGCGCCAGCAATTCCTTGCCAGTGCCGGTTTCGCCTTCTATTAATAGCGGCGCATCCAGCGGCGCCATGCGCCGCGCTTCGCGGACCACAGCGGCCATGACTTTCGAGCTTTGAAAGATGCTGTCGAACCCGCGCAGCTCTTGCTTGCGCACATTGTAGATTCGCTCGCCGACCCGATCGGCGCGGTGCAGCGTCAATACGGCGCCGGCCATGGCCTCGCTGTCGTCGTGTTCCGATTGCAGCGGCGCGATGTCAGCGAGAAAGATGTCGCCCTTGACCTTGACCCGCATGCCGTTGATTCGCGATTTGTTGGCGCGCACCAATTCCGGCAAATCGAAATCCTCGGCGTAGCGCGACAGCGGAATCCCCGGCACCTCATCGACGCGCACCCCGAGCAACTGCGCCGCCGCGCGATTGGCCGCAACGATCGAACCGCCCATGTCGATCGACAGCACCGGAAACTCCAGCGCGCCGAGCAACGCATTCAGTTCCATGTGCCGGCGCTCGCTGGGCATCAGCCCGACGCGCTTGACCCCGAACACCCCGCCGATTGCCTCGAACTTGGGGCGCAACGCCTGAAACTGGATGTTGATCAGGTTCGGGCAGTGCAGGTAGATCGCATTGCCATGCTCACCACCCACCTCGCCGCGAGCGACGTTGATCCCGTACGCCACCAGCAGATTGAGAATGTCGCGCAGGATGCCGATGCGGTTCTGGCAGTGGACTTTGATGCGCATAGAAAAAGGCCCGACAGGTTTGAGAGGTAAACACATGTCCTTGTGGGAGCGAGCCTGCTCGCGAAGGCGCCAGCACATCCAGTATCGATGTGTCAGACAGACCGCTTTCGCGAGCAGGCTCGCTCCCACAGGGTTCTGTGGCGCGCCCGGGGCAGATGTTTCTGTCGAGGCACGCAGATAGTTGTCAAGATTATGTGACAGCCCCGACCCTTTTCAAACCCGCCAATCACCGTAAATGCGCATTACCCGACAAAGCGTAACGATAACTTTACGAAATACGCAGAATTTTCCTACGCACACACCGGTCAACATGCTGCACGCCCTGTCACTCTCGGGTATTCCTTTAGCCATCGCTGGACATAACAAAAACGAATTTCCTAGCAGGAGAGCAGCATGAAGCAGACGCAATACGTGGCTCGCGAGCCCGATGCGCAAGGTTTTATCGACTACCCCGCCGAAGAACATGCGGTGTGGAACACGCTGATCACTCGCCAGTTGAAGGTGATTGAAGGTCGCGCGTGCCAGGAATATCTGGACGGTATCGAAAAACTCGGTCTGCCCCACGACCGCATCCCGCAACTGGCCGAGATCAACAAAGTCCTCGGCGAGACCACCGGCTGGCAGGTTGCCCGGGTGCCGGCGCTGATTCCCTTCCAGACGTTTTTCGAGTTGCTTGCCAGCAAGCAATTCCCCGTCGCCACCTTCATACGTACCCGCGAAGAACTCGACTATCTGCAAGAGCCCGACATCTTTCACGAGATCTTCGGCCACTGCCCGCTACTGACCAACCCCTACTTCGCTGAATTCACCCACACCTACGGCAAGCTCGGCCTGCAGGCGACCAAGGAAGAGCGCGTGTATCTGGCCCGGTTGTACTGGATGACCATCGAATTCGGCCTGGTCGACACCCCGCACGGCAAGCGCATCTACGGTGGCGGAATTCTGTCCTCGCCGAAAGAAACCGTTTACTGCCTGTCGGACGAGCCTGAGCATCAGTTCTTCGATCCACTGGAAGCCATGCGCACGCCGTATCGCATCGACATTCTGCAACCGTTGTACTTCGTCCTGCCCAATCTCAAGCGCCTGTTCGATGTGGCCCATGAAGACATCATGGCCATGGTCCGTCAGGGCATGCAGCTGGGCTTGCACGCGCCGAAATTTCCGCCGAAACCCAAAGCCGCCTGAACCGCGACTTTTGCTGACAATTGCGTCTGTCCGTCGCCGCCACTTTGCTTTAGCGTGACGGCATTGGCGGCACACGCGCTTTAATAAAAAACACACTCGTTTTCAGGAATACACCATGTCGACTTTGAACCAAGCCCACTGCGAAGCCTGCCGCGCCGATGCGCCACAAGTCAGCGACGAAGAGCTGCCGATCCTGATCAAGCAGATCCCTGACTGGAACATCGAAGTACGCGACGGCATCATGCAGTTGGAGAAAGTTTTCCTGTTCAAGAACTTCAAACACGCGCTGGCGTTCACCAACGCCGTCGGCGAGATCTCCGAGGCCGAAGGTCACCACCCGGGCCTGCTGACCGAGTGGGGCAAAGTCACCGTGACCTGGTGGAGCCACTCGATCAAAGGCCTGCACCGCAACGACTTCATCATGGCCGCGCGCACTGACGAAGTAGCGAAGACCGCAGAAGGACGCAAGTGATGCACTTCGACGCCATCGGCCGGGTTCCCGGCGACCCGATTCTCGGTTTGATGGAGGCCTATGCGCAGGATGCCAATCCGCGCAAGTTCGACCTCGGCGTTGGCGTCTACAAGGATGCCCAGGGCCTGACGCCGATTCCCGAAGCGGTGAAAATCGCCGAAGCGCGACTGGTCGAAAGCCAGGACACCAAAACCTACATCGGTGGCCACGGCAACCCGTTGTTCGGCAAGGTCATCAATGAGCTGGTGCTCGGTGCCGACTCACAACTGATCACCGAACAACGCGCCGGCGCCACCCAGACCCCGGGCGGCACCGGCGCCCTGCGTCTGGCTGCCGACTTCATCGCGCAATGCCTGCCGGGCAAAGGCGTGTGGTTGAGCAACCCGACCTGGCCGATTCACGAAACCATTTTCGCCGCCGCCAAGGTCAAGGTCAGCCACTACCCCTATGTGGGCAGTGACAATCGCCTCGACGTCGAAGCGATGCTCGCCGTGCTCAAGGAAGTGCCGAAGGGCGACGTGGTGCTGCTGCATGCGTGCTGCCACAACCCGACCGGTTTCGACCTGAGCCATGACGACTGGAAGCGCGTGCTTGAAGTGGTGCGCAGCCGCGATCTGCTGCCGCTGATCGACTTTGCTTATCAGGGTTTTGGCGATGGCCTGGAGCAGGACGCGTGGTCGACCCGGTTGTTCGCGGCGCAAGTGCCGGAGCTGCTGATCACCAGTTCCTGCTCGAAGAACTTCGGCCTGTATCGCGACCGTACCGGTGCGCTGATCGTCTGCGCGACCAGCGCCGACAAGCTCATCGACATCCGCAGCCAACTGGCCAATATCGCCCGCAACCTGTGGTCGACGCCGCCGGATCACGGCGCGGCGGTGGTCGCGACCATCCTCGCCGATCCAGAGCTGAAAGCGCGCTGGGCCGATGAAGTGGAAGCGATGCGTCTGCGGATCGCCCAGCTGCGCAGCGGTCTGGTCGAAGCGCTGGAACCCCACGGTTTGCGCGAGCGTTTCGCGCACATCGGTGTGCAACGCGGGATGTTCTCCTACACGGGCCTGTCGCCGGAACAGGTGAAAACCCTGCGCGAGCGGCACAGCGTGTACATGGTCAGCTCCGGCCGCGCGAACGTCGCCGGCATTGACGCCACCCGCCTCGCAATGCTCGCTGACGCGATCGCTGACGCCTGCAAATAGTTTTTGCAGTACACAACCCGGTCGGAGCGGGCCCTTGTGGCGAGGGGATTTATCCCCGCCCGGCTGCGCAGCAGTCGTACACTGTTGCTCGCGGAGTGTCAGACATTCCGCGTATGCAGGGTCTGGGGCCGCTTCGCAGCCCATCGGGGATAAATCCCCTCACCACAGGGCCCGTTCCCACATTTAGTTTTCGGTTGATCTCGCGCCCTGCGGCCATCTGTCGCATTAATTTGAATTAAAAGTCTGATTGTCATTTTTCCTGCTGTATCCTGCGCAGGCTTTGTAAAGCGCGGAGCACCTGATCTATCAACAGACTTAGCGAGGAGCGCACCCATGCACGAGATTCCCAATCTCCCCTTCCCAAGCCTGCACGTACCTGAGCAGACGACCCCGCAACACGCCGGTGCTGAAAAGCCCGAGCCGCAAGAAGCCGCTGACAGCCGCAAAGCCGACAGCGAAGAGTAAGACCCGCCGTACAGACCGTGTGGAAAGCGCTAACATGCGCTTTCCACACTGCCTGAAACCCGAGCCCGCCATGACCGACGAATTCTCCGAAAGCCAAGCTGCCGTGCTGATCGGCGCCACCGAGAAGATGATCGAGATCTGGAATCGCCTCTCGCCCGAGAAGCAAGCTGCCCTGCTCGAACGTTTCGGCAGCGAAGAAAACGCCCTCGCCGCCCTCGTCACCACGCAACTGGTCGCCCCGGCGAAATCCTGAAAGCGCCGCCCGGCAAATAGTTTTACTTTTCCCCGCCCCTGAACGGTTCACGCCGGTATCATGAGCAGCCTATCTAATCTGCTGCTCCCGTGGATCGTTACCCATGTCGTCTATATCCGAGCCCCAGCGTCCGCTGGCGGTTACGCTGCAAGTAGTCTCCATCGTCCTCTTCACCTTTATCGGTTACCTGAACATCGGCATCCCGCTCGCCGTGTTGCCGGGCTATGTCCACAGTGACCTTGGTTTCGGCGCCGTGATCGCCGGGCTGGTGATCAGCGTGCAATACCTTGCCACCCTGCTCAGCCGCCCGTATGCCGGCAAGATCATCGACAACCAGGGCAGTAAACGCGCAGTGATGATTGGCCTCGCTGGTTGCGGCTTGAGCGGTGTGTTCATGCTGATTTCCGCGTGGACGCCGAACCTGCCGCTGCTCAGTCTGATCAGCCTCTTAATTGGCCGTCTGGTGCTGGGCAGCGCGGAAAGCCTGGTCGGTTCCGGTTCGATTGGCTGGGGCATCGGCCGGGTCGGCGCGGCGAATACGGCGAAAGTGATTTCCTGGAACGGCATCGCCAGTTACGGCGCCCTGGCGATCGGCGCGCCGTTCGGTGTGTGGCTGGTAAGCAGGTTGGGGCTGTGGAGCATGGGCGTGAGCATCATCCTCCTCGCCCTGCTCGGTCTGGCGCTGGCATGGCCGAAGACCGCCGCGCCGATCGTCGCCGGCGAACGCCTGCCGTTCATGCATGTGCTGGGCAAAGTCTTCCCCCACGGCTGCGGGCTCGCGCTGGGTTCGATCGGTTTTGGCACCATCGCCACTTTCATCACCCTGTATTACGCGACCCAGCACTGGGACAACGCCGTGCTGTGCCTGAGCCTGTTCGGCGCCAGCTTCATCGGCGCGCGGCTGCTGTTCGGCAACCTGATCAACCGCCTCGGCGGATTTCGCGTGGCGATTGCCTGCCTGTCGGTGGAAACGTTGGGGCTGTTGTTGCTGTGGATTGCGCCGGATGCGCATTGGGCACTGGCGGGCGCGGCGCTGAGCGGTTTCGGCTTCTCGCTGGTGTTCCCGGCGCTGGGCGTGGAGGCGGTGAATCTGGTGCCGGCCTCGAGCCGTGGCGCGGCGGTCGGTGCCTATTCACTGTTCATTGATTTGTCGCTGGGGATCACCGGGCCGCTGGCCGGGGCGATCGCAGCAGGATTCGGTTTTGCTTCGATCTTCCTGTTCGCCGCATTTGCAGCGTTGAGCGGCCTTGGCTTGAGTGTCTATCTGTACAAGCACACGGCGAAGTATCGCGAGGTTTAGAAGTCCACCTTGCCGCGCCCGGCCTTGATACTGCCGCGCTTGGTTTTCGACTCCAGCCGACGCTTCTTCGAGCCAAGGGTCGGCTTGGTCGGGCGGCGTTTCTTTTCCACTTTGGTGGCGCTGAGAATCAGCTCGACCAGCCGCTCCAGCGCATCGGCGCGGTTGGCTTCCTGGGTTCGGTATTGCTGCGCCTTGATGATCAGCACGCCATCGCTGGTGATACGGCTGTCACGCAGTGCCAGCAGGCGTTCCTTGTAGAACTCCGGCAAAGACGAGTTGGGAATGTCGAAGCGCAAGTGCATGGCGCTGGAGACCTTGTTGACATTCTGCCCACCGGCGCCTTGCGCGCGGATGGCGGTCAATTCGATCTCGGCATCCGGCAGATGCACGTTGTTGGAAATCACCAGCATGGAAAAGCGTCCGTAATCAGAGCGTGCAGGATAACCCGATTCACTCAACCTCTGTGGGAGCGAGCCTGCTCGCGAAGGCGGTGTGTCAGTCGATGCAGATGTTTCTGATGGACCGCTTTCGCGAGCAGGCTCGCTCCCACAGGGTTCGGTGTGATGTCAGATTTTTCCATTTCAAAACAACAAACCCGGCACTTGGCCGGGTTTGCTGTTTCTGCTTGAGCGGTTACTTGGCGATCACTGGCAGCGCCTGCTGGGCACTGCGCTTGTTCTTGATCAGGTAGCAGACCCACATGAACACCACCCACACCGGAATCGCGTACACCGAGATCTGAATCCCCGGGATCAGCAGCATCACGCCGAGGATGAACACCACGAACGCCAGGCAGACGAAGTTGCCGTACGGGTACCACAGCGCCTTGAACAGTGGCGTCTGTCTGGTCTGGTTCATGTGCTGGCGGAATTTGAAGTGCGAGTAGCTGATCATCGCCCAGTTGATCACCAGCGTCGCAACCACCAGCGACATCAGCAGTTCCAGCGCGTGCTGCGGGATCAGGTAGTTGAGCAACACGGCAACCAGCGTCACTGCCGCCGAAGCCAGAATCGAACGCACCGGCACGCCGCGCTTGTCGATCTTCGCCAGAGCTTTTGGCGCATCGCCCTGCTCGGCCATCCCCAGCAGCATACGGCTGTTGCAGTAGGTGCCGCTGTTGTACACCGACAGCGCGGCGGTCAGCACGACGAAGTTGAGGATGTGCGCGGCGGTGTTGCTGCCGAGCATCGAGAACACTTGTACGAACGGGCTGCCGCTGTAGGAATCACCCGAGGCGTTGAGCGTTTCCAGCAGGCTGTCCCAAGGAGTCAGCGACAGCAGGATCACCAGCGCGCCGATGTAGAAAATCAGGATGCGGTAGATCACCTGGTTGATCGCTTTCGGGATCACGGTTTTCGGTTTATCGGCTTCAGCAGCGGTGAAGCCGAGCATTTCCAGACCGCCGAAAGAGAACATGATGATCGCCATGGCCATCACCAGACCGCTCACCCCGTTGGGAAAGAAACCGCCGTGGGACCACAGGTTGCTCACCGAGGCTTGCGGGCCGCCATGGCCGCTGACCAGCAGGTAGCTGCCCAGGGCGATCATGCCGACGATGGCCACGACCTTGATGATCGCAAACCAGAATTCGGCCTCACCGAAGACTTTGACGTTGGCCAGGTTGATCGCGTTGATCAGCACGAAGAATGCAGCAGCGGAGACCCAGGTCGGGATATCCGGCGCCCAGTAATGGATGTACTTGCCGACCGCTGTCAGCTCGGACATGCCCACCAGAATGTACAGAATCCAGCAGTTCCAGCCCGAGAGGAAACCGGCGAAACCGCCCCAGTATTTGTGGGCGAAGTGGCTGAAGGAACCGGCCACCGGCTCTTCGACGATCATTTCGCCGAGCTGGCGCATGATCATGAAGGCGATGAAGCCGCAAATGGCGTAGCCGAGGATCATCGACGGGCCGGCGGATTTCAGTACCCCGGCAGAACCGAGGAACAATCCGGTACCGATCGCGCCACCGAGGGCGATCAGTTGAATATGGCGATTTTTCAGGCCGCGTTTAAGCTCGCCTGATTGCGAGGGTTGTCCACTCATGAAAAAGGTCTCACGCAAGGTTTGATGATGTTCAGTAGACGTTGCTGCAAGGTTGCGATTTCAGGCAGCCCCGATCAAACCCCAGCGCAGGCACCAGGAGTTCAGCTCATTTACAACGGTCATGCGTCACCTGTTTGTTTTTATCTGTGACGAAATCGAACCCGGCACGCTTGTGGCGCGGCGGAGTGAACAAGGCGGATAGCCTCGAGATTTTTGCGATTACGCAGAGGGTCACAGTTAAAACGCGGCGCATTGTACACCGCTAACCCCCTGCTGCCAGACCCGCCTGATCAGCGTGTCGGTTGCCGGGATTGCACGTGTCCGCCTCGACAGTGCCGAGCGGCTGCAAAATATGAGTCAGGCCTTTGCAGGCCATCGACGGGGACGAGGAAAAAACCGTCCCACGGGGAGAAGTGGAAATCAGTCGCGGCGTTCATTGCGCCTCCTTCTTGTTATTCGCCTGCACGACAGGCATGGGGCGCATCACACCCTGCCTGAAGGCTGGAAACAAGCGCGCCAGAGCCTTGCGCGGCAGCTGTTCTCCCGGCTTACGGAAGCTTTTCCTTACAACCGATGCGGAGTCGGGAAATCACCGCTCCGGCGGGGTCTTTTCGTCACGTTTTGTTTACAACGCGTAACGAATATTTTCCGAATCAGAAATTTCCGAAGGACGTCTGCATATTGACGGTAGCTAGCTTGCTATCAATTTCGCCTGCCTAGTTTTTTGTTTTCAAATAAGAAAACCGATCCTGAAAAACAGAACAAAAAGTCTATTTAAAAATTAAATGGATAAAATTTTGCATTACGAAAAAGCCTCAACTAGGTTTTTCACGTCTCACCGGCCACCTCGACCGGTCAGTCATAAACCGTGAAATTCTCTAGGAGATCGACCATGCAAGCACTGGAAAAAGACTTGGATACCGAACTGCAACTGGACGAATGGTTTGAAGCGCCAACCCATGAGGCCGCTGTGGAAATGATGCAAGCCGACGCGGTGGTTCCGTTCGGCACGGCGATGTGGCCTCTGTAAGACATCCCGGGCAGGCACGGTCCGGCCGGTCGTGCCTGCCGCTTCATTCCCCGGTCAGTCAGGGAGGATTCATGGACAAGCCCCGCGCCATCTCGCATTTCCTTTACTACCTCGAACATCACCCTGCCCTCGCCGGCCTCGACTCGGCGAAGGTCATGCTTGGCCACACCGCCGATTACGAAGCCCTGACCGGCGCCATTGCCGAACAGGCCGGCGAGCATCCGCGCTTTGAGTTCAGCGCCCGGCGCCTGGACCTGGAAAGCACCGCAGCGCTGTCCGAGGCAATTGCCGACAGCGATCTGTACATTTTCTTCTACGACTCTTCCACCCTGCCCAACCCACGCCCCGACGGCCCGGAATTCGTTCGTGCGCTGCAAGCGGTGATGGCGGAAAACTGGAAGAAGTCGCTGCTGTTCAAGGATTACGGCGACTATTTCTACGACACCTTCAGCATCACCCCGCAACGCATCGCCGGGCTCAACAGTCACCTGATCCAGCGCATGTCCCAAGCGACCATGCTGAGTTTCAAGGATGACCACGGCTCATGGTTCGAAACGCCGATGAGCAGCATCAAGAAGTGGACCGACATCAATGGCGTCGGCAACTTCGACCTCGCCCCCGGCGAAATCGCCACCCACAGCGAAGCTATCAACGGCCATGTGAAGTTCAAGGGCACCTTCCTCAGCACCATCCCCTTCGCGCGCAAGTACGGCGTGCTGGAATCGCCGCTGGAGCTGTGGATCGAGAATTCGACCATCAGCCGCATCGCCACCGACGTGCCGGGGCTGGAGCATGATTTCAACAAATACCTGGATGCCAACCCGTCGAACCGGCGGATTGAGGAGTTGGGGATTGGCACAAACGAAGGCGTGAAGGATCTGTATGCGCGCAATGCCGGGTTTGAGGAGCGGCATTGTGGGTTGCATCTTGGATTAGGCGGTGGCGCCAAGGGCAGTCATCACCTGGACCTGATCTTTTCTGGCGGGGTGTTGGCGCTGGATGACAAGCCGGTTTTCGATGGCCGATTTGTGTTTTAGGCGACTGACACCTTCGCGAGCAGGCTCGCTCCCACAGGGATTTATGTTCGACGCAACTCCAATGTGGGAGCGAGCCTGCTCGCGAAGAGGCCCAATCAGACGCTACATGAGTTTCGCCAGACGAAAAAAAACGCCAACCCTAAGGTTGGCGTTTTTGCTTCAACTTGCAGCTTGCAGCTAGTAACTCACAGCTGCCTCACTCAGGCTTCTTGCGTCCGAACCCCGGGCGCTGACCGGAACCGGCCGGTGCGCCGCGACGCTTGCCCGAGGGCTTGTCGCCGTCGACCAGTTTGATCCCCGGACGCTTTGGCGCCGGTTTGGCCGGGCGCTTGTTGGTGGTGTCGGCTGGACGATCCGCCACTGGCGTACCGCGACCGGCCGGTGCACGACCTTCGCCACGCTCAGTGCGACCGCTGGCCGGACGCGGTGCGCGCTCGCCGTCACGGGCAACTGGCTTGCGACCTGGACGCTCGCCTTCGATTTGCGGCTCGCGGCCCGGGCGTGGACCGGTCGGTGCGCCGGCGGCTGGACGCAGGGTACGTACGCGCTCGGTCTTGGCCATCGGCCGCGACGATTTGCGCTGCATGCGTTCGAGCTTGTCCTTGCTCTTGGCGTTCAGCTGCGGCATTGCCACCGGCGTCAGGCCGACTTCGGCGCTGAGGACGTCGACTTCGTACTGGCTCATTTCGCGCCAGCGGCCCATCGGCAGGTCGGAGTTGAGGAACACCGGACCGAAACGCACGCGCTTCAGACGGCTGACCACCAGACCCTGCGATTCCCACAGACGACGCACTTCACGGTTGCGCCCTTCCATGACCACGCAGTGGTACCAATGGTTGAAGCCTTCACCGCCCGGCGCCTGTTGAATGTCGGTGAAACGCGCCGGACCGTCTTCCAGCACCACGCCGGCCTTCAGGCGTTCGATCATCTCGTCGTCGACTTCACCGCGTACACGCACGGCGTACTCGCGGTCCATCTCGTAGGACGGGTGCATCAGACGGTTGGCCAGCTCACCGTCAGTGGTGAACATCAGCAGACCGGTGGTGTTGATGTCGAGACGGCCGATGTTGATCCAGCGGCCTTCTTTCGGACGCGGCAGCTTGTCGAACACGGTCGGACGGCCTTCCGGGTCGTCACGGGTGCAGATTTCGCCGTCAGGCTTGTTGTACATGATCACGCGGCGCACCGATTCGGCGGCCTCTTCGCGTTTGATCACCTTGCCATCGATGGTAATGGCGTCGTGCATGTCG
The DNA here is from genome assembly GCF_057291535.1 of Pseudomonas sp. 1L-E-NC-VB-C3. Taxonomy (NCBI): domain Bacteria; kingdom Pseudomonadati; phylum Pseudomonadota; class Gammaproteobacteria; order Pseudomonadales; family Pseudomonadaceae; genus Pseudomonas; species Pseudomonas sp. 1L-E-NC-VB-C3. The sequence continues at coordinate 100,941 of NZ_JBXAWD010000007.1, read as the reverse complement.
ACGCGCAGGCCGAGGGTGGCGTCTTTGCCATTGACCTTGATCCGGCCCTGGCTGATCCAGGATTCCACGTCACGGCGCGAGCCGACGCCGATACGGGCGAGGACCTTCTGCAGCTTTTCGCCTGCTGGGCCGATTTCCTGGTCGTCTTTCTGATTGATGTCACTCATCTGGGCACCTCCCGGTGTGGTCTGTTCAGGCGGCGCCTGAAGTATTGAAAACTGGGTCCAGGCCGAAGGGATCGGCGAAGGGTCGCGAATCATACGCGGATGTGCGCCATCGCGCATCAGAGACTAGCTGATCGATTGCCGGTTATTTCTTTTTCCGCCGACCGGCACCGCCGAGTTTGATCAGGCGCAGCGCGGCTTCGGCCAGCACCGTGCGTTTGTCGTCCTTGTCGAGCTTCTTCCAGGCCTTGATCTCGCGCTTGCTGCGACCGCAACCCAGGCAGATGTCGTCGGAGAATTTGCAGAGGCTGATGCAGGGGTCTTTGGTTGAGCTCATCGCAATCTCCAGAACGACATTTCACCCTGTGGGAGCGAGCCTGCTCGCGAAGGCCCGTTGTCATTCAGCATTAATGTATCTGACACACCGCCTTCGCGAGCAGGCTCGCTCCCACAGCGTCTTCACTGGTTTCTCGATAGGCGTCAGTCTTCGAACTCGCGCCGTTCGGCTTCGATCGCCTCGGCCAGTGCGCGGGCTTCGGCTTCTTCTTCGCTGAGTTCCGGTTCAGGCTGTTCGAGGGCGGCAACGGCGGCCAGGAGTTTCTCGCGGGCCTCGGCGACGCCCAGGACGTCCTCTTCCGGTTCGGCGTCAGGCGCCGCTTCAAGTTCAACTTCAGCTTCAACAACCGGCTCGATGATCTCAGGCTCGGGCACCGGCGCTTCGCCATCCACCGCATCGCGCAGCAAATCGTCGAAATCGGTTTTGATGCCCTCTTCCATGCTGTCCAGCTCCAGCAGCAGGGAATGGAAACTGGTTTCTTCCTTCTCCTCCTCCGGCTCGGCGCTGGCGTCGGCCAGTTCCTGCAGACTCTGCGGCACCGGCGCGTCGTCGAAGTCGAGCACCGGTTCGGCTTCCATCTCGCGCAGCTCGGCCAGCGGCGGCAGATCTTCAAGGTTTTTCAGGTTGAAGTGATCGAGAAACGCCTTGGTCGTGGCGAACATCGCCGGTTTGCCCGGCACGTCGCGATAGCCGACGACGCGGATCCACTCACGCTCGAGCAAGGTCTTGACGATGTTGCTGTTGACCGCCACGCCACGCACGTCTTCGATCTCGCCACGGGTGATCGGCTGGCGATAGGCGATCAGCGCGATGGTCTCCAGCAACGCACGGGAATAGCGCTGCGGGCGTTCTTCCCAGAGACGGCCGACCCACGGTGAAAACTTCTCGCGGATCTGCAAACGATAGCCCGACGAGACTTCCTTTAGTTCAAAGGCGCGACCCTCGCAGGACTTGCCGAGCAGGGTCAGGGCTTTCTTGAAGACCGCCGGCTCGGGCCGCTCGCCTTCTTCAAACAGTTCATACAGGCGCTCAAGGGATTGCGGCTTTCCCGAGGCCAACAGAAAGGCTTCAAGCAGGGACGCCAGCTCGCGGGGTTCAGTCAGGTTCATACAGGGACTCGTTATTCGGCTCGGGCTCGCACGTGGATCGCGGCGAACGGCTCATTCTGCACCAGCTCGACCAAGGATTCCTTGACCAGTTCAAGGATCGCCATGAAGGTCACCACCACACCCAGGCGGCCTTCTTCAGCGGTGAACAGCTCGACAAACGGCACGAAGCCGCCGCCCTTGAGCCGTTCCAGCACATCGCTCATGCGTTCGCGGGTGGACAGCGCTTCACGGCTGACCTGGTGGCTTTCGAACATGTCGCCACGGCGCAGCACCTCGGCCATGCACATCAGAATCTCTTCCAGCGCGACGTCGGGCAACAGCTTGCGCGCCCGTGCTTCCGGGGCGTCGAGCTTGGGCACGATCACATCGCGGCCCACCCGACTCAGCCCATCGATACCTTCGGCAGCAGCCTTGAAGCGCTCGTATTCCTGCAAGCGGCGGATCAGTTCAGCACGCGGGTCGTCTTCTTCATCTTCAACGGTTTCGGCGCGCGGCAGAAGCATGCGCGATTTGATCTCGGCGAGCATCGCCGCCATCACCAGATATTCGGCGGCCAGCTCCAGACGCACCGACTGCATCAACTCGACGTAGCCCATGTACTGGCGAGTGATTTCCGCCACCGGGATGTCGAGGATGTTGATGTTCTGTTTGCGGATCAGATACAGCAGCAGGTCGAGCGGGCCTTCGAAGGCTTCAAGGAAGACTTCCAGCGCATCCGGCGGGATGTACAGGTCCAGCGGCATTTCCATGACCGCCTGACCATAGACCATCGCGAACGGCAGTTCCTGCTGGGCGCCGGCCTGGGGATCGACCACGGTTTCCACTGCGGACATTCAGGCCTCGACCATGAACGGCGTCGGATCGCCGCAACCGACGCGGACCACTTCCGGGTCGTCGCCAGTCAGGTCAATCACCGTCGAGGCCTTGATGCCGCCAAAGCCGCCGTCGATGATCAGATCGACCTGGTGCTCGAGCAACTGGCGCATTTCGTAGGGATCGGTAAGTGGGTCTTCATCGCCGGGCATGATCAGCGTCACGCTCATCAGCGGCTCGCCGAGTTCGGCCAGCAGCGCCAGCGCGATCGGATGGCTTGGCACGCGCAGGCCGATGGTGCGTTTTTTCGGATGCAGCAACAGGCGCGGCACTTCGCGGGTGGCGTTGAGAATAAAGGTGTAAGGCCCCGGCAGGTGCGCCTTGAGAATGCGGAAGGTGCCGGTGTCGATCTTGGCGTAATTGCCCAGTTGCGACAGGTCGCTGCAGATCAGCGCGAAGTTGTGCTTTTCATCGAGCTGACGCAGCCGTCGCACACGCTCGATGGCGGTCTTGTCGCCGATCTGGCAACCAATGGCGTAGGACGAGTCCGTGGGATAAATCACCACCCCGCCTTTGCGGATGATCTCGACCGCCTGTTTGATCAGGCGCGCTTGCGGGTTTTCCGGATGTATCTGGAAAAATTGACTCACATTCTCTACCTGTTCAGACGGCGGCAATATCTGTGTCATGTTTGAACCGACACCACAGGGGTGGAAGGTCCTCGGGAACCGGCCGGTACTGGCCGATCTCGGACCAGCCGCCAGGGCCATGGAAGTCACTGCCGGCGCTGACCAGCAGACCGAACTCACGGGCAAGGATCGCCAGGCTGCCCACCTGTTCTGCGGGCTGATGGCCATTGACCACCTCGATAGCATGCCCGCCTGCTTGAATATAGTCGGCAATCAGCTTTCGGCGCTTGCTACGGGTGAAATCGTAGTGCCAGGGATGCGCCAGGCTGACCCAGGCACCGGCGGCGCGCAGGGTCCCGACAGTGTCTTCCAGCGTCGGCCAGTGCAGTTTGACGTCGCCGAGTTTGCCGGCGCCGAGCCATTTGCGGAACGCCTCGGCGCGATCCTTTACATAACCTTCACGCACCATCCAGTCGGCGAAATGCGGCCGGGCCGGCGCGTTGCCGCTGTCGCCCAGTTCCTGCTGGATCTGCCGGGCGCCGTCGAGGGCCCCGGGCATGCCCTTCAGAGCGAGCTTGCGGCTTATTTCTTCCGACCGCAGCCAGCGGCCATCGTGCAATTTGGCGATCGCTTCGACCAACGGCGCAGCGTTGACGTCGAAACCGTAGCCCAATACGTGAATGGTCGCCCCGCCCCAGGTGCAGGACAATTCGACGCCATTGACCAGTTGCATGCCCAACTCGGCGGCGGCAGTACGCGCCTCGGCGAGCCCCTCAAGAGTGTCGTGGTCGGTCAACGCCAGGACTCGCACGCCGTTTTCGAACGCTCGCGCAACCAGAACCGCAGGCGCCAGGGCGCCGTCGGAGGCCGTGCTGTGGCAGTGCAAATCAACATTCACGGGGAGTTGTAACCTCAAATCAGCTGGCGCTATCGCGCGCCCATATGTTTGTTATTATGCCGCCACATCCAGCTTCTGGCTCTCACTGTGAAACAATTCATCGATTTCATCCCGCTTCTGCTGTTCTTCATCGTTTACAAACTTGATCCACGGGTCGTCGACATTGCCGGCCAGCAAGTGACCGTAGGCGGTATCTACAGCGCCACGGCGATGCTGATCATCAGTTCCCTGGTGGTGTACGGCGCGCTGTTCATCAAGCAGCGCAAGCTGGAAAAGAGCCAGTGGCTGACGCTGATCGCCTGCCTGGTATTCGGCAGCCTGACGCTGGCCTTCCACAGCGAAACCTTCCTGAAATGGAAAGCGCCGGTGGTCAACTGGCTGTTCGCTGCCGCCTTTATCGGTAGCCACTTCATCGGCGATCGCTTGCTGATCAAACGCATCATGGGTCACGCGCTGACCCTGCCGGACCCGGTCTGGACCCGCCTGAACATCGCCTGGATCGCGTTCTTCCTGTTCTGCGGCGCCGCCAACCTGTTCGTCGCTTTCACCTTCCAGAGCATCTGGGTCGACTTCAAGGTGTTCGGCAGCCTGGGCATGACCGTGCTGTTCCTGGTCGCACAGGGCGTCTACCTGTCGCGCCATCTGCATGACACCGATACCACAACGCCAAAAACCGAGGACTGACATGCTCTACGCCATCATTGCCACCGACGTTGCCAACTCGCTCGAAGCTCGCCTGTCCGCGCGCCCGGCGCATCTGGAACGCCTGCAAGCGCTCAAGGGCGAAGGCCGCATCGTGCTGGCCGGCCCGCACCCGGCAGTCGACAGCAATGATCCGGGCGCAGCGGGTTTCACCGGCAGCCTGATCGTCGCCGAGTTCGACTCCCTCAGCGCCGCACAGGCCTGGGCCGATGCCGATCCGTACATCGCCGCTGGCGTTTACGCCAATGTGATCGTCAAGCCGTTCAAGCAAGTCCTGCCTTAAGTCCTTCCACGCGATGAACCTTCTCGGTTCATCGCGCTCTCAATCGCTCATTATTCTCGTTTGCCTGCCGACAACCTGCCCAATATCCATTTGGAAACAGGTGTCGCGATGCGCAAGGGTCCGTTGTGTCTGATGTTGCTCACGTTGTCGATCATGGCCCCCGCCCATGGTGAGGAAACCACCGAAGGCGGCAGCTCCACGCCATTGTCATTGAGCGCCGGCAGCCAGATCACCGAGCTGCAGCAGCGGCTGAAGGCCAGTGAACAGCAGCGCGAAGAACTGAACAAACAACTGCAAAATGCCGACAACACTCGCGAAAGCGCCCAGCTCGCCCGGCTGCGCCAGGAGAACCAGCGTCTGAAGCTGCAACTCAAGGAAGCCCAGGCCAGCCCGCTGCCGCGTTTGCTGACCGATCAACAGCAGTGGTTCGTCACTGGCGCCGGGGTAGCGCTATTGGCGCTGCTCTGCGGTATCTTTGCCAGCGGTGCAAGCCGAAAACGTCGGCAATGGCTAAATTGAGTGAGTCATGAGCGAGCTGTTATTGATTGATGATGACCAGGAGTTGTGCGAACTCCTGAGTAGCTGGTTGAGCCAGGAAGGCTTCCAGGTGCGCGCCTGCCACGACGGCCAGAGCGCCCGCAAGGCGTTGGCCGAAACCGCCCCGGCGGCGGTGGTGCTGGACGTGATGCTGCCCGACGGCAGCGGTCTGGAACTGCTCAAGCAATTGCGCAACGACCACGCCGACCTGCCGGTGCTGATGCTGTCAGCGCGTGGCGAACCGCTGGACCGCATCCTCGGCCTCGAACTGGGTGCCGACGATTATCTGGCCAAACCCTGCGACCCCCGCGAACTGACCGCGCGCCTGCGTGCCGTGTTGCGCCGCAGCCACCCGGCAGCCGTTTCGACGCAGCTCGAGCTGGGCGACCTGAGTTTCAGCCCGGTGCGCGGCGTGGTCAGCATCGACGAAAAAGAACTGACCCTGACCGTCTCCGAAAGCCGCCTGCTCGAAGCCCTGCTCAAACAGCCGGGCGAGCCGCTGGACAAACAGGAACTGGCGCAACTGGCCCTCGGCCGCAAGCTGACCCTGTACGACCGCAGCCTCGACATGCACGTCAGCAACCTGCGCAAAAAAATCGGCCCCCACCCCGACGGCCGCCCACGCATCGTTGCGCTGCGTAGCCGTGGTTACTACTACAGCCTGTAAAACCATCTTGTTCCGTGTACGAGCTGCCCAAGGCGGCGATCTTCAGGCTGCAGGACGCAGAGCGTCCTCGGCTGCATTCCTACGCAGAGCGTGGGAACGATCAGATCGCAGCCTTCAGCACCTCCTGCACTGGATATGTGTAAGGCCGGGCACGAAACGTCTTTACCGAAGCTTTACGCTGCGCTGACCGCCGCTGACCTTGATCTGCGTAATCTGCACTCATCCGGAACGTACCGGGAACGAGACAAGGAGATACACCATGCGCAAGACTCTTATCGCTCTGATGTTCGCTGCCGCTCTGCCAACCGTGGCCATGGCCATGCCGCAGGATGGCGGTCCGCTGGGTGGTCCGCTGGACGGCCCGCGCCACGGCGGTCAGATGCACGGTGGCATGCACGGCAAAGGCCCGTACAGCCAGCTCGACCTGACCCGCGAACAGCGCGAGCAGATTCGCAAGATCATGGGCGAGCAGATGCACGAGCGTAAGCAGGTGGTCGACAAGTACCTGGAAAAACTCTCGCCGGCCGACCAGAAAGCCATGAAGGACGAGATCGCGGCCAACCACAAGAAAGCCGAGTCCGATGTCCGCGCACTGCTTAAGCCCGAGCAACAGAAGCAGTTCGACGAAATCCAGAAGAAACGCGCCGAACGCCGCGCCGAGTGGGCCGAGTTCAAGGCCTGGAAAGCGCAGCAGGCACCAAAGGCGCAATAATGGCTTGACCCTGGGCCCGACGACTTACCTCGTCGGGCCTGTTCCATTCAAATCGAATGTGGGAGCGAGCCTGCTCGCGAAGGCGGTGTATCAGCCAGCGATGGATTGACTGACACTACGCCTTCGCGAGCAGGCTCGCTCCCACATTTGAACGGTGTGATTTTCGAGGAGTTTCTGTGCGTTCACTGTTCTGGCGGATTCTTGCGAGCTTCTGGCTGGCCATCGCTCTGGTAGCCGGGCTGTCGATCCTGCTCGGGCACATGCTCAATCAGGACGCGTGGATTCTCAGCCGCCATCCCGGCCTCAACACGCTGGCCGCAGAATGGACGCAGACTTACGAAGCCCAAGGCGAGGAAGCCGCGCAGGATATCCTCGAACAACGTAAACGCCAGTATCACATCGACGTTCAGGTGCTCAATGAAACCGGCGATCCGGTGGTGCGTGGCACCTTCCCGCGCCGGGCCGCAGCATTCGAAGCGCGGCAGAACAACGACGATCGCCGCCTGCCGTGGCGGCGCCTGACCGACGAAATCACCAGCGAAAAAACCGGTGACACCTACCTGTTCATCTACCGCATCCCGCACCCGGAACTCGACGCCTGGCACCGCGAAAGTCTGCTCTGGCCACTGAGTGCGCTGGGTATTGCGCTGGTGGTGCTGACCCTGTTCAGTTTGCTCGTGACTTTCTCCATCACCCGCCCGCTCAGTCGCTTGCGCGGCGCGGTGCATGATCTGGGGCAGACGACTTATCAGCAGAACAGTCTGGCGAAACTCGCCAACCGCCGCGACGAATTCGGCGTGCTGGCCACCGATTTCAACCGGATGGGCGCGCGCCTGCAAAGCCTGATCGGCAGTCAGCGCCAGTTGCTGCGCGATGTCTCCCATGAACTGCGCTCACCACTGGCGCGCCTGCGCATCGCGTTGGCTTTGGCCGAGCGCGCCAACCCTGAAGAGCGCGAAAAACTGTGGCCACGCCTGACCCGCGAATGCGATCGGCTGGAGGCGTTGATCAGTGAAATTCTGGTGCTGGCGCGAGTCGATGCCGACAATGCCAGCGCTGAAGAAGTCGACCTGAATGCGTTGCTCGCCACACTGCAAAAGGATGCGCAGTTGGGCTCTCCCGAGCAGACCGTACGCCTGCAAGCTGAGTCACAACTGAATCTCAAAGGCTGGCCGACGATGATCGAGCGCGCCGTGGATAATCTGCTGCGCAACGCCCAGCGCTTCAACCCGAGCGATCAGCCAATCGAATTGCAGGCTGCGCGGCAGGGAGAGCGGATTGTCATCAGCGTGCGCGACCACGGGCCGGGGGTGCAGACCGAACATCTGAGTCAGTTGGGCGAGCCGTTCTACCGGGCGCCGGGGCAGACCGCTGCCGGGCATGGCCTGGGGCTGGCGATCGCCAAACGCGCGGCAGAACGGCATGGCGGCACGCTGACGCTGGCCAATCATCCGCAGGGCGGCTTTGTGGCGAGTCTGGAATTGCCGCTGGTACCGGGAGTCGTGGTCCAGCCCTGAAAAAGCCCCTCACCCCAACCCTCTCCCGGAGGGAGAGGGTTGGGGTGAGTTGTCTGCCGTTGTGCATCGACCTTATGGATTCGCAGAAACCAGACGTCCGGTATCCCGACGCTGGATTCAGCGAAGGACGCTCAGGTCGGTGTAATTCCAAAGCATCCCCCAATCAGTCCCCTCTCCCTCTGGGAGAGGGTTAGGGTGAGGGGCTTTTGATCTTCAGACCTTACCTGGCCAGGCGCTGACGAACTCAGCCAGATCAACCTTCTCCGCCACGCGCGGCTCTTTCTGCGGCGTGCCGAGATAGAGGAACGCGATCACCTCCTCGCCTTCCACCAGCCCCAGGCCTTCGGCCACATGCTTGGAGTACGCCAGATCCCCGGTGCGCCACACCGCGCCAATTCCCTGCGCATACGCCGCGAGCAAAATCCCGTGGGCCGCACAGCCGGCCGTGAGCAGTTGCTCGGCCTTCGGATATTTCACGTGTTCCTGCAATTTCGCGATGACCACAACCACCAGCGGCGCGCGCAGTGGGCCGTTGCGCGCCTTGTCGATCATCGCGTCGGTGACTTCGCCGCCCTGCTGGCGGGCCGCCTCGGCCAGCAACTCGCCCATTTGCTCACGCGCCGCGCCTTCGACGGTCAAAAAGCGGTAAGGCTGCAAATGCCCGTGATCCGGGGCACGCAAGGCCGCGCCGAACAGGGCTTCGCGCTGCTCGGCAGTAGGGGCCGGTTCGACCAGGCGGGGAACGGAAACACGGTTGAGCAACGCGTCGAGAGCCTGCATCGGCCACCTCCTTTGAAAAATGTGCAGCTATTCTAGCTGCAACTGCGCAGCGCCTGCCGGTTTACATGCCTTGCCCCGCAGGTAGAATGGCGCCCTTGTTCAATCAGCCCGAGCGGATTTCATGGCGTTGCCGACCTTACGGATCATTGGTTTTATCATCGGCATCTTCCTGATCACGCTGGCTGTGGCCATGGTTGTGCCGATGGCCACGCTGGTGATTTTCGAGCGCACCAGCGATCTGCCGTCGTTCCTCTGGGCGAGCATGATCACCTTTGTCGCCGGCCTCGCTCTGGTGATACCCGGCAGACCGGAACACATTCACCTGCGCCCGCGCGACATGTATCTGCTGACGGTCAGCAGCTGGCTGGTAGTGTGCATTTTCGCTGCGCTGCCGTTTCTGCTGACCCAGCACATCAGCTACACCGACTCGTTCTTCGAAAGCATGTCCGGCATCACCGCCACCGGTTCCACGGTGCTCAACGGCCTGGACAACATGTCGCCGGGGATTCTGATGTGGCGGTCGCTGCTGCACTGGATCGGCGGCATCGGCTTCATCGGCATGGCGGTGGCGATTCTGCCGCTGCTGCGCATCGGTGGCATGCGCCTGTTCCAGACCGAATCCTCCGATCGCTCGGAGAAAGTCATGCCGCGCTCGCACATGGTGGCGCGGCTGATCGTGGCGGCCTACGTCGGCATCACCATTCTCGGCAGTCTGGCGTTCTGGTGGGCCGGAATGAGCCCGTTCGATGCGATCAACCACGCGATGTCGGCGATTTCCACCGGTGGTTTCTCGACCTCTGACCAGTCGCTGGCCAAGTGGACGCAACCGGCGGTGCACTGGGTGGCGATCGTTATCATGATTCTCGGCAGCCTGCCATTCACCCTGTACGTGGCGACGCTGCGCGGCAACCGCCGTGCGTTGATCAGGGATCAACAGGTGCAGGGTTTGCTGGCAATGTTGCTGGTGACCTGGCTGGTGCTCGGCACCTGGTATTGGTGGACCACCAAGCTGCATTGGCTGGAAGCATTGCGGCATGTGGCGCTGAACGTGACCTCGGTAGTCACCACCACCGGTTTTGCCCTAGGTGACTACAGCCTGTGGGGCAACTTCTCGCTGATGCTGTTTTTCTATCTGGGTTTTGTCGGCGGCTGCTCAGGTTCGACGGCGGGCGGGATCAAGATTTTCCGTTTTCAGGTCGCCTACATCCTGCTCAAGGCCAACCTCAATCAGCTGATCCACCCGCGCGCGGTGATCAAACAGAAGTACAACGGTCACCGCCTCGACGAAGAAATTGTTCGTTCGATCCTGACTTTCTCGTTCTTCTTCGCCATCACCATCTGCGTGATCGCGCTGCTGCTGTCGCTGCTCGGAGTCGACTGGATGACCGCACTGACCGGCGCCGCCAGCACCGTGTCCGGCGTCGGCCCGGGCCTGGGCGAAACCATCGGCCCGGCCGGCAACTTCGCGACCCTGCCGGATGCGGCGAAATGGATTCTGTCGTTCGGCATGCTGCTCGGCCGACTGGAGATCATTACGGTGTTTGTGCTGTGTATTCCGGCGTTCTGGCGTCATTGACCGCATCTGGCACCTGCGCCAGGCGCAAGCGGTACTCGCCGGGCGTGGTGTCGAACCAGCGGCGAAAAGCGCGGAAGAAGTTGCTCGGGTCGGCAAAGCCCAACAGGTAGGCGATTTCCAGCAAGGTCATGCTCGGTTGCGCCAGATATTGCTCAGCCAGCTCGCGGCGGGTGTCGTCGAGCAACTGCTGAAAACTGGTGCCCTCCTCCTGCAAGCGCCGCTGCAAAGTGCGCTGCGACAGGTGCAGCGTCTGCGCCACGGTGTCGCGCTTGGGCTCACCTTGAGGCAACAAACGACACAACACTTGGCGTGCCCGGTGCGTCACGCGGCTCTCGGAGAACCGCGCCAGATATTCCCCGGCAAAGCGATCATGCAACAGCGCCATGGCTTCGTTGGCGGTCGGCAGCGGCGCCTCCATATCGGCCCGTTCGAAAATCAACGCGTCGTACGGCGCGTTGAACACCAGCGGTGCGTGAAAGGCTTCTTTATAAGGTTGCAGATTTGTCGGCTGATCGCCCTGAATCAACACTTTGACCGGGTGCAGCGGGCGCCCGGTCAGCCAGCCGCACAGCGCCAGTGCACAGGCGAGTGACGCTTCGGTGCTCTGCCGGGTCGGCGGCAGATGATCGCCGTGCACGGTGAGAATCAGCGCGTAACCTTCGTCGAGCAGGCGAAAGCTCAGATCAGCGCTTTCGGCAATGATGCGTTGATAGCGCACCAGACGCTGGAAGCCTTCAGCCAGGGTATTGCTCGACATCAGCGCATAGCCGGCGACATGAAACGAGGCCGGGCGCACCACTTTGCCCATGTTCAGGCCGATCGCCGGGTTGCCGGACACCTCGACCGCGCGCTGCCAGAGCCGGGTCATGGAGTCTTGCGGGAAGCGTGCATCCGGATCTTCAAGGGCGCTGAAATCCAGCCCCAGTTGCCTGAACAGAACCCGGCAATCCAGGCCGTCCATCTCCAGTGCTTTGACAATCCCCATCGCCCAGCTTGCAGAAGTCGTTCGTTCGCTCATGGTTGTTATTCTTTTACATGACGGGCTGCAGATAACCGCCCTATTTGCGAAGGATACTAAAGTGGCGCCGATTGTCACTCGCCCACGCCAATGATCACTCTAGACTCAAATAAGCTGCCCGACGCACAACTTGTTGCCAGAACAATCACCACAGAGAGCGCGGTCGTGGAAAACATCAAGCAGTTCAACAGCTTCGCCGAGTTCTATCCGTATTACCTCGCCGAACACAGCAACAGCACCTGCCGTCGTCTGCATTTCATCGGCACTTCTCTGGTCATCTTCATTCTCGCCCTGAGCATCGCCAAAGGCGCCTGGCTGCTGTTGCTCGCGCTACCTCTGGCCGGTTACAGCTTTGCCTGGATCGGCCATTTCTTTTTCGAGAAAAACCGCCCGGCGACGTTTCAGTATCCGCTGTACAGCCTGCTCGGCGATTTCGTCATGTACCGCGACATGATTCTCGGTCGCGTGGCGTTCTGAATGAGGGTCTGCCAATGAATGCCCATGCTCGCTTCACCCATATGAAGGACGGCACCGAGGAAGACTGGGCGATTATCGCCGCCGATTTCAGTGCCTATGCCAGACAGCTGCCATCGCGGATCCTCGCGCATTTGAAGCTGCTTGAAGGCGACTTCGGTGGTTTCCCGGTGGATCGCCTGACCCACTCGTTGCAAACCGCGACCCGCGCGTTTCGCGACGGGCGTGACGAGGAATACGTGGTCTGCGCGCTGTTGCACGACATCGGCGACACCCTCGGTTCCTACAACCATCCGGACATCGCCGCAGCGATTCTCAAGCCGTTCGTGAGTGCGGAAAATCTGTGGATGGTGGAGAAGCACGGCATCTTTCAGGGCTATTACTTCTTTCATCACCTGGGCATGGATCGGCATTTGCGCGAGCAATTCAAGGACCATCCGCAGTTCCACGCCACTGCCGAGTTCTGTGCCAAATACGATGCGGCGGCGTTTGATCCGGCATACGACACGTTGCCGCTGAGTTTCTTCGAGCCAATGATGGAAAGGCTGTTTGCGCAGCCGAAGAACTCGATCTACAAAGCCGCGATGCAAGAACACAGCCCCGCCTGAGAACACATGTGGGAGCGAGCCTGCTCGCGAAAGCGCTGTATCAGGCACATAAGCTTTGTCTGACACTACGCCTTCGCGAGCAGGCTCGCTCCCACAGGGTGATCTTTCGCTCAGGCGAGCTCGGCAACTTTGGCAGCTTTCAATTGCGCCTCCCGCGCCTGGGCATCCGCCAGCCGATACAACTCGATCGTGCCGTCCCAATGCTCGATCAGCGCCGTGCACGACTCGACCCAATCGCCGCAATTGAGGTAGTCCACCTCCCCCACCTTACGAATCTCGGCATGGTGTATATGCCCGCAAACCACGCCATGCAGTTCGCGCTTCACGCACTCGTGGGCGATGGCTTCTTCAAAGTCGCTGATGAAACTCACCGCTGTCTTGACCTTGTGTTTCAGGTACGCCGACAGCGACCAGTAACCGTAGCCATAGCGGGCACGCCAGTGATTGAGCCAGCGGTTGAGGGTCAGGGTGAATTCGTAGGCCGAGTCGCCGAGAAACGCCAGCCAGCGGTGATAGCGGGTGATCACATCGAACTGATCGCCGTGGATCACCAGCAAATGCCGACCGTCCGCCGTAACGTGCACCGCCTCGTCGACCAACTGGATATTGCCCAGAATCAGTTTCGAATAGCGCCGCAGGAATTCGTCATGGTTGCCGGTGACGTAGATCACCTCAGTGCCGCGCTTGCTCATGGTCAGCAATCGGCGGATGACGTTGGTGTGGGCTTGCGGCCAGTACATGCCGCTGCGCAGTTTCCAGCCGTCGATGATGTCGCCGACCAGATAGACCTTGTCGGCGTGGTAGCCCTTGAGAAATTGCGACAAGTGCTCGGCCTGGCAATCCCGGGTGCCCAGGTGCACATCGGAGATCCACAGGGTTCGCACCCGTTGTTTGCGACTGGGTCGGGCGAGCTCGGCGCTGGTCATGGGCAACCCTCTGCGATGTTTTCGCCAGCTTGCGCGCGCCGGGTTAATCGAGCGTGACAGGCTTGAGTCAGTCGTGTGACAGCGCATCCGGCGTACGGCGGTGTAGACTGGCGGCCACTTCGGAGACAACCTGCCATGCGACCGATCCTCACCCTGCGTCAGTACACCCACGATTTGATTGTGCACAGCCACGAGCACGCGCAATTGGTGTTCGGGCTGTCCGGTGCGCTGGATTTCGAGGTCGAGGGCTGTGGCAGCCAAGTGCGTCAGCAGAGTGTCGTGGTGGTTCCGTCCGGCGCTCATCATGCCTGCGACAGTCCCCAAGGCAGCAGCTGCCTGGTGCTCGACATCCCTGAAGGACAATGGGTGCAGGACTCGCTGGGCGCGCATGCCGAGGCCAGTCGCCGCTTGCTCGATCATCCGGGGCGGCTGTCGCTGGACTCGGGGCAGAGCCAATTGGTCAGCTGGCTGGCGAACAGTCCGGTCAGCGATCCGTTGATCGCGCAGCAAGGCGCGGTGTTGCTGCTGGCCAGTCTCAATCACGCGCAACCTGCCGAACTCCGTGCGCGTCGCCTGCCCTACGCCGCGCTGGATGCGCACATCGAGCAATACGCCGGCTATCCGCTGCAAGTCGCTGACCTGGCGCGCGTGGCCGGGTTGTCCAGTGCGCGCCTGCACGCACGGTTCATGGCCGAATGCGGACAGACGCCGATGGATTACATCCGCAGTCGACGCCTGCATCTCGCGGTGCAACTGCTGCGCGACACTGCGTTACCGATTGGTGAAGTAGCCAGTCGCGTCGGTTACAGCTCGCAGAGTGCGTTCTCGGCCGCAGTCCTACGTGAGTTCGGCTCGTCGCCCGGACATCTCCGGCGCGATTCCTGCGACAAAAGACGATAGCCTGCCGACAGACTTGCAGGCCGAGACGCGGTTCAATGGCCCCATGAAGTTGAACCTGAAAAAAGGAATGCAATGACTCCGCGTACCGCCCTCGGCGCTCTGCATATCGGCGCTTTGATGTTTGGCCTGACCGGTGTGTTCGGCAAACTCGCTGCCGCATCCCCTGCTGTGATCGTATTTGGACGTGCAGCTTTCGCCGTGCTCGCCCTGGCATTTTTTGCCCGTTTCGCCAGCCAGCATGGTTGGCAGAAACTTCAGGCCGTGGACTGGCGGCGCCTCGCCCTCAGCGGCGTGTTGCTGGCCGGGCACTGGGTGAGTTTCTTCATATCCGTGAAGATCGCCGGGGTGGCCATCGCCACGTTGGGCTTTGCCAGTTTCCCGGCGTTCACGGTGATTCTCGAAGGACTGATCTTCCGCGAACGTATTCGTGCCAATGAAATCGTCCTGGTGGTATTGGTCAGCATCGGTCTGGTGCTGGTGACGCCCGCATTTGATCTGGGCAGCGGCGCCACCGTCGGCTTGCTTTGGGCAGTGTTGTCCGGCCTGCTGTTTTCCCTGCTGTCGCTGACCAACCGCGCCAGTTCCGGGCGCATCCCGGCGGTGCAGGCAGCGTTGTGCCAGAACGTCGTCGTGGCTTTGTGTCTGTTGCCGGTCGCGGCGCCGCAGTTGAGTCAGGTCCGAGCGCTGGACTGGTTGTGGATCGCGCTGCTCGGAGTGTTCTGCACGGGCGTGGCGCACAGCCTGTTCGTCGCCAGTCTGGCGGTGATCAAGGCACGCACGGCGGCAGTGGTGTTCGCCATGGAGCCGGTCTACGGCATCACCCTCGCCTGGCTGCTGTTCAGTGAAACCCCGACCCTGCGGATGCTCATCGGTGGCGCGTTGATCATCGTCGCGATTGTGGTGTCGGCGCGGATGTCAGGCGGCAGCGACAAGACAACCGTCGCCGCCGAGGCCGCCTCTCACTGAGTGCGGTCGTTGTGGCCGAGGTCGCGGTCAGGATCGATCTGATCGCGCACTCGCTGCTTCAATACCTTGGCCTCAGGGAAACCACCGTCGGTCTTGCGCTCCCAGATCTGCACACCCGCACAAGTGATGTGAAACACCCCACCGGTGCCCGGCACCAACGACACTTTGCCCAGGTCGTCAGCGAAGGTGCTGAGCAATTCCTGAGCCAGCCACGCCGCGCGCAGCAGCCACTGGCATTGAGTGCAATAAGTGATGACAACTTCGGCTTTGGCGACGGTCATGATCGCTGAAACTCCTGAGACAGAGGGCGCCGCTATAATAGCCGGCTTTACCGCTTGCCCCGAGACTCACAATGCGCCGTTTGCTGTTTTGCCTGCTGCTTGGTTTCCTTCCCCTGCTGGTTCACGCCAGTGAAGCGCCACGACCGAAAGTCGGCCTGGTGCTGTCCGGCGGCGCTGCGCGCGGGCTGGCGCACATCGGCGTGCTCAAGGCGCTGGAAGAACAAGGCATCAGGATCGACGCCATTGCCGGCACCAGCATGGGCGCGGTGGTCGGCGGCCTGTACGCATCGGGCTATAAGATCGACGAGCTGGAAAAACTCGCCCTGAGCATCGACTGGCAAGCGGCGCTGTCCGACGCGCCGCCGCGTGAGGACGTGCCATTTCGACGCAAGCAGGACGACCGCGATTTTCTGGTGAAGCAGAAACTCAGCTTCCGCGACGACGGCAGTCTCGGCCTGCCATTGGGGGTGATTCAGGGCCAGAACCTCGCACTGTTGCTGGAAAGCCTGTTGGCGCACACCAGCGACACCCGCGACTTCGACAAACTGCCGATCCCGTTTCGGGCCGTGACCACCGACATCGCCAATGGCGAAAAAGTGGTGTTTCGCAAAGGCCACCTGCCGCAAGTGATCCGCGCGAGCATGTCGATCCCGGCGGTGTTCGCCCCGGTCGAGCTCGATGGGCGCCTGCTGGTGGACGGTGGCATGACCGACAACATCCCGCTGGATGTTGCGCGGGAAATGGGCGTCGACATCGCCATCGTCGTCGACATCGGCACGCCGCTGCGCAATCGCAAGCAACTGACCACGGTGGTCGATGTGCTCAATCAGTCGATCACTCTGATGACCCGGCGCAATTCCGAGGAACAACTGGCGACTCTGCATGCCAATGACGTGTTGATCCAGCCTGCGCTGGCCGCGTTCGGCGTGACCGATTTCGGCAAGGCTCAAGAGATGATCGACGCCGGTTATCGCGCCACGCGAATCCTCGATGCGCGGCTGGCGCAACTCAAGCCGACTCAAACCCAGGACGCGGAACTGAACGCCGCCCGTCAGCCGGGCCAGCGCACGCCGATCATCACCGCGATCCGCGTCGAAAATGACTCGAAGGTCGACGATGACGTGATTCGCTATTACATCCGCCAACCGATCGGCGCGCCGCTGGACCTGGGCCGCCTGCATTCGGACATGGGCACGCTGTACGGCCTCGATTACTTCGATCAAGTGCGTTACCGCGTGGTGCACAAAGGCCAGGATCACACCTTGGTCATCAGTGCCAGCGGCAAGCGCAGCGGCACCGATTACTTGCGGGTCGGCCTGAATCTGTCGGACGACATGCGCGGCGACAGTGCCTTCAACCTTGGTGCCAGTTATCGCGTCAACGGCATCAACCGCCTCGGTGCGGAATGGCTGACCCGCGCGCAGATCGGCGACAAGCAGGAGCTGTACAGCGAGTTCTATCAGCCGCTGGACGTCGGCTCGCGTTACTTCGTCGCGCCCTACGGGTCGTTCGAGGCGCAGAACGTTGACTCGGTGCTGGATAACGATCCGATCGCCCAGTATCGCGTCGAGCGTTACGGCTTCGGCCTCAACCTCGGCCGGCAGATCGGCAACAACGGTGAAGTGCGACTCGGCGTCGGCCAGGCCTGGGGCAAAGCTGACGTACGCATCGGCGATCAGGATCTGCCGAGCGAGAGTTTCAACGAAGGCTTCTATACCGTGAAGTATTCCTACGACTCGCTGGACAACGTCTACTTTCCGCACGAGGGCAAGGACGTCAGCCTGACGTTTGCCCAGTTCGAACCGGGCCTGGGTTCAGACAATCGCTATCGCCAGTGGGAATTGAATTTCGACAAGGCCATGAGCCACGGGCCGGATACGCTGATACTCGGCGGGCGCTACGGCCGGACGCTGGACGATGCCAATGTGGTGACCTCAAGCTTCCTGCTCGGCGGCGCGCGGCAGTTGTCAGGATTCCGTGAGGATGCGCTGTCCGGGCAGAATGTCAGCCTGATGCGCGCCGTGTACTACCGCCGCCTGACGCCGCGCTCGTACCTGCCGCTGGACTTCCCGCTGTACGCCGGCGCCTCGCTGGAGCGCGGTCGGGCGTGGAACAATGACAATGAGTTCGACAGCGGCTACATCAACGCCGCGAGTGTGTTTATCGGCTTCGACACGCCGCTGGGGCCGTTGAACTTCACGTATGGGTTGAATGATGCGGATGAGCAGGCGGTTTATCTGAATCTGGGGCAGACGTTCTGACGCCTTCGCGAGCAGGCTCGCTCCCACTATGGAATGCGCTCTATCCTGTGGGAGCGAGCCTGCTCGCGAAGGCGGTCTCGGGTGAACCCAAAAATCCGTTGGCGCTCAGCGAATCCCCGCCAACAACGTCCTTGCCGTCTGCTTCAACGGCTCATCCCCTTCCCTGAGCAATTCATTGAGCAGCGCGATCGCACTGTCGATGTCGCCATCGTCGATGCAGGTTTGTGCCTGTTCGAGCTTGCCGGCGGACTCGATGTCGGTGGACTCGGGTGGTTGCAGATCCAAAGGTTCCAGCACCAGCGACGGCTCGGGATCGCCGAACTCATTGAGAAAGTCATCGTCGAGCGGCTGGGCGTCGGGTTCGGGTATCCATTCAAGTTCGGCTTCTTCAGCAGATGCAGCCTGTGGCAGGTCAAAATCGACAGGCAGCACTGACAAGCTAGTGCCCAGCTCTGGATCATCGATTGGCGGTGCGGCGGAATCGGTGCGGCTGTCGTTCAGATCCCAATTTGAATCCATCGACAGCTCGCCCAGATTCAATTCGAAATCATCCTCGAGAGCGCCGGGCGACGATGCAAGCGGCGCAGCTGCGGTCGCTGCCGTGGCCACGGGCAGCTCAGGCGCGATTGGCGTTGCTGCAAATGCCGCCGGTGCGGCGCCTGCCAGTTTGGGATGGCGAGCGCGGGTTTCAATCAGTTCGCGCTCATCGACGCCAAGCGCACGCAGGCGGTTTTCCTGCTGTTCGTAAGCGGCGCTGTCACCCTGGCGCCCAAGAACCTCCAGCAACTGCAAACCGAGATCGGTGCGTTCAGGCTCCTTGTGCAAGGCATCGCGCAGCAGCCCGGCGGCTTCGCTGAGCCGGCCGTAGGCCAGATAGATGCCCACAGCCTCCAGCACGTCGCCGGCACCGGGTTCGTCGCGATGATCGGCGGCCGCGTGCGCACCGACAGATTGTTGAAGTTCAGGCTCATCAACGTTGTCTTCGGCGCTCACAGGCAATAGCGGCATCGGCGTGCCATCTGCGGTCGAACCTTGCTGACGGCGACGTATGAGCAACGCAGCCAGCACGCCCAGCAGCAATAGAAGTCCGCCGAGCAGCGGCCAGTTCACGCCATCGTCTGCCGCCTCGACCGGGGCTGAAACAGCGGCCGGAACCGGAGCGACCACGGGCGGTGGCGGTGCTTTCTGCACTTCGGCCAAGCGGGTTTGCAAATCTTCAATCTGCTTCTTGCCGTCGGCTATTTGCACTTGCTGCTCTTGCAGCCTGAGGTTCTGTTCGTCGAGGGTCTTTTGCAGTTGCTGGGTGAGCAGCACGCTGGCGGCCAGTTGCTCGGCCTGCGCATCATTGGCAGGCGGCGCCGGCGTTGGCGGCACAGGCGTCGCAGGGCGTTTGCCTTGGGCAGCCTGGGGCGGTGCGGTAACCGGTTCGACGGTTGGAAACTCAGAAGATTGCGGGCGCGGATCCGGCTCGTCGGTGGCGGGCACGATGCCCGGCGAACCCGGCGGATCGATCAACACCGTGTACTCGCGCAGCAGACGGCCGTTGGGTTGATCGAGCTGCACGAGGAAATTCAGGAAAGGTTCGTTGACCGGTTTGCCGGACGTCACCCGGATCATCTGGCGGCTGCCGCGCAGGATCGGAGTGAACTTGAGGTCATTGAGAAAGAACACCCGCTCGACGCCCGCCCGGCCGAACTCATCCGCCGAAGCCAGGCTGGCCGAGAGATCGTTTTGCGTCAACGTACCGACATCGACCAGCGCGATGTCGGCCTTGAACGGCTGATTGAGGGCTGAGTGAACAGTGATTTCGCCCAACCCCAACGCCATCGACCAGGTCGAATAGCTGAATACGCCAGCGAGCAGCAGCCATTTGGCGCCCCCGCGCAGCACGTGCCGACTTGCGAGCATGAGCATCCCTTAAATAAGCAAAACCGGTTTCTATGCGTTCGCACATCCGGTACGAACACGATATTGCCCAGTAGTTCTTATAGTCGGCTCAGCGCGATCTCTCAAAAAATCGCTGCCGGGATGTGCCTCAAGATTTTTCCAGGTTGGCCAGAATGTGCCCGTGCACGCGCATGCACACCTTCAGATCCGCCTCGTCGACACCTTCGAACAGTTCGTGACGCAGTTGCGTGGCAATGGTTTCGATTTGTTCGATCAGGGGCAAGGCAGGTGCGCAGAGCACGATTTTTTTCGCCCGGCGGTCTTCCATCACGGACTGGCGTTGCACCAGTCCCTGGTTCTCCAGACTATCGAGCAAGCGCGCCAGGGTCGGGCCTTCGACGCCGACACTCTGGGCCAGTTCGCGTTGGGTAGGCGCCTCTTCAAAACGCGCCAGATGCAGCAGCACCAGCCAGCGCGCCTGCGACAGGCCCAGCCCGGCGAGGCGACGATCCAGTTCGGCACGCCAGCCACGGGACATCTGGGCCAGTTGCATACCAAAGCGATGTTGATCGGTTAACGGCATAAAACACTCACGGTTAGACTGAAAATACGGAAAATCTAATTATTAGTCAGCTAAGCATGGGCGGCAGTTATAGGCAAGAGTGGCTCTGTACTGAATCGTTACAACTGCGCGAAGATCAAAAGCCCCTCACCCTAGCCCTCTCCCAGTGGGAGAGGGAACTGAGCGGGGGATGCTTTGAAAATTCGCCGACCCGACAGCGCTCGCTGAATCCATAATCGACTCGGTTTTGCAGGTCGAGTCTGCCGCCAGACACCGCGGTCGGCTCCCTCTCCCTGTGGGAGAGGGCTGGGGTTAGGGAACGGCCAGATTACATCTCGAATTCAGACTGCAACGCCGCCCGCACACAATAAAGCACGCCTTCAGGAACACGTCCGGCGAACAACTCGGCGACTTCGGCGACGGACGGCAACTCGCCCTCGCCATCGAGAAACGCGTCCTGCACTTCACCCATCAGCTCTTCTGGCAAATCCAGCGCCTGCTCCAGCGATAACTGTTGCTTGCCGATGGCTTCGGCGAGCATGGCGTAGACGTTCTTCTCCGAACACTGCAACTGCCCGGCGATCTGCAGCGGGGTCATGCCGGCGCGGGCCAGGGTGATCAGCTCGTGACGGACATCGGCGACCACCTTCGGCGCCTCCGCCTCGCCGCCGAGCACTTCGAGGAAGGCTTCGCCATAGCGCTCCAGCTTGCGTGCGCCGACGCCGCTGACCCGGGCCATTTCCGCCAGAGACGTCGGCTGGCTGCGGAGCATTTCCAACAACGTCGAGTCGGGGAAGATGACGTACGGCGGCACGCCGTGTTCTTCGGCCAATTTGCGCCGTAGTGCGCGCAAGGCTTCCCACTGTTCGCGTTCCTCGCCGCGCACCAGTTGGCTGGCCTGGCTCTTGCTACCCGTTTTGGCAGTGACTTGCGGTTTCAGGTCACGGCGCAGTTCCAGTTTCACTTCGCCTTTGAGCAGCGGCCGGCAACTGTCATTAAGACGCAGACCGCCATAACCCTCGTGATCGACATCGGCCAACCCACGCGCCACCAACTGGCGGAACAGCGAGCGCCACTCGCTCTCGCTCAACGCCTTGCCAACACCGAACACCGACAAATGCTGATGGCCGAAGCTGCGCACCTTTTCGTTGTCCTTGCCCAGCAACACGTCGACCAGATGACCGACGCCATAGCGCTGGCCGGTGCGGAAAATCGCCGACAAGGCCTGACGAGCAGGTTCGGTGGCGTCCCAGGTCTGCACGCCGTCGACACAGTTGTCGCAGTGCCCGCACGGCTCAGGCATGTCTTCATCGAAATAGGCCAGCAACGCCTGCCGGCGGCAGCGGGTTTCTTCGCACAGCGAGAGCATCGCGTCGAGCTTGTGCTGCTCCAGACGCTTGTGCCGCTCGTCGCCTTCGGAGTTCTGCAGCATCTGCTTGAGCATCACCACGTCTTGCAGACCGTAGGCCATCCACGCATCCGCCGGCAGCCCGTCACGGCCGCCGCGCCCGGTTTCCTGGTAATACGCCTCGAGAGATTTCGGCAGATCGAGGTGCGCGACAAAACGTACGTTGGGCTTGTCGATGCCCATGCCGAACGCCACGGTGGCGACCATGATCAGGCCTTCCTCGTTTAGGAAGCGCTTCTGGTGATAAGCGCGCAGATCGTTGGGCAGACCGGCGTGATACGCGAGCGCCGGGAAGCCCTGCTCGCTGAGGAACGCCGCAACTTCTTCGACCTTCTTGCGCGACAGGCAGTAAACGATGCCGGCATCGCTGCGCCGTTCGGCGAGGAACGCCAGCAACTGTTTGCGCGGCTGCTCCTTGGGCACGATGCGATAGAAGATGTTCGGGCGGTCGAAACTCGACAGAAAGCGCTCGGCGTTCTGCAGGTGCAGGCGATCGACAATTTCTTCGCGGGTGCGCTTGTCGGCGGTCGCGGTGAGGGCAATGCGCGGAACGTTGGGGAACAGCTCGGCCAATTGACCCAGTTGCAGGTATTCGCGGCGGAAATCGTGACCCCATTGCGACACGCAATGCGCTTCGTCGATGGCGAACAGGGCGATTTCCAGGCTTTGCAGGAACGCCAGCATGCGTGGCTGCACCAGACGCTCGGGCGCGAGATAGAGCATTTTCACTTCGCCGCGCTTGATCCGCAGGGCGAGATCACGCTGCTGCTCGGCACTCAGCGTGGAGTTCAGCGCAGCGGCGGCGACGCCCAGTTCTTCAAGGGTGGCGACCTGATCGTCCATCAGCGCGATCAACGGCGAAACGACCACCGCCAGGCCCTCGCGCAACAGTGCCGGCACCTGGAAGCACAACGACTTGCCGCCACCGGTAGGCATCAGCACCAGCGCATCACCGCCGCTGGCCACGCGCTCAATGATCGCACCCTGACGGCCACGGAAACTGTCGTAGCCGAAGATGTCCTTGAGGACGCGTTGAGCCTGTTCGAGCATAAAAACTCCAAAAATCTACCGATACATCCCTGCTCAGGCTGGTTCAGAGCAGCTTCGGCTGCTTAAACAAAACGTAAGAACACATTGCATGACCAGCGCAGCGCCAGCAGGGATCGCAAAACGCGGCAGTATACCCGAGGCCTTCGCCGCACAGGGTGCCGCTGAGAAGACACCGCCCGACCGACACACAAAAAGCCCTTGTGGGAGCGAGCCTGCTCGCGAAAGCAATCGGTCAGTCAATGCAACAGTGCCTGACATGCCGCCTTCGCGAGCAGGCTCGCTCCCACATGGCTTTGTATACCGTCCGGCAATTACGGCAAATCTGCCAAGCGGCTGGCTAGAGCGCGCAAGAAAGCCTAGAATTCCCGCATTGTTTATTCCCCAAGGTAGCCCCGTAATGTCCTTCGCTGAGCAACTGACCCGCCTGCAAGTCTTCCTCGATGCCGACGAGCTGCACGACGAGGCGCTGGATTACGTCGCCGCCCACGGTTACCTGACCGCGCTGTCTATCTGCTCCGAAGACGTTCCGGAGCGCGAGTGGATCGACGCGCTGTTCGCCGAAGAGCCGCATTACGCCGACGAAGCCCAGCGTGCCGAAATCGAAGCCACACTGATCGGCCTCAAAGCGCACATCGCTCGTCAACTGGCCTCGGATGAAGAATTCGAATTGCCGTGCGAACTGGATCTGGGCGAAGAGCCGGACGATTCCGAACTGCGCGGCTGGTGCATCGGTTTCATGGAAGGCGTGTTCCTGCGCGAAGCGGCCTGGTTCGAAACCGCCGAAGAAGAAGTCAGCGAAATGCTCCTGCCGATCATGGTCGGTTCCGGTCTGTTCGACGAGCAGCCTGAGTTCGAAGACATCGCCAAGGACGCCAACCTGATGGACGACATGATCGTTCAGATCCCGGAAGCCCTGACCGCGCTGTATCTGCTGTGCCAGGCCCCCGACGAAAAACCGGCGATCCTCAAGCCTCGTCATCACTAAGACCCGGCCTATGGACAACCCCATAGGCAACCGCCCCCTGATGTTGCGCTACGTCCTGCTGGCCATCGGCTGGCTCAGCGTCGCATTGGGGGTGATCGGCATCTTCCTGCCGGTCCTGCCCACCACCCCCTTCCTCCTGCTCGCCGCGGCCTGCTTCGCGCGCAGCTCTCCGCGCTTCTATCGCTGGCTGGTCGAACATCCACGGCTGGGGCCATGGATTCGCGACTACCTCGAAGGCAACGGCATCCCGCTCAAAGGCAAGGTCTACGCGATCGGCCTGATGTGGGTGAGCATTCTGTTCTCGTGTTATCTGGTGCCGTTGGTTTGGGCGCGTGGGTTCATGCTGACCAGTGCGGTGTTGGTGACGGTTTATATTGTGCGGCAGAAGACCTTGAAAAAACGCTGATTGCTCCACCGTCGGCGGCACAACCGTTCATCCGATATCCGTCCGCACCTGTCAGAGTTGACAGGTGCGCGCTTTAACGTCGCATGCTTAATTCTTCCGTATCGGCGCTGACAGCCCAGGTAAGCGCCCCGTGTGGAAGGCGAAAATTCATGAACAGCTCACAATACCTGATATTCCCTCCTGCGCCGCGTTCCGGTATCGGTGTGCTGGCCCTCTATCCGCCGCAACCACTCCTGCACAAGCTGCAAACTGACCAGAGCTACGGTATCAACATCGCCATGATTGCTCAGAACATTAACGGATTGGGCTTCAGTCTCCCGGCGTATCTGTCTCAAGCCCTCGGTGACCGTATCGAAGTCTTCCTCGATAGACCCGATGTCACCACCCCTTCGTCCGTGATTGATTTCGCCCTTACAGAGGACGATTTTGAGGCCGATGGAAAGACCCCTAAAACCGTACTTTTTGACATTACAGCTGAAACCCTCGAGGAGAAATTCCTGCCGTTTACCGACGTCAGGCTGGATTGCTGGATTAAAGTCACGAGACTGAGCGGCAACCCGGGGGAATCGCCACACTCACAACTCTGGTTCAAACATCCCGCTCCGGGCGAAGCGGACATTGACGGCGGCAAGCCTTCCAATCAGGGCCTCAAGCTGCCAATCGCATCGGAAAGTATCGTCGATCAGAACGTCATCAAAGAGGGCATGGAAGTCACGGTCAAGCATTACTTCAATCAGCAGATCGGCGATACGGTCGTGCTGACATTTGGTTCGCTGCGGCTGGACTTCGTCGTGACCGACGACTCGGCCGACATCGTTTTCAAGCTGACGCCTGACTTGCTCGGCAAATTGCAACAAACCAGCAATCTGGTGGTGCGCTGGAGCGTTTATGACGTTGTCGAGAACTCCAGTGGTTTTTCGGAACCGCTCATTCTGCCGTTCAAGCCCGTAATAACCCTGCTGACCGCGCCGATTTTCGAGCAGTCCGATGCCGACGACGTAATACACCATGACTGGCTTGCAGGCGGCCCGACGAACATTCTCCTGACGGGCAGTTTTGCGATCAACGATGTGATCGCCCTGACACTGGAAGGATTCACCCGAAACAACGTGCCAGTCACTCATACCTATTCTTTAACGGTGACCGTAGACAGCAAGACACTGAACTTTCCCGTGGAAAATTTCCGCATTCAAAATGTGATAGGTGGAAGTTTACGGGCAACTTATATTCTGACCAGAGCAGGTCAGTCCAAACTTTCCAAACCTGCTGACGTCACCGTTGCGGGTAAATCCTTGCCACTGGGAGCACCGGAGGTCACCCCACTGGTGGAAGGTGAGCTGGCAGTCGACACTGCCAAAGCCTTTATAAATGTCGCCAGTTTCTGGCCCTTGAAACAAGGGGCAGAGGTCAAGCTGCATTGGCAGACCACAGACATCAACGGCAAGTTGGTACGGTTTACTTGGGGACAGCTTGTAACGGATCCTTCAAAGCCCATCGTTTTCGAGGCCGAGAACGAGTACATCAAGCCCTACGCCAGCGCGAGACTGGCCGTGCAGGCCACCATCACCAATCCCGGCGAAAGTGAAGTCTTTTCCGATATCGCGCAGTTGAAGATCGGCGATCCCAAGGAGCTTGTCCTCACGCCGCCCTCACTGGTATCGCCTTTCACTAATCCGCTTGATCCCTTGGCAGCGCTGCCGAGCATGCTGGTGGAATATCTCGATGCCAAGACCGAGAAGGTTCGCCTGGTGTGCACACCACTGCCCTTGGGATTTGATCGCTTCCCGCTGGTAGATCTGGATTCGGCCAAACAAGCCCGCTTTACGTTCGACAGGCGCCTCATTGTGGCGCTTCACGGTGAAACCGTGCGATTCAAATTCAACCTGAATCAGGACGGCAAGAAAATCGGATCTTCTCCGGAAACTGAGATTTCTTTCAAACTGATCGCTGATCAGGATCCCAGGTTTCCGAGACCGCGAATCATTGGCATTGATAACGCAATCCTGGACGTAAAAAAACTGACCAGCGCAGACAAATTGGCGGTCAACCTCTGGCACGGACAACGGCCGGGCCAGAGCATGACGCTGGTGCTGATCGGCATCGACAGCAAAGACAACCCTGTTCGCCACGTCATCATGAACGCGGAGGCGAGCGTCACCAGCGCCGGGCTGATACGGGAACTGTCAACGCCGACGCTGGAAGTGTTGAAAAATCTCAAAAGCGGCAGTACGGCGACATTGATATTTTCCGTGCGCCTGGGGTTGCGCGGCAATCCAGTGGAATTTCCCCACCAGACCTATCAGATCGAATCTCTGGTTGAGTTGCAGCCGGTCATCACACTGATTAAGGACTCGCAGAACAGGGAGATTCCGCATAGCGACCTGACGGTTGATCCGAATGTCACGATCGAGGGAACTGCGAGCGTAGAACAGCAGGTTGAAGTTCTGGTGAATGGCAAGTCGATAGAGACATTGACCACAGACAAGGACGGGAAATTTTCAACGCTATTGAAGGGGCTCGTTGTCGATGTACTGACAGTCGTGCAGATTCGAGCACTCTATGGCGACAGTCTTCTCTCTCCTTTACGCTCGTTCACGCTGCGCAAAGCGCTGCAAGTCAACAACAGCGCCATGGCCCTGTCAGGACTGAGAGTTTATGCATGGCGCCACACTCACAGTGCAGATTTTCCAAACAATACCCAAATCCGCGCCGCCGTCCCGTCTACAGGCGTCCACCCGATCACCTACAGAAGCAGTAATCCGAACGTGGCTTATGTCGACGGCAACGGGAAAGTCACGGGCATACGTAACGGCAATACGTACATTACCGTACAGGACCGATTCAGCTCATTTTCCTATTACGTCAGTGTGACGAATGTTTATCAGTTGGCTATCGGCGGCTACGGCATGACACACCAAGAGGCGCTCAACTGGCGATACAGCATTCCGGGCGCAGAACCGATGAGCAGAGCACTGCACGCCATGCAAGTTGTATATGGTCCCGATCCTTATTGGCCAATAGCCGCTGGAGGGATCTACAGGATGTGTGATGAAAGCGGTTGTCCTGGCAACCTGCGAGCGATATATGGACATGCCAACGGCGGAATTTATTGCCATTCGGACCTGAACGCCCGATGGGCTCCATGGTGTATCTATCCCATTTACGGATAAACCGGCCTCTT
Organism: Pseudomonas sp. 1L-E-NC-VB-C3; assembly: GCF_057291535.1. Taxonomy (NCBI): domain Bacteria; kingdom Pseudomonadati; phylum Pseudomonadota; class Gammaproteobacteria; order Pseudomonadales; family Pseudomonadaceae; genus Pseudomonas; species Pseudomonas sp. 1L-E-NC-VB-C3. The sequence continues at coordinate 73,304 of NZ_JBXAWD010000007.1, read as the reverse complement.
CGCGAGCAGGCTCGCTCCCACAGTTTCACCGCTCTCCCCTGTGGGAGCGAGCCTGCTCGCGAAGGCTGACTTAAAGACAACACGTCTCTACAGACAGACAAAACCCACCGTCCCGAATCAACCGGGGCGGCGGGTTTTGTCATTTCAGACCTCAGCTCAAACCGTATCCACCTTCAACGAATGATCATTGAGCATGCCGCTGATGATCGTCGCTGTGTCGTGACCGCTGGCAATCATGCCGCCTGCGCCCGGGGTCACGCCGTAGTGGCTGGCGAGGTTGACGCCGGCCAGGTCGATGGTCTGGCTCGGCGCGGCGCCGGCCATGGCGCTGACGTCGATGCTGGTCATCACCGAGGCGCCGCTGCCGCTGACGGTGAAGTGCAGATAGTCGTCCAGCGACGCGGTACTGGCGTTTTCGCCTTGCAGCAGTTGCGACAGATCGAGCCTGTCGGTACCGGGGGTGAAATCGGTAATCAGGTCATGGCCGCTGTTGCCCTTGAGCCACTGGAAGGTGTCCGCCCCTGCCCCGCCCGTCAGCGTATTGTTGCCCATGCCACCGATCAGCAAGTCATCGCCAGCGCCGCCATTGAGGAAGTCGTTGCCGAGGCCACCGTTGATCACGTTGTTGTTGCCGTCGCCGGTGAGGCTGTCGTTGAAGTTGGAGCCGAGCAGGTTTTCGATGCCGGTCAGCGTATCGGTACCGGCGCCGAGGGTGTTCTGCGCACCCAGCAGGCCGAGATTGACGGTGACGGCGGCTGTGGCGTGGGCGTAGCTGGCGGTGTCGCTGCCAGTGCCGCCGTCGAGCAGATCGTTGCCCGCGCCGCTGTAGAGCAAATCGTTGCCAGCGTCGCCGTGCATTTCGTTATTGCCGGAGCCTGCCGTGAGTACGTCGTTGCCGTCGCCGGCATTGATCACGTTGTTGCCGCTGCCCGCCACCAACACATCGTCGCCAGCAGTGCCAGTCAGGGTGTGGCCGTCCTGATAGCTGATGCTGATGTTGGCCGTGTCGCTGCCGCCGTGGTTGTCGTTGGCGGCGTAAGTGCCGTGGTAGTCCGGCGTGATGTCGTGGGCCGCGGCGTAGTTGAGGGTCATGGTCAGCTGGTAGTTCTCCGCCGCATTCGGGTTGCCGCCACCATTACCAATGTTGGTGATGTGAATCTGGTAGACGCCGTCCGCCGAGGCGCTGAGGGTCTGGCCGTCCGCCAGCGCCATCCAGGCACCGCCGTTGAGCGAATACTCCATGCTGATCTTACCGGCACCCAGATTGTGATCCAGATTGAGGGTTTCGCCCTGACGCAGATTGACGGTAATGCGGTCTTCATCGTTGGCATTGCTGTTGCTCACCATGCCCAGATAACCGCTGACCACCAGCACGGCGGTCATGGTCGCGGCATTGGCGCTGAAGGCGCTGCGCACATTGGCCAGATTCTGGTTGGCTGCGTTATTGGTCTGCCCAGTGAAGCCGATCAGGCCGCTGCCGGTGAAGTCCGCCGCTTTCGACACCCAACCGGTATTGAAACTGGTGGGTGTGGCGTTGAGGGTGTCGCCGTTCGGATCGGTGTCATTGGCCAGCAACAGCTCGCCCGGCACCACGATGTTGCCTGACAGCACGTTGGTGATGACGTGGTCGTCCATCGCTACCGGTGGCGCGTTGGGGATCACTTTCACCGTCAGGGTGGAGCTGGCCAGATCGCCGTCGTTGTCGCTGACGGTGAAGCCGATGTTTTCGGTGATCACCACGGCGGTGGTTTTCTGCGAGGTGTAGCTGTATTCGCCGGTATCAAGATTGACCACCAGCGTGCCGCTGTTGTTGGTGGCAATGCTGACGCTGTTGTTGGCGGTATTGAAGGTGCCGTGATTGGCGCCGCCGCTCGCGGTCAACGAACCCTGGCCACTGAGGGCTTTCGGATCGTAGGTGTAGGTGGTGCCGTCGACCACGATCGACTTGATGAAACCGCCATCGGCGCCGAACGAACCGCCCTCGCCCAGCAGCGAACCGGTGATCGGCGCGCCCTGCACGGTGCCGGACAATACCGAGTTGAGCTGATTGAGATCGGTGACCACCACCGCATTGGTATTGGTGTGGTTGATGCCGTCGTAGGCCAGCGGATCGAGGTTGGCGTTGCTCACGCCACTGCCCAGACCAATGGCGTAGTTCTTGATGTTGTTGGCGTCGAGGAAGTTTTTCAGCGCGGCTTCGTCAGCCGTGCCGATGTCGCCCTCGTTGGGCTTGCCGTCAGAGAAGAAGTAGCCGACGTTCTGTGCCCCGGTGAGTTTGCCGGAGGTGTTGAACGCGGTCTGCATCACTGCTACGGCAGCATCGTAGTTGGTGCCGCCGCCAGCGTTGAGACCGGCGAGGAGTGTCTTGGCGGTGGCGACATCCACCCACACGGTGGTGCGGTCGGCGGCATTGCTGCTGAACGTCACCAGCTGCACTTTCACATCGCCCAGATCATCGTACTTGTCGAGCAAGGCACCAATGGCCTGCTTGGCCAGTGCCAGCCGCGACAGGCCCGGCACGCCAGAGGCATCAGCCATACTGCCGGAGATGTCGAGGACGATGAGAATGTTCGAATCGATCTCCACTGCGGTTACCGAGCGATCCGAGGCAACGGCTTTCGGCACATCGTCGACGATGTTCACCACCAGGGTGCTGGTGGTGCTGTTGCCCAGGGCATCGGTGGCTTTGTAGGTGAACGTTTCGCTGAGGGTGTTCGGCCCGTCGTTGGCGTTCGGCGCGGTTTTCGGCGCCGAGGTCAGCGTGTAGGTGTAGGTGCCGTCAGCGTTGAGCAGCAGTTGCCCGTAGCTACCGGTGGCGTTGCCGACCAGGGTGTAAGTGATCGCGCCGCTGCCGCCACTGACCGAACCGACCAGCGTGCCGCTGGCGGTTTCACCGGTATTGCCCGGTTCGCTGCCGGTGACTGTGCCGGGGGCGAGATCCTGGCCATCCTTGTTCAGGTCGAGGGCTTTTTCGTAGACAGTGACATCCTGATCCACCGAGGCGACCAGTTTGCTGTCGGCGACGTTGATGGTCAGCGTCGTGGTGCTTTCATCGCCGTCGCTGTCACGGATGGTGTAAGTGAACGTGTCGGTCGCGCCCGGCGGGCTCACCGAGTTCGGGTTGCTGTGGTAAACCGCATTGCCCGCCGCGTCGAGGGTCAGGTGGCCGTAGTTGCCGTTGATGTTGCTGTTGAGCCCGCCGCTGGCTGATGTCGCGGTGTTGCTGCCGGCCCGCACGCCGACCACCGTTGCGGCACCATCGGCGCCGCTGCTGTCATTGCCGAGCACACTGACATTGACCGTGCCGCCCTCCGCCACCGAGCCGGTATCGGCGTTGGCAGTCGGCAAATCGTCGACGATATTGACGTTGATCTGACCGCTGGCGGTACTGCCATCGGTATCAGTGGCGACCACGTCGAAGCTCTCGCTGAGGCTGTTGGCACCGTTGGCGTTCGGATGAGCTTCGTTGTCGACCAGGGTGTAGCTGTAACTGACCACGCCGGTGGCCGGATCGTAACCGGTGATGGTGAAGGTGCTGCCCAGTGGCGAGACCACCGATTGCGGCAAACCGGCGGCGACGCCATTGCTGATCACCGCAATGCCGCCGACCGTGAGGGTTTGCAGGCCATCAAGAGCGGTCACGGTGAAGCTGCCGCTCCGGCTCAGCGCCGAGGTGTCGGGGTTGCTGCCGTCGCTGAGGTTTTTCTCGTAAACAGTGATTTCGCCGCCCTTCACGTTGAGGCCGTCGAGGCACACCGGATCGTCATTGTTGTGGATGTTCAACACCAGGTTGGCGGTGCTGGTGTCGCCGTCGGCATCGGTGATGGTGTAGGCGAAGGTTTCCGTGCCGTTGCCGCCGCCATGGAGGTTTTTGAAGTCGGCGTCATTGGCGTCCAGCGTGTAGGTGTAAGTGCCGTTGGCGTTGAGCACCAGGGTGCCGTAAGTGCCGGTGAAAGTACCGGCGGTCACCGGGCCGCTGGCGACGCGGTCGGCGCCTTGCACATCGTTGTCGAGGACGTTGCCGGTCAGGGTCACCTGGGCTTCGGTCGCGTTGTCGGCATTGCTGTCATTCAGCGCCTTCGGCACGTCATCGACGATGCTCACAACGATCGTGCTGGTGACGACATTGCCCAGCGAATCGGTGGCCTGATAGGTGAAGGTTTCGCTCAGGCTGTTGGCGCCGTCGTCAGCATGCGGCGTGGTGGTCGCTGGCGAAGTCAGGGTGTAGGTGTAAGTGCCATTGGCATTGAGGACGATCTGCCCGTAATTACCGGTGGCGCTGCCGACCAGTGCATAGCTGATCGCGCCGACCGCACCAGTGACCGAGCCGACCAGGGTGCCGGAAGCGGTTTCGCCAGTGCTGTTCGGATCGCTGCCGACCACACTGCCCGCCGCCAGATCCTGGCCGTCCCGGTTCAGGTCGAGGGCTTTTTCGTAGACGGTGACGTCAGTGTCGCTGACCGCTTTCAGGCAGCTGTTATAGACGTCGATGGTGATCGTCGTGGTGCTTTCATCACCATCGGAATCGCGCACGGTGTAGGTGAACACATCCACCGCACCCGGACCGTTCACCGCGTTGGGATTGCTGTGATAAACGGCGTTACCGTTGGCATCAAGCGTGAGGTAGCCGTAGGTGCCGTTGATCTGCGAATTGAGTCCGCCGATGGCCGAAGTCGAGGTGTCGGCACCGGCACGCACGCCGACGACTGCGCCGGTAATCGCCGGGCCATCCGCGCCGCCGACATCGTTATCCAGCACATTGCCGCTGACGGTGCCGCCCTCCGCCACCGAAGCCGCGTCCGCATGCGCGGTCGGCAAATCATCGACGATGTTGACGTTGATCTGGCCGCTGGCGGTACTGCCATCGGTGTCAGTCGCCACCACGTCGAAGTTCTCGGTAAGGCTGTTGGCGCCGTTAGCGGTTGGATGAGCTTCGTTGTCGGCCAGGCTGTAGCTGTAACTGACTACACCGGTTGCCGGGTCATAACCGGTGATAGTCAACGTGCTGCCCAGGGGTGTGATCACCGATTGCGGGAAACCTGCGGCCACGCCGTTGGTGATCACCGCGATGCCGCCAACCGTGAGGGTCTGCAGACCATCGAGAGCACTGACGGTAAAAGTGCCGTTCTGTGTCAGCGCTGGGGTGTTGGGGCTGGTGCCGTCGCTGAGGTTTTTTTCGTAGACGGTGAGTTCGCCACCGTTGACGTCGAGGCCGTTGAGCAGCACCGGGTCGTCGTTGTTGTGAATCTGCAGAACGAGGTTGGCAGTGCTGGAATCGCCGTCGGCGTCAGTGATGGTGTAGGCGAAGGTCTCTGTGCCGTTACCGCCGCCGGTCAAGGCTTTGAAGTCGGCGTCGCTGGTGTTCAGCGTGTAGGTGTAGGTGCCGTCGGCGTTCAGCATCAACGTGCCGTAAGTACCGGTGAAAGTACCCGGCGTGACTGGGCCGGTCGGTACGCGGTCGGCGCCTTGTATGTCGTTGGTGAGGACATTGCCAGTCAGCGTCAGTTGGCTTTCTGAGGCAGTGCCATTGCTGTCATCGTTGGCTTTCGGCAGGTCGTCGACGATGTTCACATCCAGCGTGCCGTTGGCTGTCGTGCCGTTGTCATCGACCACCGTGACTGCGAACTGCTCAGGCAGATTGTTCGCGCCGTTGGCGTTCGGATGCGCTTCGTTGTCAGCCAGGGTGTAGCTGTAACTGACCACGCCGGTTGCAGCGTTGAACCCGGTAATGGTCAGCGTGCTGCCCAGTGGCGTCGTGATCGATTGCGGGAAGCCTGCGGCGACGCCGTTGGTCACCACGGCGATGCCGCCGACGGTCAGCGTGGTGACGCCGTCCAGTGCAGTGATGGTGAACGTGCCGTTCTGCGTCAGCGCACCAGCATCCGGGGCGCTGCCGTCGCCAAGGTTCTTCTCGTAAACCGTCAGCTCGCCGCCGGCGACGTTCAGGCCATCGATGGTGACTGGGTCGTCGTTGTTGTGAATCTGCAGAACCAGATTGGCGCTGCTGCTATCGCCGTCGGCATCAGTGATGGTGTAGGCGAAGGTCTCTGTGCCGTTACCGCCGCCGGTCAAGGCTTTGAAATCGGCATCGCTGGTGTTCAGGGTGTAGGTGTAAGTGCCGTCGGCGTTCAGAACCAAGGTGCCGTAGGTACCGGTGAATATACCGGGCGTGACTGGACCGGTCGGTACGCGGTCGGCACCTTGCACGTCGTTGGTCAGGACGTTGCCGGTCAGGGTCAGCAAGGTTTCCGAGGCAATGCCGTTGGCGTCGTCAAACGCTTTTGGCACGTCGTCGGTGATGTTTACGTCGAGGGTGCCGTTGGCCGTCGTGCCGTTGTCATCGACCACCGTGACTGCGAACTGCTCAGGCAGATTGTTCGCGCCGTTGGCGTTCGGATGCGTTTCGTTATCAGCCAGGGTGTAGCTGTAACTGACCACGCCGGTTGCAGCGTTGAAACCAGTAATCGTCAGCGTGCTGCCCAATGGCGTGGTGATTGACTGCGGGAAGCCTGCGGCGACGCCGTTGGTCACCACGGCGATGCCGCCGACGGTCAGCGTGGTGACGCCGTCCAGTGCAGTGATGGTGAACGTGCCGTTTTGCGTCAGCGCACCAGCATCCGGGGCGCTGCCGTCGCCGAGATTTTTCTCGTAAACCGTCAACTCGCCACCGGCGACGTTCAGGCCATCAATGATGACTGGATCGTCGTTGTTGTGGATCTGCAGAACCAGGTTGGCGCTACTGGTATCGCCGTCGGCATCAGTGATGGTGTAGGCGAAGGTCTCTGTGCCGTTGCCGCCACCGGTCAAGGCTTTGAAATCGGCATCGCTGGTATTGAGCGTGTAGGTGTAGGTGCCGTCGGCGTTCAGAACCAAGGTGCCGTAGGTACCGGTGAATGTACCGGGCGTGACTGGACCGGTGGGTACGCGGTCGGCGCCTTGTATGTCATTGGTGAGGACATTGCCGGTCAGGGTCAGCAAGGTTTCCGAGGCAATGCCGTTGGCGTCGTCAAACGCTTTGGGCACGTCGTCGGTGATGTTCACGTCGAGGGTGCCGGTGGCGCTGTCGCCATTGCTGTCGGTGGCGATTACGGTGAACTGTTCGCTGAGGTTGTTCACGCCGTCGCCGGCCGCGTGGGTCTCGTTGCCGTTGAGGGTGTAGCTGTAGCTGACTGTGCCAGTGGCCGCATTGTAACCGGTAATGGTCAGGGTGTTGCCCAGTTGCGTGGTGATCGACTGGGGAAAGCCAATCGGCACGCCGCCAACAATCACGTTGATGCCGCCGATGCTCAGGCTGTTCAAACCATCCGCTGCCGAGACCGTGAAGTTGCCACTTTGCGTCAGCGCGCCTGGATTGGCCGCTGTACCGTCAGGCAGATTGGCTTCATTGAGGTTGAGTTCACCATCCGCCCCATTGAGGCCGTTGAGGATGACCGGGTTGTTCACCGGTGGCGGTGGCACCACGACCGGCGCTGGCGTGTCGTCGCCATTATCGATGTCCGCGTCGCGACGATACTCGGGAAATTCGGGAATGCCGTTGAAGCCGGCGGTGGGGAAACCGATGATCGGATCGACCCGGCCGCCGACTTCGGTCAGTAGAACGAAACTGTGCCCGCCGCCCAGTTCACCGGTATTGCCGGTGGGCGCGTTGGGGCCGGCCGCAGTGGCTTCGGCAGTTTTGCTTGGGTCTTCACCGGCGGCGATGGCTTGCTGGATTTGCTCGACATCGGTCAGTTGCGCCTGGCTTGGGGTCTGCGCTTCGTCGACGTTCACCGGCACAGCCTGGTCGGCCAGCAATTGCCCGGTCATGGTGATGCTGCTGCCCCGGCCGAGGGTCAATTCCTCGCCGTTTTGCAGTTTCACTGCCACCGCGCCTTCCGCGCCGGTGATCAGTTGATCGCCGGCGTACAAACGATCGCCTTCGAACAACGGACGCTTGATGCCGTCGCTCGCTTGAGCGAACACCTGACCAATGACTTTTGTGACCGTACCGATGAGCGTTGCCATGTGAAATCCTCCGCTGCCGACCACCGTCGGCACTGGTTCGCGAAGCAGCCCATGGCTCAATCGGGTTGCCGGGGGCGACGCTCGCACCCTCGACAGTTCGTTTCGCAGGCCCGGCTTGAGGTGAATTGTCAGCGCTATCAAGCACTTGCCAACCCTGTTCAATCCGCCGACCCACTAGCGCTACGTAACGGTGGTGAATCACCTGAGTGACAAAAATCTGTCGCTCATTCACCGTTACGCGTCCCTCCCCTTCAGCAGTACTTCGCAGTGTCTCGCAAAGTGAATGGAACTTTCCTCGAGCCTTTTCGAGCTCCCTAAAGCGCATAAAACAAAGGCTTTCGAGCTGAACAATGTGCTGCTTTTGAAAAACCGCATAAGTTTTTTTTGGAATAAGCCTTATGAAAATTTTTTCTTAGCTACGCTCTAGGATGTTCTTAGCTCTGTTGTTACAAGAGTGAAACGCTTACACCCTAAAATTACGTCAAATATTTGGCGACGGTAACACAACATTGAGATCCAGGGAGATGCACCCATGCGCGTTTTAACCCCCCTCTGCAGCGCGGTTTTGCTGGCCATGGCTTGCACTTCCCAAGCCCAGGCGATGAACCTCACCGAGGCGATTCAAAGCACCATCGCCACTCACCCGGAACTGGCGTCGCGCGTGGACGCCCGCTTGTCAGCGGATGAACAGGTGAAAGTGGCCAAGGGCGGGTTTTATCCGTCGGTCGATCTGAACGCTGCCTACGGTCGCGGTTACAGCGACAACACCAATACCCGCGCTTTCGGTAACCACAACACCGAAATCCTCAATTACACCCAGTCGGAGCTGCGCTTGCGGCAGATGATCTTCGACGGCTTCAACACCGCCAACGAGGTCGAGCGCACCAAGGGCGTGTCCAACTCGCGCGCCTACTACGCGCAAGGCACCGCGCAGGATCTGGCCCTGCGCACCATCGAGGTCTACCTCGAAGTGCTCAAGCGTCGGGAACTGGTGACGCTGGCCAAGAACAATTTGCAGGCGCACTTGCGCGTCAACGATCAGATCGGCCTGCGCACCGAGCGCGGCATCGGCAGCACTGCAGACTCCGATCAATCGGTTGCCCGTCGTGCACTGGCGCAGAACAACCTCGACACCGCCGAAGTCGATCTGGCCGACGCCGAATCGAATTTCTACAGCGTGGTCGGACGCATGCCCGATGAGCTGGAAACCCCGGCCTCGACTCGCGGTGAACTGCCGCCGGACCTGCGTGAAGCGCAGCAGAGCATGGTCGACAACAACCCGTACCTGAAATCGGCCCAGGCTGACGTGCAGTCCGCCGAGAGCCAGTACGAAGTGGCCAAGTCGCCGTTCTACCCGCGCTTCGACGCGGAAGCGGCAGTGGGCGCGAACAACAACGTGCAGGGCGACGAAGGCCACGACAACGAATGGCGTGTCGGTGTGGTGATGAACTACAACCTGTTCCGAGGCGGCAGCGACAAGGCACGCCTGGCCGCGAATGCCCACGACATCAACCAGGCGATGGACATCCGCAACAACGCCCTGCGTCAGCTCAACGAGAACATTCGCCTGGCCTGGAACGCCATGGAGAACGCGAAGAAGCAGACACCGACCGCCCGCGAATACGCCGAAACCACCAAACGCGTGCGCGCCGCTTATCAGGACCAGTTCGGCCTCGGCCAACGCACCTTGCTCGACCTGCTCGACAGCGAAAACGAGCTGTACAACGCCAACCGTCGCTACACCGAAATCCGCTACACCGAGGAATACTCGATGTACCGCGTGCTGGCGAACATGGGCCAGTTGCTGAGCAAGCAACGCGTGGTGCTGCCGGCTGATGCGATTGCCACGACCGAAGTGAAAAACCAGGCGCGCCTGCCGGAACTGAAATAAACGGTGCAGGAACTGACTTTGCCCTGATCGTTCCCACGCGCAGCAAAGGAATGCCTCAAGGGACGCTCCGCGTCCAGTGACGCGGAGCGTCACGGGCTGCATTCCCACGCAAAGCGTGGGAACGATCCGATAACCGAGCCCGTTCAACAGAGGCAATCACTATGACCAGCATGGAACCCGGCGCCATCGGGGTCGATCCGCGCCTGAGCTTCGACGACCCGTTACTCGACGGCCTGCTGATCCTCTGCAAACTGCATGGCGCCACGGTCAGTCGTGCCAGCCTGAGCGCCGGGCTGCCCCTCAACAAACAACGCCTGAGCCTCGATCTGCTGCCCCGTGCAGCCGCGCGGGCCGGATTGCAGGCGCGGTTGTTGCGCCGTGACCTGAAAGACATTTCGCCGCTGAACCTGCCGATCCTGCTGCTGCTCAACGACGGCCGCACTGCCGTGCTGCGGCGCTTCGGCGAGGACGGCAAAGCCCTGCTGCTGCCCAGCGAAGCCGACGGCGGCGAGCAATGGGTGAGCCGCGAAGAACTCAACGAGCACTACAGCGGCCAGGCCTTGTTCGCCCGCCCGCGCCATGAACTCGAAGACCTCCGCGCGCCGCTGGTGCCACGGGTAAACGCGTGGTTTCGCGACACTCTCAAACTGTCGAAATGGCTGTACAGCGATGCGATCCTCGCCAGTTTCCTGATCAACCTGCTCGGCCTGATGGTGCCGCTGTTCGTCATGCAGACCTACGATCGCGTGGTGCCCAATCAGGCGACCTCGACGCTGTGGGTGCTGTCGATCGGTTTGCTGATCGGCACCGGTTTTGAACTGGTGCTGCGCGTGGTGCGTGCGCATCTGCTCGACACCGCCGGGAAGAAAACCGATGTGATCCTCTCGGCAACCTTGTTCGAGCGCATCACCGGCATGTCGATGAAGGCGCGGCCAGCAACCATTGGCGGCTTTGCCCAGAGCATTCACGACTTCCAGGGCCTGCGTGAATTTCTCACTGCCGTGACCCTGACGAGTCTGATCGACTTGCCCTTCGTGGTGTTGATGCTGGTAGTGATCGGCCTGCTCGGTGGCTGGCTGGTGGTGATTCCGCTGCTGGCGTTTCCGATCACCATCATCTTCGCCATGGCGATTCAGGTGCGCCTGCGTGACACCGTGCAGAAAAGCCTGAGCCTCGGCGCCGAGCGTCAGGCGGTGCTGATCGAAACCCTCGGCGGTCTGGAAACCCTCAAGGCCTGCGGCGCCGAAAGCGAGCGCCAGCACAAATGGGAAAGCACCCACGGCGCCCTCACCCGCCTCGACAGCCACGCGCGCAACCTGTCGGCGCTGGCCACCAACGGCACGCTGTTCATCCAGCAGTTTTCCGGGATGGCGACGATTGTTGCCGGGGTTTACAGCATCATCGCCGGCAATCTCAGTGTCGGCGCGCTGGTCGCCACTTACATGCTCGGCAGCCGCGTGCTCGCCCCGCTCGGCCAGATCGCCGGGCTGATCACCCGTTACCAGCAAGCGCAACTGACCATGAAAAGCACCGACGCGCTGATGGCCCTGCCGCAGGAACGCGACGGCAAACAACGGCCACTGGAACGTACGCAGCTGCAAGGTGCCCTGGACGTCAGCGGCGTGACGTTCCACTACAACGGCCAGAATGCACCGGCGCTGAGCGAGGTCAGCTTCAGCCTGAAACCCGGCGAGCGGGTCGGCATCATCGGCCGCAGCGGTTCCGGCAAAAGTACCTTGGCGCGATTGGTGATGGGCTTCTACGAAGCGGAACAAGGCCAGCTGTTGCTCGACGGCCTCGACCTGCGCCAACTGGACGTGGCTGACCTGCGCCAGCAGATCGGATATGTCGCCCACGACCTGCCGCTGCTGGCCGGCAGCCTGCGCGACAACCTGACCCTGGGCGCGCGCTACATCAGCGATTCACGCATGCTCGAAGTCGCCGAACTGACTGGCGTCACCGAACTGGCCCGACAACACCCGCAAGGCTTCGACCGACCGGTGGGCGAACGCGGACAGCTGCTTTCCGGCGGCCAACGCCAAGCGGTGTTGCTGGCGCGGGCATTACTACTCGATCCGCCGATCATGCTGCTCGACGAACCCACCAGCGCCATGGACAACAGCAGCGAAGATGCACTGCGGCAGAAACTGCATGGCTGGGTGCAAGGCAAAACCCTGCTGCTGGTCACCCACCGCACCTCGATGTTGAGCCTGGTGGACCGGTTGCTGGTGCTGGATAACGGCCGGGTCGTCGCTGACGGCCCGAAAGAAGCGGTCATCGACGCACTGCGCAAGGGCCGTGTCGGCTCGGCGGCGGTCTAGGAGTTACGCCATGCCTGCTTATTCCGATAGCAACAAGCGCGGCTACTTCGACAGCTTCGGCAAAAGCGCCGAAGCCGAGTTCATGCCGGAAACCGCCGGCGCGGCGTTGCAGGATTCGCCGCGCAAATCGCGGATCACCGTGTGGCTGGCGGCAGCGCTGCTGATCGCCGCCCTGGTCTGGGCCAAATTCGCCGTGCTCGAAGAAGTGACCATGGGCGAAGGCAAGGCGATCCCGTCGAGCAAAGTCCAGGTGATCCAGAATCTCGAGGGCGGCATTGTCACCGAGATTTTCGTTCGCGAAGGCCAGATGGTCGGCAAGGGCGACACGCTGCTGCGTCTGGATGACACGCGCTTTCGCTCGAACAAGGGCGAGAGCGAGGCCGACCGTTACGCGCTGACCGCACAGGTTGAACGCTTGTCAGCGGAGGCCGAGGGGCGCCCCTTCAAACTCTCCGCTGAAGTCATCGCCAAAGCGCCGCAAGTCGCCGAGGACGAGCGCTCGCTGTACGAGCAACGCCAACGCCGCCTGGCCAGCGAACAGCGCACCCTCAGTGAACAACTGCGGCAGAAAACCCAGGAACTGGCCGAATTTCGCTCCAAGCAAGGCCAGTTCAGCTCCAGCCTCGCGTTGTTGCAGCAAGAGATGAACATGTCGGAACCGCTGGTCAAAACCGGCGCCGTTTCACCGGTGGAAATCCTCCGCCTCAGACGCAGTGCCGTGGAAATTCGCGGCTCGCTGAACGCCACCACGCTGGCGATTCCCCGCGCCGAATCAGCCATCGCCGAGATCCGCAGCAAGATCGACGAATCCGAGCAGACCTTCCGTTCCGAGGCCGCCAAAGAGCTGAATGAGAAACGCACCGACCTGTCGAAAATCACCGCGTCGAGCATCGCCATCGACGACCGCGTCAGTCGCACTACGGTGACGTCGCCGGTGCGTGGCGTGATCAAGCAGATGAAGGTCAACACCATCGGCGGCGTGGTCCAGCCGGGCAGCGACATGGTTGAAATCGTGCCGCTGGAAGACAACCTGCTGATCGAAGCCAAGGTCCGCCCGCAAGACGTCGCGTTCCTGCATCCGGGCCAGAAAGCCATGGTCAAGTTCAGTGCCTACGACTACACGATTTACGGCGGGCTGAGCGCCAAGCTCGAACTGATCGGCGCCGATACGATCACCGATGACAAGGGCAACAGCTTCTATCTGATTCAGGTGCGCACCGACAAGAATCACTTGGGCGGCGACGTGAAACCACTGCTGATCATCCCGGGGATGGTAGCGACGGTGGACATTATTACCGGTGAGAAAAGCGTCTTGGATTACCTGCTCAAACCGGTGTTGAAAGCGCGGACCGAGGCGATGCGCGAGCGCTAGTGATCTTTGAATTGCGGTGATTGATCTGGCGCTTTCGCGAGCAGGCTCGCTCCCACAATTGGAATGCGTTCCCCTGTGGGAGCGAGCCTGCTCGCGAAGAAGCCCGCACAGACAATGATCATCTGTCGCCATGGTTACGCTGGAAGACCTCCTCCCCCATCGCCGCAATCTGCCCTTCGATCAGCGCTTCAAACGGTTTCAGTAACGGCGCAAACGTCGTCGGCGCTTCGAGGGTTTCCAGCGCCTGCACGATCGCCTCTATAGTCGACAGCGCCCCTGGCCCCGGTGCCTTGCGCAAGCGATAGCGCGACACGCCGCCCTCGACCAGCGTCACCCGTGGCAGTGCTGCCAGCAGCGGATTGAGGTGCAACATCTTGCGCGCTTTGCGCCAGGTGCCGTCCGGGACGACCAGCAACATTGGCTGATCATTTGGCGCGTAAACCTGCAACGACTGCGCATCCTCAGCCGGGAACAGCAAGCGCGCCTGATAACCCGGCCGGTTCAACAGTTTCGGCAAATCTTCGAATACCTCGCCGACAATCAGCTCGGCATTGCTCAGCCCCAGCGCCGCCAGCCGCGCGGTATTGAGCGCGTGACTGACCTCGCTCGGATGCTGCAGCAGCAACACCCGGGTGCGGCTATCGAGGTGCGGAATCAATGGGCACAGGCAATGGGTCTGGGGGCGCAGGCAGCGCGGGCATTGGGGTCGGGACATTTTTTTCTCAAGCCTGATTGAGCTGCGCTTTGAGCAAATCGCGGAAGGTCTGGATCAGCGGCTCGCGGCTGCGGCCCCTGCGCATGATCATCGAAAACGGCGCCTGATAACCGAAGGTCGCTGGCAGCAGAACGCGCAGATCGCCCTTGTCGGCCCAGGCCTGCGCGTAGTGTTCCGGCAGGTAACCGATGTAGGCGCCGGAGAGCACCAGAATCAGCTGCGCTTCCATACTTTCCACGGTCGCGGCACTGTGTTTGAAACCGTGGCGGGCCAGTTCCGCCTGACTCCAGTAACCGCGCCCGACCATTCGTTGCTGAGTGATGACCTGCTCGGGGATGCGCCGCTCGTTGAACAACGGGTGACGACTGCTGCAATACAGCCAGTGCTGCTCGCGGTACAGCGGCATGTAGACCAGACCGCTCATGCGCGTGGAAAACGCACCGATGGCCAGATCGAGGCGATTGTCCTGCACGCCGAGCTGCAATTCGTAAGGGCTCATCACCGACAGGTGCAGATGCACCGCCGGGTGTTCCTGGCTGTAGGCGCCGATGGCTTCGGCAAACGGCAGGGCCTTGTCGCTGACCGTGGAATCGATCACGCCAAGGTTGAGCGTGCCGCGCAGTTCGCCCTTCAGCGCGGCGGCGTATTGCTCGAAGCCTTCAAGCTCGGCGAGCAGGCGCAGGGTTTCCTGATGGAACAGCTCGCCCTTGCTGGTCAGGCTGAAGCCACCGCGCCCGCGATGGCACAGCACCAGACCGAGCGCGGTTTCGAGCTGGCTCATGTAAGTGCTGATCGCCGAGGTCGACAGGTTGAGTTCCTGCTGCGCGTTGGCAAAACCCTGATGGCGCACGACGCTGACGAAGATGCGCAGGAGTTTCAGGTCGGGTAAAGCGTTGGCCATGTCTACTCCGGGCTTTGCAACTGTGTGTATGTGGGAAAAGCCCCTCACCCCAGCCCTCTCCCCGAGGGAGAGGGAGCCGATCTCCATGGCTTTCAAATCCTGAGTTCGACTCGATTTTTCAGGTCGATGCAGATTCCGCCAACAACTCGGTCGGCCCCCTCTCCCTCTGGGAGAGGGATGGGGTGAGGGCAACAATCTTCAGCCCTACACTTCATTCGAACCCACCAAAGTCTAATCCCACCTCTCCCATTAGTTTAGAAAAATCTGAACTAAGTTTTTGCCCGTAGCGATTCTTCCCCGTCACTACATTTCGCATGATCGACCCCACAGCGGCGTCCGAACCTGTGCTCAACGGCGCGCCGGCATAAATAAAACAAAGACGATGAGGCCCTACCCGTGGACAAGATTCTTCACCAACCACTGGGCGGCAATGAAATGCCGCGCTTCGGCGGCATCGCCACCATGCTCCGACTTCCCCATGTACCGACCGCTGCCGGCCTTGACGCTGCCTTCGTTGGCGTGCCGCTGGACATCGGCACTTCGCTGCGCCCCGGCACCCGCTTCGGGCCGCGCGACATCCGCACCGAATCGGTGATGATCCGCCCGTACAACATGGCCACCGGCGCCGCGCCGTTCGACTCGCTGTCGGTGGCCGACATCGGTGACGTGGCGATCAACACCTTCAACCTGCTCGACGCCGTGCGCATCATCGAAGAAGCCTACGACAACATCCTCGAGCACAACGTCATCCCGATGACCCTGGGTGGCGACCACACCATCACCCTGCCGATCCTGCGTGCGATTCATAAAAAGCACGGCAAGGTTGGCCTGGTACACATCGATGCCCACGCTGACGTCAACGATCACATGTTCGGCGAGAAGATCGCCCACGGCACCACGTTCCGTCGTGCCGTCGAAGAAGGTCTGCTCGATTGCGATCGCGTGGTGCAGATAGGTTTGCGTGCCCAGGGTTACACCGCCGACGACTTCAACTGGAGCCGCGATCAGGGCTTCCGCGTCGTTCAAGCCGAAGAGTGCTGGCACAAGTCGCTGGCGCCGTTGATGGCCGAAGTGCGCGAGAAGGTCGGTGGCGGTCCGGTGTATCTGAGTTTCGACATCGACGGCATCGACCCGGCCTGGGCGCCCGGCACCGGCACCCCGGAAATCGGCGGCCTGACCACCATTCAAGCGATTGAAATCGTCCGTGGCTGTCAGGGCCTCGACCTGATCGGCTGCGATCTGGTAGAAGTCTCGCCCGCTTACGACACCACCGGCAACACCTCGCTGCTGGCCGCCAACCTGCTGTACGAAATGCTCTGCGTACTGCCTGGCGTGGTTCATCGCTGAGGGTCGGTCATGCACGCACGTGATCAGGTTTTGCACGCGGCCGCCGAGTTGGTCGCCGCGTTTGCGCGTAACGATCGCGAAGCTTACTTCGGGGCGTTCAGCGCCGATGCCAGCTTCGTCTTCTACACCCTCGACCAGCCATTGCTGTCGCGCGATGCCTATCAGGCGTTGTGGGACCGCTGGCGTGCCGAGGATGGTTTCGAGGTGCTGTCGTGCACCTCGAGCAACGCCTTTGTCAGCCTGCAGGGTGACGTGGCGGTTTTCATCCATGACGTGGCCACCGAGCTGCGCATGCAAGGGGAGCAACACTTCAGCCAGGAGCGCGAGACGATTGTTTTCAGAAGACAAGCGTCGAGTCTAGAACAACAAGGCCTATGGCTGGCCTGTCACGAACATTTGTCCGCAATGCCGGAAGGGCTGCCACCCCCTTAGCCAATGGTGACGCTCACGCACGATGAGCGCGCCTGATGATCGGAGCAGATCATGAATAACAACAACAACGAAAAAAGCCTTAGCAGCATCGAAACAAACGGGGTCGAACAGATCCCGGATCATGAGCGCGACGCCCGACCCAGCGACCTGTTTCGCTTGATCTTCGGCGGCGCCAATACGTTTGCCACCGCTGTGCTCGGCAGTTTCCCGGTGCTCTTCGGCCTGTCGTTTCAGGCCGGTGTCTGGGCGATTGTCCTGGGTGTGGTGGTCGGTGCGCTGATCCTCGCGCCGATGGGCCTGTTCGGCCCGCTCAACGGTACCAATAACGCCGTGTCTTCCGGTGCGCACTTCGGCGTGCACGGGCGGATTGTCGGTTCGTTCCTGTCGTTGCTGACGGCGATCGCGTTCTTCTCGCTGTCAGTGTGGAGCTCGGGTGATGCGCTGGTCGGCGGCGCCAAACGCCTCGTCGATTTGCCGGAAACCGACCTGACCCTGGGCCTGGCCTACGGTCTGTTCGCGCTGCTGGTGCTGACCGTGTGCATCTACGGTTTCCGCATCATGCTGTGGGTCAACCGCATCGCCGTGTGGGCCGCGAGCCTGTTGTTCCTGCTCGGCATCTTCGCCTTCGCCCCCGCTTTCGACAGCCAGTACGCCGGCAGCGTGGCGCTGGGTCAGGCCGGGTTCTGGGCGGCATTCATCGGCGCGGCGCTGGTGGCGATGAGCAACCCGATTTCCTTCGGTGCGTTCCTCGGCGACTGGTCGCGCTATATCCCGCGTGAGACGCCGAAGGGCCGGATCATGCTGGCGGTGATCGCCGCGCAACTGGCGACGTTGATCCCATTCCTGTTCGGCCTTGCCACCGCCACCATCGTCGCGATCAAGGCGCCGGACTACATCGCCGCGAACAACTATGTCGGCGGCTTGCTGGCCGTGTCGCCGAGCTGGTTCTTCCTGCCGGTGTGCCTGATTGCGGTGATTGGCGGCATGTCCACCGGCACCACGTCGCTGTATGGCACCGGGCTGGACATGTCCAGCGTGTTCCCGCGCGTGCTCTCCCGGGTCAAGGCGACCTTGCTGATCGGCGTGCTGTCGATCGCCTTCATCTTCATCGGCCGTTTTGCGGCGAACCTGGTGCAGAGCGTGTCGACCTTCGCCGTGCTGATCATCACCTGCACCACCCCATGGATGGTGATCATGATCATCGGCCTGGTGGTACGGCGCGGCTTCTACTGCCCGGATGACCTGCAAGTGTTCACCCGCGGTGAACAGGGCGGACGCTACTGGTTCAACCACGGCTGGAACTGGCGCGGCCTCGGCGCGTGGATCCCCAGCGCACTGGTCGGCCTGTGCTTCGTCAACCTGCCGGGACAGTTTGTCGGCCCGCTGGGCGAACTGGCCGGTGGCATCGACATCAGCTTGCCGGTGACATTGGGCCTGGCGTCGGTGGTGTATCTGACGCTGCTGCGCCTGTTCCCCGAACCTCGGGAGGTGTTTGGGCCGACGGATGTGCGCAGCCAAAGCAACGATGCCCCGGCTAAACCCGCCATGCGCCAGGCCGCCTGAATAAACGCAAAACCCTGTGGGAGCGAGCCTGCTCGCGAAAGCGATCTGTCAGTCACATCTTTATTGAATGTGCGTGCGAATTCGCGAGCAGGCTCGCTCCCACAGGAAGCCTTGCAGACCCCATTTGCTTCACCATAAAAAAGACAATCGGAGACACGCCATCATGGCTTTGGATTTATTCGTCGTCCTCATCTACGCCGCCGGCATGCTCTTGCTCGGCTATTTCGGCATGCGCAAGGCCAAGACCAACGAGGACTTTCTCGTCGCCGGTCGCAACCTCGGCCCGAGCCTGTACATGGGCACCATGGCCGCTACCGTGCTTGGCGGTGCGTCGACCGTCGGCACCGTGCGCCTGGGCTACGTGCATGGCATTTCCGGTTTCTGGCTATGTGCGGCACTGGGTTGCGGCATCGTTGCGCTGAACCTGTTCCTCGCCAAGCCGCTGCTGAAACTGAAGATCTACACCGTTACCCAGGTCCTGGAAAAACGCTACAACCCGATGGCCCGCTCGGCGAGCGCGGCAATCATGCTGGCTTATGCGCTGATGATCGGCGTGACCTCGATCCTCGCCATCGGCACCGTGCTGCAAGTGCTGTTCGGCCTGCCGTTCTGGATTTCGGTATTGCTCGGCGGTGGCGTGGTGGTGATCTATTCGGCGATCGGCGGCATGTGGTCGCTGACCCTGACCGACATCGTCCAGTTCATCATCAAGACCGTCGGCCTGATGTTCATCCTCTTGCCGATCTGCCTGTACCGTGTCGGCGGCTGGGATGAGCTGGTACTGAAACTGCCGGCCACTGCGTTCAACTTCACCACGATCGGCTGGGACACGATCATCACCTACTTCATGATCTACTTTTTCGGCATCCTCATCGGCCAGGACATCTGGCAACGGGTGTTCACCGTCAAGACCGCCAAGGTCGCGCAATACGCCGGCAGCATCGCTGGCATCTACTGCATCGTTTACGGCCTGGCGTGCGCGCTGATCGGCATGGCCGCGCACGTGCTGATTCCGGATCTGGACAACGTCAACAATGCCTTCGCGGCCATCGTCAAACTGTCGCTGCCCGATGGCATCCGTGGTCTGGTGATCGCGGCTGCACTGGCAGCGATGATGTCCACCGCCAGCGCCGGCCTGCTCGCCGCTGCCACCACGCTGACCGAAGACCTGCTGCCGAAGCTGCGTGGCGGCAAGCAGTCGAGCCTGCGCGTGAACCGCCTGTTCACGCTGCTGACCGGTGTCGTGGTGCTGGGTATCGCGCTGGTGGTGAATGACGTGATCAGCGCCCTCACCCTCGCCTACAACTTGTTGGTTGGCGGCATGCTGATTCCGTTGATCGGAGCGATCTTCTGGAAACGCGCAACCACTGCCGGCGCGATCGCCAGCATGGGCCTGGGCTTCGCCACAGCTCTGCTGTTCATGTTCAAGGATGGTCTGGATGCCAACACGCCGATCTACTACAGCCTGGCCGTTGGCCTGGTGAGTTTTGTCGTGGTCAGCCTGTTGTCCCGTCGCCCGGCGACCGTGGCAACGGCGGTATGAATCGGCTGTAACGACTTGATGTTTTCTTCAGCGGGTGTGGCGTCGGTGGCCACACCCGTTTTTTTCGCTTGGCGAAAAGCAAAAGATCGCAGCCTTCGGCAGCTCCTACCATTTGTAGAAACTGCCGACGGCTGCGATCTTGAAATCTCTGATCGCAGGTATTAACGGCGACGTGGCTGGCGTCGGCGCTGTTCGTCGTCCGTGCGAATCGGTACCGGTTGCAGAGGCGGTTCGATCAAACCGAGGGCAACTCCCAAATCGTGCAGCCAGTTCTGGATTTTCTCTTTCATCGTCATGCCCCCTTCAGGGTGGTGCTGAGCGGCCGGAATTCTGAGGCCGCTTCGCACTGATAATAGTCCGAAGTCCTACGCAATGCTCGGCCAAATCCGCAATGATCTGTTACTGAATTGAACAGAATCTGTTGCGATTGGTTCACGCGGTTTCCCGCACTTCATGCAAAGCCACGGGATAGACCGCTTGCTGCACGTCGATCCAGGCATTCAGGTTGGCCCCGGCCATACCCTTGCGCCACATGAGCCATGTTGTCGCACCCGCGAACGGCTCGGCCAACGGATGCACGGCGACGCTTTCTCGACCCGGCAGGCTGGCGAGCATCGACTCGGCCATCAACGCCACACCACTGCCGGCAATCACACAGGCGAGCATGCCCTGATACGACTCGATCTCCATCGGCCGGCCCATTGCGGCATGGTAGTGAGAGAACCATGCCTCCAGGCGCATGCGATATGAACAACCCTGGCGAAAAGTGAACACCGAGCGCCCTTCCACGTCGCGCGCGCTGTGCACCGGTGGATGGTCGATTTCAGTGATCAGCACCAGCCGTTCCTCGCACAGCGGCACGCCATCGAGCCCGGCCAGTTGCAGCGGTCCGTCGACCAATGCCGCGTCGAGGCGGCCGGTGAGCAAACCTTCGAGCAGTTCGCCGGTCGGCGCCGATTGCACCTGCAAATTCACCGTCGGGTATTGCTTGTGATAACGCGCCAGCAGCGCCGGCAGATGGATCGCCGCCGTGCTGTACATGGTGCCCAGCACGAAATCCCCGGCCGGTTGCCCGCCCATCACCGCCGCACTGGCCTGATCGCGCAGAGCGAAGAGTTTGCCGGTGTAGTCGAGCAGCACCTTGCCCGCCGGCGACAACTGCAAACGCTGCCGTTCGCGCACGAACAATTCGACACCCAGCTGCTCCTCGAGCTGTTTCAGGCGCGTCGACAGATTCGACGGCACACGATGCAAGCGCTCGGCGGCGCGGGTGATCGAGCCTTCCTCGGCGACCGCCTGAAATATCCGCAGCTGGCTGAATTCCACAATCTTCTCCTGAACAGAACAAGTTACTCACTATTATTCAATTTTAAAGAAAGTCAATCGATCCTAGCCTGACGGTCATTGCTGCCTTGAAGGAAGCCCGACCATGTCGCCGCTGATACGTTTATCCGCCTGTTTCGTTGCCCTGATGATGGCCATGGGCATCGGCCGTTTCGCCCTGACGCCACAGATGCCGCACCTGCTCAGCGAAGGGCAGATCGACCTCACCGCCGCCGGGCTGATCGCGGCGGCCAACTACCTCGGCTATCTGCTTGGTGCTGTGGATGCGATGTTCGCGCAGCGGCCGCAGCAGGTGCAGCGACGGCTGCATGGCGGGCTGTGGCTGTGCGTGCTGCTGACACTGGCGTCGTTCTGGGCCAGCGGTTTCTGGTCGCACCTGCTGTTGCGCTTTGGCACCGGGGTGGCGAGTGCCTGGGTGCTGGTGATGATTACTTCGCTCAGCCAGCCGCTGGCGGCGGCAGCGGGTCGCCCGCGCTGGGGTGCTCTGGTTTTTGCCGGGCCGGGTCTGGGGATTTTTCTCACAGGCTTGCTGGCGCTGGTCTCACATCGATTGCAGCAGACATCGGCAACCCTGTGGCTGATTTACGCGGCGGCTGCGCTGCTGATGATGCTCGGCGTCTGGCGGTTGTTACCGCAGCCCACGGCGGCAGCGAGCCCAGCGACAATGCATGTGAAAACAGCGAATCGAGGCATTGGCCGACTGGCGCTGGTGTATGCGCTGTACGGCATCGGCTACATCATTCCGGCGACGTTTCTGGCGCAAATGGCCAACGCGCAGTTTCATGGCCAGTGGCAGGCAGATCTGTTCTGGCCGTGTTTTGGCCTCGGCGCGGCGATCGGTGTGTGGCTGGTGAGCTTGCGTCGGCATGATCCCGAGACCACGCGGCACTGGCTGATGGCGACGCTGTGGCTGCAAGCGGCCGGAGTGTTCGCCTGTCTGCTGGGCAGCGGCGTCGGCTTGGCGTTGGGGGTGATCCTCTGCGGCACGCCGTTTCTGGCGTGCATGCAACTGGTCATGCAGCGTTCGCGAGAGCTGGCGCCCCACGCCACTCAGCGCAACGCCGGGATGCTCACGGCGTGCTTCGCTGTCGGCCAACTGAGCGGCCCGCTGCTGGCGGCGCTGAGCAGCCATTTCAGCGGCGGTTTGCAGCCGGCGCTGCTGATCGCCGGTGCCGGCCTGTTGCTGGCCGGCGCGCTGGCGATGCAGGCCAAGGCTACTGGCCCAGCGCCTTGCGCAAACGCCGACGCAGCCACTGCTCGGCGCTGACGAAAGTGATGCCGAGCAGCACCAGCACGGCGCCGATGACGAAGTTCAGGCTCAACTGTTCGCCGAGCAGCAGCACGCCGAAGGTCACGCCGAACAACGGCGTCATGAACGAGAACACCGCAAGGTTGGCCGCCAGATAACGGCGCAGCAGCCAGAACCACACCAGGTAGCTGAAGAACGACACCACCAGCCCTTGGAACAGCACACTGGCCACCGCCACGGTAGTCAGGCTGACGTGGGTGATCTGGCCGCTGAACAGCGCGATCAACAGCAGACCGAGGAAACCGACCAGCAACTGATAGAACAGGGTCAGCGTCACCGGCGCTTCCGACAGTCGCGAGGCGCGCACCACCACGGTGGTCGCGCCCCAACAAGCGCCGGCCAATACGCCGAAGGCATCGCCCAGCAGCATGCGCCGATCAAGGTTGTCCCACGACACACCGCCGGCGAAGGCAATCGCAATGCCGATGAAAGCCAGGAGAATCCCCAGCCATTGCAACGGGCGCAACCGCTCGCTGGCGAGCAGGAAATGCACGCCGAGTGCGGTGAAGATCGGCGCGGTATACAAGAACACCGACATATGCGCGGCGGTGGTCAGTTGCAGGCCTTCGGCGATGAACAGGAACTCCAGACCAAACAGCGCACCGGCCAGCAAGCCGCCGCGCCAGGTGCTGCCGACCTGATCCCAACCGCCCTTCCAGCAGATCAGCAAACCGACCAGCAACGCAGAAATCCCCGAGCGCCCCGCCGCTTGCATCACCGGCGCGATGTCAGTCGCCGCCCATTTGATCAGGACTTGCTGCACACCCCAGATCAGGCACAGGCCGATCATCACTTGCAGGGCAAAACCGTCGGCATTGCGCCGCTCGGCACTCACCGCAACACCTCGAACACACACAACATGGCAGGCCATCCAATGGTCAGAAAACAGTGTCGGGGATTATCAATCAGATGCGCGGAAAAAGCCGTCTGGAAAAGACCTTTATTTGGTCAGTGGCGTCAGCGCTGAATGGTTGACGGCTGCGCCGTCATTCGCGGGCAAGCCCGCTCCCACAGAGGGTTCGGTGAACATGTGGGAGCGAGCCTGCTCGCGAAGAGGCAGCATTGCCAACACAACTGCCGGATCAACTCAGGCAAACCGCTTCGCCACCAGATAACCCACCGTGCAGGCAACCGCCGTCGCCACTGTCCCCCACGCCCAGTCCATCAAACTCACCTGCACCGACCAGTCGCGCAATGTCGCCCAATTGGTCAGGTCATAAGTGCCGTACGCCACCAGCCCCAACAGCGCACCCAGCTTCGCCGCTCGCTGCCAGCTCAGCGCCGGCAAGACCACGAATACCACGCAGCCAATAACGTACAGGCAATAAAAAACCGCTGCGGGCAACAGCAGCGGTTTATCCAGCATCAGCGAACCGAGAAGTTCGCGATAGGTCGGCGCCATCAGCAGCCCGAGCCAGATGCCATCGAGCAGCAGAAACGTCAGTAGCGTCGAGACGTATGCGATCAGCGCCTTTTTCATTGGCTCACCCCTTTAGATGTGGGAGCCGCCGACTTTCAAGATCAAGATCAAAAGATCGCAGCCTTCGGCAGCTTCTACATGGGCCTGCGGTGAGTCAGGTTAGTTCAATGCGATCGGCGTGAATGACGATCTTGCCTTCCTTGTACAGCGAGCCGATGGCTTTCTTGAAGTTGCCCTTGCTGACGCCGAACAGGCTGCTGATCAGTGCCGGATCACTCTTGTCACTGACCGCCAGGGTGCCGTCGTTTTCGCGCAACTTGCCGAGGATCTTCGAACTCAGGCTGCTGGCCGCTGCCTGGCCAACCGGTTGCAGGCTCAGGCTGATCTTGCCGTCGGCACGCACTTCCTTGATGAAGCCTTTCTCGCGCATGCCCGAACGCATGAACTTGAAGATCTCGTTCTTGTGGATCAGGCCCCAGTGCTTGTTGTTGATGATCGCCTTGAAGCCCATGTCGGTGGCTTCGGCAACCAGCAGATCAACTTCCTGGCCCGGGCTGTAGGTGGCCGGGGTCTTGTCCAGGTAACGATCGAGGCGCGCGGTGGCGGTGATGCGGCGCGTGTGTTTGTCGAGGTAGACGTGCACCACGCAGTATTCGCCAGCAGTCATCTGGCGCTTTTCTTCCGAGTACGGCAGCAACAGATCTTTCGGCAGCCCCCAGTCGAGGAACACGCCGATGCTGTTGACTTCAACCACTTTCAGGCTGGCAAATTCGCCGACCTGAACTTTGGGTTTTTCCGTAGTGGCGAGAAGTTTGTCTTCGCTGTCCAGATAGATGAATACGTTGAGCCAGTCTTCATCTTCGCTGGGAATATCTTTGGGGATATAACGGTTGGGCAAAAGAATTTCGCCGTCGGCACCGCCGTCCAGATATAAACCGAAGTTAGTGTGTTTAACCACTTGCAAACTGTTGTAACGCCCGACTAAAGCCATTTCCGAAACCCTCAATACGTGGGCGGCATTCTACCCGTTTTTGCCGCAAACGTCGGGCGACAGATCCTCGCAGCGGAAAATCTGCTTCAACCTGTTGATTTTGCTTGAGCACTGCCCGGTGAGGTGCCGCTCGTCAGTCCGGCCCAGCGGCTTACGGCTGCGCACAATTGCCTCACGCCGATTCGATGTTCTTATTTAAAACAGGGAGTTAGCTAAAAATTAACAGTGTCGATCAGGCAATAATACAGCGCTGGGCTTGGTTATTCCGGGGGATATTTACCAAGCTATTGTCAAGTTATTCCTGTACGATGCCTGGCCGAGTTACTTTTCTAAAGGTTAATGGCCGCCATGCGTGTAAAAGCATCCACCAGCAAAGCAAAGCCAGCTCCAGCCGTTGAAACCAGCGAATCGATCAACGATCAGATCGCAGCATTCCTCAAGTCCGGCGGCGAGATCCAGCAAATTGCCAAAGGCGTCAGTGGCCAGACATTCGGCCCGTCCAAGCAGATCAGCCTGGGCAAGAAGTAACACCGGTTTTACCCCGTCCAGAGGCGCTTTGAGCTTCGAAGCGCCTGGACTGGCACCGCGCAATACCCCTTCGCTTTAAACAATAATCCTCAAAAATCGACGAACGGCCATCAATGCCGGTTATTCGCCGGTATCCTTGCACGCGTCTAGATCAAGCGTTTCAGCAGGCCTTCGCCCTGCGCTCGCGGTTCATGGAGTGACGCATGCGCCCATTTTCCTGTTTATTGTTCGTCAGCCTGCTGTCAGGCGCGACCGCGCACGCGCAGGTTTTTCAGGGTGAACTGGGCGACTTCGATCTCAAGCTCGGCACCACGCCCAGCCGCAGCATGGCCCAGGGTCTGGTGAAACCGGCGGCGGTCGGCTCGTTTCACGGCGGCCTCGACCTGAGCCACGACAGCGGCGTGTATTTCGGTCAGTACGCGCCGAGCATGGGCATCACCCCCGGCAAAAACCTCGAGATCGATTCCTACGTCGGCTTCAAGCAGCCTTTCGATCAGGTGCTCGGCTATGAAGTCGGGATGATCCATTACAGCTATCCCCGCGTGGACACCCTCGACAGCCAGGAGCTGTTCGGCGGTCTGACTCTGCTCGGCAGTCGCTTCGGCATCGCATTGAGCAACGACCCGGATAAACAGAACAACACCTTGTTTGCCGACCTCACTGGCAATCAGCCGTTCGGCATCGGCGTGAGCATGAAATACACCACCCATCAACTGAACACACCGGTGGCGGTGGACGGTGGTTATGTCAGCAGTTTCACCGATTGGTCGGTGAAGCTGTCGCGACCATTCATGGGTGTCGATCTCGATCTGATCTACAGCAATTCCAGCCTCAGCGGCAGCGATTGCTCGGCCTATTCCGGGCACAACAGCGAGTGCGACGGCCTCGTCACCCTCAAGGCTGTACGCACGTTCTATTGATCGGCTGAACTGCCGCGCGCATCCTGCATCACATAAGAATCAGATTTCCGACGCCAGGCTCTCGCAAGGATTTGCCCATGTCTCGCTGGTTCAAACAGATTGCCGCCCTGCTGATCTTCACCCTCGCCCTCGGCGCTTGCAGCCGCGTGGGCCTGGCCTACCGCAACCTCGACGTGATTATTCCATGGTCGCTGAGTGACTACGTGGACATGAACGGCGAGCAGAAAGACTGGTTCAACGACCGGCTCAAAGAACACCTGAGCTGGCACTGCACCACGCAGTTACCGGGTTACCTCGACTGGCTGGACCGATTGCAGGCCATGGTCGAGAGCAATCAGGTCAGCGACGCCGCCCTGCAGGAGCGCACCGCCGAAGCCAAGCAGGCCATTGCCGAAACCGCCCGGGAAATCACCCCTTCGGCCATCGAGTTGCTACAAGGTCTGGACGATAGACAGGTGGCAGAAATGAACGACGCGTTTGCCAAGGATTTGCGCAAACGTCAGCAGGAATACGTGAAACCGCCGTTGGCCCAACAGATCAAGGAACGCGGCGAGCGCATGGAAAAACGCCTGAACGATTGGCTAGGACCGCTCAGTGATTCACAGAAACAACGCGTCGTGGCCTGGACCAATGCCTTGGGCGACCAGAACACCCAATGGATCGCCAACCGCGCGCACTGGCAGCAACAGTTCAGTGCCGCCGTTGCGCAACGCCAAAGCCCCGAATTCCCACAACGCATCGAGACGCTTCTGGTCAACCGCGAGCGCTTATGGACAGCAGATTACCGCAAGGCCTACGCCAACACTGAAGCCCAGGCACGCTCGCTGTTTGTCGATCTGATGGCGCAGAGCACACCGCAACAGCGTGAGCGGTTGTTGAAGAAAATCGAGAGAGTGCGTAAAGACTTCAATGACCTGAAATGTCTCAAGGCCGCTCAGAAACCTTGAGATTACTGGAATCCAATGTGGGAGCGAGCCTGCTCGCGAAAGCGGTGTATCAGACAGTTCAATGTCACTGACAAACCGTATTCGCGAGCAGGCTCGCTCCCACAGGGAGATTTCGCTGGCTCAGGCGATTTGAGCCTTTGAAGCGACTTCATCAAATGTCACCTCATCCAGCGCATCCTCCTGCTCATCCAGCACCTGACGCGGGTGGTCGTTGCCGGGGATGCTGCTGTCGATCAGGCTCAGCAGGCTGGAACCGCGCTGCGTCAGAATGAAATTGTTGCCGGTACTGCCTTCATGATCCGGACGCGGCTCGATATAACCACGGTCAAGCAGCAGACTTTCATACTCACAGGCCAACGTTTTCAAATGGTCGAGATTCTCGATCGGCTCGCCAGCGCTGGCTTTCTCGGCCGCGTAGGCTTCGGCATAAGCGCGGGGAGCGAAGCTCTGTCCAGCGCTGTTCTGCACTTCATGCAGCAAACGTTCAATCAAATCCCAGTTATAAGTTGTCATCCTGGTTCAACCTCCGGTGCGGGTGATTTGTGCCGCTTTCAAAGGTTGTGACCCAAGCGCTGCGCAGCCGTTCAGCCGCATATCTTCGCGGCGACCGACCGGCGGTCTGTCGATTCTCTCGCTGGTTAAACGACTAGTCTGAAACAGCCGGTTCAACCCGCAGGAGACATGGTCATGAACGTTGCAAACCATCCGGTGGTATCACGCGAAGAATGGCTCGCTGCCCGTCAACAGCATCTGGCCCACGAAAAAGCCTTCACCCGGGAACGCGATCGCCTCAGCGCCGAGCGCCGCGCCCTGCCGTGGGTGAAAGTCGACAAGGACTATCACTTCCAAGGTCCGAACGGCGAACTGAAGCTCAATGACCTGTTCGGCAACAACAGCCAGTTGGTCATCTATCACTTCATGTTTGCCAAAGGCTGGGAGCAAGGCTGCCAGGGCTGCTCGTTCCTCAGTGACCACATTGATGGAGCCAACCAGCACCTAGCCCACCACGACGTCGCAGTTGTCGCCGTTTCCCACGCGCCGTTGCGCGAGTTTCAGGCGTTCAAACAACGCATGGGCTGGAAATTCGACTGGGTCTCGTCAGAAGGTTGCGATTTCAATTACGACTTCGGCGTCTGCGCCCGGGCTGAAGATGTCGCCGAGGGCAAGGCTACCTACAATTACGAAAAAACCGACAGCGCCGAGGAAGAAATGCCGGGGCTGAGCGTGTTTTATCGCAATGACGAAGGCGAGATTTTTCACACCTATTCAACGTACGCACGCGGTCTGGACATGCTGGTCGGCGCTTACCACTACCTTGATCTGACGCCCAAGGGCCGGAATGAAGACGAGATCATGGAATGGGTGCGACATCATGATCGGTATGACGGTGTGCCGAAGTCGGGTTGCTGTCATGGTGAGCAGCGATCTTGAGTTCACTGTGGAGAAAACACACGAGGACCTGTGGGAGCGAGCCTGCTCGCGAAAAACGATTACACGACAAGGCGGTGCTAACGTGTCGCCTGTTTCGCGAGCAGGCTCGCTCCCAAGGAGAACAATGTCTGGTTGGGAATTTGGCACGCACGTCGAAATGTTGTTCAACGCTGTATCGTTTGTGCCGTATTAAGCCGACAGGGCTCTGCGGATGTGCGTCCGCTATAATACGAGGTTCTGACATGGACAGGCGCCAATGCAAAAGCTCAGTTTAGAAACCAAAAAAATCTGGTTTGCCAAGCATCGCAAAGCCAACTTCGCAGCGAGTTTGCGTCTTGAAGGTTTCGTTCCGTCTGCTTGTGAAGGCGAGATCAAGCTGCCGACGCGAGAGGCCGCGTTGAAAGCTATCTTGCAATTAGCTGAAACGTAGCTGTGGACTTTGATCCGCATTCCTCCTGCGAAGCTTACTGAACTTTTGCCACGCTTCAGCCCTCAACCGGTTAACCCGCCTTAACCGGAACTGAGGCCTGCCCATGAAAATCCTGATCAAGCTCTCCCTCGCCGCCACTCTCGCCTGCGCCCTGCCCGTCTGGGCTTGCACGCCGGAAGAGGCGACGATCAAACGCGAACAACTGGCCAAGGAAGTCTCAAAGCTCACCGAGCAGAATCCGGAAAAAGCCAAGGAGATTAACGCCGAGTTGCAGAAAATGGATCTGGGCACGGCCAGCGCCGATCTGCCGGACAAGTGCCAGTTGATCGATCAGCGTCTGAAGGAACTGGGATCGGCGGAGAAAAAAGCCGACAGTTGAGGACGAAAAAAAACCGGACATTGTCCGGTTTTTTTATGCGCGTTCTAAAGCTTACTCAGCCGCAGGTTCTGCTGGCTTGCGACGCTTGAGCGGGGCCATGCCGTCGCTGCTCACCAGAGAATCCGGCTTTGGACGGTTGACGCTCTTGCGCTTGGTCGGCGTCTTGGCGGCGATTTTCTTCTTGTCGCCCTTGGCGTCGGTCTTTTTCTTCTTCACGCCGACGGCTTTGCCCGAGGCCTTGACCTTTTTCGGTCCGCCGTAGGTGCCTTTGACTTCCTTGATCGTGCGGCGCTCGAAGCTTTGCTTCAGGTAGCGCTCGATGCTCGACATCAGGTTCCAGTCGCCGTGGCAGATCAGCGAGATCGCCAGGCCATCGTTGCCGGCACGGCCGGTACGACCGATGCGGTGCACGTACTCGTCGCCGCTGCGTGGCATGTCGAAGTTGATCACCAGATCCAGACCGTCGACGTCCAGACCACGGGCCGCAACGTCAGTGGCGACGAGGATCTTTACGCCGCCCTGTTTCAGTCGATCGATCGCCAGTTTGCGATCCTTCTGGTCTTTCTCGCCGTGCAGCACGAACGCCTTGTATTCCTGAGCCACGAGGCGGCCGTAGATGCGGTCGGCCATGGCGCGAGTGTTGGTGAAGACGATGGCCTTCTGGTAGGTCTCGTTGGCCAGCAGCCAGTTCACAATCTGCTCTTTGTGCTGATTGTGGTCGGCGGTGATGATTTGCTGACGAGTCGTCGAGTTGAGCTGGCTGACCGCGTTGAGCTGCAGGTGCTCAGGGTTGTTCAGGACCTTGGCGATCATTTCGCGCAGGCCGGAACCGCCGGTGGTGGCGGAGAACAGCATGGTCTGCTGACGGTTCGGGCACTCATCGACCAGACGCTGCACGTCTTCGGCGAAACCCATGTCGAGCATGCGGTCGGCTTCGTCGAGCACCAGCACTTCGACTTCTTTCAGGTCGAGGTTGCCGGCGTTGAGCTGCTCGATCATCCGCCCCGGGGTGCCGATGAGGATGTCCGGCACTTTGCGCAGCATGGCGGCCTGGACTTTGAAGTCTTCGCCGCCAGTGATCAGGCCGGACTTGATGAAGGTGAACTGCGAGAAGCGTTCGACTTCCTTCAAAGTCTGCTGGGCCAGCTCACGGGTTGGCAGCAGGATCAGCGTCTTGATGCTGACGCGGATCTTCGCCGGGCCGATCAGGCGATTGAGGATCGGCAGGACGAAAGCGGCGGTTTTGCCGCTACCGGTTTGCGCCGTCACCCGCAGATCACGCCCCTGGAGCGCCAGCGGGATGGCCGCGGCTTGCACTGGCGTTGGCTCGACAAATTTCAGCTCGGCCACGGCTTTGAGCAGGCGTTCGTGCAGGGCGAATTGGGAAAACACGGGTGCTACCTCGAAGATATGCAAAAAAACAGCTGCATAGGTTACCGGTTTCGAGCGCTCAGGCCGAGTTTCTTTGTGCAAACGGCGACAATCAGTGATTTTTTTGTTGCCCGATTTGTCACTCGCTGCAATACACAGCGTCTTAAATGCTCTAATCGGCCCTCGCGTCTTACAGAAGAAACGTTTCGCTCATGGATATCAAACAGCTCTGGCTCAAAGCCCAAGGCCTCTGGGGCACGCTCGAAGAGCACCCACTTCTGCAATCGGGACTGGCGCTGCTGGTGCTGCTGGTCATCGCGCTGGTGCTTGGACGGGTGGCGCGTTACCTGATCCTGCACGCCAGCCGCATGCTCGGCCGCCAACCGGCGCTGCACTGGATCAACGACTTTCGCCACAACAAGGTGTTTCAACGACTGGCGCAGATGACCCCATCGCTGGTGATCCAGTTCGGCCTGCACCTGGTGCCGGAGCTGAGCAAAACCGCGATGAATTTCCTCGGCAACGTCGCGCTGGCCTTCACCATTCTGTTCCTGCTGCTGGCGGTCAGCGCCCTGCTCAACGCCCTGCTCGACATCTACGCGCGCACCGAGCACGCCCGCACGCGCTCGATCAAAGGCTACGTGCAACTGGCGAAAATGGTTTTGTACGTGTTCGGCGCGATCATCATCGTCGCTACATTGATCGACCGTTCGCCGCTGTTGCTGCTGTCGGGTCTGGGTGCGATGTCGGCGGTGATTCTGTTGGTCTACAAGGACACGCTGCTGTCGTTCGTCGCCAGCGTGCAGCTGACCAGCAACGACATGCTGCGGGTCGGCGACTGGATCGAGATGCCACAAGTCGGCGCCGATGGCGACGTGGTCGACATCACGTTGCACACGGTCAAAGTGCAGAACTTCGACAAGACGATCGTCTCGATCCCAACCTGGCGCCTGATGTCCGAGTCGTTCAAGAACTGGCGCGGCATGCAGCAGTCCGGCGGTCGGCGGATCAAGCGCAGCCTGTTCATCGATGCCAGCGGCGTGCGCTTCATCCGCGACGACGAGGAAGAAAAGCTTTCGCAGGTGCACCTGCTGACCGACTACATGGGCCGCAAGAAAGCCGAGCTCAAGGCCTGGAACGAAGCCCAGGGCAATGTCGCGGCGATGTCGGCCAACCGCCGCCGCATGACCAATATCGGCACCTTCCGCGCCTATGCGCTGGCGTATCTGAAGAGTCACCCGGAGATTCAGCCGAACATGACCTGCATGGTCCGGCAGATGCAGACCACCGCGCAGGGCATTCCGCTGGAAATCTACTGCTTCACCCGCACCACGGTGTGGGCCGATTACGAGCGGATTCAGGGGGATATTTTCGATTACCTGCTGGCGGTGCTGCCGGAGTTCGGGTTGAGCCTGTATCAACAGCCGAGTGGAGGGGATTTGCGCGCAGGCTTGCTGCCAGCGGTGTTGGGCTCGGCGAGTATTCCCGAGCCGGAAAAACACCTGATGTAACTTACTAATCACATGTAGGAGCTGCCGAAGGCTGCGATCTTCTGATGTTCAAGATCAAAAGATCGCAGCCTTCGGCAGCTCCTACACGGGTTACGCAGTGCGTTTAATGCCCAACCGACTGATCCACACCGCTGCCAGAATCACACCCCCGCCAAGGAACAACCGCCCCAGTTCCTCATGCTGATTCCAGATCAGCAGATTCAACAGCAACCCCACCGGCACGTGCAGGTTGTTCATCACCGCCAGTGTTCCGCCGTTGACCGTGCACGCGCCCTTGTTCCACCAGTACAGACCCAATGCAGTCGAGACCAGACCGAGAAACAGCAACACGCCCCATTGCAACGGCGCTTCCGGCAGAAAGTTCGACTTGCCGAACAACAGGAACGCTGGCAGCACAACCGCCAATGCACCGAGGTAGAAATAACCGAAACGGCGGTAATGCGGCAGGTCACTCGGATGCTTCGCCACCAGATGCTTGTACAGGACCTGCCCGGCGGCATAAGTGAAGTTGGCCAGTTGCAGCAGCAGGAAGCCCATGAAGAAGTCGGGACTGATGCTGTCGAAGCGAATCACCGCCGCACCCCCGACTGCTACCAGCGCAGCAATCAACGCCCACGGGTTGAAGCGGCGGTTCAGCGCGTCTTCGATCAACGTCACGTGCAGCGGCGTGAGAATGGTGAACAGCAACACCTCCGGCACCGTCAGCACGCGGAAGCTCAGGTACAGGCAGACGTAAGTCACCCCGAACTGCAACGCGCCGATCAGCAACATGCCACGCATGAACGCCGGCTCCACCGAACGCCAGCGCGTCAACGGAATAAACACCAGCCCGGCCAACACCACACGGACCAGCACCGCAAAGTAACTGTCGACATGCCCAGCCAGGTATTCGCCGATCAGACTGAAGGAAAACGCTTGGATCAGCGTGACAAAAAGTAGATAGCCCATGCTCGCCTCGAAATCGAATGGCGGCGACGATAGCGGTTTTTCGGATGGGCTCCAACAGCAAACGGCGCCGGAATCAAAAGCCCCTCACCCTGGCCCTCTCCCGGAGGGAGAGGGGACTGACCGAGGTGGTTGGACAAGCTACGCCGACATGAAATACCGCATCGAATCCAAAGAAGCCAAAAACCGGCCCTCCACCACTCAACACAATGAGCGCAAGCTCGAGTACCGCTCTTGATCTTGATCCACCCGCCCCGTCGGCAGGCTGAGCGGAGGGATTGATCCGGGCGTGGGAGCGCAGCGACCGTCTGGCGCAGCCAAACACAGCGGAAGGAGGTGCAGCGAAGCAAACCGGAGCCGCTGCGCCCGGATCGATCCCGCAGCGAAGGAACCCCGAGCCCCAGCGAGCGGGCCGAACGTTGGGGCACAGACCTTTGGTTACTTTGGGGCGTTTGCCAAAGTAACCCGCTGTAAGAGCGGAACCGCCAGCCGCAACACCGCAGTAACGGATATTCACCCAAAACCCCAAGAGCCTGGTCGGCCCAAAGGCCGCCAAGAAAACCCAGACAAAAAAAAGCCCGATCTCGCTAAAGCGTTCAATCGGGCTACAGCACTCAGGAGCAAAAGTGCAAAGGGAGGTTCGATGCGCGTGGAACCTTGAAGGGGTTGCGCCAGGTCACTTAAACAATCGGCGATTATCTGGCGATTAACCGATCAGGCGACCTGAGACAGTTTGGCGTTGGCCTGATTCAGGCCCTTCTCCTGGAAGTCACCGCCCAGGTTCATGCCCTCAGCATGGATAAAGGTCACGTCGTTGATCCCGATGAAACCCATCACCTGCCGCAAGTACGGTTCCTGATGATCCGCCGGGCCACCGGCATACACACCACCGCGAGCAGTCAGGACAAAGGCGCGCTTGCCGCTGAGCAGACCTTGCGGGCCGGTTTCGGTGTACTTGAAGGTCACCCCCGCACGCAGCACATGGTCAAGCCAGGCCTTGAGCGTGCTCGGGATCGCAAAGTTGTACATCGGTGCAGCCATCACCAGCACGTCGGCGGCGAGCAGCTCATCAGTCAATTGGTTGGAACGGTCCAGCGACGCCTGTTCGCTGTCGTTGCGCTGTTCGGCGGGCTTCATCCAGCCGCCCAGCAAGTTGGCGTCCAGGTGCGGCACCGGGTTCGCGGCGAGGTCACGCACGGTGATCTGATCGGCAGGGTGCGCGGCTTTCCACTGAGCGATGAAGGTCTGGGTCAGTTGACGGGAAACCGAGTCTTGCTGGCGGGCACTGCTTTCGATGATCAGAACGCGGGACATGGTGTGTAGCCTCCATCCGAGAATGTTGTAAGTCGATGGAGTGAAGGTTAAACAGAGTCGAATCGATGAAAAAGCGCAAATATCCGCTGTAATCCATCGATAAATTCGTTTATAAGCTAAACCCATATCCCCGTGGGAGCGAGCCTGCTCGCGAAAGCGGAATGTCAGTCACATCATCTCTGGATGACACTCCGTCTTCGCCAGCAGGCTCGCTCCCACAGGGTAATAGCGTTATTTCGGGGTGCAGGTCAGTTTGATGCGCAGCTTGATGATCTCGCGGGTGAACTTGGCCGTGGCGTTTTTATGCTTGCCCGCCGGCACGTCGATGCTGCGCGTGCGCGGTGCTTCCGGGCCGTTGCTGAACACCGCACGGCAGGTCGCGTCGACATCACCGTAGTTGGCCACGCGGATCGAGCCGATGTCGTTGTCCGTGTCGTAAGTCTCGTAGTCGATCTTCATGCCGTTGAGATCCTTTTGCACATCGATCGGATAGGCAAACGCGGTCAACGGCAGCAGCGCCAGCACCACACAACAGAATTTTTTCATTCGGCAGTCTCCATGAGGGACGGCCAGCTTAGGACAAGAGGAGCTATTGATGAAAGCGCCCCGCGTGACCCTTGATCAATGGCGAACGTTGCAGGCCGTGGTCGACCACGGCGGATTCGCCCAGGCCGCCGAGGCCCTGCACCGTTCGCAATCGTCGGTGAGCTACACCGTCGCCCGCATGCAGGATCAGCTCGGCGTGCCGTTGCTGCGCATCGACGGGCGCAAAGCTGTGCTCACCGAGGCCGGCGGCGTGTTGTTGCGCCGTTCGCGGCAATTGGTCAAACAGGCCAGCCAACTCGAAGACCTCGCCCATCACATGGAGCAAGGCTGGGAAGCGGAAGTGCGGCTGGTGGTGGATGCGGCCTACCCGAGCGCGCGGATCGTCCGCGCGCTGACCGCGTTCATGCCGCAGAGTCGCGGCTGCCGCGTGCGTTTGCGCGAGGAAGTGTTGTCGGGGGTCGAGGAAGTGCTGCTCGAAGGCGTGGCGGACCTGGCGATCACCGGCCTGAGCATTCCGGGCTACCTGGGTGCGGAGTTGAGCGATGTCGAGTTCGTCGCCGTCGCCCATCCTGATCACCCGCTGCATCGGCTCAATCGCGAGCTGAGCTTTCAGGATCTGGAAACCCAGATGCAAGTGGTGATCCGCGACTCCGGCCGCCAGCAGCCGCGCGATGTCGGCTGGCTCGGCGCCGAGCAGCGCTGGACCGTCGGCAGCCTTGCCACCGCCGCGACCTTTGTCAGCAGCGGCCTGGGTTTTGCCTGGCTACCGCGACACATGATCGACCGCGAATTGAAGGATGGTTCGCTCAAGCTGCTACCGTTGGATCGAGGCGGCAGCCGCAATTCGAGCTTCTATCTGTATTCGAACAAGGACAAACCCCTGGGCCCGGCCACGCAGATCCTCATCGAACTGCTGCGCACCTTCGACACCTTGCCGCTGGACGCACCGTTCGCCGCACCTGAACAAGCCTGACACGGAGTTCACCGATGGCGTATTTCGAGCACGAAGGTTGCAACCTGCACTACGAGGAATATGGCCACGGTGCGCCGCTGCTGCTGGTCCACGGGCTCGGCTCGAGCACACTGGACTGGGAAATGCAGATCCCGGCGCTGGCCGCGCACTACCGGGTGATCGTCCCGGACATTCGCGGCCACGGGCGCTCGGACAAACCCCGCGAGCGCTACAGCATTGCCGGGTTCAGCGCCGACCTGCTGGCCTTGATCGAGCACCTGCGCCTCGGCCCGGTGCACTACGTCGGGCTGTCGATGGGCGGGATGATCGGTTTTCAGCTGGCCGTCGATCAGCCGCAGGCGCTCAAGAGCCTGACCATCGTCAACAGCGCGCCACAAGTCAAATTGCGCACCCGCGACGACTACTGGCAGTGGTTCAAACGCTGGAGCCTGATGCGCCTGCTCAGCCTGGAAACCATCGGCAAAGCCCTCGGCAGCAAACTTTTCCCCAAGCCGGAACAGGCCGATCTGCGACGGAAAATGGCCGAACGCTGGGCAAAAAACGACAAACGTGCTTATCTCGCCAGCTTCGATGCGATCGTGGGCTGGGGCGTTCAGGAACGACTTTCCCGGGTGTCCTGTCCAACGCTCGTCATCAGCGCCGACCGTGATTACACACCGGTGGCGTTAAAAGAAACCTATGTAAAACTGCTGCCGGATGCGCGGCTGGTGGTCATTGACGACTCGCGCCATGCCACCCCGCTCGATCAACCCGAACGCTTCAATCAAACGCTGCTGGATTTTCTCGCCACAGCCGACCTTCACTCTCAGGATCACTGACCCATGCTGAAAAAACTCGCCCTCGCCGCCGGCTCTGTACTGTTTGCCGCCAACCTGATGGCTGCTACCCCGGCCAAGGCGCCCCACGTGCTGCTGGACACCACCAACGGCCAGATCGAAATCGAACTGGACCCGGTCAAGGCACCGATCAGCACGAAGAACTTCCTTGAATACGTCGACAGCGGTTTCTACAACAACACCATTTTCCACCGCGTGATCCCGGGCTTCATGGCTCAGGGCGGCGGCTTCACCCAGCAGATGCAACAGAAAGAAACCAAGGCGCCGATCAAGAACGAAGCCAGCAATGGCCTGCACAACGTTCGTGGCACCCTGTCGATGGCGCGTACTTCCATTCCTGACTCGGCGACCAGCCAGTTCTTTATCAACGTTGCCGACAATGCATTCCTCGATCCGGGCCGTGACGCCGGTTACGCCGTGTTCGCCAAAGTGGTCAAGGGCATGGATGTCGTAGACGTCATCGTCAACTCGCAGACCACCACCAAAAGCGGCATGCAGAACGTGCCTGTCGACCCTGTGATCATCAAGTCGGCCAAGCGCATCGACTGAGTTTCGCCGGGCATATAGAGCGGCGCCGGGCTGAGCCTGCGCCGCTCGCACTGATAAAAGGAGAGCCCGGATTCCGGGCGGTTATCTGATGCTCTATCGCCGTTTCGAACAACTGATCGATATCTTCCGCGACGCCCCGACGGCGTCCCCGCCGGACCGTGTCTGGCCCTTCTATATCTACTACCTGAAGCAGGTCTGGCCGAGTTTCGCCGCCCTGCTCGTCATCGGCCTGTTTGCCTCATTGATTGAGGTTGCGCTGTTCAGTTACCTGAGCCGCATCATCGATCTGGCCCAAGGCACACCCAACCCGAATTTCTTCAGCGACCACGCCCTCGAATTGACCTGGATGCTGGTGGTCGCCCTGGTGTTGCGACCGATCTTCTTTGCCCTGCACGACCTGTTGGTGCATCAGACCCTGAGCCCCGGCATGACCAGCATGATCCGCTGGCAGAACCACAGCTACGTGCTCAAGCAGAGCCTGAATTTCTTCCAGAACGACTTCGCCGGGCGCATCGCCCAGCGCATCATGCAGACCGGCAACTCGCTGCGCGATTCCGCCGTGCAAGCGGTGGACGCGCTGTGGCACGTGGTGATCTATGCGATCAGCTCGCTGGTGCTGTTCGCCGAGGCCGACTGGCGCCTGATGATCCCGTTGCTGACCTGGATCGTCGCCTACATCGGCGCACTGTATTACTTCGTGCCGCGCGTGAAAGAGCGTTCGGTGGAAGCCTCTGACGCGCGCTCGAAATTGATGGGCCGTATCGTCGACGGCTACACCAACATCGCCACGCTGAAACTGTTCGCTCACACCAACTTCGAACAGCACTACGCCAAGGAAGCGATCGAGGAACAGACCGTCAAAGCGCAGATGGCCGGTCGCGTGGTGACCAGCATGGACGTGGCGATTACCACCATGAACGGCCTGCTGATCGTCGGCACCACCGCGCTGGCATTGTGGCTGTGGACGCAGTCGCTGATCACCGTCGGCGCGATTGCCCTGGCCACCGGCCTGGTGATTCGCATCGTCAACATGTCCGGCTGGATCATGTGGGTGGTCACCGGCATTTTCGAAAACATCGGCATGGTCCAGGACGGTCTGCGCACCATTTCGCAACCGGTCAGCGTCACCGACCGCGAGCAGGCCAAACCGCTGGCCGTGGCCTCGGGCGAAGTGCGTTTCGAGCACGTGGATTTTCACTACGGCAAGAAGAAAGGCATCATCGGCGACCTCAATCTGACGATAAAACCGGGGGAGAAAATCGGCTTGATCGGCCCGTCCGGCGCCGGCAAATCAACCTTGGTCAACCTGTTGCTGCGCCTGTACGACGTCGAGGGCGGGCGCATCCTGATCGATGGGCAGAACATTGCCGAAGTCGGCCAGGAAAGCCTGCGTGCGCGGATCGGCATGATCACTCAGGACACCTCGCTGTTGCACCGCTCGATCCGCGACAACTTGCTTTACGGCAAACCCGACGCCACCGACGCCGAACTGTGGGAGGCGGTGCACAAGGCTCGCGCCGATGAGTTCATTCCACTGCTGTCCGACGCTGAAGGCCGCACCGGTTTCGACGCGCATGTCGGCGAGCGCGGGGTGAAACTCTCGGGTGGTCAGCGCCAGCGCATCGCGATCGCGCGGGTGCTACTCAAGGACGCGCCGATCCTGATCATGGACGAAGCCACCTCGGCACTGGATTCGGAAGTCGAAGCGGCGATCCAGGAAAGCCTCGAGACCTTGATGCAGGGCAAAACCGTAATCGCCATCGCCCACCGTCTCTCCACCATCGCGCGCATGGACCGCCTGGTGGTGCTGGAAAACGGCAAGATTGCCGAGAGCGGCACCCACGCCGAACTGCTCGCCCATCGCGGCTTGTATGCGCGCTTGTGGGCACACCAGACCGGAGGCTTTGTCGGCATCGATTGATCGCGCGATATGATCGTTCCCACGCTCCGCGTGGGAACGCCTCAAGGGACGCTCCGCGTCCAGTGATGCGGAGCGTCACGGCCTGCATTCCCACGCAGAGCGTGGGAACGATCATGGTCAGGTTTGGCGATAGGGCAACGCCGTTCTCGCCTCTTCGGCATACGCCAGAACCCCAGCGCGCTCTTGCTGGAGGAAATCCTTCACCGCCGCTTTCAACCCCGGATGGCGCAGGTAATGCCAGGAATGGGTGATCACCGGTTCGAAGCCGCGAATCAACTTGTGCTCGCCCTGCGCCCCGGCATCGAAACGCTGGATGCCATGGGCAATCGCGTAATCCATGCCCTGATAAAAACACGTCTCGAAATGCAGCCGATCAAACTCGGCCAGGCAGCCCCAATAACGCCCGTAGAAACTGTCGCCACCGACCAGGCTGAACGCCATCGCCACTGGCCGGGAGCCCTGTTTGGCCAAGACCACGCGAATCGCTTCGGGCATACGTTCGGCCAGCAGGCTGAAGAACTCCCGCGTCAGATACGGCGCCTGACGCCGCACCGCGTAGGTGTTGGCATAGCAGGCGTACACGAAATCCCACTGTGCCTCGTCCAGCTCACGCCCCTCCAGCCACTCGAACTCGAAGCCCTGCCCCGCCACCTGCTCGCGTTCCTTGCGCATCTGCTTGCGCTTGCGTGAGCTGAGGGCGTCGAGGAAGTCCTGAAAGTCGCGGTAACCACGGTTCTGCCAGTGATATTGACAGCCGATGCGCTGCAGCCAACCCGGTTGCTCGGCCATCGCAGCATCGGTAAACGGATCGGTGAAATTGATGTGCGCGCTGGACAGTTCTTCGATCTGCAGATAGCCCGGCAGGCTTTTCAGCAGTTCGAAACCGTCCTCGACCTTCGCCGCCAGCAAGCGCGGACCGCTGACCGGGCTGAAGGGCACGGCAGTCAGGAGTTTGGGGTAGTAATCAATGCCGGCACGCGCGCAGGCGTCAGCCCAACCGTGATCGAAGACGTACTCGCCGTAGGAGTGCCACTTGCGATAACTGGGCAGTGCGGCGATCAGTCGATCATCTTCGATGTGCAGTAAATGTTCGGGCTGCCAGCCCGAATGCGGGCCGACACTGCCGCTGTCTTCCAGCGCACTGAGAAAGGCGTGGCGCAGGAACGGCTGGTTGTCCGGCACCAGCGCATCCCAGCTTGCCGGGGCGATTTCTGACACGTCTTGCAGGCGTTGCAACGGCATTCACTGGCACTCCACAGCTTGGCGACAAAGCCCGGCGAGTATCGCTGATCGCGACCCCGTTGCACACGCTCAATCGGCCGACAGCGCTCTAACTCGATAGTTCACGCCTGATACGCATCGTCATCAACCTGCCATCACTGTGCCACCGCTCTGTCATAAACCATCGCGATACTGGCGCCTGTTTTTAGAGCGCCGGGTTCTAACCCGGACACAGTTTTCCGGCCTTCAGCCGGTTGTGCCCAGGATGGTTCAGCCATCCCCTTCATCTTCGGAGATTGCTATGCGTCTTGCTTCCACGAAAACTGCAGCGGCCCTGTGCGGCGGCTTGTTGCTGGCCATGAGCGTTCCGGCCAGTGCTGCAGTCGACGCCAAACTGCTCGACATGCTCAAGGCCAACGGGTCGATTTCCCAGGCGCAGTACATCGAGCTGCAAACAGAACTGGCCAAGGATCAGAAGGCTCAGCAAATCGCCCAACAGGCGCAGCAGGAAACCAACGAACAAGTGGCGGCGGTCGCGAAGAAGACCAACGAACAGAGCCTGTTCGACCAGAAACTGGCCTGGGCGGCCAAGACCCAGTTCAAGGGCGACGTACGTATCCGCCAGGAAACCATCAAGATCGACGGCGAGCCGAACAACGGCGGCCGCGACAAGGATCGCCAGCGCATCCGTGCGCGTCTGGGCGCCTACACCGAGATCAACCCGCAAGTCGACACCGGTATCCGCATCGCCACTGGCGGCGGTGACGACGCGCGTTCGACCAACCAGGATCAGGACAACTACTTCGACAAGAAGCAGATCTGGCTCGACCTCGGCTACATCGACTATCACCCTGATCAGATCAAGAACCTGCACGTGATCGGCGGCAAGATGCTGCAACCGTGGGTGAGCATGGGCGACGTGATCTGGGACAGCGATATCAACCCGGAAGGTCTGGCCGTTACCTACAAGTATCCATTGGGCGGCAGCGCCGAATTGTTCGGCAGCCTGGGTAACTACAACCTCAAGGACAACGTTGACGGCGACGGCGTGCAATTCCGCCACGACCTGCGCCTGACCGCTGGCCAGTTGGGTAGCCGCTTCAACATCACCGACAACCTGAAAATGACCGTCGGCGGCAGCGTCTACGCCTACCAGAACGACGAAGACAGCCGCTGCACCGGCACCTCGACGCCGTGCGCCCTGGCAGTCAACGGCAACTCGGCGAACAACGAATTCCGTCTGTATGAAGGGTTCAGCCAGATCGACATCGGCGGCCTGCCAATGCCACTGTCGTTCTACGGCCAGTACGTGAAGAACAACGATGCCGTGACCGATCAGGACACCGCATGGTTGCTCGGCGCCAAGTCGAAAGTCTTCGGCTTCAACCTCGACTACAACTATCGCGACGTGCAGCGCAATGCCGTGGTCGGCGCCTTCACCGACTCCGACTTCGCCAACGGCACCACCGGTTCGCGCGGGCACAAGTTCAAGGTCGGTTACGACATCGACAAGAACTTCGCCGTCGGCGCCACGTACTTCCTGACCAAGGCCGACTTCGCCAGCCGCAGCCAGCGCGATGCAGATGCCAACACCCTGCAGCTGGATGCTGAAGCGAAGTTCTAAGAAAGTAATAGCCCGGTGCGGGCGGGACGATCCCCATCATCCGTTCGTTTCACCCGCACCGGGTTATTTCTGCAGGATGCAAAAACCCCTGTAGGAGCTGCCGAAGGCTGCGATCTTTTGATCTTGATACTGAAAACAAGATCAAAAGATCGCAGCCTCGTTTCACTCGACAGCTCCTACAGGGGGTTGTCTTTTCGTCGTTGCTCGGCCAGGCGTTCGGCCAAGGCATCGACGTTCTCGTCCGGTTTGTCCGGCATCGCCTTCAGGGTTGCCTGCATCACGCGCATCTGCCGCATGAAGCGCCGGCAGTTCGGGCAGAACAACAGGTGATGACGCACCATCAGCGTCTCGCGAAAGCTCAGTTGGCCGTCGAGATAATCGCTGGATCGTGCCACTTGCTCCTTGCAGGTCAACATTCTCCTGTCTCCTCAAAATGTTCCACGGTCGCAAAGACCTTCAAGCGTGCCCGGTGCAGCAGCACGCGGACATTGGAGAGCGAGATCTCCAGAAGATTACAGATCTCTTCCAGCTCCAGGCCCTGGCGTTCGCGCAACAGCAGGACACTGCTCTGCAACTCGGACAGACTCAGCAACGTATGTTCGAGGCATTCGCGCAGTTCGTTTTCGGTGAGTAGCGCTTCGGGGGTGTCCTGGTGCCAGGCGAACGGCGCGACCAGCCAGTGGCCATCGCTGGAAGAGAAGCGATCGTCACCGATGGTGCCGTGGGGCGATGGCAGGTCGTCGAGCAGGACCTCCCGGCGATTGAGCTTGTAGCGACTCTTGGCCGAATTGGCGGTGATGGTCAGCAACCAGGTCTTGAGGCTGGAACGGCCTTCGAAGCTGGCCAGATGGCGCACCACCGACAGCCAGGCATCCTGCACCACTTCCTCGACATGACGCTGGCCGACAATCGCGTAAGCCACAGCGCGCATGGCGCTCTGATACGTGGTGACCAGTTCCTTGAAAGCCTTTTGCTCCCCCGCCAGCAGGCGCGTGAGCAGTTG
This sequence comes from Pseudomonas sp. 1L-E-NC-VB-C3, assembly GCF_057291535.1. Lineage (NCBI taxonomy): Bacteria > Pseudomonadati > Pseudomonadota > Gammaproteobacteria > Pseudomonadales > Pseudomonadaceae > Pseudomonas > Pseudomonas sp. 1L-E-NC-VB-C3. The sequence goes on along the minus strand of NZ_JBXAWD010000007.1, from coordinate 29,702 downwards.
GGTGTCGTCAGCCGCCATCCATCAATCCCCTTGTCCGGACTTCGAAAATGAACGCGGCAGGTGTGCACCTGCCGCGACGTCCGAAAAATTACAGCGTTTCAATCGCTTCGGATGTAGGAAAGATCGACGCGATTAAGGGGAAATTAACCTGTTTCAGCGCTTGCGCAGCAACACGCTACCGATCGAATAACCGGCACCGAAGGAGCTGAGCACCGCCAGCGAACCCGAGGCCAGATCATCCTGATATTTATGGAAAGCAATGACAGAACCGGCCGAGCTGGTGTTGGCGTAGCTGTCGAGAATCACCGGAGCTTCTTCTTCGGTAGCTTCGCGGCCGAGCAGCTTGCGCACGATCAAGTGGTTCATACTCAGGTTGGCCTGGTGCAGCCAGAAACGCTTCACGTCGCCAACGTTGAGCTGGTTCTCTTCCAGATGCTCGCCAATCAGCTCGGCGACCATCGGGCAGACATCCTTGAACACCTTGCGGCCTTCCTGCACGAACAGCTTGTCGCGGGCACCGATGCCCTCTTCTGCCGCGCGGTTGAGGAAGCCGAAGTTGTTGCGGATGTTGTTGGAGAACTTGGTCAGCAATTTGGTGCTGACCACGTCGAACTGGTACGGGGAGGTCGCCAGATCCGCGCGTTCGATGATCACCGCAGTCGCGGCATCGCCGAAGATGAAATGGCTGTCGCGATCACGGAAGTTCAGGTGCCCGGTGCAGACCTCCGGGTTGACCATCAGGATCGCCCGCGCCTGGCCCAGTTGCACGCTGTTGGCGGCGGCCTGGATGCCGAAGGTGGCGGAAGAACACGCCACGTTCATGTCGAAACCAAAACCTTCGATGCCCAACGCTTCCTGGACTTCGATGGCGATGGCCGGGTAAGCGCGTTGCAGGTTGGAGCAGGCGACGATCACGCCGTCGATGTCGGCTGCGGTTTTGCCGGCTCGCTGCAAGGCTTGCTCGGCTGCGCCAACGGCCATCTGGCAGAGCACCGACCATTCGTCGTTGGAGCGCTCGGGCAAGCGCGGGGCCATGCGTTGCGGATCGAGGATGCCGTCCTTGTCCATGACAAAGCGGCTCTTGATGCCAGAGGCTTTTTCGATGAACGCAGCGCTGGATTCAGTCAGGGCCTGGACTTCACCGCTGGCAATGGCCTCGGCGTTATCGGCGTTGAACTGGGCGACGTAGGTATTGAAAGACTGCACCAGCTCTTCGTTGGAGATGCTGTTGGCCGGTGTGTACAGGCCGGTGCCGCTGATGACGACGTTATGCATGGTCGTTTCTCTAATCTGTTCAGGCAGAAAGTGCTGGAACCGTCGTACCAACACGCAAAGGGTCTATTCCCATCCGGGGGACGCAAACCTGGCATCGTTTATTCCGCAGCGCGACACGGCCGAAGGCTCTGGGTCGCGAAACGGCGGGTTATGGTGGCGAAGTTTGCCATAAACCCGAGGTTTTGGCGCCGTTCTCAAGCACAACTGCCATTCACCATATGAACTCAACTCTGTGGCGAGGGGATTTATCCCCGTTCGACTGCGAAGCAGTCGCCAACCCACCACGCTCGGTATAGCTGATGAACCGAGGTTGCAGTTTTTGGAGCGGCTTCGCCACCCAACGGGGATAAATCCCCTCGCCACAAAGCCCGCTTCCACAGGGGGATTGTGTATGGCTGCAGGTCAGGGCTCGACCTGGCTCCACTGTTTGCTCAGGCGCTTGTCGGAGATCGGCACTTTCGTCCCCAACTGCTGAGCAAATAACGACACGCGGTATTCCTCCAGCCACCAGCGGTACAACTCCAGCTGCGGATCACGCTTGCCTTCCTGCGCATGCTTGGCCGCGCGGGTCTGGTATTGCGCCCACAGGCCAGCGAGTTCGCCACTCCAGACGCGATCCTTCTGCACCTGTGCGCCGAGTTTCTCGAAACGCTGCTCGACCGCTTTCAGGTAACGCGGCAACTCTTTAAGCCACTGCATCGGCGTCTCGCGGACAAACCCCGGATAGACCAGATTGCCGATCTGCTGCTTGATGTCATTCAACGCCACCGCTTGCGCCAGATCGATCTTGCCCTTGAAGCGTTTTTGCAGACCGTGCCAGATCTTGAGGATTTCCAGCGTCAGCCGCGCAACCCGCTCGGCGTGCTCGGTCCAGTTGCCGCGTTTGCGTTCGGCCAGTGCCGCCAATCCGGCGCCATCGCGGGGCAACGGGTCTTCACCTTCGAGAATGCAGCTGTCGAGGCTGGCCAGCAGAATGTCTTCGACCAGCGCATCGACGCGGCCCAGTTCGCGATACAGCAAGCCCAGTTCAGTCTGCCCCGGCAACTTGCCCCGGAGGAATTTCGCCGGCTCGGCCAGTTGCTGCATCAACAAACGCTGCAAGGCCCGACGATGCTGGAACTCGGCTTCGGCCGGGGTCGAGAAGCGCCCTTCCTTGACCGCGCCGCCCTCTTCCACCAGCGCCGGGTACACCGTCATCGACAGCCCGGCGATCTTCTGCTGGGTCTTTTCCGCCACCGGGGCAAAGACTTTTGCCTCGATCGGTTGCTGACTTTTCGCACTCTGCGGCACCGCCAGCGCGGCCTGGCTGGCTTCGGCGAAGCGTGCGGTCAGCTCAGCCAGATCGCGGCCTTCGCCAAGGAACTTGCCCTCGCCATCGACAATTTCCAGGTTCATGCGCAGATGGCTTTCAACCTGCTGCGCCGCTTCCGCCCACGCCTCATCACTGACCCGCGCGCCGGTCATGCGCAGCAGCTCGCGACCGAGCGCTTGCGGCAGCGAACCTTCGGCGAAAGTCATGCGCTGCAACGCGGCCTTGATGAAGTCCGGCACTGGCACGAAGTTCTTGCGCAGGGCTTTCGGCAGGTTGCGCACCAGGGCAATGCACTTGGCCTCGATCAGGCCCGGTACCAGCCATTCCAGACGCTCCGGCGGCAGCATCGGCAGCAGCGGCGCCGGCACGCGCAAGGTCACGCCGTCGCGCGGGTGATTGGGTTCGAAATGGTAGGTCAGCGCCAGTTCCAGATCGCCGATGTGCAGGGTGTCCGGGTAATCACGGGCGGTGACTTCACTGGCCTCGCGGGCCAGCACGTCTTCTTCGCGCATGATCAGCAGCTGCGGGTCTTTCTGGCTGTTGACCTTGTACCAACTGTCGAAGGTCGCGGTCTGGTGGATCTCCGCCGGCAGACGCGCATCGTAGAAGGCGTACAAGGTTTCTTCGTCGGCGAGAATGTCGCGACGGCGAGCCTTGGCTTCCAGTTCGTCGAGCTGTTCGAGCAGTTTCTGATTGGCGCTCAGGCACTTGGCCCGCGACTGAATCTCGCCGCGCACCAGACCTTCGCGGATAAACAGCTCACGCGACACCACCGGATCGACCGGGCCGTAATGCACCGGGCGGCGACCGACCACGATCAGGCCGAACAGGGTGATCTGCTCATAAGCTACGACCTGCCCGCGCTTCTTCTCCCAATGCGGCTCGAAATGGTTTTTCTTGATCAGGTGCCCGGCCAGCGGTTCGATCCAGTCGGCATCGATCTTGGCGACCATGCGCGCGTAGAGTTTGGTGGTTTCGACCAGCTCAGCAGTCATCAGCCACTGCGGACGCTTCTTGCCGATGCCCGACGACGGATGAATCCAGAAGCGCCGTTGCCGCGCGCCGAGGTAATCGCCGTCTTCGGTTTTCTGGCCAATCTGGCTGAGCAAGCCGACCAGTACCGCTTTGTGCAGCTTCGGATAATCCGCCGGCTCTTTGTTCAGACTCAGCTGCATGTCGCGGCAGATCAGGCTCAACTGACGATGAGAATCACGCCACTCGCGCAAGCGCAGGTAATTGAGGAAATTCTTCCGGCACCAGTTGCGCAGCGGGTTGGCGGTCAGCGCCTGACGTTGCTCTTCGAAACCACGCCACAGATTGACCAGCCCGGCGAAGTCGGAATCCGGATCCTTCCATTGCGCATGGGCCTGATCCGCCGCTTGCTGACGCTCCGGTGGACGCTCGCGCGGGTCCTGAATCGACATGGCGCTGGCGACGATCAGCACTTCCTGCAAGCTGCCGAGCCTGGCCGCTTCCAGGAGCATGCGGCCCATGCGCGGGTCGACCGGCAAGCGCGCCAATTGTCGACCGAGTGGCGTCAGCTGGCTGTTGCGATCCACCGCCGACAGTTCTTGCAGCAGGTTGAAACCGTCGCTGATCGCCTTGCCGTCCGGCGGTTCGATAAACGGGAACGCGGTGATTTCGCCAAGGCGCAGATGGAGCATCTGCAAAATAACGGCGGCGAGGTTGGTGCGCAGAATTTCCGGATCGGTAAATTCCGGGCGGCCGAGGAAATCCTCTTCGCTGTACAAACGCACGCAGATACCCGGCTCGACCCGCCCGCAGCGACCTTTACGCTGATTGGCGCTGGCCTGGGAAATCGCTTCGATCGGCAAGCGCTGCACCTTGGCCCGATAGCTGTAGCGACTGATGCGCGCGGTGCCGCTGTCGATCACGTAACGAATGCCCGGCACGGTCAGCGAGGTTTCGGCGACGTTGGTCGCCAGCACTACACGGCGGCCCGGGTGCGACTGGAAAATCCGCTGCTGTTCAGCCGGCGACAGGCGCGCGTACAGCGGCAGGATTTCAGTGTGCTTGAGCTGGGCCTTGCGCAGCATGTCGGCAGCATCGCGAATCTCGCGCTCGCCGGGCAGGAACACCAGCACATCGCCGGGGCTGCGCCGTTCGCTGCGCTCGTAGGCGGCGATTTCGTCGAGGGTGGCGAGAATCGCCTGATCGACGGTCAGGTCATCCTCGACCCGGTTGCCCTCTTCGTCCTGCTCCAGCGTCAGCGGCCGATACCAGGTTTCCACCGGGAAAGTACGACCCGACACTTCGACGATCGGCGCGTCATCGAAGTGCTTGGAGAAGCGCTCCAGATCGATGGTCGCCGACGTGATGATGACCTTCAGGTCGGGACGGCGTGGCAGCAGGGTTTTCAGGTAACCGAGGAGGAAATCGATGTTGAGGCTGCGTTCGTGGGCTTCGTCGACGATGATCGTGTCGTAGCGTTCGAGGTAGCGATCGTTCTGGGTTTCCGCCAGCAGGATACCGTCGGTCATCAGTTTGATCAGGGTGTTGGCATCGCTTTGATCTTCGAAACGCACCTGATAGCCGACCAGCGCTCCAAGCGGCGTGCCGAGTTCTTCGGCGACACGGCTGGCGACGCTGCGCGCGGCGATCCGACGCGGCTGGGTATGGCCGATCAGACCGTGCTGGCCACGACCGATTTCAAGGCAGATTTTCGGCAACTGGGTGGTTTTGCCCGAACCGGTTTCGCCAGCGATGATCAGCACCTGATGTTGCTCCAGGGCCTTTTTGATTTCGTCGCGCTTGGCCGCGATCGGCAAACTGTCGTCGTAACGAATCACCGGCAGGCTCGCGCGACGCGCCAGTACCTGATCACAGGACGCCTGCATGCGCGTCACCCACTGGGCCAGTTTGGCCTCGTCGGGTCTCTTGCGCAGTTCAAGCAACTGCCGCCGCAGCCGGTGACGGTCGGCGAGCATAGCGTGATCGAGGTTTTTCAGCAGTTTGTCGATGGAGGGCGATTCGTCGGTCATCGGGTAGGCAATTCGGTCGTCTATTTATGCAGGGGCGGATTGTCGCAGATTTGGGGGGGTTGTGGCGTGTCAGGGGGATTGCGACCCTCACCCTAGCCCTCTCCCAAAGGGAGAGGGGACCGATTGGGGGATGCTTCAAAGGTACATCGACCTGAAAGAGCTTTGCCGAATCCATAATCGCCGAGCTCTTTCAGGTCGGCGTTTGACCCAAGACACCTCGGTCAGCTCCCTCTCCCTCTGGGAGAGGGCTTGGGGTGAGGGGCTTTTAAAAGAGCTACTCGTTGTCGAGGCCCTTGCGCCGATATGGGAAGACGTCTATCACCTTCCCCGCCCGAATCGCCTCCTGCAAGCCCTTCCAGTAATCGGCGTTGTACAACTCGCCATGCAACTGATCGAACAGCTTGCGCTGTCCGGCATCGGCAAACAGGAACGGTGGAAACTCTTCGGGAAACACGTCCAGCGGGCCGATCGAGTACCACGGCTCAGAGGCCATTTCATCCTCCGGCGTGCGCGGTGCCGGGATGTGGCGGAAGTTGGCTTCGGTCAGGAAGCAGATTTCGTCGTAGTCGTAGAACACCACCCGGCCGTGTCGAGTGACGCCGAAGTTCTTCAGCAGCATATCCCCGGGAAAAATATTCGCCGCCGCCAGCTGCTTGATCGCCAGGCCGTAATCCTCAAGCGCTTCACGTACCTGGGCGTCGTTGGCATTTTCCAGATACAGGTTGAGCGGGGTCATCCGGCGTTCGGTCCAGCAGTGGCGGATCAGCACGGTTTCGCCTTCGACCGAAACCGTCGACGGCGCCACCTCAAGCAGTTCTTCGAGGCACGCCGGATCGAACTTGCTCAGGGGAAAACGAAAATCGGCAAACTCCTGGGTATCGGCCATGCGCCCGACCCGATCGACGCTTTTCACCAGTCGATATTTTTCGATCACCGTGGCGCGGTCGACGTTCTTCGACGGCGAGAAACGGTCCTTGATGATTTTGAACACGGTGTTGAAACCCGGCAAAGTGAACACGCTCATGACCATGCCGCGCACGCCCGGGGCCATGATGAACTGGTCGTCAGTGTTGGCCAGGTGATTGATCAGCGCGCGGTAAAACTCCGACTTGCCGTGCTTGTAGAAGCCGATCGAGGTGTACAGCTCGGCGATGTGCTTGCCCGGCAGGATGCGCCGCAGAAAACCGATGAACTCCGCCGGCACCGGGACATCGACCATGAAATACGAACGGGTAAAAGAAAAGATGATCGACACATCGGCTTCGTCGGTGATCAATGCATCGATCTGAATGCCCCGGCCTTCGCGGTGCAACAGCGGAATCACCAGCGGCCATTGCTCGTCGCGGGTGTAGATGCGTCCGACCAGATACGCGCCCTTGTTGCGGTAGAGCACCGAGGAAAACAGCTCGACACTCAGTTCCGGGTCCTTGCACACCCAGTCCGGCAGGTTCTCGCGCAATTGCGCTTCGAGCCGCAGCAAGTCGCCGGGCAAATCAGCGTAATCCTCGCTGAAGCGGTAATCGGCGAAGATGCTGGCGAGCATCCCGGACAACTGGCCCTGCGGCTTGTACGTACGGGTTTGCGCGGCGCGGGCACGGCGCAGGCTAGGACGCGTGGTGTGGATGAACATGCAGCCGTCGCTGATCAGGTCGTGGCTGAACAGCCCGCAGAAAATCGAGTTGTACCAGGTTTCGGACAGTTCATCGTCGAAGCGCAGGTCGATGACACTGATATAGGCGCTTTTCACCAGCGGCCAGCAGCTGACGTTCATCAGGGTCTCTTCGTCGAAATACTCGCGCAGGCGAGCGACGGTTTCGCCGACCTTTTCCTCATACAGACTGATCCGCGCCGCCGACGCGGCCTGCGCCTCCTGCCAGCGCGCCTGTTCGAAGCGCTCCCGCGCGCCATCGGTGATGCGGCGGAAATGCTCGCGGTAATCGTCGAAGCCGGCGAGGATCATCCGGGCGATCTCGGTGGCTGGCCATTGCTGCGACATAAATGAAACCTCGGCGGGAATTCGGTTGGTCTGAGCTTAGTCACGGAAGCGCTCGCAGGAAAAGCGCAATTTCTGCCAAAACCGATACAGCGCTGACCGTTGACGGTGTTTCTCGCGCAGGTTAATCCCAAGACAGAATTAAAAGCCCGAATAGCGGTTGCCATGATCCGGACGCTCGGCAACACTCTCGTCCCGATCAAGGAAGGAGCCCGCCGTGAGCCCTGTCGATATTTTCCGCATGTTGTCGCTGGCCGCTATCTGGGGCGCGAGTTTTCTGTTCATGCGCATCATTGCCCCGGTGATCGGCACGATCCCGACCGGGTTCTTTCGCGTGTCGATCGCGGCTGCCGGGCTGCTGGTGATCCTTGGGCTGATGCGCATCAGTTGGGACTTCAAGGGCAAGCTGAAGACCGTGATGCTACTGGGCGTGATCAACTCGGGGATTCCGGCGACGCTGTATTCGGTTGCCGCCCAGGTATTGCCGGCCGGCTATTCGGCGATCTTCAACGCCACGACGCCGCTGATGGGCGTGTTGATTGGCGGTTTGTTCTTCAGCGAGAAACTGACGATTGCCAAGCTGGGCGGTGTGTTCCTCGGCCTGTTCGGCGTCGGCGTGCTGACACGCGCCGGTCCCGTGGCCTTCGACCTGCAACTGCTGATGGGCGCGGTCGCCTGCCTGCTGGCGACCACTTGTTATGGCTTTGCCGGTTTCCTCGCGCGGCGCTGGCTGGATCAGGCCGGTGGGCTGGACAGCCGTTTGTCGGCACTGGGCAGCATGCTCGGAGCGACGTTGTTTCTGCTGCCGCTGTTCGCCTACAGCGTGATCACTGCGCCGCCGGTCAGCTGGGGTGGCTGGCATGTCTGGCTGTCGCTGCTCGGCCTGGGCCTGGGTTGCACGGCGTTTGCCTACATCATCTATTTCCGCCTGCTCAGCTCGATCGGCCCGGTGAAATCGATGACCGTGACCTTCATGATCCCGCCGTTCGGCGTGTTGTGGGGGGCGTTGTTGCTGGATGAGCCGTTGTCGATGGCGCACATTTATGGCGGGGTGCTGATTGCGGCAGCGTTGTGGCTGGTGTTGAAGCCGGCGGTGGTGAGGCCTGCAAAGGTGTCAGTCCGTTAGATTTTCTGCCGCAGATATTCGCGAGCAGGCTCGCTCCCACAGAAAAATACATTCCAATGTGGGAGCGAGCCTGCTCGCGAAAGGCGGCGCAACAAGCGCCACCTGCCTATCGGCTATCCGGTTTTACGGAACACAAATACCAGCCCGACAATAATCAGCAGCATTCCCAACACGCTCAACGCCGCCAGACGATTACCGAAAATCAGGTAATCCATCACTGCCGTCACCGCCGGCACCAGATAGAACAGGCTGGTGACATTCACCAGATTGCCCCGCGCGATCAGTCGATACAGCAACAGCGTCGCCAGCACCGACACCACCAGGCCCATCCATAACACCGGGACAATAAAGCCTGCGCTGTGCTCGAAGTGAAACGGCTGGAACGGTACGAACACCGCGCACAGCAACAGGCCGGCCAGGTACTGCACTGGCAGCGTACCGAGCGGATTGTCGGTGATGCGTTTTTGCATGATCGAGCCGAGCGTCATGCTCGCCAGCGCCAGCAAACCGAACAACATGCCAGCCCAGGACATTCCGGCCAGACCGATGCCCTGATAAACCACCATGATCAGCCCTGTCAGCCCCAGCGTCAGGCCGAACAGGCGGCTCGCCGAACGCTGGCGCTCCATCAGCACCACGGTGAGAATCGGCTGAACGCCCATCAGAGTGGCCATCACCCCCGGCGTGACTTTGCAGTCCAGCGCCAGCAGATAAAAGATCTGATAGGCGCCCAACAGCACCACGCCGGTGGCGATCGCAAACAGCATCGGTTTGCCGCCCTTGGGCAACTTGAGTTTGAGCAGCGGCGCCAGCAACACCAGCCCGCACAGGGCGATGGCGAAGCGAATCAGCAGAAAGGCAAAGGGCGAAGCATGGGCCAGGCCCCATTTGGAGAAAATCGCCCCGCTGCTCCACAGCAGAACGAACAGGCTCGTGGACGTCGCCGCGAGCGCGGACTGTTTCGAAAGGACAAACATGAATACCACCTGTAGTCAGGCAAGAAGCCAACTCAGCCGAAGCTGAAATTCAGTAGGTTTTTCTGGCGGGCGCGGGGTTCAGCAGAAACTGCCGATCAGCCCCGAACACCAACGCCCGGCGGCGAAACGACTGCGCACACCGGCGTGCTACTGACAGGTGGAGGGTAATGACTGATCTGCACAGGCTGCCGATTCCCGCACGGCACGACGCCAGCGTTGACCGCTGAATCGACTACCGCGTTGATGAGGGATGCAGGCATGGATGCTGATCTTTATTGAGGAAATGAAGGCGTGAGCATGGCGCTCAAGCGGGCTGACTATAACCAGCCCGGGACACAGATTGCAATGACTTGGGCAATGGGCCGGTAGCGACAGTGCGGCGCCGGGTGGTTAGGGTTATTGGCGTGGCAACGGATTGTCAGGAGACATGGAATGCAAGAGATCATATGCCAAGGAAACGGACGTATTTGCGGTATCAGGTTTATCGGTCGGAGGCGAGGAAGCGGGCGGCAGTTACATTTGCGAAGCTACACAGCGAACTCGAGGCGCGCGCAATTGTTGACGTTGATTATTCCAAGGTTCGCTTCGAGGCTATTGATGCGTCCGCCATGAAAGCTTATGAGCAATGGCTCGATCCGCATTTCTGCTGGGAGGAAATTGTCCGATGGAAAGCCAAAGAACCAATGAGCTTCGATCTGGCAATCTGGTTTGATCGTGAACTGTGCGGACTTTGTTTCGCCAATCCGAACCAAAGCCGACTGAGAGTCAAAATTGTGCGTCTTGAGGGGCACCCAAACGAACACCCGCTCAAGGGCCGCATAGCGACCTTCGCCCTGACTGCCGTCACTCATTTCGCACGTATCATCGGCAGCCAGCAAATCGAAATTCAGGAGCCTCTTTCGGGAGCTATACCTCTATACCGTCAACTGGGTTTCGAATTCGACTCTGAGGGCCGTCTTGTGAAGCGTATTGACCAAGTCTAGTATCTGAGCACCTGCTCATTTAGTGATCAACGTGGGAGATCCCATGAAAGCTGTCGTTGAAAAGAAAGCATCAAACTTCAAATCCAGAAAGATGGAGAAAAAGCAGCCATCTGTTGAATTATCTGAAACCGAGATGCATCGCATCAGGAATGCACTGGTCAATCCAGCCGTTGAAGAGCCAAGCGGCGCATTAGCCGGGTCGTCCTTTTCCTTCCGCTAATGAAAAACCGCTCCCAAAGAGCGGTTTTCTATTGTCTGATCCAGCCTCAGCCAAACAACCAGTACCCCAGCATCGTCAGCACCAGCACCGCCAGCACCGGGCGCATTACCCTGTAGGCCTTGGGATGGCGGCGCTTCCACTGCTTGACCACGCCGCTGAAACGGTCGCTGAAGTTCTTGCTCCAGGCATAAGCCTGGTTGATGCCGCCAACGCGTTCGTCATCAAGATTCTGCGGCGCGGTGGCGCGGCCGAGCCAGCCGCTGATGAAGCGGTTGATCCGGGTCATCAAGCGGTTGCTCAGCGGACGTTCGATGTCACAGAACAGAATCACTCGAGTCTGAGCGGTTTCATTCTTGACCCAGTGCACGTAGGTCTCGTCGAACATCACGTCATCGCCGTCGCGCCAGGCATAGACCTGACCGTCGACGAAGATCCGGCAATCATCGGAGTTGGGCGTCGACAAACCGAGGTGATAGCGCAGCGAGCCGGCGAACGGATCGCGGTGCGGGTTGAGGTGACTGCCGCCCGGCAGCAGCGCAAACATCGCGCCCTTGACGTTGGGAATGGCGCTGACCAGCGCCACGGTTTTCGGGCACAGGGCTTCGGCCGATGGCAACGGTTTGTCGTACCACTTCAGATAGAAACGCTTCCAGCCTTTCTTGAAAAACGAACCGAAACCGGCATCGTTATTCTTTTCGGCAGCGCGAATGTAGCCTTCGTCGAACAGGTGCATGGCTTCGTCGCGGATGGTTTCCCAGTTGTCGCGCAGAACATCCAGTTCCGGAAACTTGCTGCGATCCAGATACGGTCTGGACGGCACTGCGGAAAACAGGTACATCAACGCGTTGTAGGGCGCGAACAGCGCGGAGTGGTTGACGAACTGGCGCAATACCGGCAAACGCGCCTTGCCGCGCAAATGCACATAGAGCGTGCTGCCCAGAAACAGCAACAGCACAAACGCCTTGGCGGCAAACGAAACGGTCATCAACAACTCCTTGAATAAAGACAACGCTGCGCAATGCCCTTTACCCGGCATGGCAGCCGGCCATGATAAACACTACCGGCCTGCGGAAAAACCCGCCTGACACAAGATTAAGTGTTAAGCATTACGCAACAAAGCCTTTATTAGCATGCAGCACCTGAACCTCGGCTGACCTGAATCAACAGGCTTACTGCTGGTTCTCCTGCTCGGTGAACAGGTCACTGAACAGCATGCTCGACAGATAACGCTCGCCCGAATCCGGCAGCACCACGACGATGGTTTTGCCCTGCATCTCTGGTTTCTCCGCCAGACGCACCGCCACCGCCATGGCAGCACCGCAGGAAATGCCGCACAAAATCCCTTCTTCCTGCATCAGTCGCAAAGCCATGGCCTTGGATTCTTCATCGGTCACCTGCTCGACGCGATCGACCATCGACAGATCAAGATTCTTCGGCACAAAACCGGCACCGATGCCTTGAATCTTGTGCGGGCTCGGCTTGATCTCGGCGCCGGCCAACGCCTGCGTAATCACCGGCGAAGAAGCGGGCTCGACAGCCACGGACAGAATCGGTTTACCGGCGGTGTTCTTGATATACCGCGAGACACCGGTAATGGTTCCGCCGGTGCCGACGCCTGCCACCAGCACATCCACGGCGCCGTCGGTGTCGTTCCAGATTTCCGGGCCGGTGGTCTTTTCATGAATCGCCGGGTTGGCCGGGTTATCGAATTGCGCCGGCATGAAATATTTATCGGTATCGCTGGCGACGATTTCCGCGGCTTTCTCGATGGCGCCCTTCATGCCCTTGGCCGGCTCGGTCAACACCAGTTCCGCGCCCAAGGCTTTAAGAACCTTGCGGCGCTCGATGCTCATCGATGCCGGCATGGTCAGCATCAACTTGTAGCCACGCGCAGCGGCAACGAAGGCCAGACCGATACCGGTGTTACCGGAAGTCGGCTCGACAATGGTCATGCCCGGCTTGAGTCTGCCGCTGCCTTCGGCGTCCCAGATCATGTTGGCGCCGATTCGGCATTTGACCGAGTAACCGGGATTGCGCCCCTCGATCTTGGCCAGAATCGTAACCCCGCGCGGCGCGATGCGGTTGATCTGGACCAGCGGCGTATTACCGATGGAGTGGGCGTTGTCAGCGTAAATACGGCTCATGGCTGGGTCCTTATGCAGCGTTGAATTCAGCCTTCCAAGGTAAGCCCGTTGCCGATCACAGTCCAGTCGGGTCGAACGTCTGCAAACGCGCGGAGTCAATCGCATTGAATCGTCAAGCCACACTCTTGAAGGAACAATGGCATGAAACGTCGTTACAGCTGGCCGCTCTGGACCCTGGCGGGTGTCGTGGTGCTGCTGGTCGCCCTGCATTTCGCCCTGCCCTATCTGGTACGCGACTACCTCAATGACAAGCTCGCGGACATGGGCGATTACCGTGGACAGATCACGGATGTCGATCTCGCGCTATGGCGCGGCGCCTACAAAATCAATGGCCTGAAGATCGTCAAGGTCGATGGTAAGGTCCCGGTGCCGTTCGTCGATGCGCCGTTGATCGACCTGTCGGTGAGCTGGCATTCGCTCTGGTACGACCATGCCGTGGTCGCGCAGGTGCAATTTCTCAACCCCGAAATCAACTTCGTCGACGGCGGCCCCAACAAGCAGAACTCGCAAACCGGTCAGGGCACCGACTGGCGTGAACAATTGGGCAAGCTGCTGCCGATCACCCTCGATGAAGTGCAGATCAACGACGGCCGTATCACCTTCCGCAACTTCAATTCCAAGCCGCCGGTGAACATGAACGCCAGCAACGTCAACGCCAGCATCTACAACCTGACCAATGTGGTCGACAAGGAAGGCAAACGCGACGCCCGCTTTGAAGGCAAGGCCTTGCTGCTGGGCCACGCGCCATTGGAAACCACCGCCACCTTCGATCCGCTGAGCAACTTCGAAGACTTTGAATTCCGTCTGCGCGCCCGTGACATCGAGCTCAAACGCATGAACGACTTCGCCGCCGCCTACGGCAAGTTCGACTTCAACGCCGGCCACGGCGACGTGGTTATCGAAGCGAAGGCAGAGAAAGCCCGACTCACCGGCTACATCAAACCCCTGCTGCGCGACGTCGACGTTTTCAACTGGCAGCAAGACGTCGAGAACAAGAACAAAGGCCTGTTCCGCTCCATCTGGGAAGCGCTGGTCGGCGGCACCGAGACCGTGCTGAAAAACCAGAACAAAAACCAGTTCGCCACTCGCGTCGAACTCAGCGGCAATGTTCACCAGCAGAACGTCAACGCCTTCGAAGCGTTTTTGCAGATTTTGCGCAATGGCTTCATCCAGGCATTCAATGCGCGATATGAGCGGCCGAAGCCGGATGAGGGTTAATTTTTGCGGTTGACGACATATCGACCTGTGTCTTCGGCCGCTATCGATGAACGCTGTTGCAGCGAATCCCAGCCCAGACAGGCCAACGCCAAAGAACGTGGCACTGCTTCACGCCCATTGCTGTAACGGCTGATGCTGCGAGCGCTCACACCGAGCGCTTCGGCCGCATCATTGAGAGAAAGTCCGGTACGGGCGCGCCAATCGATAAAAATGCGCGTGTTCTCATCCTGGGCATTTTGCGCTAGCGCATCCATATACAAGGTGTCTGCACCGATCTGTACGTCGGGTTCAACCCATTCAACGATCCAACCCTCGTCCCCGACTACGGCAGTCGCAAAGACTTCGCGATCAAGCAGTGGCCGCAGACCTGGATAAGTATGAATATCCATCCCCAAATCAACTGTCAGTTCCTGACCATTGATAAATGTCAGCGCCAACCTGAAATCCGACAGGACGTGCGCAGATCGCAGACGCGGCCGTTTCATGGGTAACATCGATTTTCTGCCCTTTTTACTAACCGAGTAAGAAAGGCTATCGCCAAATCGGCGATACCGGAATACTGGCCATCCGCCGAGACTGAGTCAACATGTGACGCTCCATTCAGAGACTGAATAAGCCGTCTGCGTTCACAGTCGACCGGCGTGCGCGTTATAGTCGGGCATCCGATTATTCGCCCCGCCCTGCCCGCAAGGTCAGCGTTACCGTTCGAGGATTTGCAGATGAAGTTCGAAGGCACCCAGGCCTACGTCGCCACCGATGACCTGAAGCTGGCGGTCAACGCCGCCATCACCCTGGAACGGCCGCTGCTGGTCAAGGGTGAGCCGGGCACCGGCAAGACCATGCTCGCCGAGCAACTGGCCGAGTCGTTCGGGGCCAAGCTGATCACCTGGCACATCAAGTCCACCACCAAGGCCCATCAGGGTCTGTACGAGTACGACGCGGTCAGCCGTTTGCGCGACTCGCAGCTGGGCAATGAAAAAGTCCATGACGTGCGCAATTACCTGAAGAAGGGCAAGCTCTGGGAAGCCTTTGAGTCCGAGGAGCGGGTGATTCTGCTGATCGACGAAATCGACAAGGCCGACATCGAGTTCCCCAACGACCTGTTGCAAGAACTCGACAAGATGGAGTTCTACGTTTACGAGATCGACGAGACCATCAAGGCCAAGAAGCGCCCGATCATCATCATTACTTCCAACAACGAGAAAGAGCTGCCGGACGCCTTCCTGCGCCGCTGCTTCTTCCACTACATCGCTTTCCCCGACCGCACTACCCTGCAGAAAATCGTCGACGTGCACTACCCGGACATCAAAAAGGACCTGGTCAGCGAAGCGCTCGACGTGTTCTTCGACGTGCGCAAGGTACCGGGCCTGAAGAAAAAGCCTTCGACGTCCGAGCTGGTCGACTGGCTGAAACTGCTGATGGCCGACAACATCGGCGAAGCGGTGCTGCGCGAGCGCGATCCGACCAAAGCCATTCCGCCGCTGGCAGGCGCACTGGTGAAAAACGAACAGGACGTGCAACTGCTTGAGCGCCTGGCGTTCATGAGCCGGCGCGGCACCCGCTAAGAGGCTGCTGCCATGTTGCTCAACCTGTTCAACGAAATGCGTGCAGCCAAGGTGCCGGTGTCGGTACGCGAGCTGCTCGACCTGATCAACGCGCTGAAACAGCGCGTGACCTTCGCCGACATGGACGAGTTCTACTACTTGTCGCGGGCGATTCTGGTGAAGGACGAGCGCCATTTCGACAAGTTCGACCGCGCGTTCGGTGCCTACTTCAATGGCCTGGAGAAACTCGACGATCACTTGCAGGCGCTGATTCCCGAAGACTGGCTGCGCAAGGAATTCGAGCGTTCGCTGAGCGACGAAGAACGCGCGCAGATCCAGTCCCTTGGCGGGCTGGACAAGCTCATCGAGGAATTCAAGAAGCGTCTGGAAGAACAGAAGGAACGTCACGCCGGCGGCAACAAATGGATCGGCACCGGCGGCACCAGCCCGTTCGGTTCCGGCGGTTTCAACCCGGAAGGCATCCGCGTTGGCGATGCCGGCAAGCGTCAGGGCAAAGCGGTCAAGGTCTGGGATCAGCGCGAGTACAAGAACCTCGACGATTCGGTGGAACTGGGCACGCGCAACATCAAGGTCGCCCTGCGTCGTCTGCGCAAGTTCGCCCGTCAGGGTGCGGCGGAAGAACTCGACATTGACGGCACCATCGACCACACCGCCAAGGACGCCGGCCTGCTGAATATCCAGATGCGCCCGGAACGGCGCAACACGGTGAAGCTGCTGCTGTTGTTCGACATCGGCGGTTCGATGGATGCGCACGTGAAGATCTGCGAGGAATTGTTCTCGGCCTGCAAGACCGAGTTCAAGCATCTTGAGTATTTCTACTTCCACAACTTCATTTATGAATCAGTGTGGAAGAACAACATGCGCCGCACTTCCGAACGCACCTCGACCCAGGATCTGCTGCATAAATACGGCGCCGACTACAAAGTGATCTTCATCGGTGACGCCGCCATGGCGCCTTACGAAATCACCCAGGCCGGTGGCAGCGTCGAGCACTGGAACGAAGAGCCGGGTTACGTGTGGATGCAGCGCTTCATGGAGAAATACAAGAAGCTCATCTGGATCAACCCGTATCCAAAGGACACCTGGGGCTATACCTCGTCGACCAACATCGTCCGCGATCTGATCGAGGATCAGATGTATCCGCTGACGCTGCGCGGGCTTGAAGAAGGGATGCGGTTTCTTTCCAAATAATCGTTAACTCGCGAAGCTTTTAGCGATCTTTAAAGCGCTGCAAATACTCGACATGCTCGCGGTGCGCGACGTCCTGCACCACCGGCCGCAATCTCACCTTCACTCCCGGCAGACATTGCGCCAATCGTGCCAGCGCCAGCGGCGTCAACGCGCCCAGGCGCGGGTATCCGCCAATGGTCTGGCGATCATTGAGCAACACGATCGGTTGGCCATCGGGCGGCACCTGCACCGCGCCCAACGGAATCCCCTCGGAGATCATCGGCGCGCCCTGATATTGCAACGCCGAGCCGAGCAGGCGGATGCCCATGCGGTCGGCGCGACTGTCGATGGTCCAGGCGCTGTTGAAGACATCGAACAGGCTCTGCCCGCTGAACTGGCCGATCTGTGCGCCGAGCACCAAGTCCAAAGGCGCGTGCGTTTTGAAATCCGGCCGCAGCGCCGAAGGCATTTCCCGTACTGCCAACGCTTCGCCGCTGTAACCGAGCACCGCCCCTTTGGCGAGCGGAAGGCCCATGCCATCAAGCCCGCCCAATTCTTCGCGCACCACCGTGGCACTGCTGCCCAGTACCTTGGGCGCAGTAAACCCAAAGGGCGCGGCCAGATACGCCCGGGCGCCGAGCGAAGGCTGCGTGAACCGCAATGTCTGGCCTTTCGCCAATTTGAAACTGCGCCACGGCGCCAGCGGCTGGCCGTCGATCTGCGCGCCGAGATCCGCTCCCGCCAGCGCCAGCAGGCAATCCTCTTCAGCCACAACAGCAAACCCGCCGAGGGTGATTTCAACCACTGCTGCATCCAGCTCATTGCCGAGCAGCCAATTGGCCCAGCTCATCGAACACCAATCCGCCGCGCCGCCCTGGGTCACGCCCAGATGCCGCACGCCAAACCGCCCGGCATCCTGCAACAGGCACAGCGGCGTGCTGGCCTCGATCATCAATCGACTCATGCCAGCGCCTCCAGTGGGGTGTCATCGCCGCCCAAGCGTATGAATTCGGCGTGATCGACGGCTTCGAAGCGCACCGTGTCGCCCGGTTGCATCAGGCTGTAGCCGTCGCGATGGCGATCAAACAGTTGCGCCGGGGTGCGCCCGATCAGGTTCCAGCCACCGGGCGAGACCACCGGATAGGCAGCGGTCTGCCGCTCGGCGATACCGACGCTGCCAGCGGCGACTTTCTTGCGCGGTGTGTTCAAGCGCGGCGCGGCGAGCATTTCTTCGACCAGGCCCATGAAGGCAAAACCCGGCGCAAAGCCCAACGCGAACACCTGATATTCCCGTGCGCTGTGGCGACGAATCACCTCCTCCACCGCGAGACCGCTGCGTTCAGCCAACAGGCTCAGTTCCGGGCCGACACTCAAGTCGTACCAGACCGGCAAGACGTGGCGCTGCCCGGCACGGCGCGCATTCGGCGTCAGATCGACCAGCGCTTCGGCGATCAAGTCACGCGCCTGAGCAGGACTCAACAGCGTCAGGTCGTAATGCACCATCAACGTCGTATAGGACGGCACCAGATCGATCAACTGTGCACCAAACGCCGTGCGCAAACGCTCGCTGGCGGCGAGCAGCCACGGCATGTTGGCTTCGGCGATTTCATCGAACAGACGCAGCATCAGGCAGTCGAGCGCCACCACTTCAATCCGTGGGTTCATGACGCACTCGACTGCTGCAAGGCCTGGCGAATGCGCTGCACGGCGGCCACGGAACTGGCGTTGTCGCCGTGTACACACAAGGTATTGGCGCGCAGGATCAAGGCGCTGCCATCGCTGGCGGTGAGCGCGCCGCCATCGGCAATGGTCAGCGCTTGCTCGATGATTTTTTCGGGATCGTGATGCACGGCGCCCGGCAGTTGCCGGGAGACCAGCCGGCCGGCGCTGTCGTAGGCACGGTCGGCGAATGCTTCAAACCACAGCGTTACGCCGTATTCATCGCCAATTTGCTGCGCCGCAGCGTTGTCTCGGGTCGCCATCAACATCAGCGGCAGATTGCGATCATAAGCGGCCACGGCCTGCACCACCGCACGCAATTGCGCAGGGTTGGCCATCATGTCGTTGTACATCGCGCCGTGGGGTTTGACGTAGCTCACGCGCCCGCCCTGCGCCTTGCAGATGCCGTCGAGGGCACCGATCTGGTAATGCAGGATGTCTTGCAGCTCTTGCGCGGAATAGGCCATGGAACGCCGGCCGAATCCGACCAGATCCTGATAGGCCGGGTGCGCGCCAATCTGCACGCCATGCTCGAGCGCCAGCGCCACTGTTTTGCGCATGATGCTCGGGTCGCCGGCATGGAAACCACAGGCAACGTTGGCGCAATCGATGAAGGGCATGACTTCGGCGTCCAGACCCATGGTCCAGCTGCCGAAGCTCTCGCCAATGTCGCAATTCAATAGCAGGCGGCTCACGGTGAACACTCCTGTAGCTGCTGGTCTTTTTATCTGTAGGAGACTTCTGCGCAGGGTATCAGTTACTGCGCGTCGAGTTGCTTGCCACGGGTTTCCGGCAGGCTCAGCGCCGCCAGAATCACCACGCCATAGGAGACCGCCGCGAAGGCGCCGATGCCCATGCTCAATGGCACTTTCTGGCTGAGCAGGCCGATCAACAGCGGGAACAACGCCGCCAGCGCGCGGCCGATGTTGTAGCAGAAACCCTGGCCCGAGCCGCGAATCCGCGTAGGGAACAATTCGGTGAGAAACGCACCCATGCCGCTGAAAATCCCCGAAGCGAAGAAGCCCAGCGGAAAGCCCAGCCAGAGCATCACGCCGTTACTGACCGGCATCTGCGTGTAGAGCAGAACGATGGTGAACGAGCCGACCGCGAACAAAATGAAGTTCTTTTTCCGCCCCAGCAGGTCGGTCAGATACGCGCTGATCACATAACCGACATAGGAACCGACGATCACCATCGCCAGATAACCACCGGTGCCGAGCACGCTCAAACCGCGCTCGTTTTTGAGGAAAGTCGGCAGCCAGGAGGTGATCGCGTAGTAGCCGCCCAGCGCACCGGTGGTCAGCAAAGAAGCGCGAAACGTGGTGAAGAGCATTCCCGGTGCGAAGATCTCGTAGAACTTCGCCGGGTTTTCCGGAGTTTGCGCGGCTTTGGCTTCGCGATAGATCTCCGGATCTTTCACCAGTCGACGGACAAAAATCACGAATATCGCCGGCACGATGCCGAGGATGAACAGCGCGCGCCAGGCATCTTCCGCTGGCAACACCGAAAACAGCAGCGCGTACAGAATCGCCGTCAGGCCCCAGCCCAGCGCCCAGCCGGATTGCACCATGCCCACCGCTTTGCCGCGATCCTTGGCGCGGATCACTTCACCGATCAACACTGCGCCAGCGGTCCATTCACCGCCGAAACCGAAGCCCATCAACGTGCGCGCGATCAACAATTGTTCGTAGTTTTGCGCGAAGCCGCAGAGGAAGGTGAAGAAGGCGAACCACAGCACCGTCAGTTGCAGCGTGCGCACGCGGCCGATGCGGTCGGAGAGGATCCCGGCGACCCAACCGCCGATCGCCGAAGCGATCAAGGTGCTGGTGTGAATCAGCCCCGCTTCGCCCGTGGTGATGCCCCACATCGCGATCAGCGTCGGCACGACGAAGCTGAGCATCTGCGTGTCCATACCGTCCAGACCGTAGCCGATCTTGCAGCTCCAGAACGTGCGGCGCTCCTGCTGGTTGATGTTGCGGTACCAGTCGAATGGCCCCGGACGCGCCGCAGGCTTGGATAAAGGAAGGGTATCGGGAGCACTCATGGCAAATCTCCGCAGGGCTTTTATTGGTCTTGTTCGAAGCTCCGACGACGCCTATCGTGGGAACCGGATGCGCCGATTTTTCGTCGCCCTGCCCTGCGCCGTCCAACGAATAAAAACCCGCCTTAGGCATAAGAAAAATTTGTCACTCGAGCCTTGTCCATGAATCTGAAGTTTCTCGAGACCTTTGTCTGGGTCGCGCGCCTGAAGAGTTTTCGCCTGACCGCTGACAAGCTGTTCACCACCCAGGCATCGATTTCCAGCCGCATTGCGGTGCTCGAAGGCGAGCTGGGCGTAAAGCTGTTTTTGCGCGACTCACGCGGCGTCAGCCTGACCCCGGAAGGCCTGAAAGTGCTCGACTATGCCGAGCAGATGCTCGACACCATGGCGGCGCTGAAGCAGTCGATCGAGACCCGTTCGAGCAAGGTCGGCCGGGTGCGTATCGGCGTGATGGACACAGTGATCCATACCTGGCTGAGCCCGCTGGTGGCGCAGATGACCGATCTGTACCCACGGGTGGAAATCGAATTGGTCGCGGATACCGCGCTGAACCTCTGCGATCAACTGCAAAAAGGCTTCCTTGATCTGGTTCTGCAAACCGATCTGGTCCGTCACGAAAGCGTGCGCAGCCTCGAGCTGGCGAGCCATCCGCTGGGCTGGATTGTCGCGAGCAATTCGATCTACAACCGCGACTACGCCGACCTCGCCGAACTGGCGCAGGAGCGGATCATCACCTATTCGAAAAACTCACGACCGCATCAGGATATCGTCGCGCTGATGCAGGCCAGCGGCGTCATGGCGCCACGCTTGAATTGCGTGAACTCGGTGTCGGCGATCACCCGGTTGTTGCGCGACGGCTTCGGTATCGGCGCGCTGCCGCCGGTGCTGGTGACCGAGGGGCTGGCACGGGGCGAATTGATCTTGCTCGACATCGAGCAGCGGCCGGCGAATCTGCCGGTGGTGGTGTCGTGGCGGGTCGGGGTTGAGTGGGTCGAGGAGATCGTGACGTTGTGTCAGCAGGTCCTGGCGGGGTATGCGCACAAGGTCGGCAAGGACTACATCACCCTTACTGAATGATTACGTGGCGAGGGGATTTATCCCCGCTCGGCTGCGCAGCAGTCGTGATTGCGGCCAACGCGGTCTTTCAGTGCAGGTTTTGGGGCTGCTGCGCAGCCCAACGGGGATAAATCCCCTCGCCACAGAACTCATTCACCACAGAACCCACTCGCCACGGAACTCATTCGCCACAGAACCCACTCCCCCCATAGCCCATTCACCACAGAGCCCATTCACCACAGAACCCACTCACCCCAGAGCCCACTCACCACAGAATCCCCCATGCCATAAGGCCTCTCTTGCCAGAGGGGATTGTGCAAGTCTTACAAACCGCGCACATCGCGATCTTCGATCGGCCGGCTCTGGCGCAGGCGGCGGCCGCCGAGGACGACCCAGTCGATCAGGCGGAACAGGCATTCGATGCCGAACGACAGCAGCAATGCGCCGCTCATGCCCCAGATCATCGCCTCTGGCGTCAGCAGGATCTGGTAGCTGTAGCCGTTCCAGGTTTCCTTGCGAATATCCGGATCGGCGGCCAGCACCACTTGCAGGAAGCGCACATACCACGGGCCTTGCATCGCCTGGAACTGCTTATCCAGCGCGACCTGGCGAGTGAGCAAAGTGTTCAGGCTGTCGGCATCGCTGCGAAAAATCGGATCTTCGCTGGCCCGGTAATGCGCGACCAGCGCCTGCATATCGCCTTTGAAAAACTGATCCGCCGTGCCCTGGAAACCACGCAGACCGGTCTGCGCTTCGATCAGGTGCGCTTCGACACGCTGGGCGTAATCGTTGATGAACCCCGGCACCTGGACACCGATCAACAGGCCCGCCGCAAACAACACCAGCCGTAGATAACTGAGCAACATGGGTGCAAATCCTTATTCGGTCTTGCCCTGGCTGACGCATTCGCCGCGTCGCCACAGGCTCCATTGGCCCGGTTCGTAACGGGTCCAGGTTTCGTTTTCGGTCAGAGGCTCGGTGGCAATCACCGTGACCACGTCGTTGGGCGTGGTTTCGGCCTGGAAGTCGACGATCACATCGACATCCTTGAGCCGCGCCGGGCCGAACGGGGCGCGGCGGGTGATCTGGGCGAGTTTGGTCGAGCAGTAACAGAACAGCCAGTCACCGTCGCTGAGCAGGCAATTGAACACGCCTTTGCTGCGATATTCGGCGCACGCTGCGACCAGATCCGGCAGCAGCGTTTCGATATCGACCGGCTCGGGGAAGGCTGCGCGTACCCGGTTGAGCAAATCGCAGAACGCCGCTTCGCTGTCGGTATCGCCGACCGGTCGGTAGAAACTCTTGATCGCAGTGAAGTCGGCGAGCTGGCCGTTGTGCGCGAAACACCAGTTGCGCCCCCACAGTTCGCGGACGAACGGGTGGGTGTTGGACAGGCAGACCTTGCCGACGTTGGCCTGGCGAATATGGCCGATGACCACTTCGCTCTTGATCGGATAACGCTGCACCAGGTTGGCAACTTCCGACTCGCTGCTCGCTGCCGGGTCCTGAAACAGCCGCAGGCCCCGCCCTTCGTAGAAGGCAATGCCCCAGCCGTCGCGGTGCGGGCCGGTACGGCCGCCGCGCTGCATCAGGCCGGTGAAGCTGAACACGATGTCGGTCGGCACGTTGGCACTCATGCCCAGTAATTCACACATGTGCGGACTCTCGGGTTACAGACGCGGCTCGACCCGCATGCGCTGCGGATTGTTCGGTACTGGCGGGCGACCGTAGCGGTCGTCACCGGCGCCACCGAACGGTTGATCATCGTCGCGCTCTTCGGCACGGGCGGCGGCCTTGGCTGCCTCGGCGCGTTCACGCCGTGCTACCGAGGCACGCTCGATCGGCAGGCGGATCAAGACGAAAACCAGATACACCCCGAAGGCGATCATGCCGTACATGAACAGATCGGAAACCGCGCGCCAGGCGTTGTTGCCGACCTTGAACAGCATGTCCAGGGCGGTGATGGCGATGGCCGGTGCAACTTTGGCTTTCACCGGATCGACGATGGTCGGGCTGAACAGCAACACCGCCATCAGCACACGCAGCGGCTCGCGCAGCCAACGCCACATCCAGGTGGTCAGGCGCATCCATACCAGCAGGCAGCCCACGGCGGCAAAGGCGTAAAGGCCCCAGGCGATCAGATAGTCGTTCTCGGTCATGGTGTCCATGGCAAGGCAGGCAAATAGGCGCTTATAGTAACGACTTTTCGCCCATGCGGCTTGTCCCAATACCAGACGGCCAGCAGCCGCCCCTGTGGGAGCGAGCCTGCTCGCGAATACGGACTGTCAGTTGCAACAGCGTTGCCTGACACACCGCTTTCGCGAGCAGGCTCGCTCCCACACGGGCTGCGGCGCTTTCAAGACCTGCGAACAACCCAATTCCGAATATTGTCCGAGAGCCTTCCATGCCCCAATCCGCCAATGTCATGACTGCCCCGATTGCCCAGCGGGCGCCCGGCGCCGACCCGTATGCCTGGCTGCAGGAACGCGATACCGACGCGGTGCTCGACTACCTCAAGGCTGAAAACGCTTATCAGGAAGCGCAAATCGCCGATCAGGCCGAGCTGCGCGAAAGCCTGTTCAACGAAATCAAGGGGCGGATTCTCGAGACTGATCTGTCCCTGCCCTCGCCCTGGGGCCCCTACCTTTATTACACGCGCACCACCGCCGGTGACGAATATGCCCGGCACTACCGCTGCCCGCGCCCGGCGGACGACAGCCTGACCCTCGATGAAAGCCGCGAGCAACTATTGCTCGACCCGAATGCGCTGGCCAACGGCGGTTTCTTCTCGCTCGGTGCTTTCAGCATCAGCCCCGATCACCAGCGCCTGGCCTACAGCGTCGATACCTCGGGCGACGAGATCTACACGCTGTTCGTCAAGGAGCTGTCCAACGACAAGGTCAGCGAACTGGAATTCGAGGACTGCGACGGCAGCATGACCTGGGCCAACGACAGCCTGACCCTGTTTTTCGGTGTGCTCGACGACACCCATCGCCCGCACAAACTGTTCCGCTATCGCCTTGATGGCACTGCCGCCGAAGAGGTTTTTCACGAGCCGGACGGGCGTTTCTTCCTGCATTGCTACCGCGCCAGCTCCGAACAGCAATTGCTGCTGTCGCTGGGCAGCAAGACCACCAGTGAAGTCTGGGCGCTGGACGCCAACCAACCGCACCTGCCGTTCAGCTGCCTGGCGCCACGGGTCGAAGATCACGAATACGACGTCGACCACGGCCTGCTCGATGGCGTCTGGACATGGTTTATCCGTACCAACCGCGACGGCATCAACTTCGCCCTGTATCAGGCCCCGGACACTGGCGTGCCGCCGAGCGAGGCCGACTGGCAGAACCTGATCCCGCACAACGAAGAAGTGATGCTCGACGGTGTCAGCCTCAACACCGAAGCGATGACTTTGAGTCTGCGCGAAGGTGGCCTGCCGATCATCGAGGTTCACCCGCAGGGCTCGGCGCCGTATCGCGTGCAATTGCCCGATGCGGCCTACAGCCTCCACGTGCAAAACAGCCTGGAATTCGAGAGCGACCGCATTCGCTTGCGCTACGAAGCATTGAATCGCCCGGCCCAGGTGCGCCAGTTGATTCTTGCCAGCGGCGAGCAAACGGTGCTCAAGGAAACCCCGGTACTCGGCCAATTTGATGCCGACGCCTATGTCAGCCAACGCCTATGGGCCACCGCCCCGGACGGCACGCAGGTGCCGATCAGTCTGGTGATGAAGCGCGAAATGGTCGGTAAACCGGTGCCGCTGTATCTGTATGGTTATGGCGCTTACGGCTCCAGCCTCGATCCGTGGTTTTCTCACGCCCGCCTGAGCCTGCTCGATCGCGGCATGGCCTTCGCCATTGCCCACGTACGCGGCGGCGGCGAGCTGGGCGAAGCCTGGTATCGCGCCGGCAAGCAGGAACACAAACACAACACCTTCAGCGACTTCATCGCTTGCGCTGAGTTTCTGATCCTCAACGGCATCACCACGGCGGAAAAACTGGCGATCAGCGGCGGCAGCGCCGGTGGCCTGCTGATCGGCGCGGTACTCAATCAGCGCCCGGACCTGTTCGGCGTGGCGATTGCCGAAGTGCCGTTCGTCGACGTGCTCAACACCATGCTCGACCCCGATCTGCCGCTGACCGTCACCGAATACGACGAATGGGGCAACCCGCAAGAACCGGACGTCTATGATCGGATCAAGGCTTACGCACCGTACGAAAACGTCACCGCGCAGGCTTATCCGCCACTGCTGGTGATCGCCGGCTACAACGACAGCCGCGTGCAGTACTGGGAAGCGGCCAAGTGGGTAGCAAAATTGCGCGCAACCAAGACCGACGACAATGTGCTGCTGCTCAAGACCGAACTGGGCGCCGGGCATGGCGGCATGAGCGGGCGCTATCAGGGATTACGTGACGTAGCGCTCGAATATGCATTTGTGTTCAAGGTTTTGCAGATTGCCTGAGGAACTCTGTGGGTGGCTTGGGTCTTACAGCAGACCCTTGTGGCGAGGGGATTTATCCCCGTTGGGCTGCGAAGCGGCCCCAAACCCTGCAAACTCAGTATTCCTGAAGCACCGAGTTGGCAGGATTTGCGACTGCTGCGCAGCCGAGCGGGGATAAATCCCCTCGCCACAAAAGCCCATTCCTACGGGATCCGTGTATAGCCTTGAAATGTGATAACAAAAAGACCGCATCGACATGTCTGAACCGACCTTTCTGAACAACGAGATCCGCGACTGGCTGATGGACTGTGGCCTGTTCGATCAATTGCAGCTGGCCGACTTCGCGGCCGCTTCCGGCTATTTCAGCATCAGCACCGTGGCTGAAGGCGAGGCGATTTTTCGCGAGGGTGATGCCGGCAGTTTCATGTGCATCATCCACACCGGCCAGGTCGCCGTGCAGAAAACCGGCGCTGACGGCCAGGTCATCACCATGGCCACCCTGCGCAGCGGCCGGGCCTTCGGTGAAATGGCCGTGCTCGATGGCGAGCGCCGCTCGGCTACCTGCATCGCGGCGAGCAATTGTCAGTTGCTCAATCTGGGCAAGGATTCGCTGGAGAAAATGCTCAACGACGCACCGAAAATCGCCGCGAAGATCATCCGCGCCCTCGCCGTCTCGCTGTCCAAACGCCTGCGCATGGCCGACGGCCAGCTCGCCGCGCAACAGGTTTAACCGCCGGGGGATTTGACCTTGTTGCCGTTCGGCTCGATGCCCGGCACCGGTTGATCCTTGCTCGGCGGGCTGGGCATTTCGATCGGCACCAATGGCGGGCTGCCGCTACCGGCGCCCGACTTGGGCAGGGTGATCGGGGTGATCTGCGGATACGGTGTCGGCGTCGCGGTGCCGGGCGAGCCGGGCTGCGGCGTCGGGCTGACCGGAACGCTCTGCTGGGCCTGCACTGCAGTAATCGCGAGCGCGGCCAGGGTAATGACCGTTAGAATGGTGCGCTTCATCAAGGGCTCCGTTTGGCCTTTAGTCTGTGCTCAGGCTACTCCCAACGCGCCTGCTTGCCTTCCCCCCTTTAGAGATTTCCATGAAACGTTTCGTTCTGCTCGACACCACCCCGATCCCTGAAAACGGCGGTGCCCTGTGCCTGTTCGAGTATGGCGAGGATTTCGTCATCAAGATCCAGGGCGGCGACGGCGGACAGTTGATGAACACGCGCATGCACGGTTCTGAAGATGCGCTGGCCGAGATCCCCTGCCGCAAGGTCGCCGGCCGGCCGAATTCGCGGGTGTTGATCGGCGGCCTGGGCATGGGTTTCACCCTCGCCTCGGCACTCAAGCACCTGGGCAAGTCCGCCGAAGTGGTGGTCGCTGAGCTGGTGCCCGGCGTAGTCGAGTGGAATCGCGGCCCGCTCGGGGAGAAGTCCGGTCGGCCATTGCTCGACCCGCGCACGGTGATCCGTCAGGAAGATGTGGCCAATGTGCTGCAAAGCGAGCCGAACGGTTTCGATGCGATCATGCTTGACGTTGACAACGGCCCCGAAGGCCTGACTCAAAAGGCCAACAGCTGGCTGTATTCCGCCGCAGGTCTGAATGCCTGCGCCAAGGCGCTGCGCCCCAAAGGTGTGCTCGCGGTATGGTCGGCCAGCGCCGACCGACAGTTTTCCGACAAATTGAAGAAGGCCGGTTTCAAGGCCGAAGAAGTCCAGGTCTTCGCCCACGGCAACAAGGGCACCCGTCACACGATCTGGATTGCCGAGAAGCTCAAGGGCTGAGCTAAACTGCGCATAACCGTCATCAGTCTTTCTGCAAAGGTGAACCCATGAGTTCGTCCACCCCCACCAACACGTCGAAGCTGGACCGCATCCTCGCCGACAACCAGCGCGACAAGGAAATGGGCTACCGCGACAAGGCTCTGAAAATGTACCCGCACGTCTGCGGCCGCTGCGCCCGCGAGTTTTCCGGCAAGCGCCTGAGCGAACTGACTGTGCATCACCGCGACCACAACCACGACAACAACCCGCAGGACGGCTCGAACTGGGAGCTGTTGTGCCTGTATTGCCACGACAACGAGCACTCGCGTTACACCGATCAGCAGTATTTCGGCGACGGCTCGCTGAGCACACCGAAGATCGCCAAGGCCACGCATAACCCGTTTGCGGCCCTGGCTGGCCTGATGAAAAAAGAAGATTGAAGATCTTCATCGCCTGAGCTGGCCCTTTCGCGAGCAGGCTCGCTCCCACAGTTGAAATGCGTTCCCCTGTGGGAGCGAGCCTGCTCGCGAAGGCGGCCGGCCAGGCACCACAAATCTCGAATCTGCCCGCCCTCCCCCAATCCCCGTATAATCGCCCTCTTTTTCCCGAAGGCACCCCGCTCGTGGCAGACAAACGGTACAGCTGCATTGGTTTGTATAACCCCAAATCACCGGAGAACGTCGGTTCGGTGATGCGCGCCGCAGGCTGTTACGGCGTGGCGTCGGTGTTCTACACCGGCAAGCGTTATGAACGCGCCGCCGATTTCGTCACCGACACCAAGCGCGTGCACTACGACATCCCGTTGATCGGCATCGACGACCTGAAAAAAATCCTTCCGCTTAACTGCGTGCCCGTTGCGGTAGAGCTGGTCGAAGGCGCACGGCCGCTGCCGGAATACACCCACCCCGACCGCGCCCTGTACATCTTCGGGCCGGAAGACGGCTCGCTGGATAAGGAGATTCGCGACTGGTGCGAAGACGTCGTGTACATCCCCACCACCGGCTGCATGAACCTCGCCGCCACGGTCAACGTCGTGCTCTACGACCGCATGGCCAAGGGCCTGAACACCCGCTCCGGGCCGAAATTCCGCTGAAGCGTCGCACATTCGATGGAACAAGCTGACGGCCCCGGCAGTCAGCTTATCTATCAATCGCACCCTGCTTGGAGATAGATCATGAGCGAGCTCAAACGCGTAGAACGCATCGAATCCACCCCGTTCCAGTCGCCTTCGCACAAGAATGTGCATGGCTGGGAGCGCGTCGGCTCGTTGACCGGCGGCGTGCTGATGGTCGGCAAGGGCCTGCGCCGTGGCGGCGTATTCGGCCTGCTGCAAGTGGCGCTCGGCGGCATGGCCGTAGCCCGTGGCATCACCGGACACTGCTCGGCGAAAAGCCTGTTGGAAAAAGGCCGTCAGGACATGAGCAACGTGCGGGCGAAGATCGAACGCGCCGGGGAAGAACTGAGCAAGTTGAAGACCAATGCCGAAGTGGCCACGGAAACGGCGACCGTCACCGGCAATGATTCGCTGACCTCGCCGAAGGCCGGCGTCTGAGGCTTTAAAGCAAAAGATCGCAGCCTGCGGCAGCTCCTACACGGAATCACGTTTTCCATTGTAGATACTCTGTTCACGGTCAAGCTTTTTGGGT
Source organism: Pseudomonas sp. 1L-E-NC-VB-C3 (assembly GCF_057291535.1). Taxonomy (NCBI): domain Bacteria; kingdom Pseudomonadati; phylum Pseudomonadota; class Gammaproteobacteria; order Pseudomonadales; family Pseudomonadaceae; genus Pseudomonas; species Pseudomonas sp. 1L-E-NC-VB-C3. Next base: position 60 of record NZ_JBXAWD010000007.1, on the reverse strand, counting down.
GTGTTTATCGCTAAAAAGCTTGGCTGTACTGAAGTCTTCGCCTGCCCGCATGCAGGCCCA